>NZ_JBKEDJ010000047.1:0-6823 GCF_047975355.1 Shewanella sp. | reverse complement strand
GCGGTATCCATTAAACGCGCCATCCCCATTTCACACTGCAGCAGGGCGCCGCCGACTTTAAGAACTAATACTGAGTTGTTGGTAGACATCTTGACGACTCTCTTAAATAAGGATGAACGGTTAAAGGTTAAAGTGAATCTTTATGCATTGCAGGGCTTGGCTCGCCGCGCCTTTCATCAAATTGTCGATGGCACTGGCAACCACTAAGTAGCCACTGTTCTCATCAAACTTCCAACCTAAGTGGCAATTCGGAGTCAGCACCACATCATCCACCTTCGGGAACTGGTTCTGTTTCACCGTTACCAGCGGAGCTTGGTCATACACACTGTATGCCGCAGCCACATCGGCAGTGGTAGTGCCTGGTTTTAGCTGTACCGTGATGGTCGCTAAAATGCCGCGCTTGAAGTTGCCAAGGTGCGGTGTGAAGATCACCTCTTGCCCCAGTTGAGTGGCAATTTCGGGTTGATGTCTGTGGCCTAATACGCCGTAGGGTGTGAGGCTCACTTCGCAAAAACTGGTATGCAACTGTGCCTTACGACCCGCACCCGTTACACCGCTGACCGCATTGATCACTGGATAGGCTGAGGTCAGTAAATTCTTTAATGGTTTCAATGCCGTTAATGATGCTGTTGGGTAACAACCTGGCACGGCAATCATCTTAGTGGCGGCGACTTCTTTGGCATTCCACTCGGCAAGACCATAGACTGCCTTGGCCAACACTTCGGGATATTCGTGCTCAAAACCGTACCACTTAGGGTACTGCGCCACATCGCTGAAACGATAGGCACCGCTTAAGTCAAACACGGCTAAACCTTGGTTGTAAAACCAAGCCGCTAAATGCAAACTCACCGAATGCTCGGTCGCTAACACCACGGCATCCGCCTCGGCGACGATCTTAGCCTTAGCTTCTTCAGTCAGTGGTGAAAGAGCTAAGTCAATGTGGCTGTATACAGGGTACAAATCTGCTAAAGCTCTACCTTTATCTAAACTATTTTCAGAGACATACAGACCTTGAATCGATAATTCAGACTCCGCATGGACTAAAGCTGTTAGTTGTGCGCCTGTGTAACCACTGGCACCGATAATGGCGATGTTTTTCATATGTATTTTTATAAACCGAATCAAAGAGACTTAAAGAATAGATGAATAGCGTACACGCACCAGCGTATATCTATGATGACAAGACTATCGTCGTAGGAAATCGTAATGGGTTGTTATTTTATTCACTGACGGCTTAACGCTATACATCATGATATTTACTCTACAGGTCACAAGGGGTGACTCATCTCAACTGCTGACTAGACTACCACAAAGATCTATTTATGCAATATATGTGAATATATATTTTTATTAAATTTTGTCTTTTATCTGCGTTCAAGCACGCTTAGCAAATAACACAATACTTCGCTAACTGCTTAATAACTCAGTTATCTATGGATGAAAGACTGAAAAATCAGTCCTTTTTATTAACACCGAATACACATACCCGCAAAACCGAAAATGATGCAGTTCATATTCACTTCCGCTAAACATAATAAAATATTGCGTTAGCTCGCATTTATATTGAATATTCTTCAACAATTATCGTGATTAGTTGCATATAAGATAAGCCAGTCGTATAAGTTATAAGTTCTGCTGTTGACCATTGCCCTCAGTGGTGGGTATTGTGCTAGCGGGCTATATACCCAAGCGACCTGAAGATAGGATTCTCATCACCGACAGGTTGTTTGGGTATATTGCGGATTTTTATGTTTTTCTATTCGGAGTAACTATGGCAGGTAATGTGGCAGACAATGTGACCGACATGTATGCGTCGTTAAGATCGAACGTGAGTATGTTAGGGCAGATCCTGGGCGATACGATGCGTACCCACCTCGGTGATTCTTTCCTCGAGAAGGTTGAGCAAATTCGTAAACTCGCAAAAGATTCCCGCCGTGGCGACGAAGCGGCACGGGAACAAATGCTAGAACTGCTCACCGCACTCCCCGATGAGGAGTTAGTGCCTTTTGCCAAAGCCTTTAACCAATTCCTCAACTTAGCAAACTTATCCGAACAATTTCATACTATTAGCCGTAACTGCGATGAGCTGGTTTGCGTACCGGATCCGGTCGAACAATTGCTTGGCCGCATGCTGAATGGCCGTATAGATCAAACCAAGATGTTAGATTGCTTAAAGACGCTGGATATCGACTTAGTCCTCACCGCGCATCCAACGGAAATCTCTCGCCGCACACTGATCCAAAAATATGCTGCGATTGTGGATTGCCTCGCCGAGCAAGAAAACAATCAACTGTCGGACAGAGAGCGCCGCCAAATTAATCTGCGTCTGCGCCAGTTAATCGCCCAAATCTGGCACACCAATGAAATTCGCCGTGAACGCCCAACGCCTGTGGATGAAGCCCGCTGGGGATTATCCACCATTGAAGAATCCCTCTGGCATGCTGTCCCCGACTTTTTAAGGCAGCTCAACGATCAAGTACAAGATCGCACCGGCCAGCAATTGCCTATCGATATCGCGCCAGTACGCTTCTCAAGCTGGATGGGTGGCGATCGCGACGGCAACCCCTTTGTGACCGCTAAAGTCACCCAAGAAGTGTTAGACCGTAATCGCCATGCCGCCGCCCGCTTATTCCTCAAGGATATAGTGTTGCTAGTTGGCGAGTTATCGATGGAAGAAGCCAACAGCGAGCTGATGGCGTATACCAACAATAGCTGCGAACCCTATCGTTTTGTGCTGCGCTCACTAAGACAAAAACTGCGCGACACCATCGACTACTTAAACGCCCGCATCGAGGGCCATAATCCTGAAGTGGATAAATCAACGCTAATTTGGCAAGAAAGCGATCTGAAAGCGCCACTAGAGATGCTGTATAAGAGTTTATGTGACTGCGGCATGCGTTTGATTGCTAACGGTTTACTCCTCGACATTCTGCGTCGTCTCGCTTGTTTTGGCATCCATATGTTACGGCTCGACATCCGCCAAGACGCCGGCCGTCACTGCGATGTACTTGCCGAGTTAACTCGTTATCTGGGTATGGGTGACTTTAACCATTGGGATGAAACCGAAAAACAAGCCTTCTTACTGCGTGAACTCAGTAACCGTCGCCCGCTGATCCCGAGTAACTGGCAACCTTCTGCCGATGTGGCCGAAGTGCTTAACACTTGCCGCTTAATTGCTAAACATCCTGCTAAGGCCTTGGGTTCCTATGTGATCTCGATGGCGAGCAAGCCTTCTGATGTATTAACCGTATTATTACTGCTCAAAGAAACCGGCTGCACTCACCCAATGCGCGTTGTGCCGCTATTTGAAACCTTAAGCGACTTAAATAACGCCGCCGAGTGCATTACCTCACTGCTCGATATCGACTGGTACCGTGGTTACACCAAAGGTATGCAAGAGGTGATGATCGGCTACTCTGACTCAGCCAAAGATGCAGGCGTGATGGCAGCCGCTTGGGCGCAATACCGCGCACAGGAGCAGTTAGTCGCCGTCTGTAAACAGGCTGGCGTTAAGCTGACGCTGTTCCATGGTCGTGGTGGCAGTATTGGTCGCGGCGGCGGTCCAGCTCACAAAGCGATTCTGTCGCAACCGCCCGGCTCAGTTGATGGTCGTATTCGCGTCACCGAGCAAGGTGAGATGATCCGCTTTAAGTTCGGTCTGCCTAAATTGGCGGTGCAAAGCTTAGCCCTGTACACCTCAGCAGTGTTAGAAGCGACCTTGCTTCCACCGCCCGAGCCTAAGCAGGAATGGCGCAATTGTATGGAACGAATTGCTGAGGAGTCAGTGAGTGCTTACCGCGGTATTGTCCGTGAAGAGCCTGATTTTGTGCCTTATTTCCGTGCAGCCACACCGGAGGTTGAACTGGGCAAACTACCATTAGGCAGTCGCCCAGCCAAACGCCGTGTCGATGGCGGTATCGAGAGCTTACGTGCCATTCCTTGGATTTTTGCTTGGTCTCAAAACCGCTTAATGTTGCCAGCATGGCTCGGCGCTGGTGAAGCATTACAGGCTGCCTGCCAACGTGGCGAAATGGGCTTCCTACAGGATATGGAGCGCGAATGGCCCTTCTTTAGCACGCGGATTTCCATGCTGGAGATGGTATACGCCAAGGCAGAACCTAACTTGGCGCGTTACTATGAAACCTGCTTAGTACCGACCAATCTACATCACTTAGGCGAAACTTTACGCCAGCGTTTAGATCTCGGCATTAAAGTGGTGCTGGAGCTGACTAAATCGGATACCTTAATGGCGCATACACCGTGGAATCGCGAATCAGTCAAACTGCGCAATCCCTATATCGATCCATTAAACTTCCTGCAGACCGAGTTATTGGCTCGTACCCGCAAGGAAACAACCGAAGCTCCCGCTTCCGAACACGTGCAACTCGCCTTAATGCTGACGATTGCAGGTGTCGCGGCGGGCATGAGAAACACAGGTTAATGAAAAAACTCACGCTTAGCCTTTGCTTGGGATTATCTGTACTGCTTAGCGGCTGCGTCACGCAGTACAGTATCAGCGAGCATGAAATGGAGCAGTATCTCAGTAAAGAGATCCATTTTGAGGTGAAACAAGGTAATCAACTGGTGGGCGCGCAAGTGCGCATTAACGACATCAGTGTCAGACTCGGTGAAAAGCCTGATACTATGAGCGTAAGTGCGTCTACACAGGTGTCCATTACTAACCCTATTTATCCTTTAAAGGCGCAGCTCTCAACCACCTTTGAGGCCAAGCCTTGGTATGATAGTGCCACCCACAGCGTCTACCTACGCCAGCTTGAATTGGTGAAAGTCGAGTCAACGCCTAAGGATATCGAGAAAGCCATCAGTAGCGCTACGCCACAAGTTATGGGCTACTTAAGGCATTTCCTCGAGAATCAACCCGTGTATGTACTCGATACGAAAGACAGCAATCAGGCACTGATGGCAAAGATGACCGAGAGCATTCAAGTTGTCCCTGGCAAATTAGTCCTTAAATTCACTAAATAGCGGATTGCGTTACTGATAATTCTCCATAAAAAATGCTCCCTCGGGAGCATTTTTGTTAATCCATCTAGACTGACTAAAACCCTTCAGTATCCAAAGAGTTACTTGCTGAATCGCCCTATCGACTGATAATCCACAATCACAGCTTCGGTGAGTAATTCACGCCTTAACATATCGTAGGCCACCGCTGCACTTAAGCTACGCACTAAATCCCGCGAACGTCGCGGCAGTTTTATCATTTGGCTGTAGACGCCACTGCGGGTTGCCAAGGCAATTGCGACCGTACCGACGGGCTTTTCTTCGGTTCCGCCATCTGGTCCCGCTATCCCACTAGTTGCTAAGGCAAAATCACTATCTAAAATAGCACGCGCACCCTTGGCCATTTCTTCGACCGTGGGAATAGACACTGCGCCGTGATCGTCTAACGTCGCTGGATTAACCCCTAACACTCGCACCTTAGACTCATTACTGTAAGTCACCAGACCGTGTTGTAAGTAGGAAGAACTGCCAGGGAAGTCCACTAACTGACTGGTTATCATCCCCCCCGTGCAAGACTCGGCAACACTCAAGGTCAAGCCAGAATTCAGTAACTTCGCATGGATCTCCTCGGCAAGCGTCGCTTTATCTTCGGCGACAACCGCAGTACCCAGCACCATTTTGATGTGCCCAGTCACCCGTGGTAGCAAAGCAATCGCCTTCTCACCGCGGGCAAAGATCTTAATCTCAATATGTGGCATTGAGGAGCGATAACCAATGGTAATCCCCTCAGGCAACTCCAATGGCTCAATCTTATCGGCAAGAGAAGACTCGCCATGACCTATGGTCAGCAACTTCTTCAGCGCCACCTTAGCGTCGAGGGCAAACTCTTCACGGATAAAAGGAATAAATTGTTCCTTCACCATATGTTTGAGTTCAAATGGCACGCCAGGGGTGAAAAACAACCAGGCTCGATTTAACTTCACTCTAAATCCACAGGCCGTGCCGACGGGGTTATCTACCATCACCGCAGACTCAGGCAACATCGCCTGCTTCAAATTACTGACTGGCATCTCACGGTTATTGCGCGTAAACCAATCTTCTAAATGCTGACGCCATTCGCGATTCTCAACCAGAGACTCTCCCTTAGCCTTAGCCATTGCCTCGGCAGACATATCATCACTGGTCGGCCCCAAGCCGCCATTTACTAAGATGACATCGACATGCAAGCTACGTTCTTGGAAAACCGCAATTAAGTCCTCGAGGCGATCCCCTACAGTCACTCGTCGTTGGATCTCAATGCCATGCTCCATCATAGTGCTGGCAAACCAGGCCGCGTTAGTATCAACAATCTGACCCGACAGTACCTCTTCCCCAGTACAAATCATCTCTAACTTCATCATAGATCCTTAGCTACCCCAATAAATTACTGCATAAGGTAAGTAACCTCTGAAGTAATAGCAAGAGTTGCCATCGGCAGGTATGTCTCAGTAACGTGAAGAAAATAAAGCTACAAGTCGCGATTTAGCGCACATCAGGGATGTGCGAGTGAAAGAGGCTGAAAATTGGAATGAATGATTTCAAAATCACAATCTAAAAATGGCAAACGCGAAAAACAAAAAAGCCAGCTTATTCAGCTGGCTTTCTGCTCTCTTCACGAGAATATTAGGCGCTTGGCGATGACCTACTCTCACATGGGGAGACCCCACACTACCATCGGCGCGATTGCGTTTCACTTCTGAGTTCGGGATGGGATCAGGTGGGACCACAATGCTATTGTCACCAAGCAAATTTGTTATTCACTACCCGTCTTATCTCACGCAGGCAGTAAATTAAATTCGGAAAGCTGGTTTGAGTTACACTT
>NZ_JBKEDJ010000084.1:0-7428 GCF_047975355.1 Shewanella sp. | reverse complement strand
TTATTCGCGGCCATCAGGCCCATGCTCATCTAGGGAGTAAGACCCGCCAAAGCGACACTCTATTACAACAACCGTAATCTTAATGACAAAAGCTGTACGCTATTACACATAGCATGTGCCATGACACAAGTATCGGCAGAATCACATTCATTAAGACTAAATCATGCTAAACCACAGTAAATCTAAAAATAGACTTCAGATAACACAAAGGAGCCTCAGGCTCCTTTGTTTATCACAGGCAAGACTTACATGGTGGCCATGGTCCAGTAATCGAGGCGCTTTTGCGGATCGGCTAACAGGTTTTTACACTCATCTTTATATTTGCCCATTAGCGCACCTAAGTTACTTGAGCCGCCTAGACTCTGGATCTGGCGCGCTTTAGCGTCGGCCACCGCTTGGGTAACTTCGGCTTCTGACTGATACTTCTTCGCCAGATTTTCAGCCTCGACTTTAGAGGTTTTTAAGCGCTCACCCACTGCTTGCATTTGCGGGGCATTCATGGCGCCAATGGCCTCGGAACTGATTTGATAATAAGCAGCACATTCAATGGCTTCTTTACTAAATGCCTTTTCTGCCTCATCGGCAACTACGCTATGGCTAACAGTTAACATTAAGCCGGCAACGGCAAACGCTTTAAACATCTTGTTGTCCTTTTTATTCGCAATTAAGCATAAACTACTTAAGCAATGAGTGGATCTCAAGCTCGTAAGTTAAAAATTTCTGATCCCGCACAAAGCCTAAGGCCTCATACAATCCCTGCGCGCGGACATTATCCTTTTGGGTCTCGAGCACTAAGGCGCGAGCGCCCTGGGCTTTGGCATACTCAGTCGCCTGTTGCACCAACCCCCGACCGATACCGACACAACGCGCATGCTGGGTGACAAACACATCGTTTAGGATAAAAATCGGCGCCAAACGCAGCGATGAATAACTGGGATACAACTGCACAAAACCCAATCCCATACCCTCGGGTGAGCGCGCGATAAACACTACGGACGAGGCATCCTGCAAACGCGCACGAATAAACTGCTCCGCCGCAGGGACATCATCCTTATAGCCGTAAAACTGCCGATACTCATTAAATAACAGGGCAACCTCATGACTATGGGATACGTCAGCGCGAGAAATAATGTTTGCCATCGGCCTTTCCTACCTCAAATCTACGTGCGTGTTGCGACTCCAAATAGCGAATGCATCTCACCATTTGAAGCCTCAACTCGCCTTACTCTACCGGTCGTTGCTGTAAGCGAAATGCTAAGTTGTGTTTCACTGTGGCCCATTCAGAATCGATAATGGAATACACCACGGTATCGCGGATCGTGCCATCCTTGAGGATCTTATTGTTGCGCAGCACGCCATCTTGCTTGGCGCCGAGGCGGGCAATGGCTTGGCGAGATGCTTGATTATGCCAATGGGTGCGAAACTCGACGGCAATGGCATCGAGGGTTTCGAAGGCAAAGGTCAGCAGTAATAATTTAGATTCGGTATTAATCCCCGTGCGCTGGGCGCGCTTGGCGTACCAAGTGTAACCAATCTCCAAATGGCGATGCTCGCTCTCCCAATGGCAGATACGGGTGCAGCCGACAATCTCACCTGAGAGACGGTCGCGCACCGCAAACGGGAAACTCTCGCCGCGTGCTTTCTCATCCAAGGCTTTAGTCACATAGGCTTTCATCTCGCTTGGCTCTGGCACGCTGGTAAACCATAAACGCCACAACTCACCATCCGTTACCGCTAAACTCAAGGCGGCAACATGGGATAAAGAGAGGGGTTCCAGCACGACATGTTCGCCCGTTAAACAACCTAAAAGATCGCGTTCGCCCACAGTATCGCCTCCATTTGCTGACTAAAAAGTGTGTCCTTGCGCACATTTTTTACTAGCCTAACATTAATCTAAAATAAAAAAACCTCTATTTTCAATGTGATTTGATAATTTCATTCTAGGTGCAGGCGCTAAGATTTCCTTAAGCTTCGCCGTCGAAAATGACATGTTGATGAATCAGATTAGGCTGATGTTGCGGTCGTTCTGATGCAGCCAAATAACGCAGGGGTCAAGATAACTCCGAGACTTATGACTCCCGGTTTAACATGACGTAAGTGCAAACAAACTGCATCAAGTACAATTTAAGTATCGATTTAGCAGGTGTTGATAACACTGCCCCATTAAGATCAAAAAAGCGCAGTGTTTACTTAGAAACACTGCGCCTTGAAATCATATAGAACTTTTAAGCAGCATCAAGCCGTTACGGCCCGATAAACTAAAACCCGTGCACGCTATTACTCACCCTAAACCAGCCGGCAATACTGTTGCGCTGGGCTAAGGTTTTACTGACTTCATGGGGGAAGCGCTCGCTTAAGAAAATCACAAAGTGCCCCATTTTAGGCGCGATGCGTTCAATCTCATTATCGGCTTCATCATAAATAATCAGCTCGCCGCAATCTGCTGGTTTCCAATCTGGATTTAAAAAAAACACTGTGGTTAAGATACGGTTTTGACTACCTTTTAGCGCATCCACATGCTTCTTATAAAAAGCACCGGGCTGATACACAGCATAATGGCTTTCGTAGTCGAATAATCCCATAAATAATCGACGATTTAGGCCATCTTTTAACTGCGTCATCAAGTCTAAATAGAGGCTATCTGGCTCGCTCTGCTCCTCCAGCCACTGGATCCTATCGCGGCGAATATCGGGGTTGAGTTGCTGCTCTGCACCACGTCCAATCGAAGCCGCTTTGAGCTCATGTATTTCTGTTGCTTGGATTTTTTCCAATAATACTTGGCTAATGGGGTGAGGAATTAACTCGGGTAAAAAGATATAGCCTTTGTCTACCAAGGCGTCAGCGATCACATCCAGCACTGCTTCACTTAATTGCGAAACCATTAATGCTACATCCAATAATAAAAGGCTACGCTTTAGCTGTACTCAAGGGCTCAAAGGAGGGAAAACTGAGCCTGATTTTCGAGGGGCGTCGATACGGGATAAAGAAGCTATCCCACAGTCAAATTTGGCGCGATTTTAGAGTAAAGATTATCGAAAAACAATAGCGTAAAAAAAGGCTTGATAGGTTGCCCTACCAAGCCTTTGGCCCTTTTTACAATGAATCGTTTAATCGACTAAACCACGGCGTTTTAATAAGGCACCGGTCGTGGGTTTTTGACCGGTAAAGTGGATGTAATCCTGCATTAGATCTTCGCTGTTGCCTTTCGACAATACCGCACCACGGAACTTATCGCCGTTTTCGGCTTTTAAGCCACCATGTTGGCCCATATAGGCAAAGGCATCGGCGGCAAACACTTCCGTCCACAGGTAAGCGTAATAACCGGCAGAATAACCACCAGAGAAGGCATGGCTAAAATAGCTCGACTTATAACGTGGTGGAATTGGCGCGAAATCGAGGCCGTGTTTGGCTAGCACTTGATGTTCAAACTGTTCCACATCCTTGATTTGGGTATCGGCACCAATCGAATGCCATTCCATATCCAGTAATGCGGCCGCTAAATACTCAACGGTATCAAAACCTTGACCAAATTTATTCGAGGCTAAGATCTTATCGAGTAAGGCTTTAGGAATAGGCTCACCGGTTTGGTAGTGCTTGGCGTAATTGGCAATAACCGCTGGGTCAATGTTCCAATCTTCGTTAACTTGAGATGGAAACTCCACAAAGTCGCGCGCCGTAGCAGTACCCGCCACACTCGGATATTTCACCTTGGAGAATAAACCGTGCACGGCATGACCAAATTCATGGAACATAGTGGTCACTTCATCGAAGGTCATCAAGGTTGGACCGTCAGCAGGTTTCGGGATATTCAGCGCGTTATACACCACTGGCTTAGTGCCGAGTAGGCCGCTTTGAGTAACAAACTCATCCATCCAAGCGCCACCGCCCTTGCCTTCACGGGCATAAGGGTCTAGGTAGAACAGACCAATAGAGCTGTTGTCTTTGTCAAAAACTTCAAAGGCGAGCACATCGCTATGCCATACCGGTAAATCGGTGCGCGGTTTAACGCTGATGCCGTAGAGTTTGTGCATTGCGAAGAACAAGCCATCCTTCAGCACAGAGTTAAATTCAAAGTAGGGTTTGATGCTGCTCTCATCGAAGGCGTACTTTTGCTGACGCACTTTCTCGGCGTAATAAGCCCAATCCCAAGGTTGTAATTCAAAATTACCGCCGGCCTTTTTGATTTCAGCTTGGATATCCGCCGCATCGGCTTTAGCGTGAGCCAACGCCTTAGGCGCCAAGTCATCTAAAATTTCATACACGGCAGTTGGCGTTTTAGCCATTTGGTCGGCCACAGCGTAGGCTGCCCAAGTATCAAAGCCGAGTAAATTGGCTTTCTTGGCGCGCAGCTGCGCCATCTTCACGATTAAAGGACCATTGCTGGCAACGGCGCGGTGGGCCGAGGTTTCCCAGACTTTTTGGCGCAGTTCACGGTTATTTAAACTGGCTAAAATAGGCTGACGAGTCGTGTTCACTAAGGTAATCAGGTAACCCGTTTTACCCGCCGCTTGCGCTGCGGCCGCTAAGGTCGCGATTTCGCTGTCAGATAAACCGTCCAGTTGTGCTTTGTCGGTCACGACAATCACATCGTCTTTAAATGACTTTAAGCTGTTTTGTGAAAACTCAGTGGCAAGCGTGGCTAATTCAGCATTGAAGTCGCGCATTTTGGCTTTATCGGCATCGGATAATTTGGCACCCGCACGTACAAACTGATCGTAATAAAACTCGACCAGGCGCTTATCTTCGGCACTTAACGTGGCACGTTGTTGATATACGGTTTCCACACGGGCAAATATGCTCGGATCTAAGTAAATGTTATCGCGGTGAGCCGATAGCTTAGGCGCTAAATCCGCCTCGTTTTTTTGAAAATCATCGTCGGAGATTAACCCCGCCAGATTGAAGAAGGTGCGTGACACTCGAGTTAACAACTCACCCGAGGTTTCCATGGCTAAAATCGTATTCTCGAAGGTTGGCGCCTGTTTATTGGCAATAATCGCTGCGATTTCAGCCTCATGTTCTTTTATACCCTGCGCAAACGCGGGGGCATAATCCGAACTCTTGATCAGATTAAACTGCGGAGCTTGATCCTGCAGTGGACTCTTACTCAATAACACATTGGTCGCATCAGCTTGAGTCGATGCAGCGGCTTGTGTCGCAACCGCATTGACGGCCTCAGTATTTGCTGCCGGCTTTTCTGAGCACGCGCCCAATAACAATGCCGCGGCCACGGCAGTAGTAATAACAGACTTACGCATAGGAACTCCCTAGAGTGTTACTGCCCTGTCTTTATATTTTTTAAGTGAAAGGTGCGAGTAACGGATTTTGGCTTCTCTTCCAACTGGCGCATAGTTTGGACGCCCGTTTTCGATGCTCAACCTTAGCAAGTTAAGCGACCTTCGGCCAAGTTTTCAAAGCCAAGGAACGAGGGAAATTTGTATCTCTTTATGTGTGACGGCCGTCAAATAATGCCATCAAGGTGAGTTTGGCGGGGCTTTATCGACAAACGAGAATTCCCTGCCAACTCAAACAGTGATCTATCAAACAGAAATAATCTAATTTAAAAATAAAAACTTAGGTAAAAACACTTGAGAAAATAGCCAAAAATAATCCTGACATACGCCAAATATATTCAGGATCGAACATCATTCAGCTGCTAAATATTAATTATTATTAATAAATAGCTGGCAACATCAAATTAACGAGTCGATGAGCAAAAATGCGGCATTGGTGGTGTACAAATTAATCAATCAAGCTGCTTGTCACAATTTTAAACAGCTTTTATGCAATTAATGTCACATTCAGATCATCAAATGACTTTATAATCCTCGTCCGTTAACTGAGTGGCGCAGTAACTTAACTGTTCATTCGCCATCAATTAACAGGATGATGGGCATGTTCTTAAAAGAGCATGTATTAGGGTCAAATAAATATAAATAGAGAAAACGATGTTAAATAAAAAACTACTCGCAGTGATGATCACTGCCGCCCTAGGCGTAAGTGCCTGCAGCTCGGATGATGAGCAAATCGTTCAAGCGGATTTACGTGTGTTAGAAACCACAGATCTGCACACAAATATCATGGATTTCAACTATTACAGTGGTAAAGAAGACCCAACAATCGGTCTTGCACGTACCGCAAGCCTGATCCATGCCGCCCGTAGCGAAGCTAAAAACAGTGTACTCGTAGATAACGGCGACCTGCTTCAAGGTAGCCCTATGGGTGACTATATGGCTAAAGTCGGCCTGCAAATGGGCGATGTCCACCCCGCCTATAAAGCGATGAACCTATTAGATTACGAAGTGGGTAATATCGGTAACCACGAATTTAACTATGGTTTAGACTTTTTAAATAAATCACTTCATGGTGCAGATTTCCCTTATATTAACGCCAACGTTTATTGTGCCGACGATAATGGCTGCTGGAATGATGTGAAAAAAGGTGAACATTTATTCACCCCTTATATCATTAAAGAAAAGCAAATCGTCGATAGCGAAGGAAATAACCAAACCATTAAAATTGGTTATATTGGTTTTGTGCCACCACAGATCTTATTGTGGGATAAACAAAATCTCACCGGTAAAGTAACTGTTGAAGATATTGTTGCGACCGCTAAGAAATATGTGCCTGAAATGAAAGCGAAAGGCGCTGATTTGATTATCGCTATCCCCCACTCTGGTATCGGTTCGACCGAAAATCCTGGCGATCCTATGGCAGAGAACGCGACCTATGCCTTGACCAATGTCGACGGTATTAATGCCATTCTCTTTGGTCACAGCCACTCTATCTTCCCCGATGCCAAATATGCCGACTTACCTAACACAGACGTGACTAAGGGTCTGTTAAATGGTGTGCCAGCCGTCATGCCTGGACGCTGGGGTGATAACTTAGGTGTGGTCGACTTTAAACTCGAGCGTAAAGACGGTAAGTGGTCAGTACTCAGTGCCACCACTAAGGCACGTCCTATCTATGATGGCGCGACCAAAACACCATTAGTCGAAGCCGACGCCGCCATCCATGATGCCGTTGCCGCCGAGCACCAAGGAACACTCGCCTTCGTGGACGAGCCGATTGGGGTTGCAGCCGCCGATATGTACAGCTTCTTGACCTTAGTGCAGGACGATCCAAACGTACAAATCGTATCTGACGCGCAAATTGCTAACGTCAAAGCCAAACTCCCTGATGCGTTAAAAGATTTACCGGTCTTATCAGCCTCTGCGCCATTCAAAGCCGGTGGCCGCCATGGAACAACCAGCGACGCTGACCAATATGTTCAAGTCGATAAAGGCGCTTTAACCTTTAAAAACGCTGCCGATCTTTACCTCTACCCAAATACCATGGTTGCGGTAAAAGCGACAGGTGCTGAGCTGAAAGATTGGTTAGAGTGTTCGGCTAACCAATTCAATCAAATCGATCCAACCAAGACCACGC
>NZ_JBKEDJ010000058.1:0-33280 GCF_047975355.1 Shewanella sp. | reverse complement strand
GATCGAATTGAGATACCCGACGTGAAGGTCGGTTAGCCACATGGGCAAGGGCGTTTTCAAGCCATTGTAATTGCCCTGGACTCGACTTCTGGCTAATTTCCAGCATAGGTAAATTGGGCGCTTGCCAAAGAATTTCGAAGGTGCCGCTAAAGTGTTGATTGAACCAAGCCCTGTCGACCCAAAGCTGCTGCTCGCCCAACTGCATTAATAGTTGGTCACCATCAACCGCAATCACAGCGCCATAAAAATCTTGTTGGTTATCATCCACTAAATACACAACC
This sequence comes from Shewanella sp., assembly GCF_047975355.1. Taxonomy (GTDB): domain Bacteria; phylum Pseudomonadota; class Gammaproteobacteria; order Enterobacterales; family Shewanellaceae; genus Shewanella. The sequence continues at coordinate 32,999 of NZ_JBKEDJ010000058.1, read as the reverse complement.
GCAGGATAATTAAGCCTTGTGAGCGACATCCAATTGCCCTGCTGTTGATAGCAGGAAAGTCCTTGTTCCAGCGCGGACTGGCACGCCGTTAAGCCCTTAAATGGCACCTTACCCCACACATTAAAGAGACCCGCAAAAGCGGTATCGATACTGCGACTTTGTTTGATGGCCTCCTGTAACACCCGCAAACTCGGATCCGGTGTAACAGTTGTTTGAGACTGATTGACAATGGGGGCGGTATTATTCGCAACAGCATCACTCGGCTTGACGGTATTTTCTGGGGGCAGTGTTTGAGTTGCTTGACTCGCTTGTACCACTGGCACAGTTGCCACATTAGCAACCGCTGGACTCTCGGTAAATAACCAATAGGACACGCCGAAAGCCACAACCAATGCCGCCGCAATAGTGCTCGGCCACAAGAGTTTATTTTGCTGTGGTTCTTCTTCCCCTAATACCTCAGCCGCTGCTTGCCTCACCATATGGTGGTCAATCGGCACCTTAGATTGGGCGTAGCCCGCCATCAAAGCACGTTCACACAGCAAGTTAATTAACCGAGGAATGCCGCCACTGTATTTGTGCAGCACTTTAATCGCTTTACGGGTAAATAGCGGTTCAAAACGGCCAGCCACCTGTAAACGGTGCAATACATAGAGTGCGATTTCATCTTCATTTAGAGGGAGTAGATGATAACGCGCAGTGATCCGCTGGGCTAATTGCCGCAGTTCTTGACGTTTAAGCAGCAATTGCAGCTCAGGCTGACCAATTAGGATCACCTGCAGCAATTTCTTGGTATCTGTCTCAAGGTTAGTCAGCAACCTTAATTGCTCTAACACTTCTGCACGTAGATGCTGCGCCTCATCGATAATGAGTACGGTATTGCGGCCTTTCTCATGATTGGCCAGCAAAAAACGACTCAGATGGTCGGTTAACTGTTTAAGGGTTGGATTTTCACCATAGCTAATCTTCAATTCATCACAAAGCGTGGCGAGTAATTCCAACTCAGTCAGCGAAGGATTTAAAATAAATGCCGTGTCGGTATGATCGGGCAATTGCCCTAGTAAACAACGAGATACTGTGGTCTTACCCGTGCCGACCTCTCCCGTCAACAACACAAAGCCCCCTGTCTCACCCAGTCCATAGGTCAAATGAGCTAAGGCTTCTCTATGTCTGTCACTCAAGAATAAATAATGAGGATTGGGTGCAATCGAAAAAGGGTTATCACTGAGTCCATAAAAGGCCTTGTACATACCACCAATCTTCCTAAGCTAAAAATAACGCCCCACGTTAAAACGTCCCAGTGATATTGTCAAAACATCCGCAACATGGATGTGACATTCCAATAAATATCTGCATCCAAATTCGCCTTGCAATGGCCTCTTCATGTTAAGCTATCTTTATGACACACTAGCTAAAATATGCCTGTGAAAATTTATTTAGTGGGCGGAGCTGTACGAGACAGTCTGCTCAATCTCCCAATAAAAGATAAAGATTATATGGTTGTCGGCGCCACACCGGAGCAAATGCTGCAGTTAGGCTATCGCCAAGTGGGTAAAGACTTCCCGGTCTTTTTGCACCCGAAAACCCAACAAGAATATGCATTAGCGCGAACGGAGCGTAAAGTCGGCCTAGGCTATGGCGGCTTTAGTTGTTACGCCAGCCCGGATGTCACCCTAGAGCAAGACCTGCTAAGACGCGATTTAACCATTAATGCAATCGCTCAAGATGAAACGGGTAAGTTATATGATCCTTATCATGGCATGGCGGACATAGAAGCACGGCTGCTGCGACATGTTTCGGCCGCTTTTTCAGAAGATCCACTTAGGGTACTAAGGGTCGCCCGTTTTGCCGCACGTTTTCATGGCTTAGGTTTCGAGATTGCCCCAGAAACCATGGCGTTAATGCAGCGCATGAGTCAAACCGAGGAGTTAACCGCCCTCACGCCTGAGCGCGTCTGGCAAGAAGTCGATAAGAGTCTTGGTGGCCCTCATCCTGAAGTCTTCTTCGAGGTACTACGCCAATGTGGCGCCTTGAAGGTCCTCTTTCCCGAGATTGATGCGCTTTTTGGCGTCCCACAGCCGGAAAAATGGCATCCAGAAATAGATACGGGTCTGCATACTATGATGGTGCTGGCACAGGCCGCATCACTCACTCAGGACAAAGCCGTGCGCTTTGCCGCCCTAGTACACGATCTAGGTAAAGCATTAAGCCCTAAAGAGCACTGGCCTAAACACCATGGTCATGGGCAAAAAGGCTTGCCAGTGGTCAAAAGTCTGTGTGAACGGCTGCGCGTGCCTAATGAGTATCGAGATCTAGCGCTCTTGGTGAGCGATCAACATCAAAATGTACACCAAGCTTTTGAGTTAAGGGCTGAGACCATTATTAAGCTATTCGATAAAGCCGACTTTTGGCGTAAACCAGAACGACTTAACCAACTTCTATTCGCGTGTATCGCCGATATGCGTGGTCGAACAGGATTCGAACATCAACCTTATCCGCAGAACGACTACCTCAAAGCGTGTTTTTTAGCCGCTAATAAAGTCGATGTAAAGGCAATCATTGCAGCAGGTTTTCAAGGTGCACAGATAAAACAGGCACTCAATTCGAAGCGGATAGAGGTCGTTGAACAAGTGAAACTCAACTGGCAGCAATCTTAAGCCAAACAAACGCCATAAAATTGTAATTTTTTTGTAAATGCGACCACACTTTCTGGTAAATACAGTGCCGTTTTTCGATGAAAAAGGCCGATATAAGCGAGAAAAAACGCTTTTAAAAAAAATTTATATGTCTATAGTGGTTAAACGCATTAATATTCGTAGCAAATTAAAATAGCTATGTCATAATTAGGCAGTTTCGATTCCAAAGTGACGAAACATTCAAATCCAACCTATTTTAAGGGATTTTTTACAATGAACAAAAAAGTACTGATGATTGCTGGTTTAGCAATGACTGCCCTACTAGGTGGTTGTGCAAACACTACTGCTCTGGAAGAAAGCGTTGCAACTCTGGGCAACAAAGTTGATCAATTATCAGCTGATGTTAGCTCTCTGAAATCAGAGCAAAGCAAACTGTCTGCAGACGTTAAAGATGCTAAAGCAGCAGCTATGGACGCACAAGCAGAAGCTAAGCGCGCTAACGACCGTCTAGACAACGTTGCTTCTCGTTACAAGAAGTAATGGTAAGTAATTAACCTGTAATTCAGCAGGTTAGCATAAAAGGCTTGAGAGAGATGAAAGCGAATAGCACATCCATCCAAGCCTTTTTTTATGGCTCGAGTTTACCTTAGTGCCACTATCCCCTCATAAGTAACACTAAACTCAACCTCAAACTTTCTTGGCTCATTTTCCCTTTACACTTCCCCGCGCTTTAAAACTCATTCGATTTAACGACAATCTAAGTTCAAAGCAGAAGCCGCCCACTGATTTGTTTTAAGCGGATTTGATTTTTAATCTCATCTATAAACTTAGTTTTTAAGTTTTCTTAATCCTCGCGAATACTTTTACTTAAAACTTTATTTTTGCCCCAGTGTTATCGTTGGCTTTTTAAAGAAACTGCAACGCGACAAACTGAGGCTATTAGGGAAACAAAGGCAATAATGCGGTAATAATTGTGATAGACAAAAGCGTAATAAAGATAGAGTTTAAGGTACGCGGTTTCGCATTTACATTAAGTCAACATAAAAAGCTCGATTAGTATCATATACTTGCGCAATTAGCCCTGTTCAAGCACCCAGAAACGCATTCCCTAAGCCAATGAATAGATTAAAAAACATCCTGTTTAATTTTGTATTTTGGCCTGTTAGGACTCAATTAAAGACTTTTGCGCTAAGACCAAAACAAAATCAATTTCCAGCACATCGAAGGCTTTCGTCCGAATAAGGTGTTTAACTTGTTCAGAGGCTCGCCACGCATAGGGTGTCATATCCAACAAGACCAGCGCTTGTTCACCCGTAACGGACAAACTAAATTGCAATCGCTGCTGCTCTTTGACAATTAATCCTGAAGGCAAATTAATTTGGGGAGTTTTTTCAGTCAGTTCCGGATAAATACACTCCCTGATTTGCCACAAATGCCGCGCACCTGGGATCACCTGTAACATCAAGCCCTGATCTTTCAGTACTCGCACACATTCTTTCCCCTTCAACGGCTTATCGACCACAGTGATCACGTCGATGCAATTGTCGGCAAAAGGCAGCACTTTTGAGGTGCTTAAGCAGAGTGTTGCAGGGGTTTGCGCTTTGGCCGCAGCAAAAATAGTATTTTCTGCGTCCGCTACGCCGCTGTACTGGACGTTTAGCTCGTTTATGAGTTTAGGTAGTACAGAAGCTAAAGCACGCAAATAGAAGCCGTCAGCGCACTCGTAGTCTAATAGACAATCATTCACTTTCAGATGAGGAGCGAGCATCGCCGCCATTTTTTCAACTAAAGGTGAAAAAATCCCCGACTCAAGCAAGAAGCGCTTTGCCCGCACTTGCTGACGGCAGTCGCCAGTCGGCTTTTGGCGCGCGGGTTTAGTAAAAATCCAATATCCCGCCTCGTTTTTATCAAAATGGTGCTTATTCGCACAGTAAAAACCTTGGGATGCCTGATGCTGCATCAGTGCAGAACCACAGGTAGGGCATTGAAATTGAAGGCTCATAACTAACTCCGTTAACGAAAATCCGCGCCTAAAAACACAAAAATCGGGTACAAGACCCGATTTTTTAGCCATGGCGCCACTGTATTATAGGAAGATAAATCCGCATAACACAGCGCCGAGGATGAGGCGGTAAATCACAAAAGGCGTCATCCCCATACGACTGATGATCTTCAAGAAATAATGAATACACACATAGGCGGCGACAAAGGAAATCACTGTGCCAAGGGTCAACGCTTGATAGTCAATCGGCACTGGGCTTTCAGCCAAATCTTTACCCACTAAAATTGCCGCTCCTAAACTAACGGGCACAGACATCAAGAAGGAGAAACGCGCAGCCGCATCGCGGCTGAGACCTAACATCAACGCCGCCGTCATTGTTGCCCCCGAACGTGAAGTACCAGGAATTAACGCCAGCGCCTGCGCAAAACCGATTAATAGCGCCTTGCGCCAACCAGTTTGATAAACCGTTAAATCGCGGCGAGACATCTTATCCGCCCACCAAAGCAGTAAACCAAAGACTACGGTCGTCACGGCGATAACGCCTGCACTGCGTAAATGGGTTGCGATAAAATCCTTGGCCATAAAACCAAAGAATACGGCTGGTAAGGTCGCAAGAATAATCCACCACGCCAGCTTACTGTCGTCAGAATGCTGACCTTTAAAGATGCTCGCAATCCACGCCTTGAACATCGCCCAAAGCTCGTGTCTGAAATAGATCACTACGGCGAATAATGTGCCCGTATTAACGGCAACGTCGAAGGACAAACCTTGATCTTCCCAACCTAAAATTTGCGATGGCAGAATCAAATGCGCCGAACTGGAAATAGGTAGAAACTCTGTTAACCCTTGAATTAACGCTAAAATAATTACCTGAAACGTATCCATGACAGTCCTATCAATCTATTAAAAAGTGAGCCCATGAGGCCATTCAAAGGCTACTGGCCACAGTTTTTGCGACGCTTTATCATATTCATCCCACATTGTTGCATAGGTTTTCTGTTGCAATGGATGAAGCAAATCTGGGGCAATTTCCGCTAAAGGCCAAAGCACAAAAGCATTAGTGACGATTTCGGCGCGGGGCAAGACCACTGGAGTATGACAAACGACATCATCGTAAAGCAGTAGGTCGATATCTAGGGTTCTTGGACTAAACTTTTTCGCCCCCACCAACCGGCCGTGATTTTGCTCGATTTGCTTAAACTGCGCAACTACCTCGGCAATATGAAGATTGGTTTGCGCACTCGCAACCATGTTTAAAAAATTGGTGCCATTAAACCCCACAGCTTCACTCTCATACATAGAGGAAAGGTGTAGCGGACCAAAATGTTCCCGTAATGACTGCAAGCCCGCCTTCAGATAGCGAGAAGGTTCTATATTACTGCCTAAACTAATGTATATACGTGCCATACCCATGTCCGAACCGTCTGCCTAACTAAGCTAAAACCCGAATCTACAGTAACGATTAGCGTGAGCGTTCAATCTCAACCCCAACGGCAGCAGCCGAAGGCACGGCACCGGGTTTCATCACCACGACTTTGACCCAATTGACCTTAAACTCGTTGAGCACACATTCGGCCACTCGCTCGGCAACGGTTTCGATTAACTCGATGGGCTTTTCGGTAACGAGCTGAGTCAGGCGGTTCGAAACCGTCTCATAGCAGAGCGCGTATTGATAGTCGTCACTTGCCGCGGCGGCCTTGTTGTCCCAAGCCATGTCGAGATCCAAAAACAGGCTCTGCTGGATTTTCTTTTCCCATTCATAGACGCCAATCACAGTATCAATACGTAATTGTCGAATAAGCACTTTATCCATACTAATTCCTACTAACTCATGCCAATGAGGTCTGATAAGCTAAACGCGATAGTGTCTGTATAATCCGCCGTTCGATGGAACGACTAATTTACTTTCTACTCGGACCAATCCGAAGTAGGATAACGCCCAAATGGATTTGTTCGTTCAGAAACTATCGCAACTTGATAACTCGCGTTATCGCTATCGCTTATGACTGAATGCTTGCCAAGAGGCTGTTTAATTGTGGCGCGATAATACCTTAAGACGTGTAAGGAAACCAATGTGAGTCAATTAACACTGACACTTTTGATGATTGTGGCCGCCTATTTAGCCGGTTCTGTCTCAAGTGCTGTGCTAGTGTGTAGGATGAGAGGCCTACCCGACCCCAGATCGCAAGGCTCAGGCAACCCGGGAGCAACCAACGTGCTGCGCATTGGCGGCGCAAGCTCGGCTGCCATGGTGTTATTTTTCGATATGCTTAAGGGGGCCTTACCTACTTATCTTGCCTATTTAATGGGAATTGATGCCATTTCCCTCGGCCTGATTGCGATAGCCGCCTGTCTTGGCCATATCTATCCGATATTTTTTGGTTTTAAAGGCGGCAAAGGCGTCGCGACCGCTTTTGGTGCCATGGCGCCAATTGGCGATGATTTGGCCATTTGCTTGATGGCCTCTTGGGTCGTCTTAGTCCTGATCAGCCGCTACTCTTCCCTTGCAGCGATTATCACAGCCCTGCTGGCACCACTTTACACTTGGTGGCTGGACGATCGCTTTACCATTCCAGTCGCCATGCTCTCGACGCTTATCATCATACGTCATAAAGAAAATATTCAGCGGCTCATGAAAGGCGAAGAATCTAAAGTGTCACGTAAAAAGCGTCCTAAAACACCCTAGTCACGTAATACCATAGTCACTAACACAATAGTTACTCAACACCATAACTACACTAAAACAATATTGAGTGACCAATCCAAGAAAACAATAAAAAACAGCGCATCATGCGCTGTTTTTATTTTGCTTACTTAGCCTGCGATAACTCATGCAACAGGCGGTAAAGTATCGAGCGGCCATCTAGGTTGACCTTTGACCGCTAAGTCTTCCTGTTGGCCTGCCTTTAAACGCTGCAGGCCTGCAAAGGCAATCATGGCGCCATTGTCAGTGCAAAATTCACCACGAGGATAATAAACTCGGCCACCGATAGAGGTCATCATCTCGGCCAAGGTTTCCCGTAAGCGCGTGTTGGCACTCACACCACCCGCGATCACTAAACGGTTATAGCCAGTTTGTTTTAACGCGCGGCGACATTTAATCGCGAGCGTATCGACGACCGCTTCTTCAAAGGCACGGGCGATGTTAGCACGGGTTTGCTCATCATCGGGTTCGGCGGCAATGGTATTGGCGGTAAAGGTTTTAAGGCCTGAGAAGCTAAAATCAAGCCCTGGTCTGTCGGTCATTGGCCGCGGAAATTGATAACCTGCTGGCTCACCTTTGGAGGCCAGTTTTGCAAGCCGTGGACCGCCGGGATAATCCAGCCCCATCAACTTAGCGGTTTTATCGAAGGCTTCACCGGCGGCATCATCCACCGACTCACCTAAGACTTCATAAAGGCCGATACCATCGACTTTTACCAGCATAGAGTGACCGCCAGAAACCAGCAAGGCAACAAAGGGAAACTCAGGCGCATCGTCTTCTAACATTGGCGCGAGAAGATGCCCTTCCATATGGTGCACACCGATGGCGGGTTTGTTCCAAGCAAAGGCAAGTGAGCGGCCAACGCAGGCGCCCACTAATAAAGCACCAATAAGGCCAGGACCTTTGGTGTAGGCAATACCATCTAAATCGGCAATCTCGGTATTGGCGTTTTTCAATGCTTGGCGGATCAGTGGGACAATTTTGCGCACATGGTCGCGGGAGGCCAGTTCAGGCACAACACCACCATAATCCGCATGCAACTTAACCTGACTATATAAAGCATGGGAGAGTAACCCCAGCTTATCGTCATAGACGGCAATACCTGTCTCGTCACAAGATGTCTCAATACCTAGAACCCGCATGGTGCCTCATATTCAAATTACCAAAGGGCGCTAATTCTACCTGTATGATGACAATTACTCCAGTCGCCGATCATCATATTCCCATGGCTAAACCCTGCTCAAAGGATTAGGGCTTTACAAGCCTAGTTGTCTCGGTATAAAATTCCGCACCATTTTAAATACACTTGGTTCAAGCAATTGAACCACACAACCTACACCTAAGGGGTGATGGCGTATGCCAATTATTAAAGTACGTGAAAACGAACCATTCGACGTAGCTCTGCGTCGTTTCAAGCGCTCTTGTGAAAAAGCAGGTATTTTAGCCGACGTGCGTGCTCGTGAATTCTACGAGAAGCCAACTACTGCACGTAAGCGCGCAAAAGCAGCTGCAGTTAAACGTTTAGCTAAAAAGCTTTCTCGCGAAAACGCACGTCGCGTACGTTTATACTAATCTCTTATGAGCCTAATTGATCAGCTAAAAGACCATATGAAACAGGCCATGATCGCCAAAGAGAAGGCGAGATTGAGCACTATTCGTATGGCACTTGCAGCCATTAAACAGATTGAAGTGGATACCCGCGAAACTCTGAATGATGAGCAGGTTATAGCTGTCTTAACCAAAATGGTGAAACAACGTCGCGATTCGATTGCTCAATATGAAGCAGCGGGTCGCAGCGAGTTGGCCGCAGCAGAAGCAGAAGAGATTCAAGTTATTGAAACTTTCCTGCCAACTCCCCTCTCTGAGGCGGAAATTGCCGCGTTCATCGATGCCGCTATTGCTGAAATAGGCGCATCCTCCATGGCGGATATGGGCAAAGTAATGGGAGCATTAAAACCTAAAGTTCAAGGACGTGCAGACATGGGCGCTATCGGCGCTATGATCCGTGCAAAATTGCAATAATTAGCGTTTCAATGTATGAACAAGCCGTGCCTATGCGCGGCTTGTTTGTTTAAATTCGCGCAAGGCGAGATTTTAAGCACTCAATGGCAATACCTCGTGATTTTATCAATGAGCTAATCGCTCGCACCGACATTGTCGAACTTATCGACCGCAAGGTGCCCTTGAAAAAGGCGGGTAAAAACTACTCGGCCTGTTGTCCTTTTCATAGCGAAAAATCACCTTCGTTTACCGTTAGCCGCGATAAACAGTTTTATCATTGCTTTGGCTGCGGAGCCCACGGCAACGCCATCGATTTTGTGATGGAGTACGACAGACTCGATTTTATCGATGCTATTGAAGATCTTGCCGGACAACTGGGCTTAGAAGTCCCAAGGGAACAAGGCACGGGTAAACGCCAAGACGATGGCCTAAGCCGTGATCTCTACCAATTAATGGAAGAAGCGAGTCGCTTTTTTCAAACCCAGTTAAGACAACACCAAGACAAGCAAAAAGTCATCGACTACCTCGCCTATCGCGGATTATCCGATGATATTGTTGAGCATTTTGGGATTGGTTTTGCGCCCGACGGCTGGGATGGCTTATTAAGCCGCTACCGACATAGTCAAGATGCACAGGATAAACTCCTAACCGCAGGCATGCTGATCAGCAATGACAGCGGTAAAAGATACGACAGATTCCGTGACCGCCTGATGTTTCCCATTCGTGACCGCCGTGGTCGTGTGATTGGATTTGGCGGCAGAGTATTGGGTGATGGCACCCCCAAGTACTTGAATTCACCAGAAACGCCCATATTTCATAAGGGCAATGAACTCTACGGCCTATACGAGTTAAAACAACGTCATCGCGATCCCGATAAGGTACTGATTGTCGAAGGTTATATGGATGTGGTGGCCCTCGCTCAATATGGCGTGGATTACGCGGTCGCCTCCCTTGGCACCTCGACGACGGCAGAACAATTCCAATTGTTGCTGCGTAGTGCTAAGGAAGTGATTTGTTGTTATGACGGCGATAGAGCCGGTAATGAGGCCGCCTGGCGCGCCTTAGAAACCGCTTTACCCCTACTCAAACCTGGGGATAAAGTACGTTTTATGTTTTTACCACAATCAGAAGATCCCGATTCAATGGTTCGCAAGATTGGTAAAGACGCATTCGAGCAAATGATGGAAAGCGCCATCACCCTGCCCGAATTTTTGTTTGATACATTAGCGACTAAATTTGGTACCGATAAAGGTAACTTAGCCAAACAAGCCTTTGGCCTAATTGAAAAAATTCAAGATACTGTGCTGCAAAACCTACTGCTTGAGAACTTAGCTCACAAGTTAGGCATGAACAGCTCAGACGATATGAAGAAAAAACTGGGTTTTAGTGTCAAACAAACTAAGCCCACAGCATCAACGGGACTCAAAGGACGCGGTACACCATTGCGACTTGCCATCGCCTTGCTAGTACAGCATCCCGAGCTGGGAATGGGATTATCCCCACAACCGGCATTAAACCATCTGCAAATGCCAGGCATCGACTTGCTGCCATTGCTGTTGGAATTAACACGAGAGCATAGGTTAAACAGCGCACAACTACTTGAACAATTCAGAGACAGCCCCCACAGCGGGACGCTGCATAAATTAGCCCAATGGGACCATCAAGTGGCGGATGAAAACCTGCTCGAAAAGTTTAAACAGACCCTGGTTTGGTTGAACAATCAATATATTGAACAACGATATCAGGAATTGAGTCTAAAACAGACCCATACTAAGGAAGAGAAGATCCAGCTGCAGAAGCTGATCTCAGTCATGAAAGGACTAAACTGAGGCAAAAATGTCCTCATTCAGTATCCCAGTGACTAGCACAGGTAAGTGCACATGGCTATAATTGACGATTTGCGCGGCACTTAGCATAAGCTAACTGTCCGTCGTTGTAACAGTTTCCCAACTTGGATGATATCTATGGATCATACTCCGCAGTCGCAACTCAAGCTGTTGCTTGCCAAAGGTAAAGAGCAAGGTTACTTAACCTATGCAGAAGTGAACGATCACTTACCTGCAGACATGGTCGATTCTGACCAGATCGAAGATATTATCCAGATGATAAATGACATGGGTATTCGGGTGTTCGAAGAAGCGCCAGATGCCGATGACATGATGATGTCGGAAGACAACACAGACGAAGATGCAGCGGAAGAAGCCGCAGCCGCCCTTGCCACAGTAGAAAGTGAGCTAGGCCGCACCACAGACCCAGTGCGTATGTACATGCGCGAAATGGGTACCGTTGAACTGCTGACCCGTGAAGGCGAAATTGTTATCGCCAAACGCATCGAAGAAGGCATCAACACAGTTCAAAGCTCTGTCGCTGAATACCCTCAAGCGATCGCCATGATCCTTGAACAGTACGACCAATACGAAGCCGATGAACTGCGCCTGTCTGATATTATCTCTGGATTTGTTAACCCGGACGAGGAAGACCTAGGTCCTACCGCAACCCATATCGGCTCTGAATTATCGGAAGAAGATCTCGATGATGAAGATGACGATGAAGACGAAGAAGACGAAGACGGTGATGGCGACGGCGATGACGATGGCAACAAGGGTCCCGATCCTGAAGAGGCTCGTGAACGCTTTAGTCAATTAAGAACAGCCTACGAAAATGCGCTTAAAATCATCGAAGCCAAAGGTCGTGAGCATCCTGAATCGGTAAAAGCACTGTTTGAAATCGGTGAAATTTTCAAAGAGTTCCGCCTAGTACCTAAGCAGTTCGACCGCTTAGTGAAAAGCATGCGTACCATGATGGATCGTGTTCGCGTGCAAGAGCGTCTCCTGATGAAGCTTTGCGTCGAACAAGCCAAAATGCCGAAGAAGAACTTTGTTAAATTCTTCACTGGTAACGAAACCAATTTAGATTGGTTCGATGCTGAAAAGAACTCGAACAAGCCTTATGCCGAAGGCTTAAGAATGGTTGAAGAAGATGTGCAGCGTTGCCGTAGCAAGCTGGCCGCCATCGAAGAAGAAACAGGCCTAGTCATTGCCGCCATAAAAGACATCAACCGTCGTATGTCAATCGGTGAAGCCAAGGCTCGCCGTGCGAAGAAAGAAATGGTTGAGGCAAACTTACGTCTGGTAATTTCTATCGCTAAGAAATACACCAACCGTGGTCTGCAATTCTTGGACTTAATCCAAGAAGGTAACATCGGTCTGATGAAGGCAGTAGATAAGTTCGAATACCGTCGTGGTTACAAATTCTCGACCTATGCGACTTGGTGGATCCGTCAGGCAATCACCCGCTCAATCGCGGACCAAGCCCGTACGATCCGTATTCCAGTACACATGATCGAAACCATCAATAAGCTGAACCGTATCTCTCGTCAAATGCTACAGGAAATGGGTCGTGAGCCCTCACCTGAAGAACTGGCAGAGCGTATGATGATGCCGGAAGATAAGATCCGTAAGGTACTGAAAATCGCTAAAGAACCTATCTCCATGGAAACCCCAATCGGTGATGATGAAGATTCGCATTTAGGCGATTTTATCGAGGATACTACCCTCGAATTACCACTGGACAGCGCCACCAGCGAAAGTCTGAAGAGTGCGACCCATGAGGTATTAGCAGGCCTAACAGCCCGTGAAGCGAAAGTATTGCGTATGCGTTTTGGTATCGACATGAATACCGACCACACGCTGGAAGAAGTGGGTAAACAATTTGACGTGACCCGTGAACGTATCCGTCAAATTGAGGCGAAAGCCCTGCGTAAACTGCGCCATCCTTCACGCTCGGAAATCTTAAAGTCATTCTTAGACGAATAGTAAACCCAAGCTTAATTCCAAGCCCCGCCTAGCGGGGCTTTTTATTAGTGCTCACAACCTAAGCATAGAATTGAGACCAATTTGCCATCGTCCTTCAAGATCAGATGGTTATAAATCACACCTCGAATCCAACCTCTGCAAGTAACCAAAGCCGAAACCACAGTTGATTAACAGATAACCACTTGAATCAATTCGGTGAATTTCATCAAAAAACACGGGTGACAAGCGCAAACAAGCTTAGTATACTGCCACTCGCTTTAGGTAATGACGATTACCTTTAGTCGGCCCCTTAGCTCAGTTGGTTAGAGCACACGACTCATAATCGTTAGGTCCACGGTTCAAGTCCGTGAGGGGCCACCACCCAATTCAACAAAAAAGCCCATTTCATAATGGGCTTTTTTGTTCCTGCAATCTATCGATGCTAACTCACATCCACGCGGCTCATTCCCGATAACGAACTAAACACAACTTCAGTTTGTCCTGCTAGTCGATTGCCAGAATAACACTAAAAACAAAGGCGCTTAGTGAAATCCACTTAAGCGCCTTGATACTTCTCCCCGCCTAGCACAAATCGTACTATGGCGCTCGGTTTAATTAGGTCTTTAACTTACCTAATTGTTGATGCTGCTGTTTCACCAGTTCGGCAAGGACCACACTGCTTTGCTGCGCTTCACCCGCGAGGCGCGCCAGCTCCGAGGCCGAGTCAGAAATGCCAGTGATATTGCGGTTAACTTCTTCAGTTACCGCGCTTTGTTCCTCTGCTGCGGCGGCGATATGTGTGACCTGAGAGGAAATTTCCTCAATTTGACTGACCATAGAGTTGAGCGAGGTCAGCGCCTGTTCGGTTTGCGACACAGCCATCTGCGCCCGTTCAGCACCTTTATCAATAATGCCAGACGCGCTGTGAACTTCTTTTTGTAAGGCATCGATAAGCACACTGATATCATCGGTCGAGCTTTGGGTTTTAGAGGCAAGCGCCCTCACCTCATCGGCCACCACGGCAAAACCTCGACCTTGCTCACCAGCACGCGCCGCCTCAATCGCGGCGTTTAGGGCAAGCAAGTTGGTTTGCGCCGCAATCGAGCTAATCACCTCAAGAATACGGCTAATATTAGTGCTACTTTCAGCCACTTTACTCACCGCAACTTTAGCCTGCATAGACTCCTGCGACATAGTGGTTACATATTCCATGGCCTTAGTCAGGCTCTCTTCACTCAGGCGTACATTGCGGGACATAGCTTCGGTTTCGGCGGCGGTTTGCTCAGAGGCTTTCGCCACTTCAAGCGCTGTAGCACTCATCTCGTTGACCGCGGTTACCACGCTTTCGATTTCGCCATACTGACGATGGACACTATCGCGGGTCAATTCCGCAATTTGCGCCGAGGAGAGGCTTTCTTCCTGAGTGCGTCCTGCGAGCGTTTTTAACTCGCTAATCAGGTCTTTCAACTTATGGATAAAGGAGTTAAAGCCTTTGCCCAGTGCAATCAGTTCCGCATGGGCATCGACTACAATGGATTGGGTTAAATCACCATCGGCACTGGCAAGATGTTCCACACGACCTTGGATCATCTTCAGCGGTGCGATAATGCTACGGATCACTATGCTGATAGTAACGACAGCTAAGATAGAAACCGCTAAACCGACAATTAGCAATATGCTGCCAAGTGACGTGGCCATTTCATCCATTTTATCGTTCAACTCAATAGAGCTCTTGAAGGCCTGCGCTTTAGGAACTTGAATAGCCAGAGACCATTCCGCCTTAGCCAGTGGGATTTTTATCGGATAGGCCACGATAATCTCATCATCGTTCGCCATGTAGCCGCCATTTTTGTGTAAAGCGATGATTTGCGAGGCAAGCTTAGGATCGATAGATTCACTCAGAGGGCGCGCTTTTTTACTGTAATGGCTGGCAGCAACCACTAACCCACGGGTACTGAGTAAGGTTACCTTGGCTTGACCGTTGTAAAGGCTCTTAGACAATTTATCGATTAATGCTTGAAATACAGGCAAGTTCACATCGACGCCCACTACCCCAATAAACTGCTTATGCTTGACCACAGGTACAGTTAATGATGTCATCAAGGCCGTATTGCCTGGGCTGATTTCATAGAGATAAGGCTCCATCAGACAAGGTTTTAAGGTTTCCTTGGCGCATAAGTACCATTCAGCCTCTCGGATCCCAAATTCGTTTAAGGTCGTGACATATTTCTCCGATGAGTCATCTATTTGATGATGCTCAACCGTACCATCATCGTTGCGAGTGTAATACACCTCCAATGCCCCAGATGATGCGACGCTGTGGCTAACTTCGATATTTAAAAACTCACTGTCGAGTCCATCATAACCGTTAGGCTCAAATTGCGAATACATAGAAGAGATTTGAGTATTTTTCTTTAACACCGCCGCCACCGCCAGTTCTAAACGGTCACGCTTTAACGGCAACTCATCCGCCGTACTTTCTAACATGCCGGAAAAGGAGAACGGGATCCGATAGGCTTCGTTAATAAAACCCGCCACCATCTCGCCATATTCACCCGCACGGGCTTCGAGTTTGTCACGGGTTTCAATTTGTAGGGTCTCTTGTACCTGATTGGACAGTTCAGTGTTTTGGTCCGAAAGGGTCCACCAGAGGCTGATGGAAAGAATGGCAACAATTGAGAGAAATAAGGCGGAAGTGATCCACAACAACTTAGTACTGATGGACAAATGCTTCATCGAGTAAACTCCAAAGGATAGAAGGTCAAGAGCCTAAATATTTTGATCTAGTTCATTTTTATTTTTGCTTCTCAGTTTAAAAAATAGCACTCAGTCACGAGATTACCAGCCTTTAAGATAGTGAATTGTTAATTATAAGTAAAACTTTTTACTGACTCATGTAGGGCCTATCTTCACTTGTACCTCAATCGATGAAAGTTTGGTATTTATCGCGAAATGCGATGCAGCGATATGACTCAATCCACAATAAACCTGTGCGAACGATCCGCCATTTTTTTACAAAAATTAATTCCAGATTAAAAACGCCCATTTCATTTGTAACAAAGTCTATTCTGTAGCTTTGTGGCATTGGTTTGCACAGACTCTCGCCTTATACTCTTGGCCTTGAACACAAAACAACAATAACGGAAGCAAGCTTTATGACTCTTGGTACCAATCAGGTAAGCAAGACACATTCGTTCATGACTGTGTCACTTATCGAATTATGGGAACGTTTTGGTTATTACGGCATGCAGGCGCTGATCGTGTACTTTATGGTGCAGCGTCTTGGCTTTGATGATTCCCGTGCAAATTTAGTCTGGAGTGCCTGTGCGGCGCTGATTTATGTGTCGCCAGCCATCGGCGGTTGGGTTGGGGATAAAATTCTCGGCACCAAACGCACTATGTTGCTCGGTGCAGGGATTTTATCTGTCGGCTATGCCCTGATGACTGTGCCGACCGAAAACACTTGGTTTATGTTCTCCGCCCTTGGGGTGATTGTGGTCGGTAACGGCCTGTTTAAACCCAATGCCGGTAACTTAGTACGTAAGATCTACGAAGGCGATGACTCTAAAATCGACAGCGCCTTTACCATCTACTACATGGCAGTGAACGTCGGCTCAACCTTCTCTATGCTGTTAACGCCTTGGATTAAGGACTATGTTAACGCCCAATACGGTAACGAGTTTGGCTGGCATGCTGCCTTTGCCGTGTGTTGTGTGGGCTTAATCGTCGGTTTAGGTAACTATGCCCTGATGTATAAGAGTCTCGCCAACTATGGTTCAGAACCAGATACTCGCCCAGTCAATAAGAAGAATCTGACGATTGTCTTGGTATTAGCGGCGCTTTCCGTTGTGGCTTCGGCCATTATTCTTGAATATGAAGATGTTGCCCGGGTATTCGTATATGCAGCGGGTGTCGCGGTATTAGGGATTTTCTTCCACTTAATTCGCACCAGTGAGCCAAGCGAGCGTGCAGGCCTTATCGCGGCGCTTATCCTCACTGTGCAAACCGTCTTCTTCTTTATCTTCTATCAACAGATGTCGACCTCGCTGGCCCTGTTTGCGCTGCGTAACGTCGATTGGGATTTCCAAGTCTTTGGTACCCATTTATGGACTTGGTCTCCTGCACAGTTCCAAGCACTGAACCCAATCTGGATCATGGTGTTAAGCCCAGTGCTGGCGTGGAGTTATTCTTGGGCAGGCCGTAACAATAAAGACTTTTCGATTGCCGCTAAGTTCGCCTTAGGTTTTGCGGTTGTCGCCATTGGCTTCTTTATCTACGGTTTTGCAGGCCAATTTGCCGTTGAGGGTAAAACCTCTTCTTGGGTGATGATCTGGGGTTACGCCTCTTACTCACTGGGCGAACTGCTCGTGAGTGGTCTAGGTTTAGCCATGATCGCCCGCTACGTACCGGCTCGCATGGGCGGATTTATGATGGGCGCGTATTTTGTGGCATCGGGTATTTCCCAGTACTTAGGCGGCGTTGTGGCGAACTTTGCTAGCGTGCCACAGGACTTAGTCGATCCGCTGCAAACTCTGCCCGTCTATACCAATCTATTCAATAAATTAGGTATTGCGGCTGTGGTTTGTACTTTTATCGCTTTAGCAGTATTGCCGCTGATGCGCCGCTTGACAGAAAGTCATCACGCCCATAACAGCATCGAAGATAATGCTGCGGCCTCACTACGAGATGTGAAAGCCGAGCAATAATCCCGCCCCCACATAAACAATTTGTGAGCAATGAAAACTGCCGACAAGCACAGCTTGCGGCAGTTTTTTATACCTTTAGGTTACTGCTCATCATTAAATGGTCTGATATTTCTTTAC
Source organism: Shewanella sp. (assembly GCF_047975355.1). GTDB lineage: Bacteria > Pseudomonadota > Gammaproteobacteria > Enterobacterales > Shewanellaceae > Shewanella. The sequence goes on along the minus strand of NZ_JBKEDJ010000058.1, from coordinate 15,042 downwards.
TGATTTTTCACGCATCGGCTTGGGATAAGGCTTTCAGCCCTGTTCACAAAACCAAGATATTCGGTTCCAGTTTTAGGGCGGTGTTAAGCTCAAGCATTAACCTTGTTTATCATTTATGCGTCACCATATCTTAGTGTAAGACTCCATCAGCACTTGGCAAGCAAGGGCATAGGTTTCCACAGCATTCATCCGTGGGAGCCCAAATAAGCCATTTGCCACAGAGCTGACTCACGCAAAGAGGCGCTTAATTTATGTCTACATCATTCACTTCAACACCATCTGCCCCCGAATCGCAGGCCATGCCAGCGGCTAAGTCTCCCCTCGCGGATATTCCCTTTTCACTCTTAGAGCTCGCCCCCGTTCGCCAAGGCGCCAGCATAAGAGACACGCTGCGCGCCAGCCTGCAATACGCTAAGGTTGCCGATGACTTAGGCTTTAATCGTTTCTGGTTTGCCGAACACCACAATATGCCCGGTATTGCCAGCGCCGCGACATCGGTGTTAATTGGCTATATTGCCGAGAATACTAAACGCATTCGCGTCGGGGCGGGCGGGATTATGCTGCCTAACCATGCGCCGTTAGTGGTTGCCGAGCAGTTTGGTACGCTTGAGAGCCTTTATCCTGGCCGTATCGATTTAGGGCTTGGCCGCGCACCGGGGAGCGATCAAATCACCAGCCGCGCCCTTAACCGCGATATGAGCCGTGCGGAGCAATTCCCCGCCGAGGTAAGCGAGTTACAAACCTTACTCGGCGACTACAATGGCCGTCATCCCGTGAGAGCAATTCCCGGCGAAGGCACCCATGTGCCGATTTGGCTACTTGGCTCTAGCTTGTTTAGCGCCCAGCTTGCGGCCCAGCGCGGCCTACCCTATGTATTTGCAGGACATTTTGCGCCAAGGTTCCTCTATGATGCGATTGAGATTTACCGCCGCGACTTTAAGCCATCTAAGGTGTTGGATAAGCCCTATGTCATGCTTGGCCTGCCGCTAATCGCTGCCGAGACGGACGCCGAAGCCGAATACCTGAGCACCACCTCCAAGCAACGGGTACTTGCGCTGATCCGTGGTGATGCACTGTGGTTAAAACCGCCCGTAAACAGCATGGATGGCCTGTGGAGCGAGCAGGAAAAAACCTATGTCGATAACTTTTTAGGCTTATCCGTCACAGGTGGCCCCACCACCATCAAGCACCGCTTAGAGATGATAGTGAAGGAGCTGGGTGTCGATGAGTTTATCTTTACCAACGATTTGTATGATCAGGACAAACGTGAGCGTGCACTGCAAATCCTGATGGAGATAAAAGGCTCTTAAGCGTTAAACCACGCCATCAAAAATCCCGCCTAAGCGGGATTTTTTATCTCTGTTAACCTTTTAACACGGCATCGAAGCAGGACTTAAGAATGCCCAGCCCCGCTCCAAGCTGCTCGTCTGGCACTGTCAATGGCACCAAAATACGCAGCACATTTCCGTAGGTGCCGCAGGAGAGGAGAATCAATCCTCGGTTTCTAGCCTCGGCTAAGATTTGAGCACAGTACTGAGGCGCGGGTTTGCCCTCCTCCATCAATTCAATGGCGATCATCGCCCCTAGACCACGCACATCGGCAATTTGTGGATGTTCGACTTGCATGGTATTTAGCGCCGACTTAATCCGCTCGCCAATCGCATTGGCACGCTCAAGCAGCTTTTCCTCTTCAAACACTTCGAGTACTGCGAGCGCTGCCGCACAGGCCAGCGGATTACCACCGTAGGTGCCGCCAAGGCCACCAGGGCCAATGGCATCCATGACTTCAGCTTTACCCGTAATACCTGATAGTGGGAAGCCACCGGCAATGGATTTCGCAAAGGTGGTGATATCAGCGTTCACGCCCATTTGCTCCATGGCGAAGAAGGTTCCAGTGCGACCCGCGCCAGTTTGCACTTCATCGGCGATCAGCATAATGCCTTCGCGGTCGCAAAGTGCACGTAAACGTTGCATAAAGGCTGGCGATGCGGCATAAAATCCACCCTCACCCTGTACAGGCTCGAGGATGATGGCCGCAATATCGCTCGGCTCAGCATCGTTTTTAAAGATGCGCTCGATCGATGCCATCGCATCATCATCGGACACGCCGTGCAGCGCACAGGGGAACTCGGCACGGAACACATTGGCCGACATTAATCCCATACCTTTACTGTAAGGCGCTACCTTTCCCGTTAATGCCAGTGCCGCCATAGTGCGACCATGGTAACCCGAGGTAAAGGCAATCACGCCCGCCCGCTTAGTGTATGCACGAGCCACTTTAACCGCGTTTTCAACTGCTTCTGAGCCACTGGTGAATAAGGCCGTCTTCTTGGCAAAATCCCCCGGCACTAACTGATTCAGTTTTTCACAGACTTGGATATAGCTTTCATAGCCAAGCACCATAAAACAAGTGTGGGAGAAATCCTCAAGCTGCGCCGCGACAGCCGCTTTTACCTTAGGATGCAAATGCCCAGTGTTGAGCACAGCAATACCACCCGCAAAGTCGATAAACTCTCGGCCTTCAACATCCCACACGGTCGCGTTTTCGGCGCGAGCAGTAAAAACAGGATGAATTTGACCAACACCGCCTGCGACTGCGGCTTGGCGACGTGCCATCAATGAATCATTGGTTGTGCTCATTTAGTATTCCTTGCTCGCGTGCCTAACTTGGCTATACACAAATGTCGATAACAATGCCTATGCCCAAAGGGCTACCACTGGCGGTCTATTCCAAACTGATGCTTAAACAGACATACAGATATATTTGATTTCTAAATATTCTTCGATGCCGTACTTAGAGCCTTCTCGGCCAAGCCCTGAGGATTTCATTCCGCCAAACGGCGCGACTTCGGTGGAAATCAAGCCAGTGTTGACCCCAACCATGCCGTATTCCAATGCCTCGGCCACTTTCCACACTAAGGAGATATCACGGCCATAAAAATAAGCCGCTAACCCAAATTCGGTATCATTGGCTTGCTTAATCACATCATCCACATCGGTAAACTTAAACAGCGGCGCCAGTGGGCCGAAGGTTTCTTCACGGGCGACACGCATACTGCTATCGACATGTGTCAGTACCGTTGGCTCGAAGAAGTTGCCGCCTAAGCTATGGGGCTTGCCGCCCGCAACCACTGTAGCCCCTTTACTGAGCGCATCCTCAAGATGGCTCTGGACTTTTTCGACCGCCGCGCGATTGATCAGCGGTCCAGTAGTTACGCCCTCGCCAATACCCTCGCCCACCTTTAATTTGCCCACGGCAATACTGAGCTTGCGAGCAAATTCGTCATACACGCCCGCCTGAACATAAATGCGGTTAGCGCAGACACAGGTTTGCCCCGCATTGCGATACTTAGCGATCATGGCGCCTTCGACCGCCGCATCAATATTGGCATCGTCGAATACGATAAATGGCGCGTTGCCACCTAATTCTAAAGATAATTTCTTCAGCGTCGGCGCACATTGCTCCATTAACTTAATGCCCACTTGGGTCGAGCCGGTGAAAGACAACTTACGCACGACTGGATTGCTGCACATCTCATTGCCAATGCCGATAGCATCGCCAGTGATCACGCTGAACACCCCTGCGGGGATCCCAGCGCGCTCGGCAAGCACGGCCAAGGCTAATGCGGTAAATGGCGTTTGCGGCGCAGGTTTCACCACCATAGTACAACCCGCTGCCAGTGCTGGCGCGGCTTTACGAGTGATCATCGCCGCAGGGAAGTTCCAGGGAGTAATAGCCGCAGTCACGCCCACGGGCTGCTTGATCACCATGATGCGTTTATCGCCCTGATGCCCAGGAATCGTATCGCCATAGACGCGTTTTGCTTCTTCGGCGAACCATTCGATAAAGGAGGCAGCGTAAGTGACTTCACCCTTAGCTTCGGCAAGAGGCTTGCCCTGCTCAGTGGTCATCATTAGCGCTAAGTCATCACTGTTTTCATTGAGTAATTCAAACCAGCGACGCAGCTTGGCACCACGCTCTTTTGCGGTAAGTGCTCGCCATGCGGGCAAGGCCGCTTCGGCAGCCGCAATCGCCGCTTGAGTTTCGGCTTGCCCCATCACAGGGACACTGGCGATCACCGCGCCCGTCGCGGGATTGGCGATAGCGACAGTTTCTTTTGACTGTGCATCGCACCACTGACCATTGATATAACATTGCTGACGCAGCAGACTCGGGTCTTTTAACAACACAGGAAATTCCTCTCGCAGCGAGGTAATGCCTTACCTCGTATAAAAAAATTACAATAAATTAGATACCTAATTTGTCTCTTAGACTGTAATACCATGCCCCCAGCGCACTAAAAGGCACACGTAAGGCGTGACCGCCGGGGAAGGGATAATGGGGCAGCGCCGCAAAAGCATCGAAACGCGTGGCTTGACCATTGAGCATTTCGGCAATTAACTTGCCTGCCAAGTGGGTATACGTGACACCATGGCCACTACAACCCTGTGAATAATAGATGTTTTTACCAATACGGCCGACCTGTGGTAAACGCGATAAGGTCAATAAAAAGTTACCCGTCCAAGCGTAATCAACCTTAACCCCTTTTAACTGCGGGAAGGTTTTGAGCATATTAGGGATAATCAGGGATTCGATATCCGCGGGATCGCGGGCACCATAGACGACACCACCGCCGTAGATCAGGCGCTTGTCGCCAGACAGCCTAAAATAATCGAGCAGATAGTTACAATCTTCGACGCAATAATCTTGAGGTAACAGACTTGCGGCTAGCTCTTCATCCAAGGGCTCTGTGGTGATCACTTGGGTGCCGCAGGGCATGGATTTAGCTTGTAATTCAGGCATGAGTTTACCTAGGTAAGCGTTACCCGCCACTACCACAAACTTGGCTTTTACGCTGCCCTTAGCGGTGTGCACCACAGGACTATCGCCTTCATCGATCCGCAGTACCGCTGAGTCTTCAAAAATTTTTCCGCCGAGGGATTCTACTGCACGGGCTTCACCCAAGGCTAAATTCAACGGGTGAATATGGCCGCCGCTCTTATCCAACATACCGCCGACATAGCGCTCAGTATTTACCACAGAGCGAATACTGTTTGCATCGAGCAGCTCAAGTTTGCCCACGTGGCCATGGCTTTCCCATAACTGCTTTTGATGGCGTAAATGGCCCATTTGCTTTTCGTTCATCGCCGCAAATACGCCGCCATCCTTTAGATCGCAATCAATATTGTACTTAGCGATACGTTCACGGATGATACGCCCGCCCTCGAAGGCCATTTGTCCGAAAAGCTTGGCTTGTTCTTTGCCAACGGTTTTTTCAATGGTATCAATGTCACGGCTATAGCTGTTGACTATTTGTCCGCCATTACGCCCCGATGCTCCCCAGCCAATTCGCGCCGCTTCGAGCACCACCACACTAAAACCCGATTCGAGTAAATGCAGGGCGGCAGACAGGCCAGTGTACCCAGCGCCAATCACACAAACATCGGCTTCAATCGATTCCTGTAAACGCGCGCGCTCAACCTTATCGTTGGCCGATGCCGCATAATATGATCCAGTGTGAGGTATGGCTGACATGATGTTCCCTTGATTTTTATGTTCATTATTTTAAACAACTATCACATCCTACACCTTCAAATCGGGAAACACTAGCCATAAAAGCACAATAATTTACACGATGTTTGATATTTCAAACAAAGTATCCTTACTGCCTTAAACGGATTTGAAATTGAGTGGAGGTACAGATAAGAAGACTTGGAGGGAGAAAGAAGGATGACCTTGGCAATCAAGGCCATCCTTTTCGCGAGAGAATGACAACTCAATGTTTATTCACTCTGTGTTGTATCACCACTTATTAGTTCAGCGGCATACGCTCACGTTTTTCGGCGCGTCTTGCCATATACCAAGACAGGAAGGCGATTAACGACACACATAGAATGATAAGTGTTGCCAAGGCGTTGATCTTAGGCGATACCCCCAGACGCACCGAGGAGAACACCACCATAGGTAAGGTGGTTGCACCTGGGCCAGAGGCAAAGCTTGCGATCACTAAGTCATCGAGTGACAGACTAAAGGATAACAACCAGCCCGCCACTAATGCCGGTGAAATCATAGGCACAGTGATCAGGAAGAAGGTCTTAAGCGGCGTTGCGCCTAAATCCATTGCCGCCTCTTCGATTGACATGTCTAACTCACGCAATCTTGACGACACCACCACAGCCACGTAGGCCGCGCAGAAGGTCGAGTGGGCAATCCAAACTGTCACCATGCCACGCTCTTTCGGCCAACCTAAGAGATCCGCCATATGCACAAATAGCAGCAGCAGTGACAGACCCGTGATCACCTCAGGCATAACCAAAGGCGCAGTGATCATGTTCGACAGGGTGAGCTTGGCCCAAGAGCGCTTAAACCGCGTCATCACAAAGGCGGCCATAGTGCCGATAATCACCGCCATGGTTGAGCTGTAAAACGCAATCCGAAGGCTCGTCCACACCGCATCGAGAATTTGCTGATCGGCAAATAACTCGCCATACCATTTAGGTGAAAACCCGCCCCACACTGTTACTAACTTAGATTCGTTAAACGAATAAATTACCAGGATCAACATAGGTGCGTACAAGAAGAACAAGCCGAACCACAGCATCACCGAAGAAAAACTCAGCTTTTTCATAGGTCTTTCTCCAAACTACGCGCCTGATAGCGATGGAATAAGGTAATAGGAATAATCAAGAGTGCCAGCATCACAATCGCCAGTGATGAGGCCACTGGCCAGTCACGATTATTGAAGAATTCCTGCCACAACACTTTACCTATCATCAGAGAATCTGGGCCGCCGAGCAGCTCAGGGATCACAAACTCCCCTACCGCAGGAATAAATACCAGCATTGAACCTGCAATCACCCCACTCTTCGATAATGGGAAAGTGATTTTCCAGAAGGTATTTAAACGGCTCGACCCTAAGTCAGATGCAGCCTCAATCAAGCTCATATCTAACTTCACTAAGGTCGCGTACAGCGGCAAAATCATAAAGGGCAAATAGGCGTAGATAATCCCGATATAGACGGCGATATTGGTGTTGAGGATTTGCAATGGCTCAGAAATGATTCCTAACCACATCAATGTGTTATTGATAATCCCCGTGTTACTTAAGATCCCCATCCAGGCATAAACGCGGATTAAGAACGAGGTCCAAGAAGGTAGCATTACCAATAGCAGCAGCACGGTTTGCAACCTTGCTGGCGCACGGGCAATGGCATAGGCCATGGGATAACCAATGATCAAACAGCCAATGGTCGAAATGAGCGCCATTTTTAATGAGCTGAGATACGCGGTGTAATACAGCGAATCATCTAACAACATCAAGTAGTTACCTAAATGCAGGAAGATGTTTAATACATCATCCACATATTGGAAGGTTGCCTCGTAGGGTGGAATCGAAATCGCCGCCGTCGAAAAACTGATCTTAAGGACAATGGCAAAGGGCAAGGCAAAGAACAACAACAACCAAGCATAGGGAAAGCTAATCGTCCAGAAACGTCCCTTAAGCCATTTTAGTTTTGACTTCATCTTCATGATCTTAACACCACGCCACTGGTGTCCTCCCAGCTGATGAACACTTCATCATCCCACGTCGCATGGTCGGCACGGCGTTCACGGTTAGTCATACTGCATTGCACTATTTGGCCGTTTTCGAGGCGAATGTAGTACACAGAGATGCCACCTAAGTAGGCGATATCATGCACTATGCCCTTGGCCCAGTTGTACTCACCTTCGGGTTGCTCACGACTGATAATGGTTTTTTCGGGACGTACTGCTAACCAGACATGCTTTTCTTCGGCACTGGTCGTTACCCCGTAACCCACATAGAAAGGCTGTGCTAAGTCATTGGGTTTAATGATGAGATGGTCGACTTCGTCCACTTCAATCTCGCCGCCAAAGAGGTTCACTGAGCCGATAAATTCGGCAATCATGCGGCTGTTTGGACTCTCGTAAATGTCCATGGGTGAGCCGGTTTGGGCAATCCAACCGTCGCTCATAATCGAAATTCGGCCCGCCATGGTCATGGCTTCTTCCTGATCATGGGTCACCATTACACAAGTCACGCCAACACGCTCAAGAATTTCAACCACTTCTAACTGCATCTGAGTACGCAGCTTTTTATCCAGCGCGCCCATCGGCTCATCGAGTAGCAATAACTTAGGACGTTTCGCGAGGGAGCGGGCTAACGCCACCCGTTGACGCTGACCACCAGAAAGCTGATGCGGCTTACGTTTGCCATATTGTTCCATATGCACCAGCTTGAGCATTTCTTGCACCCTTTGCTCAATTTCCGCTTTGGGTAACTTATCTTGCTTTAAACCGAAAGCGATATTTTGCGCGACCGTCATATGGGGGAAGAGTGCATAGGATTGGAACATCATATTGATGGGACGTTCGTAGGGGGGCAAATCGGTAATATCTTCACCGTCGAGAAAAATCCGCCCAGAGGTGGGTCTTTCAAACCCCGCGAGCATACGTAATAAGGTCGACTTACCCGATCCAGAGCCCCCAAGTAAAGCAAAAATCTCACCTTTATTAATCGTCAATGATACGTCGTCAACCGCACGTACATCGTCGAACAATTTACTGACCCGCTCAATCTTAAGCAGGACTTTTTCTTGCGTCTTTGTAGTGGGGTTGTTGGTGACGCCCGAGGTGCTTGCCATAGTACTTCTCCACCCGAGTATTGCTGCGACAAGGCGTTCAATACTTGAGATTTACACAATGAATTAATGAATAGAGATAAAATCTGTAGGCCGAATGCTCAAGGAGCAAGCCAATGTCTGCATTATTAAAGGGGCAAGCAATGCTTGCCCCTTCTCGATTATTGGCCAGACTTCACTTTGGTCCAGACGCGGGTTAATACGCGTTGGATTTTCAATGGACGGATTTCGCCAATATACAATTTATCTAACACTTCTTTTGGTGGATAAATCGCAGGGTCATTGCGAATCGCTTCATCAACTAAAGGCTGTGCAGGGTCGTTAGGGTTAGCATAAGCCACATAGTTAGAGATAGGCGCAATCACTTCAGGGCGAAGTAAGTAGTTGATAAGTTTGTGAGCATTTTCAACGTTAGCCGCATCCGCTGGGATAGCTAACATATCGAACCACAGGTTCGCGCCTTCTTTTGGAATCGAGTAACCAATCTTGTTACCGTTACCCGCTTCATCGGCACGGGCCGCGGCTTGGAATACGTCACCAGAGAAGCCAAATGCCACACAGATATCGCCGTTCGCAAGATCAGAGATATAGCGTGATGAGTGGAAATAAGTCACGTAAGGGCGAATTTTTTCGAGTAATTCACCTGCTTTTTCATAGTCTTCGGCTTTAGTACTGTTAGGGTTAAGACCTAAGTAGATCATCGCCTGTGGCACCATATCATCGGCCGAATCGAGCATAGCAAAGCCACACTTAGAGATTTTTTCAGCATATTTTGGGTTAAAGATCAGCTCCATAGAATCAAATGGCGCATCTTCACCCACTGCGGCTTTCACTTTATCTATGTTGTAACCGATACCATTGGTACCCCAGAGGTAAGGCACGGCATATTGGTTACCCGGGTCAGCCTTCTCTAATTGTTTCATCAGATCGGCATTGAGGTTTTTAAAGTTGCTGAGTTTAGAGCGGTCTAGCGGCTTGAATGCGCCAGCCTTAATTTGTTTAGCGAGGAAATGGTTAGATGGAACCACGATGTCGTAACCACTGCGGCCAGACAGTAACTTGGCTTCCAGCACTTCGTTACTATCAAACACATCGTAAATCACCCGAATGCCCGTTTCTTTCTTGAAGTTTTCTAAGGTATCTTCCGCGATATAATCAGACCAGTTATATACGCGCACTACTTCTTCAGCTTGGGCAGCAACGCTTGCGAGGGCGCCCGCGGTTACTAAAGCCAAAGTCGTCATCTTATTAAATAGCTTCATGCTTTCTCCTTTCTCGGGTAGCAGAATTGCCTTTAACAATTCTGAAATTGTGTCACCGACCTTCTGCTCGGTTATTGTTGTTATTCTCGACCAATGCTACACCTTAAAAACCGCATCGGCAGTCTCTACAGCACCATAATGCCTTCATCTCTAGGTGGCTGCAATTGATGGGAGTATCAGATTTCATGCCAAATTTGTCGATTTATATACTTGCATTAACAAGCAGTAAAACAGACTAGATATATGTACGCCCTACATCTTGCAACATTAAGACAAATGCCTCAAGCCCCTAGAAAAACCGCTGAAACCATCTCAGGAAAAACTCTTTTTAAGCTTAACTAACAGTAAGTTATAAAAAACTTATTTCAATCAAATTTATGCACACGCTACCAAGGTACAAAATCATCATCTCTTTGAGTGCATTGAATGAGATTTCAAACTGCCTTGACCTTACTGTAACGCGTATGCAACTCCTTAAATTTAAACACGCTCTGCACCAAAGTTAAGCAAACTTACCAAATTGGTGCAGAGCATTTTTACTGATTGTTCAAATATTCCCGCTATCTTGACCCTAAATCCGTTAAGGCCGTGACAGTTTTGAACAAAAACAGTGCAAATTACACACTGAGTAATAGGAACTCCCGCTCCCACGAACTCACGACGCGGCGGAAGTTTTCAAGCTCGGCCTGTTTGACCGCCACAAAGCCGGTGGTAAAGGCTTCACCTAAATATTCCTTACAGGCATCGCTCTCTTCCATCGCCGCTAAGGCTTCTTCTAAGGTTAACGGCAGGCAATGTGGATTGTTGCTACGGCTTTCGTTCGATTTACCCTGCACTGGTGTCGAAGGTTTTAACCCTTCCACCATACCGATGTAACCGCAGAGTAAGCTCGCAGCTATGGCTAAATAGCAGTTCGCATCTGCCCCGGGAATACGGTTTTCAATGCGGCGGTTTTGCGGTGAAGACTCAGGAATACGCAGACCGCAGGTTCTGTTCTCAACACCCCATTCCAAGTTAACTGGCGCAGAGGTGCCCGGTAAGAAACGGCGGAACGAGTTGGCATTGGGCGCCATCAACGGCAAGAGTTCAGGAATAAACTTTTGTAAACCAGCGATATAGCTTAGGAATAATGGGCTTTGAGTTCCGTCTTCATTAGTGAAGATGTTTTTGCCCGTTTCCTTATTAATCACGCTTTGGTGAATGTGCATGGCACTGCCTGGCTCATCGGTCACAGGTTTAGCCATAAAGGTGGCGCACACATTGTGCTTTAATGCCGCCTCACGCAGGGTGCGCTTGAATACAAACACCTGATCCGCAAGAGATAATGGATTACCGTGGCTGAAGTTAATCTCCATTTGCGCTGGGCCGTCTTCGTGGATCAGCGTATCGATATCTAAACCTTGCAGCTCACACCAGTCATACATATCCTCGAAAAGCGGGTCGTATTCGTTAGCCGCATCAATCGAGAAAGACTGACGTCCCGCTTCGGGTCTGCCCGAGCGACCAATTGGTGGCTTAAGGGGTAAATCGTGGTCATCGCTACGGCTGGTGAGATAAAACTCCATCTCAGGTGCAATGACTGGCTCCCAGCCTTTTTGCTCATATAGCGAGAGCACTTTCTTCAACACGTTACGTGGCGATAATTCGATGGGATTGCCCATTCTGTCGTAGCAATCGTGGATCACTTGTGCTGTGGCTTCAATGGTCCAAGGCAGCATAAACACCGCATTTTCATCGGGGACACAGACAAAATCGATATCCGCGTCGTCGAGCAAGCTGTAATAAATATCATCGTCGACAAAGTCACCGGTCACGGTTTGCAGCAACACGCTTTCGGGTAAGCGCATGCCTTTTTCGTCGAGGAACTTATCCACTGGGGCAATTTTTCCGCGGGCGATACCTGTCATATCACTGATAACACATTCGACTTCTGTGATTTTTCGTTCTTTTAAAAAAGCGATTAGCTTATTCATTTTATTTCACTCGAGTTGTAGCCCTACGACGGCACGCATCACCAAAAGCATTGAATATAGAGAGGAAAAATGGGTTTTCACTCACCTTCCATTCAGGATGCCATTGCACACCGAGGGCAAATTCATTTGCGTCTATAACGGAGAAGGCCTCCACTAGACCATCTGGAGCATAAGCTTCTGGCCGCAACCCAATCCCAAGACGCTCCACGCCCTGAGTATGTACAGAGTTTACCTCTGCCGAGTTACGGCCCCAGGCCTCGTAAATGACCCCCCCAGGCTCCACAGTGATACTGTGGGATGGCCCATATTGCGCCTCTAACGAGGCCTCTTTATCTTCTCTGTGTTCAATAAAACCACCCACTTCGTGCAACTTCTGATGCAAACTGCCACCAAAAGCCACGTTCATCTCTTGGAAGCCACGACAAATACCCAGTACTGGAATACCCGCCGCTATGGCCGCGCGAATAAGCGGTAAGGTGGTGGCATCGCGCTTGGGATCGTGGTGAGTACCGGCTTCACTCGGTTCACCAGCATAAAGATGGGGTTCAACATTCGAAGGCGAGCCAGTAAAGAGAATGCCATCGAGACAGGCCAGAATCGCCTCTATAGGTTGTTCAGCGCCTAATGAGGGGATCACTAAGGGCCAGCCCTTAGCACCATTCACTACACCTAAGAGGTATTTTTCACCAACAATATTAAAGGGATGTGATCCCAATTGTTGATTACACGCAATAACACCAATAAGGGGCAACTCGACAGACATAACTCACCTTCACCTTGAATGACTGCATAATGAACATGTTAAGTTTTAATGTTCATTTTTTCACACAGTACACCGAATTTTAACCTCAGGCAAGAGGTTAAACACTTGTTAATGATCGTTTAGTTGCAAGACAGCATTTTGGGATGTAATACAGGAAATTAGGGGGTATTGTGTTGCCTAAGGGTAACAGAATCGGCTTATAGCGGTTGTTTTGGATGAAAATCAGCAAAGATAAACAGAGCTGATTTAGGCTCATTTGAAAAATATTATTTACACTTTGAATAATATTTTGTAATCCAAAGTCAGTTTGATATGAGGTTGATAAGGGGGAATGTCAGGATTGCGCCATCCTAAACAATCTAGGACAGCGCTATGCGATTAGAAATTCGCTGGCGTTGTTGCACTCACCAATCGACAGGGTTCATCGAAAGGGTTACGAAATCTATGGGGTAACTCACTGTTAAAATAGTAACTATCACCCGCTTCTAAGATATATACCTCGTCGCCAACGGTCAGTTCGAATTTACCTTCGATCACCATGGCCGCCTCTTCACCTTCGTGTTTCAGCATTTCCTCGCCCGTATCCGAACCCGGCGGATAGGTTTCACTCATCACCGACATGGCACGATTGGGAAAGTCGCGGCCAATCAACTTAAATTCTAACGGCCCAGTACCTATATCGAGGAGTTCATCGGAGCGATAAACCACTTTTTGCTCACTCTCGATCGAGGCTTCAATCGAGAAAAAATCCACTAAAGACATAGGGATACCCGACAATACTTTTTTCAAAGAACTGACGGATGGGCTAACACTGTTTTTTTCGATCATCGAAATCGTACTGTTAGTCACACCAGCACGCTTAGCCAGCTCACGCTGAGATAAGCCTTTCATTTTTCGAACAGTTCTGAGACTGGCTCCAATATCCAAATTTCGCATCTCCCCAAAGGATCGGTTGCCCCGATAGATGAAGAACAGGTTGTTCAGGATAAACATCATCCCAAACACATTTTAGCCCTAAAAGCGTGAGTTTAATCGCTTCCGTTGTATTCTATCTAAAAAATATGTTAAATAAAATGCACACTTTTTAGCAGTATCACAAAAGTGTGATGAGTATACTGGGACAAGTCCAATTTACAATAAAAACAATTTTTTGGAGCTCAAATGACCACCAAACCTCCCGTTCATAGTGAACAATATCCCCAGTCTTATTATGTTGATACTGCAAAAGAAATTTACGCCCATCCCCAACTTGAGGGCAAGGTAAGCACAGATGTTTGCATCATCGGCGGTGGTTTCAGCGGTATTAACACGGCTATCGAACTGCGGCAAAAGGGCCTAAACGTGGTGCTACTCGAGGCCAAGCGCATTGGCTGGGGCGCCTCAGGGCGTAATGGTGGCGAGCTGATCCGCGGTATTGGCCATGATCCTGCACAATTTATCAACGAGATCGGCCAAGAGGGCGTGAGCGCCATTGAACAGATGGGATTTGAAGCGGTAGAGATTGTGCGAAATCGCATACAGACCCATCACATCGATTGCGATTTACAAATGGGCTATTGCGATTTGGCGGTTAAGCCTCGGCACATGCTCGAACTAGAACAAGAGTTCGACCACCTTAAACGCCTTGGATATCAGCATGAAATCAAACTATTAACTCAGTCTCAGCTCGGAGAAGTTATCGGCTCAGACTTTTACCAAGGCGCTCTAGTCGACATGGGCAGCGGCCATTTACATCCGCTGAATTTGGCCTTGGGCGAGGCTCGTGTTGCCCGTGACTTGGGCGCTCAATTATTTGAATACAGCGCCGCAGAAAAGATTATTCCAGGGGATAAACCGCGAGTATTAACGGCAAAAGGTGAAGTGACTTGCCAATATGTCGTGCTGGCGGGCAACGCTTATATTGGCCATAAACTAAATAGCTACATCGGCGGTAAAGTACTGCCCGCGGGGAGCTACTTGCTTGCAACCGAGCCACTGATAGAAGCGCAATCCCAAAGCATTATCCCGCAAAATATGGCCTTTGCAGACATGCGAATCACCTTAGATTACTTCCACTTATCGGCGGATAGACGCTTACTCTTCGGTGGACTTTGTACTTATTCATGGCTTTGTTTCCTAATAGTAAAAACACAAAGTTATTAGTTCTAAATCAGGAGAATCTTCTGCGTAGCGAAAAAAAATCAACGACGGGACAAGGGCTGTTGGCTCGTTTTTCCTGTCGTGATAAGCGCTGTATAGCTATTTATCCTTTTAGGAAACAAAGCCCTTATTCAGGCAAAGATCCTAAGGATATTGAAGCAGCGCTCAGGCCGAACCTTGAAAAGGTATTCCCACAGTTAAAAGGCGTACGCATCGATTACGAGTGGGGCGGCATGATAGGCAT
>NZ_JBKEDJ010000066.1:0-51087 GCF_047975355.1 Shewanella sp. | reverse complement strand
GGTTCGAATCCTTCCACGCGCACCATTTTAGTAAGCATTAGCTTACAAATGCAGATTTTGCGGAGAGGTGGCCGAGTGGCCGAAGGCGCTCCCCTGCTAAGGGAGTATGGGCTTTATCTCCCATCGAGGGTTCGAATCCCTCCTTCTCCGCCATTCTATTCCTAGTGAATAGATTTAATTTGCGAGACTTAAGTGCTTCTTCTAGACTCAAGTCTGTCGGTAAGGTAGCAACTTACCCAGTATTTAAGCGCGTGTAGCTCAGCTGGATAGAGTACCTGGCTACGAACCAGGCGGTCGGAGGTTCGAATCCTTCCACGCGCACCATCTACTTAGTTAGATTTAGATAAGCCCTGCAAGTTATTGCAGGGCTTTTTTAATCGAATTTTTCCGCATAATCTAGCTTCAATCCTTATCTCTTCCCATGCTTTAGCGCCTTGATAATCGGCCTCTTACGCCACGTTATGGTTAATCCAATACCTATGCCTTAAGCGATGATGTTATCGCGCAGGCTTGCTGTTTAGCACCTGATAAAGGGATAGCTGTAAGGAGTATCTTGACTCGCAAGCTGAGCTGTAAAAGAGACGAAGAGAAAAGCACAGAACAAGGATTAATGTGTTTCTTTGCTTCTCGTCTTAGGGACGAGTTCTGAGAGAGTTGAAGAGTGTAACGCGATGCAGGATGGAGCAATTTAGGACGGGTCAGGGGAAATAAAAAGGGCCGTAAAATACAGCCCTTTTTAGCGTAGATGCCGTGATTAGGCTTCTAGCTTAGCAAACTCGGCTTTTTGCTCTTTTAGTTTGTCCATATCGCGGCTCAGATCGGCCATCTTAGCGCGCTCTTTATCGATAACTGCTGGCGGTGCTTTCGCAACGAAGCCTTCATTCGATAATTTACCTTCGATACGGCCAATCTCTTGAGTCAGCTTTTCAAGCTGCTTGTCGATGCGAGCCATTTCGGCCGCGACATCCACCAGACCTGCCATCGGAATTAATAATTCCATTTCGCCAATCAGACCTGTGGTCGACATAGGCGCCGTTTCACCTTCGCCAAGAATCGTCATGCTTTCTAAGCGCGCAAGCGTTGTGAAGAAGGCTTGGTTCGCTTCAACACGGGCTTGATCTTGGGCGCTCACACCACGCAGTAGGGCGTTTAATGGCTTAGAAGGCGCGATATTGAGCTCTGCACGGATATTACGTACCGCAACAATCACTTGCTTAACCCACTCAAGATCGGCCATCGCGGTCGCGTCTACTTTGGCTGCATCATAGCTTGGGAATGGTGCCAGCATTATGGTGTCGCCTTGGGCGCCAGTCAGTGGTTTAACGCGTTGCCAGATGGTTTCAGTGATGTATGGCATCATTGGGTGCATCAGACGTTGCATCGCTTCTAACACATTGACCAACGTATGACGAGTGCCACGCATTTGCGCTTCATTGCCGTTTTGCAGTACTGGCTTAGTTAACTCTAAGTACCAATCGCAGAACTGGTTCCAAGTGAACTCGTACAGCGTGTTAGCCGCAAGGTCGAAGCGGTAACTTGCCATGTGGTCATCAAAGGTTTTCACCGTTTGGTTGAATAAACCGATGATCCAGCGATCCGCCAATGACAGTTCCATCTCACCGCCTTGGTAATCAGGTGAGTTCGGGCCGCAATCTTGGCCTTCGGTATTCATCAGCACGTAACGTGATGCGTTCCATAGCTTGTTACAGAAGCTGCGGTAACCATCTAAACGCTTCATGTCCCAGTTGATATCACGGCCCGTTGAGGCCATTGCCGCTAGGGTAAAGCGCAGTGCATCGGTACCGTGGGCTTCGATGCCATTTTCAAATTCTTTACGGGTGCTCTTTTCGATCTTGGCGGCCAGTTGTGGCTGCATCATGTTGCCGGTGCGTTTTTCAACGAGGGCTTCTAGATCGATACCGTCAATCATATCTAATGGGTCAAGTACGTTGCCCTTAGATTTTGACATCTTGTTACCCGCTTCATCGCGGATTAGGCCAGTCACATAAACGGTTTTAAAGGGTACCTGTGGCTTGCCGTCTTCATCTTTGATGAAGTGCATGGTCATCATGATCATACGGGCAACCCAGAAGAAGATGATGTCAAAACCTGTTACCAACACATCAGTTGGGTGGAAGGTTTTTAAATCTTCAACATTGTCAGGCCAGCCTAAGGTCGAGAATGTCCACAGGGCAGAGCTGAACCAAGTATCCAGTACGTCTTCATCTTGGCGAAGGGCGATTGCATCATCGATATTGTGCTTAGCACGCACTTCAGCTTCGGTGCGGCCGACATAGACCTTACCGTTGGCATCGTACCAAGCTGGGATGCGGTGACCCCACCATAATTGACGGGAGATACACCAGTCTTGAATGTCGCGCATCCAAGAGAAGTACATGTTCTCATACTGCTGTGGCACAAACTTGATGTCACCATTTTCAACGGCTTCGATGGCGGTTTTCGCCATTGGTGCAACGGCAACATACCATTGGTCGGTCAGCATTGGCTCGATAACTACGCCTGAACGGTCACCGTAAGGCACTTTTAAGCCATGCGGAGCGATTTTCTCGAGCAGGCCTAAGGTTTCAAACTCGGCCACGATTGCGTCACGGGCTTTGAAACGATCAAGACCTGCGAAACGCTCTGGTAAGCTGCCATCTAAGCTGTTGTTGATTGTGCCATCGGTGTTAACCACTTCGGCAGATGCGCGAATGGCCGCATCTAAGGTCAACACGTTGAACATAGGAAGCTTGTGACGTTTACCGACTTCATAGTCGTTAAAGTCGTGGGCTGGGGTGATCTTCACACAGCCTGTGCCAAACTCCATGTCTACATAGTCATCGGCAACGATAGGAATGCGACGATTGACAATCGGTAGCAGAATGAATTTGCCGATAAGCTCCTGGTAACGTTCATCGTCTGGGTGAACCGCAACTGCGCTATCGCCCAGCATAGTTTCAGGGCGCGTAGTGGCGACTTCTAAATAATCTTTACCGTCTGCAGTCAGTTCGCCATCGGCTAATGGATAACGCAGGTGCCACATGTGGCCTTGCTTTTCTTTATTTTCCACTTCGAGATCAGAAATCGCGGTGTGTAGCTTAGGATCCCAGTTCACTAAGCGTTTACCACGGTAAATCAAATCATCTTCATAGAGACGGACAAACACTTCTTGAACGGCTTTAGACAAGCCTTCGTCCATAGTGAAGCGCTCACGGTCCCAATCCACAGAGGCGCCCATACGACGTAGCTGCTTAGTGATGGTGCCACCAGATTGCGCTTTCCATTCCCATACTTTTTCCATAAAGGCATCGCGGCCAAGGTCATGGCGGCTCTTGCCTTCTTCGGCTTCAAGTTTACGCTCAACCAGCATTTGAGTCGCAATACCCGCATGGTCAGTACCGACTTGCCACAGGGTGTTTTTACCCTTCATACGTTGGTAGCGGATCAGAGTATCCATGATGGTATCTTGGAAAGCGTGACCCATGTGCAGGCTGCCCGTCACGTTGGGTGGCGGGATCATGATGCAATAGTTGCCCTGTGAGGCATCGCCGTGGGGCTTAAAGTAACTTTGCTCTTCCCAGTTTTGGTAAAGAGTCTGCTCAATGGACTGAGGATCGTATGTTTTTTCCATGGGAACGTATCTGTCTCAAGCTAAATTAAGTGGATGTGTTGCTAAATTTTGGGTTGTTAATTCAATCCCTAAGCCACGATATTGGCGGTAGCGTTCACGTGCTATCGCTTTATGTTGGTCGTCATTAGCCACAAAATCGAAGATTTGACCAAAGTTTACCGCAAACGGAGGTACTTGGTCTGCAAGATTAATCAGAAGTTGGCGACTTTTGTTTGGCCCGAGTCTGTCAAAACCGATTTCAACGGGTGAGCCTGTGGTGGGGCCTTCACCTTTAAGGTTATGGGGGACAAATGCACTGGGTTCAAACTGCCATAGTAACTCGTCGATTTCGAAGGCGATGTTCTTGTCCTGACAGTGAATATAGACCTGCTGCTGGCTTATAAATCCCTGTTGGGCTAGGCGGCAAGCCAACTGATACATGTCACTAAGGGCCGTGTTCTCGCCCATCGGCGGTAGTAAATAAAACAGCGCTTGAGTCATGATTTCAATGCCTTGCTTTAGGTTATAGACGAACGGGTTAGTCTACACTAAAACTCGTGCAGGGTTAACGTTTAGCTCTGGGGTTTTTCGCGGGAGATTGAGGAACCGGGAGGGGGAGTTGGCTTAAACCTTTACTGTGGCAACTGCGCACAGCTTAAGTACAAGCTTAAGTACAAGTTTAAGTACAAGCTTAAGGCTTAGAGCTTGCATGTGAATGGTTAAACGACCATGGGAGCTGGGTATATAAAAGCAAAGCGCACCCGAAGGTGCGCTGGTTGAAAGACTGGTCAAACAAACTATTCCTCCTAGGTTATTGAGCGTTGTTATTAAAGGATTTATTGACGCTTTGCGAATAAACAAACTGATATCGCAGTAGCTTTTGTTTATTCAGCAGGTTAACTCACTATTTCAACTTACATTCTCACTTACGATTACACTTTAGAATATAAATAAAGGGATCTGGCCGATATTAGTACTCAAAAAGGTACTGGGTATTTTGCTGTTAAGCAGCTCGCCTTGTTCCGTGTTATCTAAATTCTTTTTTACTCACTGTTTGTAATATGCCCACTTGCTCATATTACCGATAACGCTATTAACCTCCTCATATTGTTTGACTGTTAAGAAGCTAATTCATCTAAAGTGGTCTTTCATGGTACCTATGTGGTTCTATTGCTAACGTCCTCCTCTTGATTGTTACATTCGGGCTTGAAGAGTGTGTAAGACTAAAACTGGCAATACGATGTAGTAGGTTACTCCTTAATGATCGACTCGTATGTTAACACCCATTAGTGTGTTTATCGTTAGTTGTTGGTTATCGGTCTCTACTTTTTAGTAACCTCGCATCTCATTTGATAATCAGAGAGAAAACGCATAAATATTACAGCTTGGTGTTACCGAATTTATGTGGCCGTCTTAATATGACTGCCCTAATGTGACAGTCTTAATGTAACTGCTTGTGTCACTTTTTTGATTGAGAGTTTAGTGTGGTGGCGTACTCCTTCTTGTGGTGGTATTTAACGGTTTTAAGTTGAAATTCACATCACTTCGATTCTGCTGTCACTTAGTAAAGTGTAGTAGTTATTTAAAGGTTCACACTCTTTTTACTGACCATTAGGATGGTCTATCAAACTTTTGCTAAAAAATGTGACCTATTAAACCTTATCTACTTTATGCTCTCGAAGTGATGTGGTCTCGCACTAACATCGAGTAACTTAAGCTGCATCTTCCTCCTCGTAATCATCCTCGACATTAACAGCGTCTTCGGGATGAGCAATGGATGCGAAACGTTGTGCTTCAGGTTTATGGGTTAATCGATTGAGTTGTTTCTCTAATTTTTGACCCATGGCCGTAATGGCTGCATAAAGATTGTCGTGTTTTGCTTGAGCAAAAAGTTCTCCATTTGGGATGCCAACCGATGCTTCAATTTTGAAACCAGGTTTCTCCTCTGTGATGATGACATGGGGATTAATCAACTGCACATCGTGCCTAGAAAGTTTGTCAAAACGGCTTTCAATGCGTTCACGGATTGGGGCAGTGACTTCTAGTTGTTTGCTCGTAATCTTTAGCATATGTTGCACCTTCTATTTGTTTCCTTCGATTTCAGATTACCAATCTACACCCTTAAAAACGAGATCTAAATCACATTTTTAACCCTGTTTAGTTCTGTTCGTTGGTTATTTGATCGCTTAGACAAATCTCGCGGATTCTTGGTCGAAAAGGCTTGAATTGGCTATCGGAACAGGCCATATTTGATGGGATAACTACGCAGTCCTTCCCATCATTTACCTATCTTTACTTTAAGTTTTTCATTAGATCCCGATAAAATACCTTCACTTATTTCATTGCTCAGTCGAGTGGCAGGTATTATGGAAACCGAACATATCAAAGTTAAAGTCTGGGATTTACCCACACGCTTTTTTCATTGGGGCATGGTGGCCCTCATGGCCTTACTCTGGTGGAGCGCCGAAGTGGGCGAAATGCAATGGCACCAGATCTTTGCCTATAGTTTGTTGATCTTGATAGGCTTTCGGCTTTTATGGGGCCTGATTGGCAGTGATACTGCGAGATTTAGTCATTTCGTGCATCACCCAAAGGTTGTAATAGACTATTTGAAAGAGGTACGAGCAGAGGGTGTATCAACAGTTCTAGGGCATAATCCGATGGGTGGTTATATGGTGATTGTATTGATTGCCATTATTAGTTTGCAGCTAGTCACTGGACTATTTGCAACCGATGATGTGTTTACCGAAGGGCCACTGTACAGTTATGTGAGTTCTGAAACGGGTTCGTTCCTCACCTGGTTGCATAAGATGAATTTCAACTTGATCTTAGCGCTAAGTGCGATGCATGTGCTGGCCGTCATAGTACATGCCCTTAAAGGAGACAGATTAGTCGGTGCCATGCTCAGTGGTTATAAGCGTGTGCCTAAGCTTGAGCACGCCGAGTCAGAATCTGAGTTGGTCTTTAGATCGCATTGGCTGGCCTTAATCGTGCTGTTAATCATCGCAGGGGTGGTGTTTACCTATTTGATGTGGCCCATAGTTCAAGTGCTCTAGCGAACGCTAAACATTAAAAAAGCCTGCATATTGCAGGCTTTTTTAATTAGATATCACGAATAGTTTATTAGTCTTTTTTGTAAACGTCGTGACAACCTTTGCAGCTCTTTCCTGTATTCATAAAGGCTTGCTTGATTTCAGCTTGGTCACCTTTTTGAGCTACAGTCGCTAAAATAGCGGCATTTTCTTGGAAGGTTTTCATCTTAGCGTCGAAGTCAGCCTTGTCTTGCCATACTTTGGCTAGCGCTTCGGTATCACCTTTATCTGAACCTTCAATAAAGCCTTCGAAAGGAATGTGCGAAAGTGCAGCGACATTGTTGGCGCGCATCGCGAAGGTTTCAGCTTCGAAAGGTTTCTTACCTTTCATCATTGCGCCCATATCGCCAAAGTTATAAGCAATAAGGCCAAATGCAGATTGGCGATATTCAATCGCGTCCTTTGCATCTTCAAAATTGTGTGCTTGTGCAGTTGAAGCCAATAAGGTACCGGCAACGAGAGTCAGGAGTAATTTTTTCATCGTATTCTCACAAATTAGCGTCGAAGTGTGACATTGCGCTCCTATTGTACACAAATTAACTCAATGTACTAGAAGCATTTTTGTCAGTTTTTGTCTAGGCAGGAGGGATAAACGTAACAAGTTATTTGTTGGTAGAGTAAATCTGCTAAACTGCCGTTGTAATGCTTAAACAATACTTATGGGGCGATTATGCGAGCCAATTGGGACTTAGTTTTAGAGAAAATTTTGAGCCATGGAAATTATGAAGAACTCTCAATGTTGTTCCATTTATTGCTTACTGAAGAAGAGCGCAGTGCCATCGCGGGACGATTAAAGGTATTCCAATTATTACTCGATGGTGAAATGAGCCAGCGACAGATCGCGGCAGAATACGAAGTCAGTATCGCCACTATTACTCGCTGTTCAAATTATTTAAAGAATATGGCACCAAGCCATAGAGAAAAAATTCAACAACTAATCAAATAATATTGCTGTGGTGCCTTTCCTTAATGGCCTAAAACATAGGACTAACAGGCAGTTTATGGCGGCGGTAAAGCGTGCGTTTTACCAGAATGTAGAAGCTATAGCTCAAGAGTAATATGGCTAATAGCGGGTAAAACTTTTCGGGTAAAAATTTAAAGATAGCCAATGCACTGAGCAGGTAGATGAAGGGCAATAGATCGTAAATCATCTTAGGTACCCCCCTTGACTTCCGGCGTTTTACTGGGTCTGTACGACGGTTTTGCGAGCGCATATTGTAAATTCTTGCACCAAGAACAAATACGACTGCCGCGGCAGTCAAGGCGTAATTGGGCTCGAGCAGCATAAAGCTTGCGATGCCTAACGCCATATAACCATAGGGTAAAGCTTCATATACAGGTCTTGTTAACATATGCACTCCTTCGCGTGATATCGATATAGGTTTAAAACCCTAATATTCCAGTTAAAAATGCTAATTTTATCTAAAACTTCCGTGTTTACGTTCAGATTATAAACATTTATCGATAAAAAAAGCACCTCCTTTGTAAGGAAGTGCTTCATTCTGTTGCTCGCTAGGTTAGCAAGCTTTTAGGCGCTATTACCTAGTTAGCCGCGGCAGCCGCAACCGCCATTGCCATCACAACCTGTTTTGGGCGTGTCACACGCTTCATGGTCGTGATCATGGTAGTGATGACCATGGTCATCAGAACCGCCACAACAGCCTCCGGCATCGTGGCCTGAACCTCCACAGCATCCGCCGTCGTGGTCATGATCATGGCTGTGTCCATGGCTGCCACATCCGCCGTGGGCATGAATATGACCATGGGCAACTTCTTCAGCCGTCGCTGCGCGAACATCGATAATTTCAATGTTGAAGCTCAGTGCTTGGCCCGCTAAAGGATGGTTGCCATCAACAATGACCACATCATCTTTTACTTCGACAACTTGCACTGGGCGTTGACCCATTTCTGTCTCGGCAATAAAGCGCATGCCAGGAACGATATCTTCGATATCACCGAATGCTTCTAATGGCACAGCTTGACGCAGACCATCGTGGTAAGGACCGTAGGCTTCTTCGGCACTAATAGTCACATCCAGTGTTTCGCCCTTGGTTTTACCTTCTAATGCAGCTTCTAATCCTGGGATCAGGTTTTCTGCACCGTGCAGATAGAGCATAGGTTCGGCATCAAAAGAGTCTTCTAAAAGTCTGCCGTCTTGATCTGATAAACGGTAATGAATGGTTACCGCGCTGTGTTGGGTGATCTTCATATCGCCTCCGGTTCGGAATGTGCGCGCATAATAACGTGCTTTTTGGGCGCTGGCGATAATTTGAAGTGGCTTATGTTAGATATCGCACAGCTTTTTGTTGGCGTGATGAACGGCCATTTGGAGAGGAATTAACACAAAATTGTTGATGGTTATCGCTTGCGGTTTGTTGGCCTCGAAAGTGGGTTTACATAGCTTAATCTAAAGGTATTACGACATGCTTGATATAATTGATTGAATTTAAATGTTTAAAAACAGATGTATTTGTGCAGCATTACGTTTACGTTAACAGTTTTCTATTGATGAAATCGCATTTTTACCCTAGGAAAACTTGATAATAATGAATGTTAAGAGGCGAATTTGAGGCTGTGAAAGATTTGTTTATAAATAATCCAGTTAGGGGGTTGACAAGGCTAGGTGAAAAAGGCAATTCTGTTTTACATCACATTGACATGGATTAGCCCAAACGTATGCATAGCCTAGGTTTTGTAGTAATTACCATTATTACAACCACCACTACAACCAGAGTGGGGGCGGGCTGATACACCCTAAAGAATTTTAACGACGAGCCCGCTTCCCACAAAGAAGCGGGCTTTTTTGTTTCTAGCTTATGTTTCTTAGTCGGGCGCGGTACAGGAGATCAAGATGAAAGTTATGAAATTTGGTGGTACCTCGCTTGCAAATTGGCAGCGATTTTCAATGGCGGCGGATATCGTAGCCAAGGCGGCAAAAGCTGAGCCGGTGGCAACAGTGCTCTCTGCGCCCGCGACAGTGACAAACGCCTTGCTAGAAATGGTCGATGTGGCGGTGAAAGGGGAAGATTATTCGCCAGTCATTCAACACGTTGAACGGGTGTTTACCTCGCTCTATCAAGATGCGGTCAGTTCTGGACTCTCGAGCAGTCAAAGCGAAGTGCTTTTCGCCGGACTGAGTGCGCAGCTTGCGCGTTGGCAGGACAGATTACGCGGTATTACGCTGCTGCAGGAATGCCCTGATGGGGTGCGTGCCGAGATCGTTGTTGCTGGCGAGCGTTTGTCTGCTGCGTTGATGGAGCAAGTTATGCTGGCAAAAGGCATCACTTCGGCGCAGCTGGATCCACGTGAGCTGTTTTTAGGCCGTGGTCGTCCGCTCGAATCCGGGGTGGATATTGCCGTCAGTAAACCGCGATTCAAAAATCTTGCCCTCGATGAGAAGCGGGTTTGGGTTATGCCCGGCTTTACTGCCGCCGATAAAGACGGCAAGGTTGTGACCTTAGGCCGTAATGGCTCTGACTATTCTGCTGCCGTGCTGGCCGCTTGTTTAGATGCTTCAAGCTGTGAGATCTGGACCGACGTTGACGGCGTATACAACACCGACCCTCGGGTGGTAACTGATGCTAAGTTGTTGTCACAGCTCAGTTATCAAGAGGCGATGGAGCTGTCTTACTTTGGGGCTAAAGTGCTGCATCCTAAAACCATTGCGCCCATCGCTCAGTTTCATATTCCCTGTTATATCAAAAACAGTTTTAACCCAGATGCGCCCGGCACTCTGGTATCGAATCAGGCCGATGAAAGCGGTCTGCAGGTGAAGGCCATTTCTAATCTGGATAATCAAACCATGTTTGATGTTTCAGGCCCTGGCATGAAGGGCATGGTCGGCATGGCGAGCCGCACACTGGCGGCGATTTCCCGTAGTGGCGTTTCAGTGTCGCTCATCACTCAGAGCTCTTGCGAATACAGCATCAGCTTTTGTGTGGCGACCAGCGATGCGGCCAAGGTGAAATCGGCGCTAGAGCAAGAATTTGAGTTAGAAATCAAAAGTGATCTGCTCGAGCCGATTGAAATGCGCCATGACTTGGCAATTGTCTCCTTGATCGGTGATGGAATGCGCACCCATAAAGGTGTGGCGGCGCGCTTCTTCCAAGCGTTAGCGCAGGCGAGTGTGAATATCATCGCGATTGCACAAGGCTCCTCCGAGCGATCTATTTCAACGGTGATCGAACAACGTAAGACCAAACATGCGGTCGCCGCCTGTCATCAGGGCTTTTTCGATGTGCAGCAGTACTTAGATGTGTTTTTAGTGGGTTGCGGCAATGTTGGCGCAGGCTTATTGGAGCAAATCAAACATCAGGCTAGCGTGTTAAAAGAGCAGCACATTAGCATTCGTGTCTGCGGCATCGTGAATTCAAGCAAGATGTTACTCGATAGTGCGGGTATCGATTTAAACAATTGGCAAAACCTGCTTGCCGACAGTCAGCAGTCAAGCGATCTTCCTGCGCTATTGGCTTGGGTGAAAGAGCAACAGTTATTAAACCCTGTGCTGGTGGATTGTACTTCAAGCGATCAAGTGTCAAACCAGTATTTAGAGGTGATGAACGCGGGCATCCATGTGGTGACGCCGAATAAAAAGGCCAACACTCGTGACTACGCTTACTACCAAGCACTGCGTCAAACAGCATTGAAACAACGTCGTCAGTTCCTGTATGAGACCAACGTTGGCGCAGGATTACCCGTTATCGATAACTTGAAAAAACTGTTATTTGCTGGCGATAAGTTGCACAAATTTAACGGTATTTTGTCTGGTTCCTTATCCTTTATCTTCGGTAAACTCGATGAAGGCATGACGCTGTCAGAAGCGACTAAACTGGCGCGGGAAAAATGTTTTACCGAGCCCGACCCTCGCGATGATTTAAGTGGCATGGATGTGGCGCGTAAGGTACTGATTTTGGCTCGTGAAGTGGGTTTAAAACTTGAGCTAAGCGATATTGTTGTCGACTCAGTATTGCCAGATGGTTTTGATGATTCTGGCGATGTAGAGAGTTTTATGGCGCGTTTGCCCGAGGCTGATGCCGCGATTGCGGCGCGAGTGGCGCAGGCGAAAGCGCAGGGTAAAGTGCTGCGCTACGTGGGGCAGATTGAAGAAGGCGCGTGCTATGTGCGTATCACCGAAGTCGATGTCACCGATCCGCTCTACAGCGTAAAAGGCGGTGAAAATGCCCTGGCATTCTACAGCCGTTATTATCAGCCGATTCCTTTTGTGCTACGTGGTTATGGTGCGGGTACAGAAGTGACAGCGGCCGGCGCCTTTGCCGATGTATTAAGAACCTTAAATTGGACTCGTGAGGTGAGTGTATGAGTTTGACCGTTTACGCTCCCGCCTCTATGGGTAATGTGGGTGTGGGCTTTGATTTATTGGGCGCAGCATTGGCGCCCATCGATGGCTGTTTACTGGGCGATAGAGTCACTATTACGGCGGCGGATGCGGGGGTGAGCCTCACTCAAGTGGGAGCTTGGGCGCATAAGTTACCCAGCAATCCCGAGGAGAATATCGTCCATCAATGTGCGGTGTTTTTCTTAAAAGCCCTTGGAAAAGAAAACCAAGGCGTGGCATTAACCCTAGAGAAAAACTTGCCCGTTGGCAGTGGCTTAGGCTCGAGTGCCAGTTCTGTGGTTGCAGCCCTGTATGCACTGAATGAGCATTTTGAGCGGCCATACGATAAGCAAGCGCTACTCGAACTCATGGGCGAGTTTGAGGGCAAGATCAGCGGAAGCGTACATTACGACAACGTCGCGCCTTGTTATTTGGGCGGCATGCAGCTAATGCTCAATGTGCCCGGCGCAATCTGTGAGGCGATTCCTAGTTTTAAAGAATGGTATTGGGTGGTGGCGTATCCTGGGATTTCACTTTCAACGGCCATGATGCGTAAAATCATGCCAGAACAATACGATAAGTCCGTGGTCATCGATTTTGGGCGTTATTTGAGTGCCTTTGTACACGCCTCTTATCAGCAAAACGCCAAGCTTGCGATTCAAGTATTGAAGGATGTGTTGGCTGAACCTTACCGCGCGGCGGCGATACCGGGTTATGACAACGCTAGAGCAGCGCTCGCCGAATTAGGCATGTTAACCACTGGCATTTCGGGCAGTGGGCCAACGCTGTTTTCGGTGACAGACGATCTCGCGACCGCTAACGCCGCCAAGGCGTGGTTAGAGGCTCATTATCTGACCGAAGCGGGGGGCTTTGCCCATGTGTGCCGCCTCGATGAGCAAGGTACGCGCCGAGTCGATTAATTTTTCTTACTTTTAAAAGCATTAAGCCAAGTCTAAAGGCTTAGCACTGATAAGGTCGAGTGAGCATGGAACTATATAATTTAAAACACCCTTCGCAGAAAGTGAGCTTTAAGGAAGCGGTGCAATTAGGACTCGGTAAAGACAGAGGGCTGTTTTTTCCTACTCAAATCCCCGTGTTGCACGATATTGAGGCGCTGCTGGCGATGCCTTTTGTCGAGCGCAGTAAAAAAGTGCTCGGCGCTTGGCTCGCCTCAGAGCTTGGGCAAGACGCGGTAGATAAACTGGTCGAGCGCGCCTTTAATTTCGATTTGCCCTTAGTGGCGGTCGATGAGCAGCGCTCGTGCCTCGAACTCTTCCACGGGCCAACCTTAGCGTTCAAGGATTTTGGTGCGCGCTTTATGGCGCAATGCATCAATGCATTTGCCCAAGACTCGCGTTTAACCATTTTAACCGCGACCTCGGGTGATACTGGCGCTGCGGTGGCCGATGCCTTTTACGGCCTAGAAAAGGTCAATGTGGTGGTGCTATATCCCAAGGGCAAAATCAGTGAACTACAGGAAAAGATGTTCACCACCTTAGGTAAGAACATTCACACTGTGGCAGTAGCGTCCGATTTCGATGCTTGCCAGCACTTAGTCAAACAGGCTTTTGAAGATAGCGATGTGCGTGATGGCTTGCATTTAAACTCGGCCAACTCAATCAATATCAGCCGTTTGCTGGCACAGATTTGTTATTACTTCGAAGCGGTCGCACAGTCGAAACAGCGCCATGAGGCCGATCCTGTGATTGCCGTGCCCAGTGGTAATTTTGGTAATCTCACCGCGGGCTTGTTTGCCAAAGCCATGGGCTTACCTGTTAAACGTTTTATTGCCGCCACCAACGCCAATGACACTGTCCCACGTTATTTAGAGAGTGGTGATTGGCAACCCAATCCCACTCAAGCGACTATGTCTAATGCGATGGATGTGAGCGAGCCAAGTAACTGGCCGCGCGTCGAGGCCATTTACGAGAAACTCGGTTGGCCATTGGCGGACCTAGTGGGGATTCGTTTATCAGAGACACAAACCTCGGAGGCCTTAGCGGAATTACATACTAAGGGCTATGTGTCTGAGCCCCATGCGGCGATTGCGGCTAAAGCGTTAGCGCTTAACTTAGTGCCTGATGAAGTGGGGATATTTTTAGGTACGGCCCATCCCGCTAAGTTTAAGGATGTGGTCGACAGGGAGCTTGGACTTAATTTGCCTCTGCCTGCCGAACTTAAGGCGGTGGAGCACAAACCAATCTTATCTGCTGAATTAGCCGCCGATTTTGTTCAGTTAAAGTCACATTTATTTGCGGTGTTAAGCTGAGCTTTAAAATTGCAGCAAAGCAAAATATCAAGGGAGTCGATTGACTCCCTTTTTTACATCTGTAAATGAGGTTTAAGATAATTAATCAAAGCTTAGCATCCGCAGTGATTATCAACTTTTTTCATAACCATATGAAATAAAATTAATATTTTTAACTTAGTGTATTGGTTGTCGTTAAAGTGACGTGAGTAGCTTGATAATTAAGTTGAATTGAATTCGGTAAGTTCGCCTGCCTATTTAGGTTTTTACAATTGGATAAACTGTTTTGTTTAAATGCGACTTATCAGAATGTTGCCTTATATTTTTTCTTTCTGGCTGCGCAGTCGAGCCTTTGCAACTGCCACTGCGCATTAACTAAGCTTAGGATTTTGAAGTGACCCACTGTGATAGTTTTGCTTTAGTGACAGGCTTGAGTCGCCATGCCAATAACTTTGTCGGGGCAAAGCAATCCGCCGCTATGCAAGGCGAGGAGTTAGGGGGCCCATATACAGTAGTTGCAAACGGATATGGGCAATTCAGCCAAAGTGGTTGCGATACTGTACAAATGCTTGTTGTAAGTCTAAGAGGCTATATTTTAGCGCTGCTTCGGTTAATTTATGCCGATGGCATCCTCACTTGATGCGGACTAAGCTTAGAAAGGCGATGGGAACGCCGCGGGTTCTAGCGGTAGGTTCAATGCGTTAGCTATCCTAGATAGGGACGAGAACAACCAATAATGGGGCGACTATGGTGCCTAGGTTCGTTTTTCAATTTAGCCAAATCCTGCTGCTTTGTATTTTTATTTTCCCCGCTTTTGGTGCACCATCAGAGGCCGCAGTTTCCGTTTGTTTAAATCCTTTGAGAGTCGGTTATAACGATTGGCCACCCTATGCTTGGCAAGACCCGCAAGGTGAGGCGCTGGGGCTTGATGTGGAGCTGCTTCGCGCCTTTGCCAAACACTTAGGATGTGAGGTGAGTTTTATCAATGTGCCGGCCAAGCGTTCACACCAAATGCTAAAAAGTGGCTCTTTAGATATAATGATGGGCGCTACCAAAACCGCCGAGCGTGAAGAATATGCCTTTTTTTCAACATTTTATCGTGATGAAGAAGTGCGCCTATTTGTATTGGATGAGAACAAAGACAAGATCCAGCTAACCCAATGGCAGGATATTTTTAGCCAAAAACTGCGCTTATTAGTGCCTATCAGTGGTTGGTATGGCGTGGATTATGAACAGACGCGGCAGCGCTTGGAGCAAGAGCATCTGTTGATACTGAGTCCCGATCCCGATAAATCGGTGCAAATGCTCACCTATGGCCGAGCGGATCTTATTGTCGGTGATGCCATCGCCATGCCTTATATCGCCAGTCAGCATCAAGGGGTGAGGTTATCGCCACTGAAACTCGTGTTGGATCGCAATCAAATCCACTTAATGTTTAGCAAGCAAACATCCTCGTCATCGCAGTTGCAGCAATTTAATGCTGCTATCAAAGCGTTACGTGCCAACGGTGAAATTGCTCGAATTGTGTATAAATGGCAGCAAATTTCGTTGGCGCAACAAACGAAAACCAGCCATCAGTTTAATTCGCTCTCCGCGCAATATGCCGACTTACTCACCATCGAATGACCCAGCTAAATTTATCAAAATTATTGGTACAGCAAATGGTAAGCCTATGACACATTTGCTAAAACTTCTGTTGGTTTAAGTTACTGCTCTCTCTATCAATTTCTGCTAGCTTGTGGGATTACGTTGCCTGACTTTGGGTCATTATTCGTCTATTGCGCCCACTAGAAAGTCCATTGCTAACAATAACAATAGGATAGAGACTACACATGAAACTTCGTCATTCTGTTGCCAGCTGCATGCTCGCCCTTGGCACTTTGTCCGCAGCCCACGCTATCGCTCAACCTGCCAGTAATCAAGGCTATTACCGTGCGCCAGCATTGCATGACCAGACCTTAGTCTTTACGGCCGAAGGGGATCTTTGGACTCAAACCCTAGGGCAAAAGGCGGCGACGCGCTTGACCACTTTGCCTGCCGAAGAACTCGGTGCTGCCATCTCTGCCGATGGTAAATGGGTGGCCTATGTGGCCAATTATGAAGGTGCGAGTGAGGTCTATGTGATCCCCGTGGCGGGTGGTGTGGCCAAACGAGTGAGTTTCGAAAACAGTCGAGTACGCGTGCAAGGCTGGACCGCAAAGGGCGAAGTGCTTTATTCCACCGACAGTGGCTTTGGCCCTGCGAATAATTGGATGCTGCGACTGGTAAACCCTGAGACCTTGGCGACGACCGACTTACCACTCGCCGATGCGGTGGAAGGGGTGGTCGATGCCAATAATCAATATGTGTACTTTACCCGTTTTGGCCTGCAGGTAACTGGCGATAACGCTAAGGTGTATCGCGGTGGCGCTAAGGGCGAGTTATGGCGCTTTAAACTCGGTGGTAAAGATGAGGCGCAGTTACTCAGTGGTCAACATCAAGGTTCGGTTCGTCAGCCCATGCTATGGCAAGACAAACTCTACTTTATCAGCGACAGCGATGGTAACGATAACCTCTGGTCCATGGCCCTCGA
Organism: Shewanella sp.; assembly: GCF_047975355.1. Classification (GTDB taxonomy): domain Bacteria; phylum Pseudomonadota; class Gammaproteobacteria; order Enterobacterales; family Shewanellaceae; genus Shewanella. The sequence goes on along the minus strand of NZ_JBKEDJ010000066.1, from coordinate 34,230 downwards.
TGGCAGTGATGCTAAACAATTAACCCAGTATAAAGATTGGCAGGTACGCGGCGCCCGTATGGACCAAGGCAAAGTGGTGTTCCAGCAAGGGGCTGACATCCATGTTTTTGATATCGCCTCCGGCAAGGACTCATTATTAGATATTGAATTAACGTCGGATTTTGCCCAGCGCCGTGAGCACTGGGTAAAAGATCCTATGGATTATGCGACCTCTGCGAACCTTGCCCTAGCGGGGGATAAAGTGGTGATCACTGCCCGCAGCCATGTGGCGATTGCGGGAATTGACGGCTCACGCTTAGTGCAAGTAGCGTTGCCAGGCACCTATCGCGTGCGCAATGCCATTATGAGCCAGGATGGTAAGTCGGTTTATGCCATCAGCGACATGAGTGGCCAACAGGAAATTTGGCAATTCCCAGCCGATGGTAGCAGCGGCGCGAAGCAACTGACCAAAGATGGCAATACCTTAAGAATGACGCTGAGTTTGTCAAACGATGGCCGCTACCTTGCCCACGACGATAACGATGGCAATGTGTGGTTGCTGGACTTAAAGAAAAATACTAATCAAAAAATCATCAGCAACGGTGAGGGTCTTGGCCCCTATGCCGATATTCGCTGGTCGGCTGACAGCCGTTTTATCGCATTAACTAAATCCGAAATCGGCAAGCAAAGGCCACAAATCGTGCTGTATTCTGTGGACGAAAATAAGGCCCAAGTGCTCACTAGCGACAAGTATGAGTCCTATTCGCCGACCTTTAGCAGCGATGGCCAGTGGTTATATTTCCTCTCCAATCGCCAGTTTACTGCGACACCAAGCTCACCTTGGGGCGACCGCAATATGGGGCCTGTGTTTGATAAACGCAGCCAGATTTTTGCGATTGCCTTAGTGAAGAATGCCAAATTCCCCTTCAGTAAACCAACCGAGCTGACGGCTAAAACTGCTAAAACGGCTGAAAAAGCAGAATCCAAAGAAAAGCCTATGCCCGTAAAAATCGATTGGGCGGGCATAGGCGAACGTTTATGGCAAGTACCTGTTGACTCAGGTAATTACAGCCAGCTAAACGCCATTGATGGTCGCCTCTACGTGCTCGACCAAGCCATTGGTGATGACAGCGAGCCTAACTTAATGACGATTAAGTTTAGCGAGCAGCGCCTTAAAGCAGAGGTATTTGCCGAAGATGTGGCTAACTACAGTGTGTCCGCTGATGGTAGCAAGTTGTTGTTGCGCAAAAAAAGCAATGAAAAGTCGCTGCTGATCGTCGATGCTGGCGACAAGTTGGGCGATACCGAAAATGCTAAGGTGCAAACTGATCAGTGGCAATTGGCCATTTCACCGCCCCTTGAATGGCAACAAATTTTTGAAGATGCGTGGTTAATGCATAGGGACTCCTTTTTCGATAAGAAGATGCGCGGCCTCGATTGGCAGGCGACCAAGGCCAAGTACCAACCGCTACTTGACCGTTTGACCGACCGTAACGAGCTAAACGATATCTTCATGCAGATGATGGGCGAGCTAGACTCGTTGCACTCGCAAGTGCGGGGTGGTGATTTGCCAAAAGATCCTGACGCGGCAAAAGGCGCGAGTTTAGGCGCGCGGTTACAACAAACTAACGACGGGGTAAAAATTGCCCATATCTATCGTAATGATCCCGAGTTGCCAAGCCAGGCATCGCCCTTAAGCCGTATCGAAGTGGATGCGAAAGAAGGCGATATGTTACTCGCCATCAATAGCACGCCAGTGGCCAATGTGGCCGACGTGACCCGTTTACTGCGAAATCAACAGGACAAGCAGGTGTTGCTGGAGCTTAAACGCGGTAGCCAAAGCCATAAAACCGTGGTGATGCCTGTTAGCACTCAGGTCGATAGCCAATTACGTTATTTAGATTGGGTCAACCATAACGCGGGCGTCGTGACCGAGGCGAGTAAGGGCAAGATTGGTTATCTGCACTTATATGCAATGGGCGGCGGCGATATTGAGAGTTTTGCCCGTGAGTTTTACACCAACTATGATAAGGACGGTTTGATTATCGACGTGCGCCGTAACCGCGGCGGCAATATTGATAGTTGGATTATCGAAAAACTGTTACGCCGCGCTTGGGCCTTCTGGCAGCCAACCCATGGCACACCTAATACCAACATGCAACAAACCTTCCGTGGACATTTAGTGGTATTAACGGACGAGCTGACGTACTCAGATGGTGAAACCTTCTCGGCGGGCATTAAAGCGCTGGGCATTGCGCCGCTTATTGGTAAACAAACCGCGGGCGCCGGTGTATGGTTATCGGGTCGTAACGCATTAACCGATAAAGGCATGGCGCGGGTCGCCGAGTATCCCCAATATGCGATGGATGGTCGCTGGGTACTCGAAGGACATGGGGTGACACCGGATATCGAGGTGGATAACTTACCCTTTGCGACCTTCAACGGCCATGATGCGCAGCTCGAAACCGCCATTAGCTATCTTAAGGATGAACTGATAAAGCAACCAATTCCTGCTTTGAAGGCGCAGCCTATGCCTGAGAAGGGAATGGCGGAGGACATTAAGGCTAAGTAATTGGCTTAAAAATGAAAATTTAACCAAGATTTAAGCTAGCCACGTTAAGCTGGTTTGGTTCAATGTTAGGGTGTTGTCTTGTGGTTCCCGAGATAACACCCTTTTTTATGCCCATTCATTGATGCTTTCGCTGGCATTAACATAGGTTTGCATTGTATTAACATGTTGTTGATTGGCGAGTTTCCCCACAGTTGCCGCCCGTGCAGAGTCGTTGTGACTCAAATAGTAAGCGGTGGGCGCCGAAATTCCCTCATTGCTTCCCGTCGCGATATTGACCATATCCGATGCAACCTGATACTTCATTTTTGTCGCCTGAATGTGGGCATATTGTTCAACACCCGCTTTCACTTTGCTTAAATCCGGCACATTGGGTTGTGGGATTGGGTCCACTTGCGGTAGTTGTTTGGCCTCATTAGAGAGGGTTACCGTACTCGCGCTGGCGGGTGTGGAAGGCGAAGTGCGAGTCGCTGATGTTGCTGCCGGTTGCTGATAGGGCATTGTGGTACTGCGATAGGCTTGGATCTGCATGGCTAACCTCAAGTGTGAGCGTGCTATATGACGCTATCATACGGTAATCGAGCTTGAGCTAAGCTGAACAGGAGGAACCTAATGGCGTATTGGATAGGGCAAGTTCATCGCGATAAACTTGCCCTAAATCGTTAAAACTTAATTTGAATATCTGTTGCTAAGGTATTGGCAATAAAGCAGTTAGCGTGCGCTTTCTCGTGAATTTTCTCAAGGGTTTCAGCTGAAACGTCGATACCTTCGGCAAATACAACCTTAGGATTTAAGATTATTTTTGTGACCGCAAGCTTGCCTGCATCGTTTTTACCCAATTCTGCCGATGCCTCGTCAACATAGGATAATACAGGGAGGCGTTTAAGATGCGCAATGGCGAGGAAGGTCAGCATATGGCATGAAGACAGCGCTGCGAGTAGGCTTTCCTCTGGATTGACAAAATGTTCATTGCCCTTGTATTCGGGGGCTGAAGAAGCCTGAATCGTCTGGCCACTGCCAAACGTGATGCTGTGGTCGCGGCAAAATTCGCCTTCTTCGGCAGGGGAGGTTTGCCAATTCACCGTTAAGTTAAAGCCCATGTTTTTCTCCTTATAGCAGGACATCAGGGCACTATAGCTTAGCTAAAAAGACTTCTCCAGCATGGGGCGCACAGTTTAGTGCACCGTCTATGAAACGTGCTAGATCCCACCACTTAACAGTAAGGTGCCAGTCAATACGCTACCGGTGACTATGCCAATGGGGAGATGGCGCGGGCTGTAGCTTAGGGTCAGAATCACTAACATGGCCGCCAGCGAGATGATCCCCATAAACAGAATACTGCCATAGGCCCAGCCTTGCCCGTGGGCACAGGTGCTTAAGCTGATGATTAATAAAAGCCAAGCAAACAGGGTTAACAGACGGCTCTGCCACTGAGAGGGGGGGCGTTTAAACACATCCTTAAAATGGCCAAACTTGGCTAAGGCAAACAGCGCAAGGGAGAGATAACTAAGCCCGAGAATGCCGAGCATAGGGATAAATTCTGGCATCATGATTTTGCTTCCTCCAAGGGAGACGACGAGGCAAGTTCGTTAGCATAACTCGGTTCAGGCTGCTTTCTGTTGATTTTTTCAACAGGTGTAGCATTTTTTCGACTCGTTTTTTGTAGTGTTTTCACTACGACTGAGAGTCGAGTACTGGCAAATAGTATTGTACAGCCCAATAGCAAGGTGACTATATCGAAACCCACCAGTGCCCATTGTTGAGCACGGATATTATCAATAAAGTGGCTTGGCGAGGTAAATGCGTTCAGTACCGGCAGCGCACAATAAAGTACTCCGATTATCATTAAGGCCAATTGCCAATGGCGTCTGCTTCTACTGAAAAATGCCCAAACGCCCATTGCCACTAGGGCGATAAAGAAACAGTGAACCTCCCAAGCAGAGCGAGTCGCAAAATCGGCGGGCAATAGGCGGTTAGCATAGAAGAACGCTGCCGCGCCCAAGGGTAAGCCTAAGATAAACATGAAGTTTAAGCCTTCGACTAAGCGCAAACCACGGCTCGCTTTCTCACCTTTATCTATTGCCTTTTGCTGTTTCTGGCGCTGACGAATCGCCCACATTAAGGTGCCAGTTGCCACCATGGCGCAGCCGAGTAAGCCGCAGAAGAAGAATAAAATGCGCAGCAGCGGCGCGGCAAAACGCGCGGTGTGCAGCGACATCATAGTGTCGTAGGTAGCCACAGTTCCCGACACTTCATGGGGACTGGCGTATTTGAGTTCACCCGTGACACCGTTGAACACTAGCAGTGTCGATTCATCGGTGACTTCTTTGCCAGTATTTTGATAGAAGGTCACTTGGCTATTTTGATCTTTAGGATAGGAAACGATCACTTGCTTGATAGGTGCATCGCCCCATTCAGCCTTAACCTGAGGCAGAAGTTGGCTTAAGCGCACTTGCTCTGCATAAACGCCCGAGGCTTTTTCCGTTTGTCTCGCCGGATTGAGCTCTTTTAAAAAGGCTTGATTATCCTCCGGATAGGCCGTACTGACCGTCCATGGGATATAGATCAGCATCAAGGTGATCAGGCCTGTATAGGTGATCATTAAATGATAGGGTAGGGCAATCACAGAGCTGACATTATGGGCATCTAACCAAGAGCGTGCGCCCTTGTTTTGGCGAAAACTAAACAAGTCCTTAAAGATACGCTTATGGATAACGATACCGCTGATAAGGGCTATCAACATAAACATGGTACAGACACCCACAATGTAACGCGCCGTTATCGCGGGCATATAGTGCAGGTCGAAATGCAAACGATAGAAGAAGTCACCGCCGCGGCTATCACGGACATTGGTGATCATGCCGCTGCCATCGGCCTTGGTGACATGCTGCTCGATTTTGCCACGGTGTTGGCCTTTTTCGGGAAGCAGTTGCCAAGCAAAGCTAAGCATTGGGCTACGTTCTGTCGGGAAATTGATTAACCAGCGCTGTGTTGTAGGGGCCGAATTTGCTTCAATATAGCTTTGTCCCTTATCTAGCTGGCTGGCGACTTGGTCAACTTGATAGTCTTGAAAAGCACCGCGGTGGAGTTCTGGCTCAGCCCATAGGCTGATTTCATGGCGGAAATAACTCAGGCTGCCGGCAAAAAAGATCAGCAGTAATACCCAGCATACGAGTAAACCTGCCCAAGTGTGCAGCCAGGATAGGGTTCTAAAAAAGGTTTCTTTCATCTTACTGTCCACACACCTTAAGCAGAGCAAAACACAGGAGACTAAATAGGCTCAGATCCCGCCATGCATGCCAAGTTTTACGCACGCAGAAGGCATAAATTATCGCGATGGCATAAAACAAGAATGCCAACATATTGGCCGTTAATGTGCTTTCAAATCGAGACATTGGCAGTACTTGAGTTAGCACACAGGCCAGTGTCGCCGCAGCAATATAACCCGCTAGTAAGGCTGCGCTTGCACGCACAAACACTTGTAAACCAAATTGGGTCTGCTCTTGTTTAAACCGGCGAATGGTGGCTTGAAAATACCCCGTAACAGCGGAAGCCAAAGCTCCAGATGTTGGCGTAGGTGTATTTGATACTGGGATATGAGACATAAGTGCTGCTTATTTCAGTCAATATTAAAACCGTAATGGCGACGTGCCATCTCACGCATACCACTCCATTGATTATTCTTATGCCTAACCCAGTCCATTTGGGTGCATGAGCAAAGGAGAGTTGCTACTCGGCTTGGAGTATAACTCAGTTTATTTAAATGATAAACAATATCATTTGCGTTCATCTGTGAGATCCTTAACGTATTTGTGACTGGTTAGAAATAACGCCAGGCTCGTTTGCGTTGGAATAATTCAGCAATGTGCAATCTGTCACAAATGTTTGGTTTTGTTGATGTGATTGATCTTACTTGTTTAGTATTTGGTTAATTTTTATGCTGTCATTGTGAGGTTAATCAAAGCAGGCATACTGACCTTTTGGCAAAATGCAGCGCAACTTTCACATGGAATCCGTTAGTGCGCCCTATGCAAACACATTCAAAAAATGGTGAAAAACACCTCTCCGAAAACGCTATTCTCCTCTCGACGACCGATCTGAAAGGTAACATTAAGTATGTTAACCAGACCTTTTCGCAGATAAGTGAATATAGCGTTGCCGAGTTGCAGGGGAGCCCACATAACATAGTGCGCCATGCCGATATGCCTGCCGCTGCATTTAAAATGCTTTGGGAACGGATAAGAAGCGGTAAACCTTGGATGGGTATAGTCAAAAATAGAACCAAAACAGGTGGCTATTATTGGGTTAATGCCTATGTCGCCCCTGTGTATGAGAATGGCAAAATCCATGAGTATCAATCGGTTCGTCGCCAAGCAACTCCTGAGCAAATCAAGGCGGCCGAAGAGATTTATCAAGGGATAAATCAAGGTAAACAGCCTAAAGCATTAAAAAAGGACCGCTTAGGATTTAGCGGGAAAGTCCTCACTGCGATGTTGTTTGTTATCGCGGCAACGGCATCCTTGGCAGCTTACTCGCCCATGTTAGCCGCCTTTGCCGGTGGGCTGATTGCTTGGGGGATGTGGTACATGCTTATGCGGCCTTTTCAGGAGTTAGTGCGGGTGGCCAGCAATATTATCGATGACCCTGTCGCTATGGGCGTTTACACTGGCAGGCAGGATGAAATCGGTAAAATTGATCTTGCCCTGCGATTTTTAATTACAGAAATCGGCGGCGTGGTGGGACGAATGGCGGATTCTGCCAGTGAAATCCAAGAGCAGAGCGTGAATCTCAAACAAACCATCACCAACACCTGGGAGCATGCCGATAGCCAGAGCGCGCAAACCACGCAGGCGGCCACTGCTATGGAGCAAATGAGCGCCAGTTTTGCCGAGGTGACGGACAATATCCATCGCACTGCATCCGAGATGGTCTCCAGTCATGAGGCGGCGCAGCGCGGCCATTCTCGGCTTGAAACCGTTATCGAAGCGATACATCAACTGAGTGTGCAGGTGAGTCATTTTTCCGATGTCGTCCAAACCATAGAGCAGGATAGCCAAGCGATTCATCAAGTGTTAGAAGTGATTCGCTCCATCGCCGATCAAACTAATTTGCTTGCGCTCAATGCCGCGATTGAAGCTGCGCGGGCAGGGGAAAGTGGCCGGGGATTTGCCGTTGTTGCAGACGAGGTGCGGCAGTTATCTAGCCGAACCAGCCAGTCGACCTCGCAAATTGAGCAGATTGTAAGTCGTTTTAGAGACAGTACCCAAAGGGCCACATCGACTATGACGGCAGGGCAGGAACAGGTTAAACGCTCAGTCTCCTTGGCACAGGATGCCAGTGTTGCCTTTGGCGAGCTGTTATCTTCTATCGCACGGATCAATTCTTTAAGCGATGACAATGCCGCGGCGATGACACAGCAGACGTCGGTTGCGGCGGAAATCAGCCGTGCTATCCATGTGATCAGTGATTTGGCTCAGCAGAGTTTACAGCAAACACAGGATGCGGCGGCGAGGGGCGAGCAGGTTTCACGCTTATCGACTAAAACCCACCACTTATCGCAGCAATTTTGGCAGCAGAGCGTACAACGTAAGTATTAATCCTTGGTATTCAAGTGGTTGATTTATATTTTTTGCCGATTATAAATCAACCACTTACTCGTTTTTTTAGTTCCCTTGCTGTGTCATTTCTTTGATAAGTCTCACATTTAGCCGCTGCTAATACCCATTTGGCTCGAAATATTTGCCTAGGGGGCTTGTGTTTTATTTGCCATGCCCCAAGCTCTAATAGTGAAGCGAAAAAAGTAAAGACACTAAAAGGGACAACCTATGAAAATTAATCTTTCTGGTCACCATGTCGATGTTACTGATTCTGTAAAAGAACACGTTAACGAAAAGTTTTCAAAAATCGCCACTCATTTCCCCACTCTGATCGGCCTCGATATCATTATTGCTAAGGAGCATGGCGAGTTTCAGGTTGAAATTCGAACAAATTACGAAGGTAGTCGCATCTCAGCTTCGGGTACGGATGAAGTCATGTATCCCGCGATTGCCGCTGCAGCTAAAAAACTTGATGCAGCACTTAAACATCGCAAAGGACAGTTAAAGGCGGACCTACATGAAAAGCCGACCTGCACTACGCCACCTATCGCCCATGAAATTATCCAAGAGATGGATTTGCGCTAGGATTAACCTTTACGATGGAATAAAAAAGGGCCATTTGGCCCTTTTTTATTTTACTGACCTGTCCTAAATAACATCAAATCAAGGAAAGTTGTAATCCCTTAAGCACGGCTTGGGTGCGGTCACGGCAATTGAGTTTAGCCAGTATGGCGGAAACATGGTTTTTGACGGTTCCTTCAGCCAGAAATACCGCATTGGCGATTTCTTTATTGGAAAATACTCCGCCATAAAACCTAAGATCTCTCGCTCGCGATCGGATAATAAGGCGTGAGTCGGTACGCTTTGAGCTGTTGGATAGGATTGCTGCATTTGCTCTAGCACTGAAGGTTCAATCAGGTGTCCGCCCTGAGCGACTGTTTCGATGGCCTCTAGCAACTTATCCAGAGACACATCCTTCAATAAGAAGCCATTTGCACCTGCCTGCAAGCTATTTAAAAACAATTCGCTGTCATCAAAGGTCGTTAACATAATTAAAGGTGAGGGATTTTGTGCAGCGCGAAGCTGTTTTAGTAGACTGATACCATCCAGTATTGGCATGCGAATATCGCTTAACAACACATTCACTGCGTCAGTTTGCAGCCGTTTTAGTGTCTCATGACCATTCTCGGCCTGCCCGAACACTTCAATATGCAGCTGATGCGCACACTTGTATGGAGGCGGCGAAGCTCTCTGCAGAGGCGATTATTGCCCACCACAATGCCACGCTCCAAAGCGCATTTGTGTGTTTCGCCAAGTGTGTGGATATTGCGTTTCGTTAATGCTCACAAACAAAAACGCAGCCCATAGGCTGCGTTTTTTGATATCAGAATGGGATTATTCTTGAATGTCTGCGTTGTGATACACGTTTTGCACGTCGTCACAGTCTTCTAATGCGGCAATAAATTTATCGAATGTCGCTACATCTTCGCCAGACACTGGAGTCATGTTCTGTGGCACGAAGGTGATGTTTTCAACTTCAAAGTTGATGTCAGGCATGGCATCGGTCAGCGCGGTTTTGACCTTGAAGAATTCGGTATGCGGCGCGATAACACTGATCATACCGTCTTCTACTTCTACTTCATTCACATCGACATCGGCCATCATCAGAATTTCGAGGATGGCGTCTTCGTCTTCACCTGGGAATACGAACACGGCAGATTGGTCAAACATGTGACCTACAGTGCCTGGGGTGCCGAGTTTGGCATCGTTCTTCACAAAGGCTTGACGTACTTCGGTGAAGGTACGTTTTACGTTGTCGGTTAAGCAGTCAACGATAACCATGCAGTTACCTGGACCGAAACCTTCATAACGGGCAGTATCATAATCTTCACCGCCGCCACCTTTGGCTTTATCGATTGCACGTTCGATAACGTGTGCAGGCACTTGGTCTTTTTTCGCGCGTTCGATTAAACGGCGAAGTGATAAGTTGCCGTCTGGCTCAACACCACCTTGTTTTGCAACTACGTAAATTTCTTTACCGTAGCGCGAGTAAAGGCGGGTTTTCTGGCCAGCTGTTTTCGCCATGGATTCTTTACGGTTTTGATATGCTCTGCCCATCTTGATCTCGTTAGCTCAAAAAAATTGCGCCGATATTAGCAGTTTTCAGCCTTGTTGTGCAGCCACTCTCGCGGGAATTATTGCGGATAAAGCGATGGATACCACATTTTATGATGGCATTAATAGTTGGCAGTTTTGACTTGAAGGATTGGATAATTCTGCAATATCTATACTAAGGTCTAATGCCATAAGCACGATAGAGTGCTGATGATAGCCATATAGTTTATATTTCCTAAGGGCGAATAGTTCAATTTAGTCAGAGGGATAGACTCACTATACCGTTCTTAATCTTGCCTAATTTGCTAAGCTTTTGCTAGTCGAATGGTTAAGAATAGGCCAGGCCAGTGAATCTCCGCTTCTCTCACTCCCCTTGTGTGTATTCAGTGAGAAACATTATGGAATTACAACATAAAGTCGCAATTGTGCTCAGCTTTGTTTTAGTCGTACTCAGTAGCCTGTTACTCAACGCAATAGCATTGTCCGGTTTAACACAGGCATTGGTGTTGGGGGGAGTTGTCTGTGGTTGGGTATTGTGGATTGTGCAGCGCTTGTTGAGCCATCACTCGCAAAAGCCCGAACAAGCGGCGAAATCATTTAAATCTGTGAACTCGCCAGAGCATGAGATCAGCGTGCAAACCAGTAAGATAGCAATTGGCTCGGCCGAGGTGTCGCATTTTATTGATTTATTGAATAAATCCATCGAGTCCAATGGCGAACATGCCAGTGCTATTGCGGTCGCGGCATCTCAGTTAACCCATACCACGGCGCTGTTAGGCGACAATGCCACCCATATTTTAGGTCAAACTCAAGAGGCGGAGCGGTTAAGTGTGCAGGGGCGAACCCAAGCGAAAAAGGGCGTATCGGCAATTGAATCCTTAAGTGGCGATATCAATACCGCCGCACAGCAGGTGCAAGCATTAAAGTCTAAAGCTGAGCAAATTCAAAAAATTACCGAGGTGATTAACTCGGTTGCTGAGCAAACGAACTTACTGGCGCTCAATGCAGCTATTGAGGCGGCGCGGGCGGGTGAGCAGGGGCGTGGCTTTGCCGTGGTCGCCGATGAGGTCCGCAGCCTTGCGGGCAAAACAGCAGGCGCAACCAAAGATATTGGTAAAATGCTGCTTGAAATCCGCGCCGAAACCGATAAAACCTCGGGGCTGATGGAACGGGTTGTCTCGCAAACCGTCGATGTGGTTACTGCAATGGGGACGCTCGATGGCCACTTTACTGATATTTCGACTTCAGTGACCCACTCGGCGCAGGCCCTTGGCGATATGGAAGGCTCCCTCAAGCAATATAACCATACCACCAATGAGATAAGCAGCTCAGTGAACCAGATCCGCGACTCTCTTAACGTCACTGGCAAGCAAAGCCACAAGGTATCGGAGCAGGCGTTTACCCTGTCGTTAACCACCGAAGGTATCTTCAGAGCACTAGCGAATTGGGATACCCACACCTTTGACCAGCAAGTGTTATTACTCGCCAATGAAGCGGCTAAAGCCTGCGGTGAGAAACTCTCGCAGGGATTAGCCAATGGGAGCTTTACTGAAACTGAACTGTTTAACCCGAAATATCAGCCTATCGCTAATACGGAGCCACAAAAGTACAGCACGGCGTTTGACCGCTATACCGACCAACATTTTCCCGCCATTCAAGAGCCCATTCTCGCCAAGCACAATGAAATAGTTTATGCCGGCGCCGTGGATCGAAAAGGCTATTTCCCTACTCACAACAAACGCTTTAGCCAAGCCTTAACCGGTAAAGTGGATATCGATATGGTGCATAACCGCACTAAGCGTTTGTTTAACGATCCTACCGGAATACGCTGTGGCGCCCACACAGAGCCGGTACTACTGCAAACCTATAAGCGAGATACCGGGGAAGTGATGCATGATTTGTCCGTTCCCATTTATGTGAATGGCAAACATTGGGGTGGCTTTAGGGTAGGTTTTAAGGCGAAATCCTAATTAGTTTATTTATCCTAGGTTTGCTGCATATCGACGCAGAATAAAATGTTGACAACTTGTGATCTTTGGCGCGTATTTGATTAACAGACTAGAAATAGATTGGCATCTATTTGCCGAAGTGCTTAAATAACTGGATATTCATGCGCGAAGACTTTCTTAATGGCTGTCTTTCGGTTTGTCGCTTGATGTTTTGTAATTTTTTGATTTTTAAAAGGTAAAATACATCTTGGAGTTTTGTTGTTATAAGAGATGAAGGGAGACTCTTGCCACTTTGATCGATAGCAGTAGATTCTGCTTAATGTGAGTTGAAAGTTATGCAAGCAACACAAGCGACAGTTACCGTTTTGTATTATGACGCCCCAGTTGGGTTAATTATGCATAACGCTGTGTTAGAAGGGTTACCAGTGAGTGATTCAGGTCGTGTGATGATCCCTGCGAGTTTTCGCAAGGGGAAATCCATCATCGCCGTGCTAGAAGGTGAGTGTAAGATATTGAACTCACTGGGTGAGCGGGTTTTTGCGCAGGCTAATATAGGTTAATAAAAACAAAAAAATAGCACTTGCAACACTTGAAACTTAAAGGACGATAAGTTGATTTATCGTCCTTTTGCTTTATGGGGCTGACTATAAGAATGAGCTTCATGCTTGGCTGTTATCTGCAAACATCCTCAAACAATTTGTTGGCCAATTGCTGCAGGATTTCCGCCTGTGGATGGGTATGAGCAAAGGTTCTTAAGCCATAAATGCCCATCATCAAGTATTGTGCCCGCTGCTCGCTATTGAGCTCGCCTTGTAAAAAGCCTTGGGACGCCGCTAACTCAAGTTGCGCTGTCAATGCATTCTGCCAAAGTCTGAGGTTCTGGCTGATAATATTTTGAATTTCATCATCTTGCTCTGCAATTTCATTTAATGCCTTGATGAGCAAACAGGCTTGCTGGCTTTCACAGCTTAAACATTCGACCACGATATTATCTAAGTAGGTCTTTAAATTACTCAGTACGGGCCGGCTTTCGGAGAAGATAAGTTTAAATTGCTCGTTTCTATCTTGTTGATATTGCTCGATGGCTGCGATGAGCAATCCACGCTTATTGCTAAAGGCGCAATAAATGGAACCTGGATGTAATCCCGTCGCTTGGGTCAGATCCTGCATGCTGGTTTTGGTATATCCCTTGTGCATAAAGGCCTCCATCGCGCCCCTGAGCACCTGCGCCCTATCAAACTCTGCGTTTCGCATTGCAATCTAACCTCTCTCCGATACTTGCGAGTGATTCTAACTAATTTTGAACAAACATTCAAAAATGTTCTTGAATGTTCGTTCAAATAATAATATCTTGAATGCATATTCAAGAATGGGGCAACATCAATGGCGATTGAAAACACCGTAAACTCAGTATCGAATCTGTTTGATACCTACAAGCTTAATGACACTATTACTTTAAAAAACCGTATTTTAATGGCTCCATTAACGCGTTGTATGGCCGATGCGGATTTAGTACCAACCGATGATATGGTGGCTTACTACGCTCGCCGCGCAGAGGCGGGATTGATTATTTCCGAAGCGACTATCATCCGTCCCGATGGTCAAGGTTATCCAAATACCCCTGGTATCTTTAATCAAGCGCAGATCGCCGGTTGGCGTAAAGTGACTGATGCAGTTCATGCTAATGGCGGCAAAATTTTTATGCAGCTATGGCATACGGGCCGCGTGGCGCACCCACATTTCTTCGGCGGCGGTGATGTTTTAGCTCCTTCTGCTCAGAAAATTGAGGGCAGCGTGCCCAGAATGCGTGAGCTGATCTATGTCACTCCGAAGGCGGCAACCATTGAGGATATTCAGGGGCTAGTGCGTGATTATGCCAAAGCGGCTGAAAATGCGATTGAAGCTGGATTCGATGGAGTGGAAATCCACGGTGCGAATGGCTATTTGATTGACGCCTTCTTACACCATGATAGCAACCGTCGTACCGATGAATATGGTGGCACGCCTGCCAATATGTCACGCTTTGCCTTAGAAGTGGTCGATGCTATTGCGGCGCGTATTGGTAAAGACAGAACAGGTCTTCGTATTTCTCCCGGCGCTTATTTCAATATGGCAGTTGATAACCGTGACTGCGCCGTGTTTGACTATCTGTTACCCGAGCTTGAAAAGCGTGATTTAGCCTTTGTGCATATCGGTATTTTCGACGACAGCATGGAGTTTGATTACTTAGGTGGCCGCGTTTCCAGCTATGTCCGTGCTAACTATGGTAAGACATTAGTTGGTGTCGGTGGCTATAGTGCGCAATCGGCCAGTGAAGCGATTGCCGCCAATAAGTTTGATTTAATTGCGATTGGTCGCCCCTTTATTGCCAACCCAGATTATGTGGCAAGAGTGCGCCAAGGCCACGAATTGTTGACCTATAGCGATGAGATGCTTGCAAGCCTAGTATAACTAAGCACTGTAATTGCCAATAAAAAAGGGTTAGCAAAGCTAACCCTTTTTGCTTTTTGTGCTGTGCTCAACAATCAATTGGCTTTAGTGAGTGCCCTCAAGGCATTGAGTTTTTGCTGGGCAATACCAAATACGCACTCAGGACTATAGTGATCCGCGTATTTTGCATCATCTGCTTGTAAGCTTGCAGCCGTTTTTCCTAGAAGTAAGGCCATCGCTTGGGTGACATGGCTAATCGCCCAAATATGGAACTCTCCACGCTCAACCGCTTCAACAATATCTTGGCGTAACATTAGGTTAGCGATATTGGATTCGGGAATGATCACCCCTTGACTCGACGAGCGGCCTTTAATCTTACACACATCGAAGAAGCCTTCAATTTTCTCATTCACGCCGCCGATGGGCTGCGCCTCGCCAAACTGATTCATCGACCCCGTGATGGCAATATCTTGCCTTAAGGGCAATTCACTGATGGCGGAGATAATGGCGCAGCATTCGGCCATCGAGGCGCTATCACCATCGACCCCGCTGTAGGATTGCTCGAAGGTGAGGTAAGTGGTGAGGGGGATTTGTGCTGTTTTTCCTAATACCGAAGCCAAATAGGCGGTGAGGATTAATACCCCTTTGGAGTGGATGCGACCACCCAGTTTGACCCTATGCTCAATATCCAGCACTTCGCCCTTACCAAAGGCGGTTGTGGCAGTAATGCGATTCGGGAGACCAAATTGGTGATCTGAGGTCGATATTACAGATAACGCATTGATTTGACCTACAACTTTATCGTGGGTATTGATTAATGTGGTGCCATTGATAAAGCTTTCCATAATATTGTCATGCAGGCGAGAGACACGCTGCTCTTGGTTTTTCAGCGCCTGCTCAACATGTTGCTTTTCAATACTTCGACTCGCAGTAGCTTTGGCGCAGAAGTTAGATTCCCGCAGCAGGTTGGCAATATTAGCTGAGTGAAGCGAGAGTTTTTGTTGGTCCTGCGCCTCACGGGAACTGTACTCGATAATCCGTGAGATGGCGCTGCGATCACAGTGCAACATATTGTTATCGTGGACTATGCTGGAAATAAATCGCGCATATTGCGCCTCAGAGACATCGGTTCTGTCCATTACATCTTCAAAATCGGCCGTGACTCTAAATAACTCACTGAAATCAGGATCATAATGCTGTAAAAGCTGGTAGGTTTCGTGATCTCCAAACAGAATTATCTTAACGTCTAAGGGAATCGGTTCCGGCGCCAGTGAGATAGTGCCAGAGAGTGAGACTTCTCGCTCTAAGGAACTTAAATCTAACTTGCGAGATCGAAGTGCGCGTTTTAAGCCATCCCACACATAAGGGCGTTCGAGCACTTTGATGGCATCCATCAACAGCACGCCACCATTCGCCTTGTGTAAGCTTCCCGGACGGATGAGTGAGAAGTCGGTAAACACAGTGCCCCTAAAGGTAGCATTCTCAACATAGCCAAATAGGCTGTGGTAGCTCGGGCTTTCTTCCACCACGATTGGGAATTTTTGCTCCCCTTGGCAAACTATGACGTTGACTTGATAGCGTCGCGGCATTTTCTTCTCGAGGGAGGCATAGGCGAGGGCGAGTTGCTCCTCACTCTCCTCAAGGAAAATATCTAAATTACTTAAGATATCGGCCTGCATGCCCGTCAAAAAGGCTCTGACTTCGGGCTGTTGTTTGTATTTGTCCTTCAAGGGTTTGAAAAAATGCACTAGCACATCTTTAGCGACTTGCTCGTCGTGTTCCTGCTGGGTATCGCTAAACTCTTCTTCCCATTCGGTATTTTGGCGAATGATCCCGCGTAGTTTTACTTCGAGTCCATTGATATTGCTTTCAAACTGAGCTCGTTCTGCCTCGGTCAAGGCGCCAAAGGAGACTTCGTCATGGGGCTCTTCGCCGTTGAGGGCAACCATTTGATAATCGCCCTGTAAGGTTAAACTGAGACTAATGTTTTTTTGTTTTGCTTCTTCGCTCAGCTCGGTTAGCGCCGCTTCTTGTTTTTGTGCCAGCTGGCTTTTGAGTTTTTCTGCACGGGCATAATACATTTCGTTATCAAAGGCTAAGGGCAGCGCTTTGACCAGTTTTAGCATGAGTTTTTCAATGGACTTTTTAAACTCTTGCCCCGTTCCCGCGGTGAGTTTGAGCACTTTGGGACTGCGGGTATCGTCAAAATTCACCACGTAGCACCAGTCAAACAGTGAAGGCTCTATGGGTTCATGGCGATTAAGATAACGCAGCATCATAGTGCGTTTACCTAAACCATTTTGGCCGATAGCGTAAATGTTATAGCCCTTTTCCTTGATCCCCATGGCGAATTCAACGGCCTGTTGGGCCCGTTCTTGACCGACAATATCATCGAGTGGCGTTAGCTGGGCGGTAGACTGACACTCAGGGTTAAGCTGTTTAAGTTCGGATTTCCGATAAAGCTGCTGACTCGTTAACGGGATGGCGGGTGTTGCTATGGGCACGTTAGGCATAAAGATCCTTGTTTTTCATCCTGAATATTTCCATTGTAGACAATAGGATAATGTTGTTGTCAATTAAAAGGCGCTAAATTGTATTTAAATCAGTGTTGGGATTTATGAATGGTTTTTTGTCACGAGATGACTCTAAAAACATATTATTTTCATTGAGTTAGATTTGCCAGTTTCTAAATTGTGTTATCTGAAACAAAGTAATCGGCGATTGAGCCAAATATTTATGTATTAGTGAATGACGATGATTGAGTGTCTGCGGTAATATCTATCAAGCTAGCTGAGTTTGCCTGAGCGTTAAGACGCTTGAGGCGACTAATCTAAGCAGGCGACTTCAAGGCTAGATTGCGGTGTGTTAAGGCGAGGGGCAGTAGGCCCTCAATCAAAATGGAATTGTAGAGGCTATAGTTAGCAAGCTTATGATTGATATTACAATTTCACAAAAACAGTTGTCGGATTGGGCAAACGATTTACAGTTGGTTGCCGATATGACTGAGTCGCATGCTGTGGTCCTACAGGCCAATGCAGCGGGGGACTATCGCCTATTAGTTCAGTCTGCACAATGCCAATCATCTGATATTGAAACCCTTATTCGGCATTTTAATCTTAAAGCGCATTTAAACCTACATCAAAATGCCACCCCTAAAGTCAAAGACGCCTCTTCCGCTGACACCGCCTATAACCCCTTCAATGAATCTCGAACCTTTAGCCACTATCAGGTGAATCTTCCCGAGGATATTCGCCACGCGAGAGCCTATAAGCGTGCCTTGATCCAAGATATCAGCAGCAATCTTCAATGGTGTGATACTGGGCTAGGCAGTTTGATATACCTGCCCATCCTCTGGACTTCGGGGGCACATTTTGGTGTGTTTTGCATATATCACAGTAATCCTTTGCATTTAGGGGATAGGGCGCTGCAACTGGCTTCGCTGACGGTCAATAGCCTGCAGCTTAATTTGAGCGAATTACTAAAGCAGCAAAAACACGCTTTGGAGGCGCAGCGCGGGCAAATTCATGCGTCCGATGTGATTGACCTACAAACCTTTATCGATAGTTTTGAAGAACATATTTGGGTTAAAAATACCGAAGGTGTTTACACCATCTGCAACCATAGTGTTGAGAAAGCCTGGGAGTTGCCCCGCAGTGAAATCGTCGGTAAAACGGACGAAGATCTTTTCGGTAAGGAGATTGCCGATATTTTTCTCAATGGTGATAGGCTCGCCATTGAAGCGGGCACGCCGATTATCGTCGCCGAGTGTTTGGACGGTGAAAAACAAAATAAACACTTATGGTTAGAAACCCTTAAAATTCCGGCTACGACGGCCGACGGGGCGCTTGCCGGTGTGATTGGTATGACCCGTAATATCTCCAAGCATAAAGAAGTTGAAGAACAGCTGACGCTCGCCACCAATGTGTTTAAACATACCCTCGAAGGTGTGGTGGTGACCGATAGGCACGGTAATATCACAGATGTGAATGGTGCCTTCTATGAGATCACGGGTTATTCTCGGGAAGAATTACTCGGTCAAAATCCACGATTATTTAACTCGGGTCGTCACGATAAAACCTTTTTCGACACTATGTGGCACAACTTACTCGAAACGGGTAAGTGGAATGGCGAAATTTGGAATCGCCGCAAGGATGGCACCATCTTCCCGCAAAATATCACCATCAGCACCATTTATGATGAGTTGGGTGATGTACGCTACTATGTAGCGGTTTTTTCCGATATTTCCGCTCAAAAACAGAGTGAAGCCCAGCTTGCCCACTTAGTTTATTTCGACCCGCTGACCCATTTGCCGAACCGCATGAAGCTGATGATGCAGCTTAAGCAAGAGCTAAGGCATGCCAAAAGGCTTAATGCTCAGTTAGCCACAGTGTTTATTGATGTGGATTTGTTTAAACACATTAACGACAGTTTCGGCCACAGCATAGGTGACGAAATGCTGGTGGAACTGGCCAAACGGTTACGCGGCCAGCTGCAGGAGCAAGATGTGCTCTCGCGGATTGGCGGTGATGAGTTTGTGGCGTTGATTGCTGGTATTCAAAACCATGAGGATGCGGCGGCGGTAGTTAATCAGTTACGTCAAGTGTTTGAGCAGCCTTTTGTGGTGAGTACAGGGGATCATCTTCGCCTGACCGCCAGTATGGGAGTTTCAATCTATCCCAATGATGGCAGTAACGCCGATACCTTACTGCGTAATGCCGATGCCGCCATGTATCGCGCTAAGAGTGAGGGCCGCAATAACTTCGCCTTTTACACTGAGTCGCTCACCAAGCAATCGATTGAGCATTTAAAGCTGCAGAGTGCACTCTATGGCGCGCGAGAGCAGAAAGCTTTGTATTTGATGTATCAGCCTAAATTGGATTTATCCTCTCGTAAGACCATTGGCGTTGAGGCGCTACTGCGTTGGAATGACCCCATACTTGGGCAAATTCCTCCTGGGGTTTTTATTCCCGTCGCCGAGAAAATCGGGCTGATTTACGATATCGGCCTGTGGGTGCTCGAAAGCGCCTGTCTTCAAGGTGTGCGTTGGCTCGCCGAGGGTAAAGCTTTTGGCCGGATCGCGGTTAACGTTGCGGGGCAACAGTTACAACGTAGCTCCTTTGTGGAAGATGTGAAACGGATCCTGACGCAAACCGGTATGCCCGCCACTTGCCTAGAGCTTGAAGTGACCGAAAGCGTGATGATGAACAATCCCGATGTTGCGATCCGCGATTTAAAATTGTTAGGCGATCTGGGGATTGAACTTTCGGTGGATGATTTTGGTACTGGCTATTCATCCCTTAACTACCTTAAAAAACTGCCGATTCATAAGCTTAAAATTGACCAATCCTTTGTGCGGGATATTCCCTTCGACACCAACAATACCGCTATCGCTAAAGCTGTGATTGCCCTAGGGCACGCGCTCAAGTTAGAGATAGTGGCAGAGGGGGTCGAAACGGTAGAGCAGGCCGAGTTTTTAACCCAAAACCTGTGCGATCAGGCGCAGGGGTATCTCTTTAGCCGTCCACTATTGCCTGCGGATGTTGAAGTGTTTTTAGCTAAAACTTAAACGCGACTAAGTACAAGTAAAGGCGTCATAGGCAGACAGCCGCGATGCAACTGGTCGCTATAGTTGCGGTCTGATAACATGGCGCCATTATTGTTTTTGGTGATATTTCATGTCTTTTAGTGCGCTTTCCTTACATACCCAATTGGTGAATACCTTAGCAGAACTTGGCTATCAGCAGCCTACACCCATCCAAGTCGAAGCCATTCCGGCCATTTTGGCAAAACAAGACGTGATGGCGGGGGCACAAACGGGAACGGGAAAGACCGCAGCCTTTGCTTTACCCATTTTGCAGCAGTTACTACTTGATTCTGAAAGACTCGATGCACCCAAAGACATTCGTGCCTTAGTGCTTGTGCCTACCCGTGAGTTAGCGGTGCAAGTGCAGCAGAGTTTTGTGAAATATGCCAAAGGCTTGGATATTCGTGTCGGGATTGCCTACGGCGGCGTGAGTATCGAGGCGCAGCAAACAGAATTTAAAGCGGGCATCGATGTGCTTATCGCCACACCTGGCCGCTTGCTGGATCATCTGCGTCAAGGTGCGCTCAATCTTAAACGATTGAGTGTGCTGGTATTTGACGAAGCTGATCGTATGCTCGACATGGGATTTATGGATGAAATCAAAGCCGTGCTCAAGCAAGTACCGGCGCAGAGGCAGACTCTGTTGTTCTCGGCCACCATAGATGATTCGATTTTCGGTTTCAGTAAAAACCTTTTGCGTGAACCCAAGCTTATCGAAGTGGCGAAACGCAATACCACGGCCGCACAGGTAGAACAGCGGATTTATGCCATCGACAGTGACCGCAAAACCGAATTTGTCAGCCATCTAGTACGCAGTAAAAATTGGCAGCAAGTGCTGATATTTAGCCGCACTAAACAGGGTGTCGATAAGCTCACCACTCAGCTTAATCAGCTTGGGGTGGCGACGCAGGCATTTCACGGAGATTTATCCCAAGGCGCAAGGGAGAAGGTATTAAAGGATTTTAAACAAGGGCTTGTACAGGTTTTAGTGGCGACCGATGTTGCCGCTCGTGGCCTCGATATTGCCGACTTACAGTATGTGATTAACTTTGAGCTGCCATTTATTGCTGAAGATTATATCCACCGGATCGGCCGTACAGGGCGGGCGGGCACTGCTGGTTTGGCGATTACGCTCTTTAGCCAAGTGGATGCGCTGCTACTCGAGGAGGTCGAGGCACTGCTCGATAAACGTCTGCCGCAGCAATGGTATCCCGGCTTTGAGCCTGATTTTAACAAAATGGCGCCCGAACCAAGACGCAACAGTAAAGCCGCTCAAAAGCAGCGGGCTAAAAAACGCGCCCTAGGTGGAAAAAAGCGGTAAAGATAGTCTGCTTATCGGCTATGGCCTGGCTCGAAGATTTAAAAGTCAAAAAGTCCTGCTTTGAATACTTTTCCGCCCCCCAGATAAGGGGGGCGGATTTCTGCTCACTATTCATTTCATTCTACTTTTCAATGCTCTTTGATTCGCATCTGACTAATCGTTTTGTCTAATCGCTTGCTCAACAAGGTCGCTGACCTTTGCAACTTCTTGGCTCTGAGCCTTAAGCATTAGCTAAAATAGACTTCAGTTTGGTTATTGCGTTGTCGCTCTTCATTTTTTTCCGTAGCTTCTTTAATTAGCTCGGCTTTTTGGGTTTGGAGTAACGCTATTTGTTTGGCCTTTTCTTCCTCGGACAAGTTGTCATTAGCGGCAATTTTTGCCATTTCTTCATCTAGTTGCTTCAGTTTTTCCCTGTCCACCCCAGTGCGTTTATCGAGGATCGCCTGCATCGCTTCCTCTAATCTGTCAGCGGATTTGGCACTCTCTTGGGTACCGGCAATATTTTGCACATTGGTGGTGTAATTCTGTTTGGCATTGGGCGCGAGCTGGCTATAGGTATCGCGATTCTTTGTGCTTTGAGCCACGCCGTCAGATAGTGTCACTGTATCCTGAGCGATCGAGATCGCTGAAGTGCTTGATACACCTGGCTTTTTCTGGGTTTGTGCCGATGTTAACTGGCTAACTACAATGGCTGCATAACTATTGGGATTGATGAGCGTCATTTCCTTATTCTCCCTCGTAGATGTTCACTTTCTGTTGCCACGCCAATCGGGCGAATAAACTAAGCAATATCAAGGCCAAACTCTTGCACCATTCGTTGGATTTTTAGCGTCAGAAAATTTTTATAAAAATTTGTACAAAAACTTGATCCTTGTACAATAATTAGCCGTAATGGTATTTAAATTGATACAAGGAATCTCATTATGTACAAGTTTAATCCGCAGCGAATTCAAATCGGGATCAGTGCCTGCCTGTTAGGTGAAAAGGTGCGCTTTGACGGTGGACATAAAAACTCTTCCTACTGTAATCAAGAGATTGCGCCATTTTTTGATTATGTTCCCTTGTGCCCAGAAATGGCGATTGGTCTAGGTGCACCGCGAAAAAGTATTCGATTAGTACGCGATGGTGAAATAATCCGAGTGCAGAGTGGTGATGGCAGCTTAGATGTTACCGAAAAGCTCAATAGCTTTAGCGAGCAAAAGGTTGAGGAGTTAGGCTTTTTAGGCGGTTACTTGCTCTGCGCCAAATCGCCGACCTGCGGTATGGAGCGTGTGACCGAGTACAAAATTGGCACCAATAATGGCACTAAATCAGGCATTGGGGTGTTTGCCCGTAAGTTGATGGAGCGCTACCCCCATTTACCGGTTGAGGAAGAAGGCCGCCTGCACGATATGGTGCTGCGGGAAAACTTTTTTACCCGAATCTATGCCTATCACGACTGGCACAAGATGTGTCATGAAGGCCTAACCAAGCATAAGTTAGTGAAGTTTCACTCCCGTTATAAGTACTTATTGATGGCCCATAGCCCCAAATGGTACCGCGAACTTGGGCCGATTGTGGCCAATATTGAAGATCTGGAGCAAACCGCAGAGTGCTACTTTACGGGCTTTATGACCGCCTTAAAAATCAATGCGACCCGTCGAAACCATACCAGTACCTTACAGCATATTCAGGGCTATTTTAAAAAGCATTTAAATAAGGAACAGAAGTTAGAACTGTCTGAGATGATTATGAAATATCGTCAAGGGCTTCTCCCTTTGCTGGTGCCTATCACTCTGATTAACCACTATTTACGCCAATTTCCTACCCCTTATATTGAGGACCAAGTGTACTTAAATCCTCATCCAGAGGAATTAAAGCTGCGCTATGCCTATTAATCAATGGGAAGTTTGGGCGCCTGTTGCGCTGCAATGGCCGAAGAACCGAGCTCGATAGGCTAGAGAAAGCCAATAAGAGTAAGAACGAAGAGTTAAAAGTTAAGAGATAAAAATGAAACAGAATCATTCCAAGCCTGAGCCTGACAATCTCGAGAGTCGCGAGTTACTTCCCATAGGGGAAGTGTCGCTACTGACCGGGGTTAACGCGGTAACGCTAAGAGCGTGGCAGCGCCGCTTTGGGCTGGTTATCCCTGCGCGCACGCCCAAGGGCCATAGGTTATACACGCCTGAGAATATTCAACAAATCCATGAGATTAATGCATGGTTAGCCAAGGGCGTCGCTATCAGTAAGGTCAAGCCGTTACTGATGAGTTCAGCGCTTGTGACCGAGGTTGACTGCACCCCATTGCAAGAGAGTGATTTGTGGCTAGAGCAGATCACCGCTTTAAATAGTGCGCTGTTTGAGTTGGATCAACACAAGCTGCACCAAATTCTCGATGAAGCCTTAGGTTTATATCCGTTTCAATTGGTGAAGCAACAATTGCTGCTTGCTTGGATTACGCAGTTAACCCCTTTGCTTGAGCCTCGTTTAGATGCAGAGCTGTTGCTTGCATGGTTAGAGAGTGAGTTGGCCAGCCGCACGGGAGGACGTGCAAGTTTTGCTGGGCAGGCCAGTTTGGCGCAAATCGGTTTAGTCCAATTGCCATCTACTTTAGGGCAAAAAACTGCCGAGCAGTTTAGCGGTCATTCGAGCATGTTTAATTCGAGTATGACTAACCGTTTGTATAGCCTCGTTTTACGCTTAGAGCTTGCCGAGTTAAGAGTTTCAGTCGTTAACCTTGGGGTACTAGATACCGATAGCCTTGGGCTTATCAATAATCGACTCAAGGTTGATGCGCTTTTACTGCTACCCGAGGCGAATCACCCTGCCTCTAAACAAACTGAGTTGCAAAGCGTGCTCGAGCAAATGGCTCAGGCCTGTTACCTCATCGGCCCCTTTGCTCCTACTTTAACCGCCTTATCGGGGTTTATGGCGCCAGAGCTGAGTGAGCTTATTGGTCAACTCACGGCAGCTAAGGAACAGCAAAAGAAGCGGCAACGCAACCAGAAAAACAGCACGGCCGAACTGGTGCAAGGAGAGCAAGTCTATGAGCGTTAATCAAAACCCTGCGGCAAAGCACGCGTTAATGTGGTTTCGCCAGGATTTGCGCCTTAGTGATAATCAAGCGCTAACGGCCGCCTGTGATTGGGCGAGACAAGTGCCAGGCGCTAAGCTTAAGGCGATTTATATTGCCACTCCGAGTCAATGGCGTAGCCACGATATGGCGCCGATCCAGATTGATTTTATCCAGCGGCATGTGAATCTACTCGCCCAAGGACTTGCAAGCCTAGGAATTGAATTTGAGCTTATTCAACTCGATAGCTTTAAAGAGGTGTCCGCTTTTTTAGTGAGTTACTGTGAAAAGCTTGGGGTTGAGCGGGTATTTGCGGGGCGAGAACCCGAAATCAACGAGCAAAAGCGCGATCAAGCCTGTCTCGATGCGGGTATCCCCTTAACGCTCAGCGACGAGCATTGTCTATTGCCGCCGGGCACAGTGCTTAACCTAAGCGGTGATATGTATAAGGTGTTTACGCCCTTTAGCCGTAAGTGGCGAGAAGTTGCAATCAAGCGCGCCATTTTGCCGCTTGGCGTGCCAGCACCGCTTGGCCCCATCTTACCTGAACCTAAGCCGATCAGTTTTAAAGAGCATTTTCCATCAACAGGCAAGCTGACCTCGAGCGAGCAATGGGGGGCGGGAGAGGGGCAGGCAAAGCGCATCCTCACCGCATTTATTCAGCAAAAGGCCCAAGACTATAAGCAGGACAGGGACTTTCCCGCTATCGATGGCACCAGTGTTATCTCCCCTTATTTGGCGCTGGGCGTGCTCAGCCCAAGGCAATGTATCGCAGCGCTACTAGGACGTTTTCCCGAAGTGATTGTCGATGATACTAGCCCTGGGCGAACTTGGTTGAATGAGTTGATTTGGCGGGAGTTTTATCGCCATTTGTTGGTGGCCTTTCCGGATTTATCTAAGGGGCACAACTTTAATCGTCAGGCCGACCATGTGCAGTGGCGCAACAACCAAGCTGAGTTTTTAGCATGGTGTGAGGGCAAAACTGGCTACCCGATTGTGGATGCGGCGATGCGCCAGCTAAATCAAACCGGTTGGATGCACAATCGAATGCGGATGGTGGTGGCGAGCTTTTTAACTAAACACTTACTTATCGATTGGCGCTGGGGCGAGCGGTATTTTCGCCAGCATCTTATCGACGGCGATCTGGCGGCCAATAACGGTGGCTGGCAATGGTCTGCGGGATGCGGCTGTGATGCCCAGCCCTATTTCCGCATTTTTAATCCAATGAGCCAGAGCGAAAAGTTTGATCCAGATGGCAACTTTATCCGTAAGTACTTACCAGAGCTGGCATCTTGGGGAGTTAAGCGTTTGCACCAACCCAATATGCAAAAAACGCCTTCGTTATTTGAGGCGCCAGCGCTGGAGTCTGACTCGGCTTATCCCTGTGCGATTGTGGAGCACAATGCGGCAAGGGCGAGGGCGCTGGCGGTACTTGGGGTGCTGAAAAAGGCCTAGGTCATAGGCTCAACCTTACAACTTATCCCTTAGGGAGTTATCTGGATGATAAACCAAGCGAAGATTGAACAGAGCTGTGTGGTCGATGAGTTTATCGCGCTCTATCAAGCGTTAAATAAGGACAACCTGCATCTGCTGGCTCAGGTCTACGATGACAATATTTGTTTTATCGATCCTATGCATCAAGTGAATGGCTTAAATGCGCTGACGGAGTATTTTGCCAAGCTTTATAAAAACGTTGGCTACATTCACTTTGAAATCAAAGAAATATTGCAGGATGACTCCCAGGCTTCGCTATTTTGGCAGATGCAGTATCGCCACCCTAAGCTAAACAAGGGCGAGCTTATTCGGGTCGACGGTATGAGTCAGCTTAAGTTTCATCAACGGATTTACTTTCACCGGGATTATTTCGACTTAGGGCAAATGCTGTATGAGCATTTACCTTGCATGGGCGGGCTTATTCGCCTGTTCAAAGACAGGGCGGCAAAGTGATGACCTCGGTACAGATCCACAAAATCAACACTGTGCTGATCACTGGTGCAAGCTCGGGGATTGGGCTGCAATTAGCCAAGGATTATCTCGCCGCTGGCTGGCATGTGGTTGCCTGTGGGCGAGACGAAGCTAAGCTCGATGCCCTTGCCGAAACAGTGCTGATAGGGGCGACTTGCATCAGCTTTGATATTAGTGAGCGCAGCCAAGTACAAAAGAATGCTCGCCGCATCAAAGATTTACTGACTCAATGTGCATGTCAGCTAGATTTGGTGATCCTCAATGCCGGTGGCTGCGAGTATATCGATGACGCTAAACACTTCGACGACGCCCTTTTTGAGCGCGTGGTCCACACTAATCTGATTGCCATGGGGTATTGCCTCGGCGCGTTTTTACCCTTAATGCCAAGAGGCGCGCGCTTGTCACTGATGAGTTCGAGCGCGACTTATTTAGCCTTTCCCCGTGCGGAGGCCTATGGCGCTTCTAAGGCGGGCGTGCAGTACTTAGCCGCCAGCCTGAGGCTTGACCTTGCTCAACACGGGATAGCTGTGAGTGTGATTTGTCCAGGATTTGTGGCGACGCCTCTAACGGCCAAAAATGATTTTGCCATGCCGATGCAAGTCGATGTTAAGGCGGCGTCAACGGCAATTCGCCGCGGGCTTTCGCGAGGCGAAACCGAAATTCATTTCCCCAAACGATTTACTTACTTATTGAAGTTAATGTCATTTCTACCAGCCTTGGTTTGGCAAAAAATAATCCAAAAGGATAGTCAGCCAAGGGCGCTTAAGGATGCAGGACGATGAAAAATATTGCCATTGTAGGGACGGGGATTTCAGGGCTGACCTGCGGCTATCTACTCAGCCAATCCCACAAGGTTACCGTATTTGAGGCCAATGACTATATAGGTGGTCACACCGCGACCGTAGATGTGGAACACCTTGGTAAGCACTATGCGATAGACACTGGTTTTATCGTGTTTAACGACCGAACCTATCCCCGTTTTGAGCGCTTGTTAGCCCGTTTAAATGTCAGTATTTTGCCGACCGAAATGAGTTTTAGTGTGCATAATGCCCTGACGGGGCTCGAATACAATGGCCATAACCTTGCCAGTTTGTTTGCCCAAAAACGTAACCTCCTGAATCCGCGCTTTTGGGCTTTTTTAAATGAAATTGTGCGCTTTAATAAAAGTTGTAAGGCGATTTACCAGCAGGATAATTACCCAGCGGGCAACTTAGGGGATTTTCTCGACCGCGAGCAGTTTTCTCGCTTTTTTGCCGAGCATTATATTTTGCCCATGGGCGCGGCAATTTGGTCATCGAGCATTGAAGATATGCGCGCCTTTTCGCTGCGCTTCTTTATCCGTTTCTTTGAGCACCATGGCTTATTAAACGTCAGTAACAGACCGCAATGGTATGTGCTTAAGGGGGGCTCACGCAGTTATATTCCGGATTTAATTGCCCCCTTTAAAGACAATCTGCATTTAAACAGTCCAGTAAGTGCCATCGAACGCCATGCTGATGGCGTCAAGGTCTATGTGAATGGTGAGTGGCAGGTATTCGATGAGGTGATCCTTGCGTGTCACAGTGACCAAGCGCTTAAGATGCTAACCGATGCCTCCTCGGCAGAAAAAGCCATTCTGAGTGACTTGCAGTATCAAAATAATGAGGTGGTTTTACATACAGATACCAACCTTTTACCTAAGCGCAAGGCGGCGTGGGCCAGCTGGAATTATCGTTTGGATGGCAATCAAAAACGCCCCGCCTCTGTGACTTACAATATGAATATTCTGCAGTGCTTACCTAGCGACGCACCAACCTTTTGCGTAACGCTCAATCAGACTGAGCTGATTGATGAAGCCAAAATTCTGCGCCGTTTTAACTATGCCCACCCTGTGTTTAATGAGCAGAGTTTGCAGGCGCAGGCGCGTCGGGAAGAGATCTCTGGTCATAACCATACGCATTTTGCTGGCGCCTATTGGCACAATGGTTTCCATGAGGACGGCGTCCGTAGCGCCTTAGACGTATGTGCTCACTTTGGGGTTACGCTATGAGTGAACTCAATAGCGGTATCTACTATGGCTGCGTGACCCATAGTCGCTATACGCCAGTAAAACATCACTTTAGTTACCAAATGGCACTCATGGCGATTGATTTAGACGAGGTCGATAGCATCAATGCCATGGGACGGTGTTTTGCCAGTCAGCAGCGCGCGCTGCTCAGATTTAATCCCAAGGATTATCTTCGTACTTTTACATCTCGCGATAACCAGAGCCGTGAGCTTGAGATAAACGAGCCAAGCAGCTTTGCCCTCAAGCTGCGAGTGCTTGAGCAAGTCGCGGAGTTAGGCGGTGACCAGCCTTGCGACCGAGTGTTATTTGTTGGGCAAATTCGCCACTTTGGCGTGTATTTTAGTCCAGTAAATTTTTATTTTTGTTATCAACATCAACAGCCTTTATATATGCTCGCCGAAGTGAGCAATACCCCATGGGACCAACGTCACTGTTATTTAGTGGATTTATCCGCCCCCAAGGCGACGGATAAAGTGTTCCATGTTTCCCCTTTTATGAACCTAGATATGCGCTACCTGTGGCATGTTGAACCGCCCGCTGAACGCTTAAACATCGGCATTGAGAATCTACCGCATCAGTCGGGGAAACGTTTGTTCAATGCCAGTCTTTCGATGACTCGCCAAGCTATCACTGCGCAATCCCTTCGCGGCTTGTTAATTCGCTTTCCGTTTATGACGTTGAAAATTTTCGGTGGGATTTATTGGCAGGCGTTAAAACTGTTTTTTAAGCGCGTGCCTTTTGTGCCACATCCTGCCCAAGTGGAGAAATAAGATGGAAAACACTGCATCGCAATCTTCTGTTATTACGGCTAAATTGCCAGACAGCCTTGCCCGTAAGCTGCTGCTCAAAGCATTAGAAAATCTCCCCCATGGCTGTTTAACCTTAGTGGAGGGCGACAAGAGCTATCGCTTCGGTGAACATCACAGTGATTTACATGCCACGCTGGTGGTCAAGCATCCCAGCTTTTATCGCCAAGCGATGTTTTCGGGCTCCATTGGCGCTGGTGAAAGCTATATCCAAGGTCATTGGACTAGTCCAGATCTCACTAAGGTCGTGCAGCTCTTTGCACGTAATCTGCCCTTGCTCGATAAGATTGAAGCTAAATTCGGTTGGCTGACTGGCTCGATTAACCGTATGAAACATTTACTGAATCGAAACTCTCAGCAGGGCTCTAAGCGCAATATCTTGGCCCATTATGATCTAGGTAATGCCTTATATGAGCAGTTTTTAGATCGCGAAATGTTGTACTCCAGCGCCCTTTATCCCCATAGCGAGGCGAGTCTGGAACTGGCGCAGCTCCATAAACTGAAAACCATATGCGAGCGGCTCGACTTACAGCCAGGACAGACACTGCTTGAAATCGGCACGGGTTGGGGCGCCTTAGCCATTTACGCCGCCAAGCATTATGGCGTGCATGTGACGACTACAACGATCTCGGATGCCCAATATGCCTACGCAAAAGCGCGGGTCGAACGGGAAGGCTTAAGCGATAGCATCACCCTACTAATGGAGGATTACCGCAACTTGGGTGGCAGCTACGACAGACTGGTGTCTATCGAGATGATTGAAGCCGTTGGTCATGAGTACTTGCCCGGGTTCTTTAAAAAGCTCGAATCTTTACTCAAACCCCATGGCCGAATGTTGTTGCAGGCTATCACCATCGCCGACCAACGTTACGACAGTTACCGCAAAGGCGTTGATTTTATTCAGCGATATATTTTCCCTGGCGGTTGCTTACCTTCGGTGCACCAAATGGTTGGACACTTGGCCAAGCGCACCGATATGCAGGTGTGGTCGATTTATGATATGGGCCTCGATTATGCCAAGACGCTGAGGGACTGGCATAACAACTTCGACCGCGCCATTGATCAAGTGCAAGCCCTTGGCTATGGCGACGACTTTATCCGCATGTGGAAGTTTTACTTAAGCTATTGCGAAGGAGGCTTTTTAGAGCGCACAACCAGCACAGTGCATTTGGTTGCAGTGCGCCCAGACTACCGTCTACCGCATTCAGTGAGCTGCGACTAAGGTTGTGGAGAGATGTCTGCTATGGCGAGATTCACACTCAATATCTCAAAGTATCAGGGCTTTATACTCTATAACGCCTTGAGTTTTCAGTGTGTTTGGTGGACTGGCGTGTTATTTGGCAATAGCGCGCTGCTACTAAGTATTCCGCTGTTAGTGCTGCATTTTATATTACTGCCTTGGGGGGAAACCGCTGGTGCAATCCCTCGGGATTTAAGCACAATGTTTAAGGTAGGGCTACTCGGTATAGTTATTGATAGCTTGCTGACGTTGACTGGAGTATTTGAGTTTAAGGTTTTCCCCAGTTGGCTGGTTTGCCTCTGGCTGCATTTTGCCTTGAGTGTGCACCATAGTCTTAGTTTTATCCGCGCCTTTGCGATTGTGTTGCAAGCCATATTAGGCGGAGTTTTTGGCAGCCTAAGTTACTTGGCGGGGGCAAGACTTCATGCCGTGAGTCTTCCCTTTGGCGAGGGGATATCTGCAATTATTCTCACGATTATTTGGGCGATGTTATTGCCCATTTTCATCTATCTATCCCGCAGTCGTAGGCAGTTGCGCCAAACGTCTGAGACTCGTCTTTATGGCCGTTAATCCTAGTATTGCTGGAGAAATATAATGCCTCAGATTTCGTCAATGTTCTCATCTGTGACTTCGAGAAAGCGGTATCTCGGTGCCCTGTGTGGATTGCTGATGCCATTGGCAGGATATGCCACCACGACATCGGCAATGATAAATCCTATGACCTCTGGGCTAGTTGAGGTTGGCCGAGGCGAGATGGATTGGCTCTGGTTTAATGTTTATAAGGCCAAACTGATGACAACCACAGGTAAATACCAGAGTGGGGTTTATCCGCAGTTATTAGATATTGAATATTATCGTGATATCGAGTCTAGCGACTTATTAGAGGCGACTGCAGAGCAATGGCGACATTTAGGTTATGCCAAGCAGGAAATTGCCAATTGGCTGCAATTGCTCAAGGGTATTTGGCCTAATGTTGCGCCCGGTGACCATTTAAGTTTCAAGATTATCGACTCGCAAAGGAGCCAGTTCTTTTTTAATGGTCAGCCACTAGAAGTTATCCAAGAACCCCAATTTGCTGAAGCATTTCTTGCGATTTGGTTATCGACTAACACCAGTCGTCCAAGCTTACGGGCGCAATTATTAGGAGAAAAATCATGCGATTGTTAAAACCTAATTGGGGTAGGCGGTTTATCTTAGGATTATTGATGGTCAGTCTTTTGACTAACTGCTCCAGCGTAGATGTGAGTGACTATCGAGCGACAAATCCTCCCTTAGTGCTAGAAAACTTCTTTAATGGTCCGCTTAAGGCATCGGGTATAGTTCAGAATTTCAGTGGCAAAGTGATACGTCGATTTAATGTGACCATGGAGGCGAGTTGGCAGGGGACTGAAGGCACAATAAAAGAATGGTTTGTCTATGACGATGGTGAAACCCAAACTCGGATTTGGCGGATTACATCCCAAGGCGAAGGACATTATACAGGGACAGCGGGCGATATTATCGGTACCGCGATAGGGGAGGCGAGTGGGAGCGCGCTGCGTTGGCGCTACGATATGTTATTGCCCGTCGATGGAGACGAATACCAAGTTCATTTCGATGATTGGATGTTTTTGGTCAATGACAATACCATCATTAATCGAAGCGATATTATTAAATGGGGCATGACTGTCGCTAAAGTGACCTTAGTGATCCAAAAGCTTTAACGGTATAGCCTAGCTTATAATTTTTGCTCCAATACATTAGGCTGTTGAAAACACATTAATCCTGCATGGATAAGACGATGAAAAACTATTGGCTCCTAATGCTGGTATTCGCGAATCTGTTTTTAACGGCCTGTTCGAATATTGATTTCCGTTTTGAAGAAACTTCAGAAAAACAGGCTGATCCCAATCAACCGATAAGCGATCCTATGGTGCTGGATAATGAGCGCCGTGTTCGTGATGCGCGCGAAGATGGTAAGCTAGAGCCAAAAGATCCGATTAAATTTTAAAGGGCGATGAAATCTAAGCTGAATACGGCAAAGTGTTTAGCCCTTACTTCGTCGTAAGGGCTGGGAGTCAGAGACGCTTAACCCGCTTGGCGACTATTATCTACAGTCTTTTTATCGTAATACTCAAAAGGGAATTGGTTACGGATCCTTTGTTGTAGATTATCATTCACATTGGCAGAGATGTGCAGACGCACGCCAGAATTTTTTTCTGCCCTGATAGTACAAGTGAGCTTTTCGGTTTTGGCCATTTGGCGGCATTCCCGCTCGAAGCGCTCGGGGATTTTGCCTTTATGCTGTGTCATGCGGCCATCTTTAAAATGCATTTCAAAAATAGTCAGTCCCTTCTTTCCACCAAAGATCAGCTTATAAACCAGAAACAAACCGATAGCGATAAAAACAAGCTTTAAAATAGTGGCTGTCATAATGCCTCCTCTCTTATGTTTATAGGACAAAGATACTCTGGAGTCATGGCTTTTAACAGTGCGCTAACACGCAATTTTAATTTGGCAAAGGAATGATTTTGGCATAGTCTTAAATTGCTCAGGAAATGTACTCCCTCAGTTAAGGAAAACGCCATGTACCTATCAAATGCAGACCGCTGGTCGTTATT
Organism: Shewanella sp.; assembly: GCF_047975355.1. Taxonomy (GTDB): domain Bacteria; phylum Pseudomonadota; class Gammaproteobacteria; order Enterobacterales; family Shewanellaceae; genus Shewanella. The sequence continues at coordinate 976 of NZ_JBKEDJ010000066.1, read as the reverse complement.
GTGCAAAAAACAAATTGATGTGATCGATAAATTATCTGCACAGTTTCCAGAACGAAAAGTACCGCTTAATGAATTAACCCATGGATGGAGGCACTTACAACATCAAGTGCAGGCGGGGGATAGACCAATAGTGCATGAGCCGACCAAGTAAATCACCCTAATTCCAGATACAATGAAGCCACTCATTGAGTGGCTTCATTGTTTTTATGGTGCCGGCACCAAGAGTCGAACTCGGGACCTACTGATTACAAGTCAGTTGCTCTACCAACTGAGCTATGCCGGCGAATGGTGGTGCCCGAACCCGGAATCGAACCAGGGACACGAGGATTTTCAATCCTCTGCTCTACCGACTGAGCTATTCGGGCAACTAAACTAAGCGTTAGTTGACTACTTCAAAGTGAGTGTTTAACACCCTACTCGTTCGAAGTGCGCGTATCATATAGTGCTCGCTTTCGCGGTGCAAGCCCTTTTAATTCGACTGACCAAGTATTAAACAAAAAGGCATTAATAAGTAGTTTATCTGAATGGAATTGATTCACTTAGCCAAACTATCAATGGCTTAATATGATTGAATAGGGGGAAATCGGATAAACAGTGGTTGATTGCTATCAATGTTGAATTATAAAAAATCACAAAGCCTAGCGCGAAATCATTTATCAGTATTTTATTTATCCGGCTTTATCACTAACTAAGAGTCGGACAAGGGAATAACTCATTCATAGAGAATTAGCCTGTTGTTCGCTATTGATGCTGCGACTTTTACTCTAATTCCAGATACAAAATCCAGAAACAAAAAAGCCACTCCATGAGTGGCTTTTTTGCGGTTTATGGTGCCGACACCAAGAGTCGAACTAGGGACCTACTGATTACAAGTCAGTTGATCTACCAACTGAGCTATGCCGGCGACTGGTGGTGCCCGATCCCGGAATCTATCCAGGGACAGGAGGAGTTTCAATCCTATGCTGTCACGCCTGAG
>NZ_JBKEDJ010000002.1:0-76914 GCF_047975355.1 Shewanella sp. | reverse complement strand
GGCGGTGCTTCAACAGACTCAACAGCGGTGTCTGGGTTGTTATCCGCCTGTGACTGTTTCTCTTTATTCGCTTTTGACGCTACGGCCTGTTGCTGTTCTTGCTCGGCGTTGGACTTATCATCCTCGACCTGTGCCTGCATTTTGGCCTCGTTGCTGGCTTGATCTTCAGCATTGTTATCGGCGCCGTGTTGCTGATTGGCTTCTTGCTCGGCCTGCTGTTGTTCTTGCTGATCTTGCTTGGCCTTATTATCACTCGCTTGCTGTTTATCCTGTACGCCTTGCTCAGGATCATTTTGCTCTGATGAGGCGTTTTGCTCCTGCGACGGTTTTTTGTCTGCTTGGTCTGGATTATTTTGCTGTTGGGACTGCTGCTCTTGAGCTTGATCGTTTTGCGAGGATTGTTGGTCTCCCTGCTGTTGGCTTTGTCCCTGCTGCTGATCGTTCTGGTTCTGCCCCTGTTGGTTTTTGTCGCCCTGAGACTGCTTATCTTGATTGTCAGCATTTTGCTGCGATTGTTGCTGGTTCAGCAATTTCTCGGCTAATTCAAGGTTGGCTTTGGCCTGTGGGAACTCGGGCTGCTTGTCGAGTGCGGCCTGATAACGCTCCTTGGCTTTATCGGGTTTACCGAGTTGCATCAGCGCGTTGCCTTGGTTGTAAAGGCCATTAGCAGAGCTATCTTGCTCAAAGCTTTTTAGCGCCTGTTCGTACTCGCCCGCCTTGTACTGCGCCGCGCCTTGCCATTGGGGCGTTTCGAATTTTTGAGCGGCATTGGCGTAATCCTCGGCTTGATAGGCCTGCATAGCCTGTTGCTCTTGGGTGTGCCAGAGCGAGTCCCATGCGCTGGCATGGGCATTCTGCGGCGCAGCACCGAGCACTAGGCCAGCCAATCCCATCAGTAGCCAGTTGGCGAGCATGCCTTGCCTAAAGCTCAGCAGGGTAGGGATGAGTAAGAGTAAGGCGAGGTAAGGGCCGAGATACTGCCAGGTTTCACCATCGAGATCCGTGGCTTTGGCATCACCACTGTCGCTTAACCAATGTTGCAACTGCACTAGATCCTGACCATCGGCACGATTGGGGATCATGATGCCATTATGGTTATCGGCTAATTTTTGCAGCAAGCCAAAGTCGGTTTTTGCGACAACGACTTCATTGCTGCTGTCCCGCTGTAATTGGCCATCGGGCAAGCGGATTGGCGCACCTTGGGAGCTACCAAATCCCATAATCGCAAGGCGATATTGGCTACCGGCCAAGGCCGAGTTGGCCTCATCGAATTGCCTCGGAGTAATGCCATCCGTCATCACAATAATATCGCCCCGTAGATGCCCGCCCTGTGCCAATAGATTTTTAGCTTGGGTTAGTGCGGCCGCTAGGTTTGAGCCCAATACCGGCATAATGTCAGGGCTTAAGGTGGGCAATAAATTGAGCAGTGTTCCCGTGTCTCGGGTGAGTGGGCTTATGGTAAAGGCATCGCCAGCGAAGGCGATAAGGCCTGTTTCGCCTTCTTTTAAGCTGCGGAGCAAATCCGTCGCTCGAAACTTGGTTTGGGTTAAGCGGTTGGGCGCCAGATCGGTGGCAAACATGGAGACGGACATATCCATTACCAACACTCGACCTTGCTCGGCGGCAAAAACGGGCAAAGTTTGCTTATTGAGGGCGGGGCCCGCTAGGGCCAAGGTGGCAATCACCCAAGTGAAAGCCAAGATATGCAGTGGTCGACGGGATTTTTGCGTGCTCTCTGTGACCAATATTTTAGCCAAATGCGGCGCAATATAGCGGTTCCAGGCGCTGTTATTCTGGTGTTGACGCCATAGTGCCCACAGGATGATGGCGAGTGGCAACATGGCGAGTAACCATTCTGGACGAATAAAATGCAGGCTCATTAACGAACATCCCCCCGTGGTGCCGTTGATGGAACAGGGTTTTTAGTCCGCGAAAACAGTGATAACTGACCTAAGGCTATCCAAATGCTGGTGAGTAGCGCGAGGGCGAGCGGCCAATAGAATAGCTCCGCTTGAGGACGATAGCTGAGTTGATCGCGACTAACGGGCTCAAGTTTGTCAATTTCTTGATAAATCTGTTCCAGCTCTTGGCTATTACGGGCGCGGAAATAGCGGCCATGGGTAACATCGGCAATATGCTTGAGTTGGTTTTCATCGAGATCCATCGATGGATTGACGCGCTCACGACCAAACAGGGTGCGTCTTTCCATGACATCGGCACCCACGCCAACGGTATAAATCGTCACTTTGCGATTAGCGGCGATTTGGGCCGCTTGCTCTGGATCGATATTACCGGCGTTATTTGAGCCGTCAGTCAATAAAATCAATACTCTGTTACTCTCATCCATTTTGTCGAAGCGCTTGACCGCGAGTGCGATCGATTCGCCAATCGCTGTTTGTTTACCGACAAGGCCAATCTGTGCCTCCTTTAAAAACTGAGCGACAGAGCGTCTATCTTGGGTGAGTGGTGCCTGTAGATAGGCGTGATCGGCAAATAAAATCAAACCGATACGATCACCTTTGCGACGCTCAATAAACTCACTGACCACGTGTTGGATCAAGGTAAAACGGTCGACCACTTTGCCGTTAATCACCATATCTTCAATCTGCATACTGCCGGATAAATCCACCGCCAGCATCAGATCCCGCCCTTGGCTTGGTAGTTCAATCGGATCGCCAAGCCATTGTGGGCGGGCGATAGCAAGCACTAACAAGCTCCACATCAACCAATAGCGCTTGCGGCTTTGGCGGCTGTGGCTAGTGATATTGGCCTTGCCTGTTTGGCTAATACCGGGCAATTGCAGACGGCCACCTTCGGCTTGCACCGTTTGGCGACGCCAAAAAATAAAAGGTAAAGGCAGTAAAATCAATGCCAAAGGCCATGCGACTGTTAACATTGCTCCTCCGCAGGCTTAGCTGGAGCCGGTGTTAATACTGCTGTTGTAGCTGGGTTTTGGTTTGCAGTAGAGTGCATTACTGGTGCGCTTAATTTGGCTTTTGAGGCAAACCAGCTGCGGGCTAGGGTCTGTAACTCTCGGGCCTCCTCGGTGCTGAGTGGTTTCGCTTGGTGGCGTTTATCCAATAAGGGCCCAATGCGGCCGCGCTGCTTTGCGGGCAAATGGCTATCTAACCAAGTTGCCCAAGCTGTGCCGTCGAGTTTCGCTATCACTTCCCTTGGCAGATAACTTAAGGCGGTGCGCTTTAACAGCTGATTTACATCTGAGGGATACTGGTTCGAATGAGGATCAAGTGCTGCAAATAAACCTTGGGCGGCTTTTTTAGGCGCTAAGTAGGCGGCACGTTTTTTGAGCCAAAGAATTGTGGCAATGAACAAAACTAACAGGATAGCGAGTGCTAACCAATAACCTATGGCCCATGGCCAAGCCCCAACCGGGTCGGGGAGAATAATATCTTGTAAATCCGCCAAAGCGGGATTTGGCGTGGCAGCCTTATCCAAGGCTGGATTTAGAGTTTGTGGGTTCACGCTTTGGACTCACTTATGCTTTATGTGGCACTGTCTACTATTACTCACTTATTTGCCGTGCTGTTATTGCAGTAAGGCTAACTGCTGCGCGAGGGGTAAACCCGCGTCGATAAATTGGGTACGCACCTTTAGCTTTTGCATCATGGCGATAAAGTCATTTTGCTGCTGTTGTTGCTGCCCAAGCCATGCTTGATAACTGTGGCGAGTCAGCACTAGGTCTTGCTCCCCTTCGCGAACCGGCAAACTAAATTGCTTGGGTAAGTTGAGGTTGCCCTGCCTGAGAGGGTCGGTCACCAGATAGGCGCCAATATCGCAATGGCGCTTAAGTTCTGTCAGCGGCGCGATACATTGCGGCGTAAAATGGCTGCCATCTGTGATGATCCAAATCAATGAGCCTGGTTTCGCGATACGTTGCAAACGTTGGCAAGCGCGCAGGATATGGTCAGGATCCCGAGGATGACTGCCGAGCTGATTGAGTTGTTGCTCGTGTACTCGGCGTAGCCCTGAAATGAGCTGCAATATCCCTTGTCGGCGACTGCGGGGTTTTAACTCCAGATGTTCCGATTCGCAGGCGATTAAGGCGCCGAGTCTGTCGCCATGATTGATGGCATTCCAACCAAGCGTGGTCGCTAAATGCCCCGCCTGTACCGACTGTAACAGTAGACTCGAACCAAAATACAGGCTCTGGCTTAAATCGAGCAGCAGCAGAATAGGGCGCTCGCGCTCCTCAATAAATAACTTAGTGTGGGTTTGCCCAGTGCGGGCGGTGACGCGCCAATCTATGGTGCGTACATCATCACCCTGCTGGTAATGGCGCACTTCGGCAAATTCCATCCCACGGCCTTTGATTAAACTACTGCGATGCCCCGCCATATTGGCACGTGCCCGGCTGTGACGCTCAGGAATTGCCCGCGCAATCGTCTGGCAGGCGAGCAGTTCTTTCTCGGTTAAATGCAGCCCGTCGGCAAACAACGGCAAGCCGTGTGGATTGCCATCACTGTGTAGGGATGCGTTTAGCGCACTGTTATTCATTCAAAGCTACTCATACAAAGCGATTTATTTAACCTAGCGTTTATCCACTAGCTTGCCGGGACTAGACCTCTGCGCTTAAGGTACGGCGACCTGAGTCAATATATGGTTGATCACTTGGTCGCGGCTGACACCTTCGGCCTGCGCTTGATAGCTCAGCAGCAGTCTGTGTCTTAACACATTGGGCGCAACGGCTTGAATATCTTCGGGAGACACAAAATCTCGCTCGTGCAACCAAGCTCTGGCGCGGGCGCAGCGCTCTAGCGAAATCGTCGCGCGTGGGCTAACACCGTACTCCAGCCATTTCGCCAATTCGTCGCTGTAACGCGCAGGTTGGCGGGTCGCCATAATGATTTCGACTATGTATTTCTCAAGCGGCTCGGCGAGATAGATTTCCATCGCTTCGTCACGGGCGGCAAAAATATCGGCCTGAGCAATTGGCTCCGCAGTCGGCAACTCATGGGTGAGTGCTTCTTGGCGGGATTGGCGCAGAATCTCGATTTCAGTGTCACCACTTGGATAATCTAAATTCAGGTGCATTAAAAAGCGGTCGAGCTGGGCTTCGGGCAGCGGATAAGTGCCTTCATTTTCTAAGGGGTTTTGAGTCGCCATCACGAGGAAGAGTGGCGGCAACTTATAACTGTTTTTACCTACGGTCACTTGACCTTCTGCCATGGCCTCTAATAACGCCGACTGCACCTTAGCGGGGGCGCGGTTGATTTCATCGGCGAGGATCAGGTTATGGAAAATCGGGCCAGCCTCAAATTCAAAGGTGCCAGTTTGTGAGCGATAGATATCCGTACCCGTAAGGTCGGCGGGCAGTAGGTCAGGGGTAAATTGGATCCGGTGAAAATCCCCTTCCACACCGTCACAGAGGGCTTTAACTGCACGGGTTTTTGCAAGACCTGGTGGGCCTTCTACTAATAAATGGCCATTGGCAATGAGGGCAATGAGCAGGTTTTCGGTCAAAACTGGCTGCCCTAAAACAACCTTATTTAGGTAAGTGCGTAATGCGTGGAAGCGACTCAAAGGCATGATGCTACTCGTTTTTTAGGTTGAAAATATCGATTGAAAATACGTGTGTGGGCTATAGACAACGAATATGGTAAAGAATTCCCTAAGGGTTTGGCTAGTGTTAAAAAAACAAACAGGTGTTTAAAACTTGCTGACAAGAAGTTAGAATCAGATCACACTTTAATGGTCAGACCTGTTATTAGGCTTTTTTGGTGCCAAACAGCAGGGCAAACATGGAAATCGATAGCGCCGCCTGAAATCTCTCAGCGATAGCGCACATAAAGAGGGTGACAAATGAGTGATAGACAACAGGTAACTAACGCAAAGGGTGAGCGTATCGCCATTGTGGCGGGCTTAAGAACGCCATTTGCGAAACAGGCGACCGCATTCCACGGTGTGTCGGCGCTCGATATGGGCAAAATGGTGGTTAACGAGCTGCTGGCCCGTAGCGAACTGGATCCTAAGTTGATTGAGCAACTGGTGTATGGTCAGGTGGTACAAATGCCTGCGGCACCGAACATTGCCCGTGAAATCGTGTTAGGAACTGGCATGGATGTGTCAACCGATGCTTATAGCGTGACCCGTGCCTGTGCGACCAGTTTTCAATCTGCGGTGAATGTGGCCGAGTCAATCATGACGGGCAATATTGAGATTGGTATTGCCGGCGGCGCCGATTCTTCCTCGGTATTGCCTATTGGGGTATCTAAAAAACTTGCCCATGCCTTAGTCGATCTGAATAAAGCCCGCAGCTTTGGCCAAAAACTACAAATTTTCCGCCGTTTAGGCATCAAAGACTTATTGCCTGTGCCACCTGCCGTTGCCGAGTATTCTACGGGATTGTCCATGGGGCAAACCGCAGAGCAAATGGCCAAGACCTATAATATCAGCCGTGCTGACCAAGATGCGCTGGCGCACCGCTCCCACACGCTGGCGAGTGAAACGTGGGCCTCAGGTCACCTACGTGACGAAGTGATGGTGGCCCATGTTCCCCCCTACAAACAGTTTATCGAGCGCGATAATAACATTCGTGAAAATTCCGATTTAAGCTCTTACGCTAAACTGCGTCCCGCTTTCGATAAAAAGCATGGCAGCGTGACGGCCGCTAACAGTACGCCGCTAACCGATGGTGCCTCTGCGATCATTTTGATGAGCGAAGGTCGTGCTAAAGCCTTGGGTTATCAACCTATTGGTTACATTAAGAGCTACGCGTTTACTGCGATTGATGTGTGGCAAGACATGCTGATGGGGCCATCCTATGCAACGCCATTGGCATTAAAACGCGCCGGCATGGAATTAGAAGATTTAACCCTCATCGAAATGCACGAAGCCTTTGCGGCACAAACCTTAGCTAATATGCAGATGTTTGCCTCAAAGAAATTTGCCGAAGAAAAATTAGGGCGCAATCGTGCCATTGGTGAAATCGATATGAGCAAATTTAACGTGCTCGGTGGCTCTTTAGCTTACGGTCATCCTTTTGCGGCCACAGGTACGCGTTTAATCACTCAGGTTTGTCGTGAGCTTAAACGTCGTGGTGGCGGAACGGGCCTAGCAACGGCCTGTGCTGCGGGTGGTTTAGGGGCTGCAATGATTGTGGAAGTGGAGTAATGGCGATGGAAAAGACATTTAATTTAACCCGCCGTGAAGACGGTATCGCTATTTTAACAATGGACGTACCCGGCGAAACCATGAATACCCTCAAGGCAGAATTTGGCCCTGAGATCAGTGAGCTCCTGTCTGAGATTAAAGGTGATAGCAGTATCCGTGGCCTAGTGCTGATTTCGGGTAAAAAAGACTCCTTCGTAGCAGGGGCGGATATTTCTATGCTCGACGCTTGCCAAACGGCGGGCGATGCGAAAGCCTTATCCCAGCAAGGGCATGTAGTATTTAACGAGTTAGAAGCCTTGAATATTCCCGTGGTTGCCGCGATTCATGGCGCCTGTTTAGGAGGCGGTTTAGAGCTTGCGCTCGCATGCCATCAACGTGTGTGTAGTGATGATGGCAAGACTATGTTGGGTGTACCCGAAGTGCAACTCGGTTTATTACCCGGTGGCGGCGGTACTCAGCGTTTACCTCGTTTAGTGGGGATCACCACTGCGCTGGATATGATGTTGACGGGTAAACAAATTCGCCCGAAACAAGCGTTAAAGATGGGCTTAGTTAACGATGTGGTGCCACAGACGATTTTACTGCAAACCGCAGTGGAAATGGCGCTCGCGGGCAAGCGCACGACGAAACCAGTTAAAAAATCGCTAGTCAATCAATTGCTCGAGGGCACAGGGTTCGGTCGTAACATTATTTTCGATCAAGCCGCCAAGCAAGTCGCCAAGAAAACCCAAGGTAACTATCCTGCGCCGGCAAAAATTATTGATTGCGTGCGCCAAGGTATGGCGAAGGGAATGCAGAAAGGACTTGAGGTGGAAGCCAGCCATTTTGCTGAGCTGGTGGTGTCGAAAGAATCTGAGGCGCTACGCAGTATTTTCTTTGCTACTACAGAGATGAAGAAAGAAACTGGCGCCGAAGGGGCGACACCACGTAAAGTCAAAAAAGCCGTGATCTTAGGTGGCGGTTTGATGGGCGGTGGTATTGCTTCGGTCACGACGACTAAGGCTAAAATTCCTGCAAGGGTAAAAGACATTAACGAAAAGGGATTAAGCAACGCGCTTTCTTACGCTTATAAGTTATTGGATAAAGGCGTTAAACGTCGTCATATGACGCCGGCCGTTCGCGACAATTTAATGGCACTGATGACAACGACGACCGAATATAAAGGCGTTAAGGACGCTGATATTGTTGTTGAAGCTGTGTTTGAGGATTTAGCGCTTAAACATCAGATGGTTAAAGATATTGAGCGTGAATGCGGTGAGCACACGATTTTTGCATCTAACACCTCATCTTTACCCATCGGTCAAATTGCACAAGCGGCCAGTCGTCCTGAAAATGTGATTGGCTTACATTACTTCTCACCAGTAGAAAAAATGCCGCTGGTGGAAGTGATCGCCCATGCGAAAACCTCTCCTGAAACCATCGCCACCACAGTGGCCTTTGCCCGCAAACAGGGTAAAACGCCAATCGTAGTACAAGACGGTGCTGGCTTTTATGTTAATCGTATCCTTGCACTTTACATGAACGAAGCCGCGCAATTACTGCTAGAAGGGCAGAGCATTGAGCACTTAGATAAAGCCTTAGTGAAGTTCGGTTTCCCCGTTGGTCCTATCACTTTGCTTGATGAAGTGGGTATCGATGTCGGCGCTAAAATCGCTCCAATCCTTGAAAAAGAATTGGGTGAGCGCTTTAAAGCCCCAGCTGCCTTCGATAAGTTGCTGAGCGATGATAGAAAAGGCCGCAAAAATGGCAAAGGTTTCTATCAATATGCTGTCGGCAAGAAAGAGTCAAGCAAGAAGAAAGCCGTAGATGAAAGTGTATACGCGGTACTCGGCATCAAGCCCGGTATGGACAAAGATATGAGTGCGGTAGCTGAGCGTTGTGTGGTGCAAATGCTCAATGAAGCCGTACGTTGTTTAGATGATGGCATCATTGCTTCACCCCGCGATGGTGATATTGGCGCAATCTTCGGTATTGGTTTCCCACCATTCTTGGGTGGGCCATTCCACTATATTGATACTCTAGGTGCTGATAACTTGGTCAATATCCTGGAACGTTATCAGTCTCAATACGGAGACCGATTTGAGCCATGTCCTCGCCTTAAGGTTATGGCGGCGGAAAAGGCTAGTTTCTTCTAACGCTTAAATATTGGATTGGTCAAAAAAGCGGCAATAAAATGCCGCTTTTTTATTGCCTCCAGGCTAATTTTTGCCTAAAAAATGTTCACATTTATATAAGGGATCTTGTATGATGACGTCCCGTTTGTGGATTCTGCATCGTAAACAGAATGTGTAGAGTTCATTGAGTGATTAAAAATAAGTGAGCCAAGAGTCAGTTAAGCGTACTGCATTTGGATATTTTGACTTTCTCTATCATAACTTAACCGATAAAGAGGTTGCTGTGGGATTGATGTTTTATGTGTTTATCGCCTTGTCGGTCAGTAGTTCATGGTGTTTTGGGTATGCGGCTTTTAGGGCTGGGCTGTCAGTAAGCTATTGGACTGTAATGGGATTTATACTTGGTCCCCTAGCGTTTCCGCTATGTTCTTCCCATAAACGTATCGCGCTAAGAAGACTTGGTCATCGTTCCGACTTTAATATAACTGCTTGATTTTTATCATTAGTAATTAATTTGAATATAAAAAGGGAGCATTAAGCTCCCTTTTTATTGACCTTCGGCTGCGCTAGCTGAATGGTTTTAGGTAATCTGAACGGTAATCCGCATTTAGGGGGAATTAATTCCACCAACCCTTTGCTGGGATCACTTCAAGGTGGTTTAAGCCTTCAGGTAATTTCACTTTTTTACGAACAGGCTTTGCGAAACCAAGTGCTTTTTTGATTGAATTTAACATAGTCACTCTCCTTCACCTGATTAATGTTATGCAACTTCAGAGTTAATGAACTTAACGCAGGGATGACCTGCGACTTCAACTGGTTTGAACTTCACAGCAGGGTGACCTGCGACTTCAACTGATTTGAACTTCACCGCAGGGTGACCTGCGACTTCAACTGATTTGAACTTCACCGCAGGGTGACCTGCGACTTCAATAGGTTTGAATTTCACAGCAGGGTGACCTGCGACTTCAATAGGTTTGAATTTCACAGCAGGGTGACCTGCGACTTCAACAGGTTTGAACTTCACAGCAGGGTGACCTGCGACTTCAACAGGTTTGAACTTCACAGCAGGGTGACCTGCAACTTCAACAGGTTTGAACTTCACAGCAGGATGACCAGCGACTTCAACTGATTTGAATTTCACTGCAGGATGGCCTGCAAATTCTTGAACAATTCTCGTATTTCCTTCAAATGTTACAACTTCGTGAGAGGTTGTATTTTCATTTGTTGTTTCAAGTGCAGTGGCAGTTGTTACAAAGCCGATTGTAGACAGTAATGCAGCAGCGGTTAGAATTCCTTTCATCATTTTATCTCTCAGGGTAGTTGATAATGTTTTATTTTTTGACACTGGACATCCTTCTGCAGATGTTGTGCCAATGTTTCAAACTACCGACAGAGAGATAATTAATTGATCAAACAATATTGTGATGTGGCATAAATTTACTCCGATCATCTTGCAACAACTGAGTAAATTCGGTCTCATTAATCGCCTTACTAAAGATGTAACCTTGTATCTCCTCGCAGTTTAGGGCGCGCAGGATATTTAACTGTGCCGCTTGTTCAACACCTTCACCGACAACGGATAGCCCCATATTGTGAGCAATGGTAATAATAGAATCGACCATCTTCAAATCACGGTCTGATTTATCAATATCATCGACAAAGGCTTTATCGATTTTGAGCGTATGAATAGGGAATCGTTTTAAGTAAGAAAGCGAAGAGTAACCCGTACCGAAGTCATCCAACGCTAGACTCACTCCCATTTTTGCTAATTGCTGCATAACGGATATGGCCATTTCTGGCTGCTTAATAACCGTCCCTTCAGTGATTTCCAGTTCCAAATGGGAGGCCGGTAATTGCGTCAAGCGCAAAATAGATTCTATTCGTTGCTGAAGATCGGGCAGGGCAAACTGACGTGATGATAAATTAACGGCGACTCTTCCCTTAAAGATACCTAGTTCACGCCATTTCTGTGCAGCAAAACAGGCTTTTCTGAGTACGATTTCACCGATTTCGATAATGAGGCCATTTTCTTCCGCAAGGGGAATAAAGTCATTCGGTGGAACCAGTCCGCGAGTTGGGTGGTTTAAACGAACTAAAGCTTCCATCCCCGCGACATGACCATGTTTAAGATCGACTTTAGGTTGATAATAAACCTCAAATAAATCTTCTTTTAAACCTTCACGGATAAGGTTTTCAATTTCCAACTGTTTAATCGCGTGTTGGTTTAGGGATTCTGAGTAGAATTGGTAACAATTACCTCCAGCAGATTTGGCATGATACATAGCAATATCGGCTTTTCTCAGTAGTGCTTGTTCACTCTGCTCATCTTCAGGGTAGAGGACAATACCAATACTCACTCCCAAGACAAGTTGCTCAGCGTCGATTTCAAACATGGTTTTAAAGGCTTCGATTATACGTCCTGCAATAGCAGCACATGCACTAATATCAGAGGTTTTATCGAGCACAACAGCAAACTCATCACCTCCTAAGCGATATATATTGGTGTTTTTTGGAATCGCAGACTTAATTCTGACTGACACCAGTTTGAGCAATTGATCGCCAATTTGATGGCCTAAAGAGTCGTTGATACGTTTAAAATTATCGAGGTCAAGTACCATTAAAGCATGTGTAATTTCTTTGTTGACCAAGTTTCCTAATGTGACTTGCAGATTCGAGCGATTTGGAAGACCCGTTAACAGATCGTTATTGGTGAGTTTGCGTAACTCTTCCTCTTGTTGTTTACGTCTCGAAATATCAGAAAATACCCCTACATAATGCGACAATTCACCTAATTCATCGTAAATAGCGTCAATAGTGAGTTCCATATGGAAATGGCTCTTGTCACCACGGCTTGCTTCGACTTCACTCGCCCAGCGACCTTGCTGTTTCAGCATGGTACGAATTTGATTAGAAAAGGACTCTGGATATAAATCGAAGGTAAGTAGATTGCCAATGAAATCAGTTCGATTACGTTGAGATATTCTACAACAAGCCTCGTTCACTTCTACGAAACGATATTCACTGTCAAGAATAAACATACCTTCAGAAATATTTTCAATCGCTTTTTCGAAGAGCCTTAATTGTTCTTCTTTTTGCTTAAATTGACTGATGTTTTTAATAGTGCCTGTCATTCGAAGAGCATTGTCTTTATCATCTCTTTCTACAATTTTGGCTCGGTCTAGGATCCAGATCCAGCTATCATCTTTACCCTTAACTCTATAAGCTGCTTCAAAATGGTCTGTTTCGCCGTAGAAATGTTTATTGAGTGCTTCCCTTACGCGCTCCTGATCCATTGGATGAATGTTACTTTCTTCATCACTATTACCTAAACGGTGGCCGTCCCTTGGAAACTCTAATGCGCCCCAAATATTCGAGCGAAAAATATTACCGGTTTCTATATCCCAGTCCCACATCTCATCGCCGCTTCCCCATAAAGAAAGCTTTAGACGTTCTTCGCTTAAAGCGATTTGTCGCTGGACTTCTCTTTTTCTTAATATAGCTTTGAAGATAAATATGGAGATAAGCATAAAAATAATAAAGTAAAACACTTTAGCTTGGATTGAGGCCCACCATGGAGGTGTAATAATGACAGTAACTTCTTTTATTGTTGCTTTTCTACCTGAAAGTGAGTTGACTGCATAAACTTGAAAATTATACTTTCCTGGTGATAAATTTGTGTATGTAGCTGAGTTTATACCATTTGCTGATATCCATGTATCAGAAAGACCATACATTCTATAATGGTAGTCAGTGGATGAATCGTCTGACATTGGTGATATAAAATTAAATGAGAATGGGTAATCTGAATATTTCAATGTTATTTCATTTGTGATTGGATTTTGTTTTTTAAAGAAAAAGCTTCCTTTTTCTTGTGCTATGTTAAAAACTAAGAAGTCTGATATTTCTGTTTTATTTATTTTTGCATTATCAATGTACTTTATAACATTGTTGGGATTTACAATGCTAATGCCATTTATCCCTGCAAGTAAAATATCACCATTTACATCTATAGCGCTAGGCGAATTATATTCATATTGACTTCCATGTGATGTTTTTAAAATGTATGTTTTTTTGTTTTCTTTTCGGTATATAATGACTTCACTTAATGATGCTGCAGTTAGGAATTTTTCATTATCAATGATGGAGTAAATTTCTTTGCTGTTAGAAATTTTCTTTGAAATAACATTGTTTTTTGTATCGTAGAACATTAACGATGTAGATGTTCCAAAATAAATTCCATTATCACCTTGTGAAATACTGTAAGTTATTTCTTCACCTAAACTTTTTAATGAACCATTTTCATATTTTTTAAAACCACCTTGGCCTGCAATGTATATAAGGTTTGGTGTCTCTAGTTTAATATCAAAAATTGGTTCGGTTTTTTTTGTGTCAATGATTTTTATGATTTTTTGGTCGTTAATGATTAATATTTTTCCATCAGCTGTTCCTGCAGTAATTATAGAGTAGTCTTTGTTGAACGATAATGATGATATTGATTTATCACTAATTAGGTTTGTTTTTTCATTGTTTTTTAAGAACAAGCCTGCAGCAGTGCCAAAATAGAGCCCATCATTGTTTAATATAGCGTATTTATACCCTTGAATTTGAGTGTTAAAGCTATTTTTTAAATTAAAATTGTTATCAAAAAGCTCTATATTTTCTGATTCAGATGAAACTAAGAATCCTTGTGAGTTTTTTGTAAGGTGCCAAACATTATCTTTAACTAAATTAGTTTGTTGAACTAAGTTGTTAATGTTTTTTATAATGATAAGACCTTTATCAATAGTGCCTAATATAACCATTTCGTCTGTCGCAATAAATGAAGAAATTTTATCTGTTTGGTCTGATGGAATATGTCCTACTATGGATTTTTTAGATATGTTAATGATTTTTCCGTTGCTAAAACCATAAACTATATTCTTGTGTTTTGTGAGTTGAGAAAATGACTTTTTGTCGATTTTTACTATTTTATTACCATTGTATTTATATAGGCCATCGTTGAATGAAATGACAATTTCAGTATCGTTTATTTTCTCAAAGTCAATAGTGTTGCGCGCAATTTCATTTAATTCATTTTTTGAGAATTTAAATAGTCTCCCAGCATAATCTCTTATAAAGTAAATATTTCCTATTTTTATAACTTTTTTAATTTCACTTAAGCCTTTATTTGATAGTTCGAGTGTTAGCTCTTTATTTTTTATATCGATAATTGATTTGTTAGTTCCAACAATTAAGCTATTGTTATTTGAATCTAGACTCCAGACAGGGGAGTCTTTTACTGAGATACCGTAAGGATAAAATGATTCTTGTTGTTTATCGTATACCACTAGGCCACTATCGGTTCCAACATATAACACTCCTTGCTCATCAACAAGTAAGCTCCTGATAAAAGAACTGGGAAGTTTTGTTCTGGCATCATTAGCATAAAAATGCTTGAAGTTCTTCCCATCAAATCGATTAAGCCCATTAAATGTTCCTATCCATATATATCCATCATGATCCTGAACTATTGATGTAACGGTGCTTTGAGACAGTCCTTCTGGTACACCAAACGATTGTGATTGAAGAATAATTGGAGATTTATTTGAAAAGGGGGATGCGTTTACGTCTTCAAATGCATGAATGCCAAAAAAAACGAGAAAGACGATTTTTAAGAATATTTTCGGCATAGTGTTGTTCTTAGTATTGTCCGTAGATGCCATGAAACAATTGTGTTACATCACTTTTCCAGAAATACTTGCTTTTGTCAAAAGTGAGAATGTAAAAAATCCTTTGGATTGCAGATAGATGGCGTTAGATTTTGTATCGTTTTTCATCTATCAGTAGGATTGACCGCTTTTTACATCAAATTTTGATGCAAAGGCAATAGATACTACTAAGTAATGTTCATAATGTAGCGATTTTGTTTGCTTAAGCCAAATTATCAATTCATGATCTCATTTGACACTTTCGCCTAAAAATTGAACTTTTCAGTATTTTGTTTAAAGAGTTTAAGATCGGTAATCATATTGTCAGATGTGAGTGCTGACTGTGCTATATGTGCTGATCCCGTGCTAAAAAGCACCAGTCTATCGCTATGCTTAGTACGCATTTTGCGCATCATAAATTTGATGAGATTTGGGCGCGTAAGCTTGTTGATTTCCGCGACTACTAATTCACGCTGATTGAACTGATAATCACGGTTGCCCACGCTCACCCAATAACGCTGGCCTCGGGTTTTTAGGTTAGCATCATGTTCCATCACTTGATTGATTAGCCCTAGTTTTGTGCTTTCCCATTCTTCATTCGTGATTTGCATGACGGCATAGTTAAAGTCAGCGATAAACTCATCGATTGCCTCTAATAAATGTAGAGGCCCCGTTGTCGGAGATTGAATATAGAAAATGAGTCCAGGATGGCGATTGAGCGGCAGATAACCTGTGCCCACCATGTAGCCCAATTGTTTTTCCGTGCGCAGTTCATGAAAGAAAGTCGATGACATGGTGTGGTTGAGTAAACTAAATAGCGCCATTTTTTCTGGCGTAGCAATAGCCGATTGATAATACACGATAATCGCACTGTCTTGATGATCTACCGCTAGTTCCCTTAACAGGGTGCCTTGTCCTGTTAAGTTGATTAATTCTCGTGTTGATTCTGCACTGGGACTGGAGACCAGGGACAAGATATGTTCCAGGCGTTTACCTAAAGCCTGTGCCTCTGACACTAACCAATCCCCATAAATAAGCCCTTCGAGGTAAATCTTCTCGTAAAAGGCTCGTACATGGTTATGCAGATCATTTAAGGTGATATTTTCAAGCATCTGCGCCATACGAGCCGGCTCATAGCTGCGTTTTTGCAGCGTGGCGGTCAAGCTAGTGAATAGCTGCGAAATCGGCTTGGCTTGCGCGAGGTTTTGCCAGCTACGTAGCAGTTGAGATTTAATTAATGCAAACCGTTCTTCGGTGAAATTACGTTCTCTCGCCTTTTGGATCAGCAGAGCTAACAGCGTTTCTTGATTCCCTGTAAAACCGGATAAATGCAGGGTGATCCCACCCTGATGGGGATAGATATTGTAACTAAGTCCTGCTACTTCTGCTTGGTAAGTTGGCTCAGTCAGATAATCGAGTAACATCTCAACGTATAAGCGGGTGAGGGCGGCGTGTTTGGGGGTTTTACTCGCCTGCTCCGAGTCGAGAGAGAGATACATATGTCCTTTGGGGACATTAAACTCATCGTCTTTTTTATGCCAAATGCGGTAGCCCGCCGATTCAGCAACAATCACAGGTACGGCGACTTCACTTTTATCGGGGCGAGCAATGGAATCGGCCACAATAAAGGGATTAGCAGCGGGTAATTGCAGCTCAGGGCGAATTTGTGTGACTTGCCAGCTGGCAAGAGATTCAGGCTTTAAGGGCAATACTTGATATGGCGTATGATACCAGTTGGCTTTACGGTCGGACGTAACGGACTGTGCTATTAGTTGCAAGCGCATATTTTGCGGCGTCATTAAGCCTAATAGCTCAAGGGTTTCGTCAATATCTAAACCATCCATGCGATAGTCACCAAAGACTAAATCTTCCACTTCATAGTGGTGCATGTTGATGCTTAAGTGGCTGGCTAAATCGAGGGATTTCACCTGCTCTTGATACCTAAACGCCATTTTGAGCAGGTTAGCTCGCTCTAAATAACGCCAATCCTCAAGGCCATGTGTTTTTATCAGCTCAATATATTCAAAACAGCTGCACACAATATCGTCAATATTGGCTACGCCTTTGTCGGTCAGTTGTAGGCCAATGCTGTAGTCCTTGAAGTTATAGCCATTGACCCCGCCGCCCGCGGAGAGGTTATTCACTAAACCTTGTTCTTTAAGATACGACAGCAGGCTACCTTTACTCTCATTGCCGAGAATATGGCTTATGTAGGTAAGCGGCTTACGTTTGTAGTAGTGGTCGATGCCTGGGAAATTAAAACTGATACTTAAGCGCTTTTGTTCCTTTAACGGGACTATGTTGATTTGCTTAAGCAGTTCATTTTCTGAAAACAGCGGCACATCAGGATACTGTTTGACTAGGTTTAAGTTACGGATCTTGCTGAAATATTGCACCGCGAGCGCCTGAAGTTCATCTAATGGAATAGGGGCGACTAAGCATAGTGTCATTAAATTGGCACTGTAATGACTTTGATAAAACGCCAATAGCTCGCTTCTGACCTGCGCCTGTTCTCCCCCTAGGGTGACTAAATTGCCCACGGAGAATTTCGAAAACGGATGCTGTTGATTGACGGTTTCTTTAAGCACTTGATAGGTGCGGCGGATATCGTCCTTCAGCTTTAAACTAAATTCAGATTCAATCGCTTGGCGTTCCCTATCAACTAGCTCGAGGTCAAATTTGGGGGCGATAAAGAATTGGCTAAATCTGTCTAGGGAGTCGGCAAATACATCGGCATTGATGGTAAAAAAGAAATTGGTGTGCTCTGTGCCGGTCCAAGCATTGTTACTGCCGCCGTGCTGATTGATAAAGGCATGATATTCGCCGGAATCGGGGAATTTTTCCGTGCCTAAAAAGAGCATATGCTCTAAAAAATGTGCCATACCGGGTCTATCAACAGGATCATCAAAATGTCCTACGGCCACCGCCATGGAAGCGGCGGCTTGGCTGGCGTCCAAATCTTCGACCAATAATACCCGCAGGGCATTATCTAACACGAGATAACGGTACTGACGATGATCGTTTGGACTTTTGTAAATAGACTGAGAGGCTTGCAAAGAGACACTCCGGTAACGATGGCTTGTTATATATTGATAGTCTTAATGGTTTTTGGCAAATATCTCTTGTGTTTATCGACTAAAGATTAACCCTTACAAGGTTTGTTGAAATCCATTTTAGGGCTACAATTGGGATAAAACAAAAACAAGTGTGGGTAGCGAGAGAAGTATGCAGCTATTTTTGATGCGACATGGTGACGCTGGATTTAATGCTCAGTCGGATAGGGACAGAACGCTTACCGATTTAGGAAGACACCATACTGTCTTAATGAGTAACTGGTTAGCCCGAAGTGTCAGCGATTTTGATCTTGTTTTGGTTAGCCCTTATTTACGTGCTCAGCAAACGTGGCAAGAATTGAGTCAACATTTCCCAGAGCCGCGCAAATGGCTGGTTGTGGATGATTTAGTGCCTTCAGGCGATCCTGCTAATGTGGCCGCCCTGATTGTCGCCTATGCCGACTTGTATAAGGCTGATAAAGTACTGGTGATTTCCCATATGCCGCTCTTGGGCTATTTGGTCAGCGAGTTAGTTGCGGGTGTTGAGCCGCCCTTGTTTGCCACCTCGGGGATCACTCTGATAGATAAACATGCCGAGCAGGCCTGCATTGTTTGGCAACATGCGCCCCACAGCATTAGTTAATTCATTCGATAAAACAAAGGGCTCACATTAGTGGGCCCTTTGTTTTTAGAGGATAAATACGTCCATTAACGTCGATGTGGTTGGTCGCCAATATCGATAAGCACCAACAGTGCCGCATCGCCACCCCATTCTTTGGGGGCTTGATGAAAGGCTTTTACCTTCGGATGTTGCACCAACCACATAGGCACCTGCTGTTTAAGTATGCCAGTGCCATAACCGTGCATCACACAACAACATTGGCTCTGTTGTTTTACGCAGGCTTGAATCAGCGCCGCGAGTTCGAGTTTAGCCTCGGATTGGCGGTAACCGTGTAAGTCCAGCAATAAATCCGGCTGGTAATCGCCGCGTCTTAAGCGTTTAAGCTCGAGACTGTCGACACCCTCATCGAGCCAACGCATTGGCCCCTGAACGGGCAGCAGAGGTTGATAAGTATCTGAGAAATAACTGTCAGCATGCAGTTGCTGCTCTTTCAGTTCTATTTCGTGTTTGGTTTTTAGGGGCGTGCGAAAATGCCGCTTATCTTGGGCGATAGGTTTTATCCCCTCGATCAGCGCTGAAAACATCGCCATGCCTTCTTTATCATCGTCTTTATTCATGGCGGGTATTCTATTGAATCCTATGGTTTCTGAATAGAGTTCAGTTACAATGTTTGCGAACAAACAAGCGGGAGAGCGTTTTGGATAAGATCTTTGTAGATGAAGCTGTGACAGAGTTACGCACTATAGGTGACATGTTGCGTTGGGCGGTGAGCCGCTTTAATGATGCTAATGTGTACTATGGCCACGGGACGGATAACGCGTGGGATGAGGCTATCGCCTTAGTGTTTCATGCGCTGCACTTGCCCGAAGAAATCGGCCAACAGGTGATTTTAAGTAACTTAACCAGCAGCGAAAAACACAAAATCGTTGAGTTGATCATTCGCCGCGTACGTGAACGTTTGCCTGTGCCTTATTTAACCAATAAAGCGCGCTTCGCTGGACTTGAGTTTTATGTGGATGAGCGCGTATTGGTGCCACGTTCACCTATCGCCGAGATGATTGCCAATCGCTTTAGCCCTTGGTTATACGGCAAACCTGTTAATCGTATTTTAGATTTATGTACTGGCAGTGGTTGTATCGCGATTGCCTGTGCCTACGAATTTGATGAGGCCGAGGTTGATGCGCTGGATATCAGTGAAGATGCTCTAGATGTGGCGCAAATCAACGTCGAAACCTTAGGAGTGATGGACAGAGTTTTCCCGATGCAATCGGATCTGTTTTTAGCCATTCCTGAAGGTCCACAATATGATTTGATTGTCTCTAATCCGCCCTATGTGGATGAAGAAGATATCGGCGATATGCCAGATGAATACCACCATGAGCCAGCTATTGGTTTAGCCTCGGGTCGCGATGGCCTCGATTTAACCAAACGCATTTTAGCGAATGCGGCCCAATACCTGACACCAACGGGGATTTTAGTGGTTGAGGTGGGTAACTCTATGGTGCATCTGATAGAGCAATTCCCTGAAGTACCTTTCACTTGGGTGAGTTTTGAACACGGCGGTGACGGTGTGTTTGTGCTGACTCGCGACCAACTGGTCGAACATCAATCGCTTTTTGCTATTTATCGCGACGCGCAATAATCACAATAAGAATAAATTAGGTTGAGTCTTTTCCCGCTGCCAGTTAGGCTTGCAGCGGGAAAAAGAATTGTCCAGCTATTGCTGGGCGCGGAGCGATAAGCAAATCATTTAAGGTGTAAAAAGCGGATGTCTGGAAACAGTATTGGTCAAAATTTTGTGGTGACTACCTTTGGTGAAAGTCACGGTGTGGCGCTCGGGTGTATTATTGATGGTTGCCCTCCAGGGCTCGAACTCACCGAAGCCGATATGCAGCATGATTTAGACCGCCGTCGTCCTGGCACATCCCGTTATACCACCGCGCGCCGAGAGCCTGATGAAGTACGGATCTTATCCGGTGTGTTTGAAGGCAAAACCACAGGCACCTCCATTGGGCTTCTGATCGAAAACACCGATCAGCGCAGCCAAGATTACTCCAATATCAAAGATTTATTCCGTCCAGGACACGCCGATTACACCTATCAGCAAAAGTATGGTCTGCGTGATTATCGTGGCGGTGGCCGTTCATCGGCCCGCGAAACCGCTATGCGGGTTGCGGCGGGTGCTGTGGCGAAAAAGTATTTAAAACAAGTGCATGGCATTGAAATTTATGGGTATATGTCCCAACTTGGGCCGATTTGCGCCGAAACAATCGATCTTAGCCAGATAGAACAAAATGCTTTCTTTTTCCCCGATGCGGGTAAGCTCGAGGCGCTGGATGAGTATATGCGTGAGCTGAAAAAATCCGGTGATTCCATTGGCGCCAAAATTTCTGTAGTGGCCACTGGTGTTCCCGTTGGACTGGGTGAGCCTGTGTTCGATAGGCTCGATGCCGACATCGCCCATGCCTTAATGGGCATAAACGCGGTAAAAGGCGTTGAAATCGGTGATGGTTTTGGCGTTGTCACACAAAAGGGCTCGGAAGGGCGTGATTTAATGTCGCCGCTGGGTTTTGAGTCAAATCATGCCGGTGGCATACTTGGCGGCATTTCATCGGGTCAACCCATTGTCGCCCATATTGCATTAAAACCGACCTCGAGTATCAGTGTGCCGGGCCAAAGCATGACGGCCCAAGGGGAAATGGCGGAAGTGGTGACTAAAGGTCGTCACGACCCCTGTGTTGGGATCCGCGCGGTACCGATCGCCGAAGCTATGCTGGCGATTGTGTTGATGGATCATCTATTAAGACACAGAGCTCAAAATCAGGATGTTCGCAGTCATACACCGATTCTCGGCATGAGATAGGCGCGATGAATGAGACAGTCTGCATGGAATAAAGATGCATAGCGGCTGTGTAATAAATGGAATGCGTTAATGCCAACAATCTCTAGCACAAGCCAGCAGTTACGCTGGCTATGTGCCTGTTATTTTTTCTTCTTTTCGATTCTCGGCACTATGATCCCTTACCTTGGGGTCTTCTTCGAAAACCGTGGATTTAACCCTCAAGAAATCGGTTTTTTGCTCGCGATTTTAATGGCGACTCGTATCGTGGCCCCCAATGTATGGGCTAAGGTGGCCGATCGCACTGGCATGCGCTCCGAATTAGTGAAGATGGGCGCGGGAGCCGCGATGCTCGCGTATTTGAGTTTCTTCTACCACGGTGGCTTTGTATATATGGCGCTCAGTCTTGCGCTATATACCTTCTTCTGGAACGCGATTTTGGCGCAGTTGGAGGTGATCACCCTCGAAACCTTAGGTGAAAATGCCAGCCGTTATGGGCAGATCCGCAGCTTTGGCAGCATTGGCTATATCTGCTTAGTCGTAGGCGCCGGCTTTGCCATCGGTCAATGGGGCACTGAAGTCTTACCTTATATTGGGTTAGCCTTGTTCACTGGGATGCTGGTGAGTGCTTTGCCGTTGCCTGCGAATCGTGCTGTGCGCCCCCAAGGGCAGGAGCGGCAACCACTCAAATGGACTAAGCCGATTATCTGGTTTATGGTGTCGGCGATGTTATTACAGATGAGCGCTGGGCCTTTTTACGGTTTCTTTGTGCTTTATCTTAAGCAGGCGGGATACACCGAAGCGGCCGCGGGGATTTTTGTCGCCCTCGGTGCAATGGCCGAAATCGTAATGTTTATGTTTGCGCCTCGCTTACTTGGACGTTATGGCGTCAATACCTTACTTGTCGTCAGTATCGCCATGACTGCCGTGCGCTGGTTGCTGGTCGCCTTTGGTGTTGAGAGCATGTTATTGCTGGGTTTAAGCCAAGTGCTGCATGCGTTCACCTTCGGCTTGACCCATGCGGCCTCGATTCAATTTGTGCATCGAAATTTTGATGCAAGTCATCGCAGCCAAGGGCAAGCCCTGTATGCCAGCTTAAGCTTTGGGGTTGGCGGCGCGCTCGGGACTTGGATTTGCGGTTATATCTGGGGTGATGGTAGCGGCGCTGTATGGTCTTGGGTATTTGCGGCGGCCTGTGCCTTTGCGGCCATGTTAGCGGTATTTTTGATCCCTAAGGATAGGGCGCAAGCGGTTGCGTCATAAGCTGACATTGATTGTGAAAAGTAACTCATTGTAAAAACTAAAATAATGAACAAGAGAGGTTAAGGTGATCCGGTTTCGTTTAGGCTTAGTCATCAATCCACTGGCGGGTTTAGGTGGAAGTGTGGGTCTTAAGGGTAGCGATGGTGTGGCCGAGCAGGCACTTGCCTTAGGCGCCGAGCCCAAGGCGATAAAGCGTATGATGCAAGCCTTAGAAGTGATTGTTCCTTTTGCCAATGATATCGAAATCATTACCGCCTCCGGTGTGATGGGGGAAGACGCCGCCAACGCCTTAGGTTTTAACACCCGTGTGGTGTATCAAACTCCGGAGAAAACCCAGGCCGTCGACACGCAAGCCGTTGTGCGTACTTTGCTGAACGAACCGTTGGATTTATTACTGTTTGCGGGGGGCGATGGCACGGCGCGTGATGTGTATAGCGTGTTTGAACAAGCCGTTATCGACGATAAATTACCCGTGCTTGGGGTTCCTGCTGGAGTAAAAATCCATTCGGGCGTTTATGGCATCACCCCCCATGCTGCGGGTATGGTCGTGAAAATGCTGCTCGAAGGTGAGTTAGTCAGCCTGATGAGCGCCGATGTGATGGATATTGATGAAGTGGCCTTTCGCCAAGGCACTGTGCGCGCCAAACGGTTTGGTGAGCTGTTAGTGCCTGCAGAACCCCGTTATGTGCAAGCGGTGAAGATGGGCGGAAAAGAAGTCGATGAGCTCGTGCTCGCCGACATTGCGGCCGATGTTATCCAGCAGATGGAAGATGAACTGTACATTATGGGCTCGGGCAGCACGGTCGCCTTTGTGATGGAAGAGCTTGGCCTCGATAACACCCTGTTGGGGGTTGATCTTATCCAAGATAAAGCCTTAGTGGCGAGTGATTTAACCGCCAAGCAGTTACTCGAGCTTACCCAAGATAAGCCGGCAAAACTGGTTATTACCTTGATTGGCGGGCAGGGGCATATTCTCGGTCGTGGCAACCAGCAGTTGTCGCCAGAGCTTATCCGCCGCCTCGGTAAGGACAATATTATTATCCTCGCCACAAAAACTAAGCTAAAAGCACTTGAAGGACGCCCCTTAATTGTGGATAGTGGCGACCCTCAATTAGATCGTGAGCTTTGTGGCTATTACAAAGTGACGACGGGTTACCATGATTATGTGATGTATCATGTGGCCAACCCCGACTATTCAGATTTATAGCACCGAGGGGCCAGCGGCCATTTGGGCGAAATACGTTATTGGAGAGTTTGACCCGATGTTAGAGCAGTATGAAGAAGCACTAGAACAGTGGATTGAGTCTGTAGTGAGTCATGGTGATGACGACGCCTTATTTGCCTGTGGTTATCTGCAAGGCCATGTGGCGGTGGTGTTATCGCAACTCGAAGACGAAGGCGAGAGCACGCTAGAAGCCTTGCTTGAAAAAATGACCGACTGTTTAGCCTTAGCGCGCCAAGAATTAAATGATGCCGATTT
Source organism: Shewanella sp. (assembly GCF_047975355.1). GTDB lineage: Bacteria > Pseudomonadota > Gammaproteobacteria > Enterobacterales > Shewanellaceae > Shewanella. The sequence goes on along the minus strand of NZ_JBKEDJ010000002.1, from coordinate 52,725 downwards.
TGCCTTAGTAGAAGCGGCGTGGGCACAATTACATGGCAAGATTGTTAGTCATTTAGCGGCATAATTGATGAGTTCATCCACGACGACTTCGGTTGATGCCATGGCAAAACCTGAAGTGCAGCAAGCGGTTTATATCGGTCTAGTCAATCCGAAAACTCCGACCAATGTGGGCGGCATTATGCGCGCTTCGGGCTGTTATGGTGTCGATGCCGTGTTCTACACCGGCAAACGCTATGAATATGCCGCCCGTGGGCCGCAGCAATATAACGCCGATACCCAGAGCGCCGCCGAGCGCATCCCGCTAACTGGGGTGGCCTCCTTACTCGATGCGCTCCCCTCTGACACTAAGCTGGTGTGCGTGGATTTAGTCCTAGGGGCAACACCCTTGCCTGAATTTGTGCATCCCGAGAAGGCCTTTTATGTGTTTGGCCCAGAGGATGGCACCATTGGCCAAGAGATTATCGATAGATCCGATGCCGTGGTGTATGTGCCTACGGTAGGCTGTATGAATCTGGCGGCCTCGGTGAATGTACTGCTTTACGATAGATTGGCGAAAGCTCATCGCCAGCAGATATCAGCTCAGACCGAGTTCGATGGTGATGCCTTGATCCGCCAAAGTCGCGACAATAATAATCGCACCCGAGTAAAAACGACTAAGCCTGGTTCTTCAAAGTAGTCTTAACAATCAGCATCTGTATCTGTTCCAAAAAGGATTAAGCACTGCTTAATCCTTTTTTGTTCTGGGTTGCCAATCATTGGTGCGATTAGATGCAAGCTTGATTAGCATTCAATGATAAGCCTTTATTTTAATTAACTAGTTTTCACTCAAGCCGTGATGCTTATCTTCACTAAAGCACTTTTTACCAAAACGATCTTTACTAAAGCGCTTTACCCTTTAGTAATTTGCGTAGCCACATCCGGTTCGGGTTGAGTTTATTTAAGGTTGGCCAATCCAGTGGCAGCGGCTCACCGGTTAATTGTGCCGCCAAACATTCGGCCGCCAAGGGGCCAGAGCTTAATCCCCGCGACCCTAAACCACCCAGGATATATAGGCCATCGAGGGTCGGAGCTGGGGTCGTTTGCCAATAATGCTTGCTTTGTTCGGCCTGCTGCTGATTGAGTTGATGCTGTTCATAGCGCGCCAATATTTCAGCCACATCGGGCGCACAGCCCATCATGGGGAAATGATCCCGCGTCACCATCCGCACGCCTACTCGGGCGCTATTGCCACTGATGTCGATATCGTCAACCCAGACTTGATTGGGATAGCTTTCTTGCATTTTTCCTAGGTTTTCCAATTGCTCCTGCGGGCAAAAATCGAGATGTTCAGCCGCTTTTACATAACTGGCGCCGAGGCAATGCAGCCCCTGATGACTCGGGGTAAGGTAACCGTTCGCGCATAACACTGTGGCCAATTGGCTCAGTTGCAATTGGGCGGGAACATGGCTCACTTGGCCGCGAAACGGACTTATCTGTAACCGCTTACTGGCCGAAAATTGAGTGAGCTGTGCGCCATTGGCGAGTACTAGTTGACTGTAGGGCCCAAAACGTTGGCCTTGACTGTGGAGATACCAAGCCTTTGCATCACACTCGATTTCGGTGATCTCTGTATTGAAATGGCACTGCACATTGGCAAGCCGCGAGGCCTTGTCTACCGCCGCCTTGGCGTATTCAAATGGGCACACCCAGCCCCCGAGGGGATAAAAAAATCCTGCCTTATCAATACCTATTTGGGCTATCTCGTTGGCTTCATTCGCATCAACGGCATAGGCGATTTCCGCTGGCCAGTCCTGACTTTGGATAATTTTATCGAGCCGTTGTTGGCTGCGTTCATCATGACCCGTTTGCAGTACCCCACAAAAATCATGGGAAATCGCTGTGACATCAGAGGTGGGGTTTGTCTCCATCATCGATGCCAGACTCAGCGCCTCGATACGGCGGCGACTGAACAAAAATGCCTGTTGGAAAAAACGGCTAAGCTCATCATTTTCTGGCGTGAGTAGGGGATAAATTGCCCCTTGGCGATTGCCGGATGCGCCTTGACCTAACTCATTATCCTTACAAAACAATATGCTACTCTGGTCACGTTCGGCGAGGGATAGCATTAGGTTCGCTGATGCCAGTCCGCCACCGACTATGGCAACGGGGTGATCTACGCTGGCGAGTGTTGCTGGTTTAGGGGTAAATGCCTGAGCAGTATCAGCTTGCTGGCGCAGCAGTTTGCGCTCATGGAGCAAAATCTCATCGGTGATAACCTGGCTTTGCAATGCATCGCTTGTATCACCATTCAGGGCATCTTGGCTGACGTCAAGCGTGCTAAAGCCACAGCTGTGGGCAAGTTGCTGCACAGTTTCAGCCAAATTTACCCCAATCAGCAGAGCATCATCCGCACTCAAGCGGGCCATTTGCCAGACTTGCTTGCCATTAAGCTGCGCCGTCAAATGCGGTAAAACCAGCCATTGCTGAATGGGATGAGAAGCACTGTGGGGTAGTTGGCTAAGTGCCGTGTATAGGTCGCCAAAATGCAAATCGACCGTGATGTGGCCGTCATCAAAGATTAATCTCTGGCACCCTATAATGCGAGCGGGTTTTGCCTTAAGTAAGGCATTGGCAATCGGTTGTAAATGAGGCGTGGAAATTAAGCTTTGCGATTGATCCCAAAGTAATTTAAGTTCGTAATCGTTAATGGGATTGGGCTCAAACACTTTGACTAACAGCCGTGTGTTGCTTTGAGTCTGCGTTTGCCAGTGTTGTAGTAGAGAGAGTAGCTCGAGTCCATCGCCCAATCCCCATTGCCCCATGACGCACAATCCTTGACCGAGTTGAGCAGATGGCGTTGTTAAGCGGGAGAGTCGAAGGCGAGTTAAATTGTCCAGAGACTGTGCAGTAGTCAACGCGCATGGGGGATAAAGGTTGATCAATTGCGGGTAATCACGCTTAAATTGGCAAGATTTTTGGGGCTTAGCAGTCAAAGAAATATACTCTCAGTCTCATATTGGGCATTATTTTACCCGCCTTTATGGAAAGCTGACCACTTAATTGAAGCAAAACAGATACTATTGGCTCAGCAAAAAGTAGGTACTGACATGTACACAATGGATAGCAATAAAATGAAAAGAGTCGTGATCACCGGAATGGGTGTTGTTTCAAGTATCGGTAATAACAAGCAAGAAGTGACTGAGTCACTTAAAGCGGGCCGTAGTGGTATTACACATTCCGCTCAGTTTGAAGAAATGCAACTACGTAGTCATGTATGGGGCAATATCAAATTAGATCCTTCTGAGCTGATTGACCGTAAAGCGCTGCGTTTTATGGGCGATGCTGCGGCATATGCTTACATTGCAATGCAAGAAGCCATTAAGGATGCTCAGTTAACTGAAGAGCAGTATTCAGATCCTCGCGTAGGTTTGATTGTGGGAACCGGCGGCGCTTCGTCTTCTAACCAAGTACAAGCGGCGGATATTCTGCGCGAAAAAGGCGTAAAACGCGTCGGTCCTTATATCGTGCCACGCATTATGTCGAGCACAGCCAGCGCGTGTTTGGCAACCCCTTTCAAAATCAAAGGCATGAACTACTCAATCAGTTCAGCCTGTGCGACCAGTGCTCACTGTATCGGTCACGCCGTTGAACTTATCCAAATGGGTAAGCAAGATATGGTGTTTGCGGGCGGTTCAGAAGAAGTAGATTGGACCCTGACCATGGGCTTTGATGCGATGGGCGCGCTGTCGACTAAATACAACGACACTCCAGAAAAAGCCTCTCGTACCTATGATGCGGACCGTGATGGTTTTGTGATCTCCGGTGGCGGCGGTATCTTAATCGTTGAAGAGTTAGAGCATGCTCTGGCTCGTGGCGCAAAGATTTACGCTGAAGTGATTGGTTATGGCGCATCATCAGACGGTTACGACATGGTTGCTCCGTCTGGCGAAGGTGCTGTACGTTGTATGCAAATGGCACTGGCCGATGTGGACACGCCAATTGACTACATCAACACCCACGGTACTTCTACACCAGTAGGTGACGTGCGTGAGTTAGAAGCCCTACGTGAAGTCTTTAAAGACAAATGCCCACCAGTCGCATCGACTAAGTCTATGACGGGTCATGCCTTAGGTGCCGCTGGCGTACACGAAGCCATCTACAGCTTGATCATGATGGAAAACAGCTTCATTGCCCCTAGCATCAACATCGATAATTTAGATGAAGCTGCGAAGGATATGCCAATCGTGCGTGAATACCGCGATGCAGAGCTAAACACTGTGATGAGCAACAGCTTTGGTTTTGGTGGCACTAACGCAACATTAGTGATGCGTAAATATAAGTAAGTCATTATTTGTGTTAAAAAAGGAAGCCTAGGCTTCCTTTTTTATTGGCTGAAATTCAGAAATACCAATCACATTAAATATCTAATCAGTTCAGAGCCTCTCCGGCATCTCAATCCAAGGCGAATTGATGCAGAAATGGTTATTCCCTTTTAAGTCAATGTAACGAAGGAATGGGATGCCTGTGTGGCTCCCGAAGGGCGGGTTTCAACGCGCTTTATACTGCGTTTAAGGCTTTCGACAGAGCACCACTATGCCTTCAAGCCTTCGCCTTGTCTAAAGCGTGTTGAACTCCCGCTGAATGAACAGATATTTAATACGATTGGTATAATGCGACTCAGGGATTGGGTTTATGATCAGAGTCTTGCTAGAATCCTTGGCTACTCACTCTCTAGCCCATTTTTATCAGAAAGGTCCCCATGAAGATTGTTGTCGATGAAAATATGCCCTATGTCGAACCCTTATTTGGGGCGTTAGGCGAGATAATCCCAGTCAATGGCCGCACGCTAACGCCCGAGCAGGTGCAAGATGCCGATGTGCTGCTGGTGCGCTCGGTCACCCGAGTCAATGCTGCATTGTTAGATGCCAATCCAAAACTTAAGTTTGTCGGCAGCGCCACCATAGGGACGGATCATGTGGATCTCGCCTACCTTGCAGGGCGTGGCATCCCCTTTTCGAATGCGCCCGGCTGTAATGCGACCGCTGTCGGGGAGTTTGCCTTTATTGCGATGTTAGAACTGGCGGCACGGTTTAATTCGCCGCTCAAAGGCAAGGTTGTGGGGATTGTCGGCGCTGGCAATACTGGTAGCGCGACGGCCAAATGCCTCGAAGCCTATGGCATTAAGGTATTACTCAATGACCCTATCAAAGCGGCCGAAGGCGATCCCCGTCATTTCGTGAGCCTTGAGACCCTATTACACCAAGCGGATATCATCAGCTTACATGTGCCCATCACTCGCACTGGCGAGCATAAGACGCTGCATTTATTCGATGAAGCGCGCCTGATGAGTCTTAAACCCAATACTTGGCTTGTGAACTGTTGCCGTGGTGATGTGATTGATAATCAAGCCTTAATTAAGGTTAAGCAGCAAAGGGATGACCTTAAATTGGTGCTCGATGTATGGGAAGGGGAGCCGAATCCCATGCCTGAGCTGGTGCCTTTTGCTGAGTTTGCGACCCCTCATATCGCCGGTTACAGCTTAGAAGGTAAGGCCCGTGGCACTTTTATGCTGTACCAAAAGTTGTGTGAGTTGTTAGCCATTCCGGCCACCAAACGCTTATCCGAGCTATTGCCTCCATTTCATTTTAAGGCGGTCGAACTCGAACAAACTCCCGATGAAAAAGCCTTATTACAGCTCGCTAGATTCGTCTACGACCTGCGTGATGACGATGCCGTATTCCGAAATGGCTTTGCAAGGTCGAATGGCTTCGACACTATGAGAAAAAATCACAAACATAGACGCGAATTTAGTGCATTGGCGCTGGCTTATCACGGCCAATCTGAGGTAGATTGGTTGTCCAATTTAGGTTTTTCAGGAGTCGGTCGGTAATTATGTCGCAGGAATTTAATGTTGTCGTTTTAGGTGCATCGGGTGCAGTGGGTCAAACAATGATTGAGATCCTCGAAGAGCGTAACTTCCCGGTTGCGAACTTATATCCTTTAGCCAGTAGCCGTAGCGCCGGTGAAACGGTCAGCTTCCATGGCAAACAAGTTACCATTTTGGACGTCGAAACCTTCGATTGGAGTCAAGCACAGTTAGGCTTCTTCTCTGCCGGTGGCGATGTCTCGGCCAAGTGGGCGCCTATCGCCGCTGAAGCGGGTTGTGTGGTGATCGATAACACCTCTCACTTCCGCTACGACATTGATATTCCACTGGTTGTGCCTGAGGTTAACCCCCATGCGATTGCCGATTTCCGCAACCGTAATATCATTGCTAACCCGAACTGCTCGACCATTCAAATGCTGGTGGCACTAAAACCGATTTACGACACTTACGGTATCAGCCGTATTAACGTCGCGACCTATCAGTCAGTCTCTGGTACAGGTAAAAAGGCGATTGAAGAACTGGCAAAACAATGCACTAAGTTGCTACAAGGTCTGCCTGCTGACGCTGAAGTTTATCCAAAGCAAATCGCATTTAACGTATTGCCGCAAATCGATAAATTTATGGATAACGGCTACACCAAAGAAGAAATGAAAATGGTCTGGGAAACCCAGAAGATTTTCGGTGATGACGAAATCCTCGTTAACGCAACGGCCGTACGTGTGCCAGTCTTCTATGGCCACTCAGAAGCCGTACATATCGAGACGCGTCAACCTGCCGATGCAGAAGATATTAAAGCTTTACTGCGCGATGCCGAAGGAGTGGTATTGTTCGAATCCGATGACGAATATCCAACGGCTGTGACCCATGCAGCGGGTACCGATCCGGTTTATGTGGGCCGTGTGCGTAAGGATATTTCTCATTCTCACGGTATTAACCTTTGGGTGGTATCGGACAATATCCGTAAAGGCGCAGCCTTAAACAGTGTGCAAATTGCCGAGATTTTAGTGAGAGACTATTACTAACTCTTAAGTGGCAATTGATGCCCAGTGAAAAAGCCTGCTGCCAGCAGGCTTTTTTTGTTTTACAATTGTGAACAGTAGCAGGGCTGAGATTTCTAGTTTATAGTAATCTCAATAAATACAATTGCCTAAAGCCTGTTATCAGCGAGATAACTTAAATAGCGCTTCAAAGGGAAGGATTGATGAAATTTCGCACTTCGTATCTTGTGGGCCTGATGGCCACCGTTTTAGCTGTTTCTTCCACGACCTCTTTTATTGATCCTGCGATAGCTGCTGATACTCCCAAAATAAAACCTTTAAAAATCATGGGCCCAGACGGACAGATCCGTCAGGTCAATCATCAATATGGACCAACGACCTCTAAGGACACTTTCTGGAGCATTGCGCAAAAAGTCCGCCCCGACGCCAGTGTCAGCGTTTATCAGGTGATGGCCGCGGTATTTGATGCTAACCCCCATGCATTTAACTCCGACAGTTACAACAGCCTAGAACGTGGCATGATTTTGCTGATCCCTTCGAAAGAAGTGATGCTCGCCATCCCCAATAGTCTGGCCATTGCCCGCGCCGAACGCAGTGATAAGCAGGCTCGTTCTGGCGCTAAAGCCACGCCTAGGGCAGAAACCAAACCTGCGACTAAGCCAGCTGCACCGACTCAGGTCGCAGTACAACCTAAACCTAAGGTTGAGACGCCACCTAAGGCCGAGGTGAAACCCGACGCGGCGAAAACCGATGTAGCCAAAAACGAGGCGGTTGTTACGCCAACAGCGCCTAAGATGGTGAGCTCGGATATAAATGCTCGCCTTGAAGCCGCTGAGAGCAAGAATTTATCCCTGACCGATGAGTTAGCCAGAGCGCAAGATCAACTCGCGGTGAGAAATACCGATGTTGAGACACTCAAAGCCAAGGTCGAAGAGCTAAATCAACAGATTGCGGTATTAGAAGAAACCCTACAAGCGAGTAAGAAGCAGAATCTTGCGCTTAAAGCCGAGGTTGAGGCCGCACAGACGCCAGAGACGACTGTGACAGATGAGCCCGCTATGCCCGCAGATCCCGATGATCTGTGGCGTAATCTGATGAGTAATCCGCTGCTCCTTGTTGCGGCGGCAGTGATCCCAGCCTTGTTGCTACTTGTCCTCGTCTTCTGGTTGTTACGCCGTAAACGTAATAAAGAACGTCGCGAGCTAGAAGCGCAGCAGGCCGCTATGGTTGCAGCAGGCGCTGCGGGTGTGGCGAGTGCATCCGTACTCGCGATGGATGATGACGATCTTGGCAATATGGCAGTGCATTTAGATACCGACCATGCCGATTCTATCGACAGTTTACTCGATGTCGGAAGCGTCGACCTGCAACCCGAACAGGACATGACAGATAGCCATGAACAGATGGACATGGCATCGGAGATGTTTATTGACCCAGGTGTGACTACTGAACCTGAACCTCAATTTGAAGAGGAAGAAGGGCAATCGCTGGACGATCTCTGGGCTGAGGCCATGGGCGACCAAGAGGAAGCCTTTGCCGAAGAAAAATCGGCATCTGGCAATATTCTTGAGGACGAAGATCTCGATGCACTCTTGGCCGGTTTGGGCTCCGATGAAGAGGCAACTTCACAGGTGGCTGACGCGGCCCCAGAGGGACTTGACGATCACGACGAATTAGCAGGTTTTGATTTGCCTGCAGAGCCAGCGTCAGCCGTTGACACTGCCGAAGAGGAAGATTTAGCCGCAGCAATTGCCGCCGAACTAGACACTGAGCTTGAAAACGACGTCACTACTGAAGCTGCTGACGATGATATTGATGCTTTACTCGCGGGCTTTAATCAGCCGGAGAAGCAAGAGACAGCCGAAGTTGCCGATGAGGATCTTGATGCGTTACTGGCCGATTATGACAAGGCGCCAGTAGACGCCGCTGACGATCTCGGCGATGAAATCGCCGCCGAATTGGATGATGACTTAGCAGAGTTGGGTGTTGCGCAAACCGATGATATCGATGCTTTGTTGGCCGATTTTGATAAACCAGCCGCGCCAGAACCCGATTTAAGCGATGAGATTGCCGCCGAGCTCGATGACGGTTTGAATGACATTGACGTGAGTGACGCGGATGATATTGATGCCTTACTCGCAGGCTTTGATGAGCCAGCGAAATCTGAACCCGACGACGCAGAAGCCATTGCGGCTGAGTTGGATGATGAGTTCGCCCCTGAGTTGCCAACGAGCGATGAAGATCTTGACCAGTTATTGGCAGGCCTTAACACGCAAGAAGCGCTAGTCGAAGAGGCTGCGGTTGAAGATGCCGTAGCAGAAGATGTGCCTCAAGATGAAGCCACGCTTGAGCGCGATGAAATCGCCGCCGAACTTGAAGCGGCATTGCCCGAAGACCTATCGGCTGTAGAGGACGATCTCGATTCGCTCCTTGCCGAGTTTGATGTACCTGAGCAAGCAGAGGCGGATGCTGATGATTTTAACTTCGACCTAGAAACTACTCATGCCGAGCTAGAAGAAAAAGCCGAGGAAGATGATTTACTCAAGGGTATAGGTGCCACCCATGCCATTGATGGCACAGACGATACCTTTGAGCTGAACGAGGTGATTGCGGATAACCAAGACAGCGTCGATGACGCGGCCACAGAGCCTAAGTTTACTGGGTTCGACGCCGACACTGATGATATCACACCAGCGATTGCAGGTGCTGCCGTTGCCGCATCCGCCGTTGCAGCCGCCAGTGCGAAGGAAAAAGAGTCATCCTTCTTCAATGACTTAAAGGCCAATAAGACTAAAGATCCCCATGTGCTCGATTGGGATACCGAACTGAATTTTGCGCCGACAACTAAGGCGGAAACGCCGGTCAAACCCGAAGTCGATTTACCTTTAGATCCTGTGCCAGTGCAAGGAACCAAGCGTCAACCGCTGGAGTTTGCGACTGAGACTAACGACGCAAAGCTTGAAGTTGATGTTAAACCAACTGCCGCGAGCGCAGAGTTTGATCTCGATGATGAACTGGATTTAGGCCGCGAGTTTGATTTAAAAGACGATACTGATGATGTCGATTTAAGCGATGACAGCGTGCTTGCCGCCTTTAGCAACAATGTCGAACTCGAAGAGGAAGAGGTATTAACCCCTGAGGACAGCTTCGCCCTCGATGATGAACATACGCTCACCGTCGATGAGGCTTTAGCCGCACTCGATGCGCAGGAGTCTCGCAAGTCGAAGAAGTTTGTTCCTGAGCATGATTTAACGAACTTCCAAAACGAGCATGGCTATATCGATATCGAAAAACTGCTCAACGATGCAGAGCAGGACAGCGTTGAGACAGATCTTTATCCCGAAATGGATGTCGAGATGAGCGATGTGGGCGCCCTGATTGGTGATGCTGCCATGATCGATGTGGACGATGAGGAAAACTCAGTTAATGCCAAGCTCGATTTAGCCCGTGCTTATATCGAAATTGATGACAGTGACAGTGCTAAGGCGCTGCTGCGTGAAGTCCAAATCGACGGTAACGAGCGTCAGCAAGATGAGGCAGTGCGCTTACTCAAAGAGATTGGCTAATCCTAAAGGGATTGGTTGCAAACTAACGGCGCGTAGAGCGCCGTTTTTTTTATGGGCTGCTGTGATAAAATGCGCCGCTAAATTAACTGTGAGGATGTGTGGATGCGGATTGCATTAGGTATTGAATATGACGGTAGTGGTTATTTCGGTTGGCAGCGTCAGGCCGAAGTCGATTCAGTACAAGGGCAATTAGAACAAGCCTTGTCCAAGGTGGCAAATGAACCCATCAGCTTGTTCTGTGCGGGGCGAACCGATGCCGGTGTTCATGCAACCGGGCAGGTGGTGCATTTCGAGACCAACGCAATACGTAACGAAGGCGCCTGGACCTTAGGGGTTAATGCCAATTTGCCCGATAACATTGCCGTTCGCTGGGCACAAGAGGTTGATGAGAGCTTCCACGCCCGCTTTTCGGCCACGGCCAGACGCTATCGCTATGTGATTTACAATCATAACTTTCGCCCCGGGATCCTACGTCACGGTGTGACTCATTATCACGGTGATATCGACGCCGATAAAATGCATGTTGCGGCGCAGGCGCTGCTGGGTGAACAGGACTTTACCAGTTTTCGTGCCATTCAATGTCAATCGAAAACCCCATTTCGCAATGTGCACAGCGTTAAAGTGACGCGTCAGGGCATGTATGTGATAGTCGATATTTCTGCCAACGCCTTCTTGCACCATATGGTGCGTAACATTGTCGGTTCGCTGCTGGAAATCGGCCTTGGCAACCAGCCACTGACATGGATGGCGGATCTGCTGGCCCTAAAAGACAGAAATCAAGCGGCGGCCACCGCTAAACCTAATGGACTCTATTTAGTCGATGTGACGTATCCCGAGCAGTACCAACTGCCCAAATTGGCTTTAGGGCCATTGTTTATGCTGGATTAATCGCCGCTTGACCCGTTAAGTGAAGCGCGTATCGAAGGAAGGAAAGAACAGATGACCACAGCCCCGAGTGAACAGATTGCCTTAGCTGTGCCAGGCGCCAATGCGCCACTGGAACAATGGCTAGATTATTTATTATCGATTCACCCAACCGAAATTGATATGGGATTAACCCGGGTTTCTAAGGTTGCCGAGCGCCTGCATTTATTGGATTTGGGGCCAAGTAAAGTCGTCACAGTGGGTGGTACCAATGGCAAAGGCACAACCTGCGCGATGCTTGAAAACATCTTGCGTTTATCTGGGTTGACGGTGGGCGTCTACAGCTCGCCCCATATGCTCAAATACAACGAAAGGGTGCGTATTAACGGTCAGGACGCCAGCGATGAAGCCTTTGTAGCGGCCTTTGAACAGATTGAAGCTACGCGCGGCGAGATTTCGCTGACCTTCTTCGAATATGCCACCTTGGCGGGCTTGATCCTGTTTAAAGCTGCTAAGTTGGATGTAGTGATCTTAGAAGTGGGTCTTGGCGGCCGTTTGGATGCCACCAACATGATTGATGCCGATATTAGCGTGGTGACGTCCGTCGATTTAGATCACGAGGCCTATTTGGGCAATACCCGAGAACTGGTCGGCCGTGAAAAGGCGGGCATTTTTCGCCAAGGTCGCCCTGCGATTGTCGGCGAGCCGAACTTACCCCATACGGTCAATGATGTCGCCCAAGATGTTGGCGCTAAGCTTTATCGTGTGGGCGAGGAGTTTAGTTACCAGCAAAATGGCCAGACTTGGGATTACCAAGGGCAAGTGTTAACGCTCAAGCAGCTTGGTTTGCCAACGCTGCCATTGCCCAATGCCGCGACTGTAATTGCGATTGTCGAGCATGGCTGGTCACATATCGCCCCCGATATCATTGCCAAAGGCATCAGCAGCGCGCGCTTAACTGGGCGCCTTGAGCAAGTCAATGAGCAACCGCTGATTTTACTCGATGTGGCCCACAATCCCCATGCGGCGCGCTTTTTAGTGCAGCAACTCTCGCCTATGGTGGCAGGTAAACGAGTGTTTGCCCTGTGTGGCATGTTAAAGGATAAGGATATTGGTGGTGTGTTACCTGTGGTTTCGCCCTTGATCGATTCTTGGTTCTTAGTGAGTTTACAGGGCGAGCGTGGAGCTAACGCAAGTCTGCTGCGCCAATGCTTAGCGCAAGGCACTAAGGCCCATGAATTTGATGATATCACCTCGGCATGGACGGCATTAAAAGCGCAAATTCAGCCCGATGATGTGGTAATTGTGTTTGGCTCCTTTTACACTGTGGCAGGTTTTAAGTCTCTCTTTAAGCAGGATTACCGTTTTGTCTAGCCAGTTTCATAATCGATTAGTCGGCACTGTGGTGCTGGTCGCCCTCGGGGTGATTTTTCTGCCGGATATTTTAGATGGTAAGAAGGAACGTCAAGAGGAGCAATTTGCCGAAATTCCCCTGCGTCCTGCCGCCATAGCGCAGCAAAACGCCGATGATATGTTTGAAGTGTTGTCCACGCAGAATGTGGATGGTGAAGGCGCCGTGCCCGAGGAACTCTCTGCTAACGATGAGGCGGCGTTAGCGCAGGCGGTCAATACTGACGTCAAAGACACGCCTGCGGCAAAAGTCGAGCCTAAATCGGACGCGGTGAAGGAACAAGCCAAACCACAGACGGCAAAAGCGGAGATCAAGGCTGAAGTAAAAGAGCCTGCGAAAACAGAGGCTGCAAAGGTCGAACCTAAAAAAGAAACGCCAAAGCCGACTCCTGTTAAAACTGAGCCGAAAAAGCCGGAGCCCAAGCCAACCACAGTGGCGAAAGCTGACAAGCCTAAAGCCGAAACCGCGAAAACAGAATCTGCAAAACCTGCCAAAGACGATGGCATTAAAGTGGTGAGTCGCGATTCATTAAAGGCAGGGCTTACCCTACAACTGGGCGCATTTAGCAATGCCGCCAACGTGAAAGCACTGGTCGCTCAACTGCGTAAAAGTGGTTACAAGGCGTACACAATTCCAGACACACCAAAGGATGGCGTGTTGACGAAAGTATTTGTAGGCCCCGATGTTTCCGAGGCTAAGTTGAAGAAAATGCAGGAAGAGATCGAAACGCTGACCCGCTTGAAAGGCCGAATTGTGCCTTTTAATCCGTTGGAATCTTAATGCTGAACTGCAGAGACTGAAATAATTTATTTACCTCGTTAGGGGTGAGAATCGTTTCAGTCTCTGGTAGAATCGCGCCGTCTTAAAGCCTATGCTGGAAAGCCATCTCAATGGTTTGGATTGATTACGCTATCATCTTTGTTATCGGGTTATCGACTCTTATCAGTCTGATCCGCGGATTTGCCAAAGAAGCCATGTCGTTAGTGGTATGGTTCGCGGCTTTCTTTGTTGCCAGCCAATTTTATCAAGATCTCGCCGTTCATCTCACGCAAATGAACGATGAGGTGCTTCGCAATGGGGTCTCCATTGCTATTCTTTTTATCACTACATTAATACTCGGCGCCCTTATCAATTACATCATTGGGCAATTAGTGGTTAAAACCGGATTATCTGGCACTGACAGACTCTTAGGTCTGTGTTTCGGTGCCATTAGGGGCGCACTTATTGTCAGCGCGCTGCTGTTTTTTATGGATGCTTTTACAGGTTCACCCAACACCCAATGGTGGAAGGATTCTGTACTAGTGCCCGAATTTGGCGTTGTGATCCAATGGTTCTTTAACTATTTGGAAAACACCTCCAGCTTTGTACCCAAACTATAAAAAAGACAATAAATTTATCCTAAGTGATGGAGGATAAGTAAGGTTGAGCCCGACCCCTAAGGTTCGGACTCAACACTGAGATGAAGCACTTAAGCCTTATGGCTGGAGATTTACTTCGTCTTTTACTTATATTTCAACATGAAAGGGCATAGAACATCTTACAATGAGGAAGCTTACCCATGTGTGGTATCGTCGGAATAGTTGGCCAATCATCGGTTAATCAGACCATTTATGACGCACTGACCGTGCTTCAACACAGAGGTCAGGATGCGGCAGGTATTGTGACCGTTGATCGTGGTGCTTTCAGACTACGTAAAGCCAATGGTCTGGTCAAAGATGTATTTGAAGTCAAACACATGCAGCGCCTACAGGGCAATGCAGGTATTGGCCACGTACGTTATCCTACTGCAGGCAGTTCCAGCGCGTCAGAAGCGCAGCCTTTCTATGTTAACTCGCCATTTGGGATTTCATTAGCCCATAACGGTAACTTAACCAACACGGTTGAATTAGCTGAAGGCCTGATCAAAAAACGTCGCCATGTGAACACCACATCCGACTCAGAAGTATTATTAAACCTGCTGGCCGATGAGCTGCAAAAAACCACAAGTTTAATGCTGACGCCTGACGAAGTGTTCGACACTATCGCCAAAGTGCATGAGCAAGCCCGTGGCGCCTATGCGGTAGTGGCCATGATTATCGGCCAAGGTCTGGTGGCTTTTCGTGATCCTTTCGGTATTCGTCCGCTGGTATTAGGTAAGCACGAAACCCCAACGGGTACCGAGTACATGGTTGCCTCTGAGAGCGTGGCCCTCGATGCCGTCGGTTTTGAAGTAATGCGCGATGTGGCGCCAGGCGAAGCGATTTATATCTCTCTCGATGGTCAGCTTTACACTCGCCAATGTGCCAAAGAGCCAAGCTACTCTCCTTGTATCTTCGAATTCGTGTATTTTGCGCGCCCAGATTCGACTATCGACAACGTCTCTGTTTACGCCAGTCGCGTGAACATGGGTGCCAAGCTTGGTGAAAAGATCAAAAAAGAATGGTACGACCATGATATCGACGTGGTCATTCCTATTCCTGAAACCTCATGCGATATCGCATTAGAAATCGCCCGTTGCATGGACTTACCTTACCGCCAAGGTTTTGTGAAAAACCGTTATATCGGTCGCACCTTTATTATGCCTGGTCAACAGGAGCGTAAAAAATCGGTACGCCGTAAACTCAATGCCATCAACACTGAGTTCAAGGGTAAGAACGTTCTGTTAGTCGATGACTCTATCGTACGTGGCACGACGTCTGAGCAAATCATCGAGATGGCACGTGAAGCGGGGGCGAAGAAAGTATACTTTGCCTCGGCAGCTCCGGAAATTCGTTTCCCGAACGTTTATGGTATCGATATGCCAACCTCGAATGAGCTTATCGCCCACGGTCGTGATGCCGATGAAATTGCTAAGCTTATCGGCGCCGATGGCATTATCTTCCAAAATCTGCCGGATCTGGTTGAAGCTGTGAGAATGGAAAACCCAGAGATCAAACGTTTCGAAACCTCTGTGTTCGACGGTCACTACATCACTAACGATGTCGATCAATCTTACCTCGATCACTTAACGCAGTTACGTAACGCCGTAGCCACAGCCGACCGGAATACAGACATTGGCACTAACTTAGAGTTACATAACGTTTGACATCCATAAGACGAAAATCTTAAGATGAAAGAGTGTGCTTGGCGTTAAGCATCTGCATAGTTTAAAAACGCCAAACAAAAAGCCAGTGATGAGTCACTGGCTTTTTTATTTGGATAATCAACACTTAAGAAGCTTTGGGATTGTCGCCGGATTGATTGAGTGCAGTCTGCTCATCCTGTGCATTTTTACGCTCAACCCAATAGTCTGCATGGGGAATACCGAGTTTTTCAGGATCGAATAGCGGCTCAATACCTTGTTTTTGTTGTGACTCATAATCCTTCAGGCAAGTGAAGGCGATGCGTTGCAATAGAATAATGGCGATAATGTTTAACCAAGCCATTAAGCCCACGCCAATATCACCCATGCCCCACGCCAAATCGGCGGTTTTCACTGTGCCATAGACAGTTGACGCCATTAGCACAACTTTGAGCACGACGGTCAGCCAAGGGCGATTCACCTTGCGGTTGATATAAGCGATGTTGGTTTCAGCAATATAGTAGTAGGCCACAATAGTAGTGAAGGCGAAGAAGAACAGCGCGACGGCAACGAACATATTACCAAAGCCTGGCATCATGCTTTCCATTGCGGTTTGCACATAACCAGGGCCTGCCGCGACGCCCGCAATACCAGTATAAAGCGCAACACCATCTGGACCCTGCACATTATACAGGCCTGTGATCAGCAGCATAAAACCAGTGGCAGAGCACACAAAGAGAGTGTCAATGTACACTGAGAATGCCTGTACTAATCCTTGTTTGGCTGGATGACTTACGGCTGCGGCAGAAGAGGCGTGCGGCCCAGTACCTTGGCCTGCTTCGTTTGAGTAAATACCGCGTTTTACCCCCCACATAATCGCAAGACCGAGAATGGCACCAAAGCCAGCATCGAGTCCGAAGGCGCTTTTTAGGATCAACAGGATAATATCAGGCAGCTGACCAATGTTAAGGGCAATAATTACGCAGGCGACAATGATATAACCGAGCGCCATAAAGGGCACAACGGTACTGGCAAACTGCGCAATACGTTTCACCCCACCAAAAATAATGAAACCTAACAGCATGGCCAGGATCGCAGCGGTAACGTTAGGGTCGATATCGAAGGCGGTTTTTAAACTCGAACCAATGGAGTTGGCTTGCACGCCGGGCAGTAAAATCCCGCAGGCAAAAATGGTTGCAATGGCAAATGTCCATGCGTACCACTTCATGCCTAAGCCTTTTTCAATGTAAAAGGCGGGGCCGCCGCGGTACTCACCATTGATTTTTTCTTTATAGACTTGGCCTAAGGTTGATTCAACGAATGCGGAGCTTGCGCCAAGAAAGGCCACCATCCACATCCAAAATAGCGCGCCTGGGCCGCCGAAGGTAATTGCCGTGGCGACACCTGCAATGTTTCCTGTTCCCACACGACCCGCTAAGGTCATGGCTAAGGCTTGAAAGGAAGAGACGCCTGCATCTGTGCTTTTACCATCGAACACTAAACGGACCATTTCGGGTAAATGGCGTAACTGTAAGAAACGTGAGCGCAGGGAGAAAAAGAGTCCTACACCGAGGCAAAGATAAACGAGCGCGGGGCTCCAAACGATATTGTTGACCGCATTAACAATCTCATTCATATAATTCAACTCCAATATTCTGTTGTTTTTGCAGAGTTTTTAAGATTTTTGCTTGTGATTTTGGGTGCTAAACAGCCAATTTGGCCTAAGGTTAAGACGCGTGCGTGCGTCCAAGAGCTTCAACATAACGACTTTTTAAGCCGCTTCATAGCTAAACTTGTTAAATAATTGATAATTTAACGTTCTTTATTTGGGTGGCTTCTTTTTAGGGTTACAGAGATTAGAGTCGTGATAGCTTGGAAATTTAACAAAGACGGCAAAGCGAGGTTTACAGCCTGTGTTGCGTTGTTTCGTTAAAATGAATTGTAGAAGGGGCATTTAAGCGGGCTAAGTAAGGGTAAATACATCGATCTGATGAGTTGATTTGGTTCAGTTTTAGCCTTTTTTGCCTGAGGTTCGCCGAGCGAGCGTTAAACTATCGACTCAAATTGCCAGCCATAACGACATCCATAATCCAAATAGCCATGCCAAACTGCGGCGGCTGACCTTGTGGTCTAATAGCAAAGATAGACTTACCGCGACAGGTAGAAACAGGATAAAACCCCAAGAGATAAAAGGGGTCTCAAGATTAAGCTTCTTAAACCCAAGCTCATAAAGCAAGCTTAACGCCAGTAATAACAGGCTGTGAAATAGCATTAATTGGTTAAATCTTAAGGCGAATGGCGGTTTAAATGTGGGGTTTGCTGAGCTTGGCAAGGTTAGGGTATTCATCTTATTTGCCTCATTACTATTCTTTGGTTGAGTCAATTCTAGGCTTAGATGAAAATCATTCTCAACTAAATTTACATAGCTTTAGTCTTGGCGGTCTTTGTATGAGATAAATATGCCCTCGATGCCGAGATGCTTGTTTGCACTCTCGCTAGCTTTGAGCTAAATTACACTGTAATTATATCCAGTATTTAATGTAGATATGATCCTCTATATTGCTGAAAAACCAAGCCTTGGGCGTGCTATCGCCGATGTACTACCTAAACCCCATAAAAAAGGTGAGGGGTTTATTCAAGATGCAAACGGTAATTGTGTGTCTTGGTGTGTGGGGCATTTACTCGAGCAGGCCGAACCCGATGCCTATAATCCCGAGTTTAAATCCTGGAAGTTTGAGCATTTACCCATAGTGCCCGAGAAGTGGCAGCTTAAGCCTAAGGCCGCGACCCGCAGCCAACTTACTGTACTGAAAAAGCTGGTGAAGCAGGCCGATACCTTAGTGAATGCGGGCGATCCCGATCGTGAAGGGCAGTTATTGGTTGATGAGGTGATCGCTTATTTGGGCGTGACTGGTGACAAATTACAGCAGACGCAGCGACTCCTTATCAGCGACTTAAATCCACAGGCGGTGAAACGCGCCTTGTCTCAACTTCGCAGTAATCGTGAGTTTATTCCTCTGTCGACCTCGGCACTTGCCAGAAGCCGCGCCGATTGGCTCTATGGCATGAATATGACGCGAGCCTACACCATTCAAGGGAAGAAGGTCGGTTATCAAGGCGTGCTATCTGTTGGTCGAGTCCAAACGCCGCTGCTCGGGCTTATCGTGCGCCGTGATGAGGAAATCGCGCATTTTCAATCTAAGCCTTTTTATGAGGTTCTCGCTCACTTAGCGACGGATAAACAGCAGGCTTTCACGGCGAAGTGGCAACCCAGTGAGGCCTGCTTGCCCTATATGGATGAGGAAGGACGAGTGCTCGCTAAGGGTTTAGCGCAAAATGTGGTGCGTCGGATCACCGATAAACCCGCCAAAGTGACCCAGTTAAGTACTAAGGATAAGCAGCAGAATCCACCTTTACCCTATAGTTTATCGGCGCTGCAAATCGATGCGGCTAAGCGTTTTGGTATGAGCGCTAAGGACGTCCTCGATAACTGTCAGAGCCTATACGAGCGCCATAAGCTGATCACTTACCCACGTTCCGACAGTCGTTATCTGCCCACTGAGCAACATGGGCTGGCAACTGGAGTGTTAGCAGCAATTACGGGCGGTGCCCCCGAGTTAGTCGCACATACGGATGTACCTAATCCTCGGCTTAAATCTAAGGCCTGGGATGACAAAAAAGTCGATGCCCATCACGCCATTATCCCAACGGAAAAACAGCCCAATTTAGGCAGTTTAAGCCAGCGGGAAAGACAGCTTTATCTGCATATCGCGCGTCAGTATTTGGCGCAGTTTTACCCCGCCTATTGCTACGGTGAAACGGCGGTCGAAGTGACGATTGAAGGCGGATTCTTTAAAACCAAAGCAAGACAGGATAAATCCCTTGGTTGGAAACAGTTGTTTGCCAGAGAAGAGGGCGAGAGCAAAGATTCTGCTAACAGGGCATCGTCCACATCAGCTTCTCAACATGGTGAAGGCCAAGAGGGCGATAAGGACACTGATGAAGGGGAGTATTATGGCCACTTACCGCTTCTCACCTTAGGGCAAATCCTTCATTGCAACCAAGGTGAATTGGTGGAGAAGCAAACTCAGCCACCGAAAGCTTTTACCGATGCGACCCTACTAGGCGCCATGACGGGGATTAATCGTTATGTCACCGACCCCGAGATCCGTAAAATTTTAAAAGAAACCGATGGCTTAGGCACGGAAGCGACTCGCGCAGGTATTATCGAGCTGCTGTTTAAGCGGGGTTTTATTCAGCGTCAGGGTAAGTCGATTGCGGCAACCGAGGTGGGTAAAGGTTTAATTAATAGCTTACCCCTTAGCGCGACTACGCCCGATATGACGGCGCTATGGGAAGCAAGCCTGAATGGCATCAGTCATAAAGAAATCTCTTATCAAGGATTTATGCAGCCACTGCTAGGGACGCTCCATAACTTAATCGAAAATGCGGGCGCCCAATTACCCTCTGCCCTTAACGGCTTAAAAGGGCAGGGCTTTAAGCGCGCAGGAACTAAAAAATCGGGTTATCGTAAAGCTTCTACCAGAGGCGCAGCTGGCGGGAAAAATGCCGGTACGGGAGCTAAAAAAGTGAATGCTAGGAATTCAGCCACAACATCTTCCACATCCACAACACCTAAATCGGCAGCCTCCAGACGGCGAGTGAACAAAACGCCAGCCCAAGCCTGATGACACAAATGTGATCAAACTGTCGTTAATGCTCGCGATTTGATAACGATATTTAATTTATTTCGCGATATTTGATTGCAGGTAATCACTATATTTCGTGATTACCTGATCCACATCAAAAAAACACCTAGAAATTCAGCTTTTAAACTCCGTGGCATGCAAACTGCTATGTCTTGGCTGGAGAATATAATAAGCCAATTAAATCATATGATTATTTATGATTTTGCAGAATTAAAAGGTGTTGATGATATGCAAAAGAAATTACTGGCAGTGATGATCCCTGCGGTACTGCTCACAGGTACGGCACAAGCGGTCGAGCTGTATAACGATCAAACCAATAGCGTCAATATGATGGGCTGGTTAGGTTTTGCGGCGTTAAATGATGGTCACGAAACCTCGGTTATCGATAACTTCTCCCGTGTGGGATTCCGTTTCGACCGCCAGGAGAAAAACGGCTGGCGCTCCTTTGCCCATACCGAATGGGGTATTAACATGGTCACCAGTGACGATGGCCTGATCTATACCCAAGGCCAAGGTGGCGGTCAGTTATCAGCTTCAAAAACCTCAGATTTCCTCTTTAACCGCTTAGGTTATGTTGGCATGTCACACGACAAATGGGGCACGCTCAGCTTTGGTAAGCAATGGGGCGCTTACTATGATGTGGCCTATACCACAGACGTGCTCAATGCGTTTACAGGCTGGTCTGTCGGTGCTTATACCTTTGGGGATGGTGGTTTAACTGGTGCGGGCCGTGCCGATGCGGCGCTGCAATACCGCAATACCTTTGGCAATCTGCATATCGCCGTGCAATATGCCTCTAAACAAAATAGCGATGTTGCCATCTATGATAACCAAGGCAATACCTTAAACGATGGTTCAGAGCTAAGCTTCGATCCTAGCTATGGCGCGAGCGCAACTTACTATTTCACCGATAAATTTAAGGTGTTAGCGGGCTTTAACCGTGGTGACTTTAGCGGCAACCTGGCGGGTAAAGAGGTGGATAATACCAACCAAATCATCGGTATTGGCGCCCAATATGGCAGTTTCTATCAATATGCGCCGGGTCGTGAGGCCGATGGTCTGTACGTTGGTTTTAACGCCCATAAGAGTGAGCAAAACGAGTTAGTGGGTGGGGATCTTTACGACTCAACTGGCGCCGAATTTATTGTCGCCTACCAATATGACAATGGCTTTGTCCCCAGCTTGTTGCTGACTTATCAGGATCTGGATACCGATGAAAACACCGCAATCCAAGGCAAATGGACCCGTCAGTTTGCCGTGCTAGGCCTGCATTATCGCTACAGTCGCGACACTATTATGTATGCTGAAGCTAAAATTGATTTTAGTGATATGGACGATAAAGCCTACGAAGATCTGCAAGATAATAACTATGCCGTCGGTATTCGTTATTTCTTCTAAGCTTGACGATAGACTGAACTAATCTCACTGCATCAATCAAAGGCCACAGTGTTGTGGCCTTTTCTATAGTGCCTATTTGGCGTGTTACACAATCCCTAACTTCTTCATTTTACTGCGCAGGGTATTGGCATTGATATCCAATAATTCCGCCGCGCCGCCTGGGCCATAGAGTTTTCCACCCGTGATCCTTAAGGCATGGCTGATGTATTTTTTGGTCATCACATCCAGTGGTACCAACTTATCGCTGGCATGGCTTGGGTCGATAATCACGGTTTGATTGGATGGGGTTTTGATTTCATTACAACTTTGCGGTGCCAGAAAACTAAAATCTAGCGGACCTGCAGGGTGTTGAATAATGGCGCGCTCAAGCACGTTAATCAGCTCGCGCACATTCCCCGGCCAGCTATATTGATTGAGGATATTCAGCTGCTCTGGGGCGACTCTTGGCAACTGTTGTAAATTAAACCTAGCGCTGAGCTGCTCGATAAAATGTTGTACCAGCAGAGGAATATCCGTGCGTCTTTGCCTTAATGAGGGGATCTCGATGGGGAAAATCGCCAGTCGATACCAGAGATCTTCACGGAACACCTCCCTATGTACCATAGCCTGAAGGTTTCTGTGGGTTGCGGCGATAATGCGAATATCGAGTTGCACTGCATCGTGGCCGCCAACGCGGGTGATACAGCTATTTTGCAGCACTCGCAGCAGGCGTACTTGGGCCGAAAGTGGCAACTCGCCAATCTCATCCAAGAAAATCGTGCCGCCATTGGCCTGCTCGAAGTAGCCGATTTTGCGCGAGTCGGCGCCAGTAAACGCGCCTTTTTCATAGCCAAACAGCTCAGAGTCAATCAGGGTATCGGGGATGGCGCCGCAGTTTACCTTGATAAAAGGCTTACCCGAGCGCTCCGATAATTCGTGAATAGCATTGGCAATCACTTCCTTACCGCAGCCCGTTTCCCCTAGCATTAACACTGTGGTGTTGATTTTTGCGATGGATTGCACCTGCTGCATTACCTGTTTCAGGCCAGAATTGGCGCCAACCACGCCATTTTGAATATCTAAGGTGCGGCGCAGACTAACGTTTTGCTTGGAGAGCGCTTCGTTCTCTTTGAGTAAGTTGCGATCCCTTAAATTCAGTGCCGTGATCAGCGCAAGGTTTTGCATATGCGGAGCAATTAAATCGGCATGACGGGGCCTAAACACCCCTGTAGTTTTTGCATAAAAGCCGACTATCCCAAGGTGGGTATTTTCTATTGACATTCTCAATATGATCAGCGAGCGAATCTCTTTAATCACCTGAGGCGCGACTAATGCGGTGACAGGATCATGCTCAATATTGTTAACAATTCGCACCTTTGGCCGTTCTGGATCTTCTAGAAATTGCGCCAACTTCTCGGGTATGGGAATGCGTTTATCTAAGATTCGGCAATGGGTATCATCAACATGGGCGATAAACTGTATATCATTAAATTGTTTGCGAAAAATATTCACAAATAGACCGTCAATAGGTAATTCATCCCGAATAAACTCAAAGTAACTGTGTAGGGATTTTTCGAGCTGTAGACTGCTGCAGAGTCTTAGGGTTGATTCGTAATAGAAGTGTTTTTCCATTGATATTTCAAGTTGATCACTAAGTATCGTGATTGTAGATCTTTATATTTCGTGATTTTGTGCCTGTTATCAAAGTTCCTCACTTAAATACCTCTTTTTAGGTGCTTGGCACAGCATCTGCACTTTCACGCTGACAAGTTCCAGTGATTATTGAAGGAAATCAGCATGAGTAAAACCCAAGGTATTAATACGGGGCGTCGCCAATTATTAAAGGGCGGTATGGTCATGGCCGCAGGATTTGGAGCGAGTATCGCATTGCCCGCCACTGCCAGTTGCGACTCTGCTCCTATCAACTTCGATGAGATAGTGGATGTACTCGTTGTTGGCAGCGGTTTTGCGGGCATGTCTGCGGCGCTGCAGGCCAGAGAAGCCGACGTGAGCGTGATGGTTATCGACAAAATGCCCGTGTTTGGGGGCAACTCTACCATCAACGGCGGCGCCATGGCGGTGGCAGGTTCAGCGCTACAGAAACAGGCAGGGATTAAAGACTCGGTCGACTCTATGGTCGCGGACATGCTGCGTGCAGGTCGTGGCATGAACGATGTGGAAATGCTCAAGCTGGTGTGTAACGGCACCGCAGAATCCTGCCAGTGGCTGATTGATTACGGCGTTAACTGGAAGCCTTTTGTACAGCATTTTGGCGGCCACTCGGTACAACGGGTGCTGCAAACCGTTGAAAGTTCAGGCGCTGGTATTATTCGTCCCTTGATCAAAGCCGCCCGAGACAAGGGCGTCATCATGAAAAATCAGACCAAGCTCGAAGGCTTTGTACAAGATGAGGCCGGACGGGTGATCGGTGTCGAAGTTCGCGAAGGTTTTTATTTTCCAAATGAGCGCACGGGTAAAATACGTCGTATCGGCGCGCGCCGTGGCGTGATTATGGCGACCGGTGGTTTTGGTCGCGATATCGAATACCGGATGATGCAATTACCTGAGTTAAATAGTGAGTTAGATTCAACCAACCATGCTGGCGCCACTTCTGAGGCACTTAAGCAGATGATGCTAATCGGGGCTAATCCCATTCATTTAGATCAAATTCAGCTGGGCCCCTGGGCATCCCCCGACGAGAAGGGATTTGGTACGGCTTCCCAGTTCAACACTATCGCCACCTATCCCCACGGCATTGTAGTGGACGTGCGCACTGGCGAGCGCTTCTTCAATGAATTAGCTGACCGTAAGGCACGTGCCGACGCCATTATGACCCGACGGGACGAAAAGGGCCAACCTGTCTATCCCATTGGTTTAACTAATGCCGCCGGTGCCAGCAAGGCGCAGACCTTAGATTGGGGCTTGAAATATAAGGTCATCAGCAAAGCTGAGACCTTAGACGAACTGGCCGCTATTTACGGCATGCCAGCTAAAGCGTTAAAGGCACAGGTTGCGCGTTGGAACGAGGCGGTGAAGACAGGCATAGATAAAGAGTTCGACCGCCCGATGCAGGAGGCCATAGTGCTGGACAAAGGGCCTTGGTATGCGGTGCGCATGTGGCCGAAAGTGCATTACTGCATGGGCGGCGTGAAAGTGAATACCCAATCCGAAGTACTGCATTTGGTCAGCAACAAAGCCATCCCCGGATTATATGCCGCTGGCGAAGCCACTGGCGGTATCCATGGTGCCAGCCGTTTAGGCGCCTGCGCCGTGGCCGAAGGGGTAGTTACTGGGCGTAATGCCGGCCGTAACTGCGCCGCTGCGAACGCAGTGACACTCAAGCAAGCTTAGATTTTATTAAATATAACAAAATGTTGGAGAATGATAATGAATAAATCCATGTTAATGGCCTCACTCACTTTGAGTTTACTTTCAGGCAGTGCGCTCGCGATGGAACAAGTGGTGCTCGACGGTAAACATTTAACCCAAGATCAAGCCTGGGCGATTGCCGATGGCGCTAAAGTGAAGATTGCACCGCAGGCCAAAACCCAATTAGTGAAAGCGAACGAACTACTAATGGAAGCTGCGCGTCTAGGCAAGCCTGTGTATGGCTTAACGGTAGGTGTTGGGCTGAACAAAGACCATAAGCTGTTCGATGCAAATGGCAAATTAAGTGATGCGGTACTCGATGCCTCCAAAAGCTTTAACTACAGCACCCTGCGTGCACACAGTGCAGGTGTGGGTGAAGCTGCGCCTATCCGACTAACCCGTCTAGCTTTAGCAATACGGTTAAACACTATGTTGGCCGGGCAAACTGGAGTGCAACCTGTGGTTGCCGAGCTTTATGAAGCCTATCTTAACAAGGGGCTGACGCCTGTAATCCCAGCAAAGGGCACTGTGGGCGAGGCGGATATTCTGCTCTCATCCCATGTCGGTTTAGCCATGATTGGCGAATGGGATGTGTTCTACAAAGGCCAGCGCGTGAGCAGTAAACAGGCGATGGCCGATGCGGGTATTAAGCCATTAACGCCTATGTGTAAAGATGCCTTATCGATTCTGTCCAACAATGCCTTTGCCGTCGCCTATGCCATGCAAGGTTACCGCGAGGCTAAACAATTATTGTCCATATCGCCTACTATCTTTGGCTTAAGCCTTGAAGGGTTAAACGGTAACGTGGCGCCATTCTTGCCACAAACCAACGACATTCGACCGTTCCCTTATATTAAAACCGCAACCTCTGACATTCTTAAACAGCTCGATGGCAGCTATTTATGGCAGCTTAACGATGAGCGTCCGTTACAGGATCCGTTAAGTTTTAGAACCACGGCTTACACCTTTGCCAGCGCCGAGCAAGCCTTAGCTTCACTGGAGGAAGTCATCAATATCCAAATCAACCATTCGGATGATAACCCAGCTGTGATTGTGGGCGCATCGAACCAATATGCCGAGTTTCCACAAGTGGCTAAGTATTTGGTTGAAGGACAGGGCGGTGTATTTCCTACCACTAACTTCGAGCCGCTGCCTGTGGCTCTCGCGGTGCAAAACCTGAGTGTGGCCCTGACCCATGTGTCCCATAACAGTGTGATGCGCACTATTCATCTGTCCGATGATCACTTTACTAAACTGACGCGCTTCCTGAGTGCGCCGGAAAACCAAGGCCATGCCTTCGGTGCGATTCAAAAGGCCTTTGTGGATATGCAGGTGCGTAACAAGCAGTTAGCCACGCCCGTGTCCTTCGATGGGATTTCTATCGCCGGCGGAATTGAAGATACCTTCACTAACCTTAAGTTGGCGTCGGATAACCTGATCCAAATCGTTGATAACACAAGAGTCATCTACGGTTTAGAACTGCTGCATTCAACTCAAGCGATTGATTTACGTAAGCAAGCGCAGCCTGATCTGCAACTGGGTAAGGTAACACAAGTCATGTATAAGGCCTACCGTGAAAAAGTGCCTTTTGTCGCCAAGGACCGTCCGTTTACACCCGATATCCAAGCGTCAACTGACTTTATTGCAAACTATTAATCTACGATGCGGGGCACCATGCCCCGCCTAGGAAGACTCTGATGTTAAAACCCGTATTTATTCTATTACTCGGTGTGATGCTGGCAACGCCAATGGCCGCTAATGCATTGAATATCAAGGACTACCATAAAGAGGTGATGACAGGAGCCGATGGTAAGGTCGATTGCGCAGCATGCCACGGAGATGTAAAACGTAAAACCGTTCCCGATGCGGCCACTTGCAGTAGTTGTCATGGCTCACCCGAGGAGGTGGCCAAGCTGACTCAGCGCCCTGCGGATGCGGGCCATTCGGTTGAGCCGAATCCCCACGACAGTCTGCATTATGGTACTGATCTGCCATGTACTTACTGCCATCAGGAACATAAGGAAAGTAAAGTCTATTGCAATCAATGCCATGAATTTACTTACCCTAAGATGAAACGTTAATTTCATCCTCTTTAGACACTCGCTCCCCTGTATTTTTTGACAACCTTATGTCATGCACTCAACCCCGTTGAGTGCATTTTTTTAGGCAAAAAAAAGAGTAAGCCAATACGGATTACTCTTACGGAAAATTGGTCGTTGAATGTTGTAGCCAAAATCACTCATATGGATGAGGAGCCAGCACACAATGACAGCTTTTACTTAATTAACCCTTAAAATTAACATTTATCTCAAATGTTCACCGCGGTTAAGACAGATGAGCTTATCCAAGATCCGCTCGCCATCCATTCGAATACCATTGTGTTCATATTCTGAGGTTAACCAATACTTTAGGTGCGCAACTTGTTTGGCAGTTTCGAGGCTGTAGTCCATCTCGACGTACATATCCTCACTGTAAATCGCCGCTGCAACGGGTACGCGGTTATGGCTGAGTTGCTCAAGATTATAGAGTGCTGGCCAGTCCGTTTTATGGGCAAGAATATTGGCCGCGGCTTGGAGTGGCGCTAAATGGCTAAATTGCTCAAACATCCAAGGGTAAATCATCTCGCCGGTAAACAGGAAAGGCTTACCGACTTGATAGTTAAAGGCGGAATATTGCTCGCGCACCCTATGGGCAGACCACTGTGATGCACTGTGTTGGCAGTAGATTGCCTCGTGTAGCAGGGCGAAAATTGGGTTAGTGTTATAGTCTAAAAGTTGGCAGAAATGATTTAAAAACAGCGGGTTGACATAATCGCCTTGAGGGGAGTGCACCAACGCCTGCTCAAGCAAATAGTAAACCGATTCAGGGCCTTGCTCCATGCCTAAGTTAATGCCGAGCAGTTGCAACATTTCGACCGTGAGGCGCTCGCCCGTGGCTAATTGCACTGGGTGCTCAAGTAAATGTTTGGCGAGGCGAGTCACCAGATGTTGTGCATCGTGGAAGCGTTGGAAGAAATCCTTATTCTTGGCTAATACGCGCTGATAGGTGGCTTGATACACCTCATCGCTACTACGGGTTAAGGAGGGAATGCCACCCGTGATGTAGGCTTCACTCACGCCTTGAGGTGCAGCGCTTAAATAATGCAACACGCAGAAGCCACCAAAGCTTTGCCCTAAAATTGCCCATTTATCGGCGGGACAAAGCTGGGTGCGAATCGCCTCGGCATCTCGTACAATACTATCGGCCCTAAAATGGCTTAAATACTCGGCCTGTTGTTCAGGGGATAAGTGGCCTAGGCTTTGGTAATTGATGGGGCTTGAAAGCCCTGTACCCCGTTGGTCGAGCAATAATACTCTAAACTCTTTGAGTGCTCGGCGGATCCAGCCACTATTATTGGCGGGGCGCATTGCGGCAAACCCCGGTCCCCCTTGAAAAAAGACGATATAAGGTAGTTTTTTATCTTTATTTTCAATGGCGCAGAGTTCCCGCGCGAACACACTGATCTGTTCACCAATTGGCTGTTGATAATTGAGTGGCAGGTTGAATGTGTGTTTTTTGGCGAGGACACCGGCGAGCATCATATCGGGTTTCATCAATTAACCTTAAGAGTAGGGCTTGTTGTTTAGGGCAGATTGTATACAAAAGCCCTGTTGTCGCAAGTTGGGATTATTTGATTAGCCTTTGGTTAAGATCAATTTTTATTGTAAAAATTTGAGCCATGATAAGCCTCTTAGCGTAATCTATCGGCTATGGATAACACGAGATTGAAGCTATGAAGTATCAAATTATTCCTGTAACACCTTTCCAGCAGAATTGCAGCTTGATCTGGTGTGAAAAAACGAAGCGAGCCGCGGTTGTCGATCCGGGAGGGAATGTCGACCGTATTTTAGGCGAAGTGGACAAGTTGGGACTGACCCTTGAAAAAGTCCTGTTGACCCACGGCCATATCGACCATGTGGGCGGTGCTAAGCTGTTGGCGCAGCAAACGAATGTACCTATTATTGGCCCCCATGTAGCGGATAAATTTTGGATTGATAACCTGCCAAAACAGAGCCAAAACTTTGGGTTTCCCCACTGCGAAGCCTTCGAGCCCGAGCAATATTTGCAGGATGGCGATGTAGTTACCGTGGGTGAGCAAAGCTTAAGCGTGTTGCATTGCCCTGGGCATACTCCGGGCCACGTAGCATTTTATTCGGCTGACGCTCATCTGGCTTGGGTGGGCGATATTCTGTTTAGAAGCTCGATTGGTCGCACCGATTTCCCGCAATCTAATCATCAGGATTTAATCCACTCCATCACCACTAAACTCTGGCCTTTAGGCGCGGATGTAGAATTTATTCCCGGCCACGGACCTATGTCGACCTTCGGTGAAGAGCGTGAACACAACCCCTTCGTGGCCGATCAATTATTACTCTAAGTAGACTCTTCTTCATCGCGACGCGTGCCTATGCGTCGCGAGCAATCCGTTTAGCCCATTAACTTTCGCTTTGCATTGCCACTTATCCACGTTTCGCTTGCCGCAATATTTTGTTCACAATTTCCCCTATCAATGCGAGTTCAGCTTTGTTAACTTGTTAAGTCGAATGTCATTTATTGGTTTCATTCATCTATCTAGCCGCAGATGCAAGCATGGAGTGTTGTGCATGGTTCAGCAAATTGAAGACTTATTAGAGCATTGGCTCCCCCTCGCTGATGATGCTTGGGTGCTGGCGGTGATTACCCATATTCAAGGCTCGTCCTACCGTAAACCCGGTGCCATGATGTTATTCCATGAGTTTGGCCAAGGCGCTGGCATATTAAGTGGTGGCTGTTTAGAGGCGGATCTTCGCCGCCATGCGCAGCAAGCCATGCAGTCGCAGCAGATTGTTCGAGTCACCTATGATGCGACGGACGAGTCCGATGCCAGCTATCGCTTAGGCTGTGGTGGCAAAGTCGATATAATGTTGATCCCGCTGCTTAAGGAGAATCATGACCTTGGTCTCGTGGATATAGTCCAAGCGTTTCGCAAGGGGCAGACGGGATGCTACCAATTACCCTTAGTGCCCGCGGGCAGCGATGCCCGCAGTTACACTGCGCAGTTTTATCCGGCGGATAGCGCACCTTTTTCCTCGGCAGATTTTACAAAGGCACGAATATTAAGTGCCCACGAAGGGGATTCGCTCATCATCCCCCTAAGGCCTCGATTCCATTTAGGGATCTTTGGTGGGGGTATCGATGCTAAACCTGTGGCGGCGATTGCCCACAGTTTAGGTTGGCAGGTGAGCGTGTTTGATAGCCGCACCGCCTATGCAAGAAGTGCCGACTTCCCCCATGCCCATATCATCAAGCAAAGCGTTAATGAGGCCACCACCCTTGTTGCATCGTTAGATTGCGCCGTGGTTATGCACCATAATCTGAACTTAGATGCCGCGGCACTAAAAGCAATTCAACCTTTTGATCTTAAATATGTTGGGCTCTTGGGGCCTACTCATCGGCGGGATAAAGTACTGGCGATGGCCGAACTCAATACTGATTCGTTTAGTGGCTTTTTCTCGGCGCCAGCGGGGCTTGCGCTTGGTGGCGAGTTACCGAGCGCAATAGCATTGAGCATTTTAGCGCAATGCCATGGTGTGCTTCATGGTGCGGCATTTTCCTCGCTCGATGGAATGATGCCTTAAATGCACATCAGGGAAAGATTGCTCATTGCCGTGCTCGCGGCAGGCGAGAGTCGGCGCTTTCAGGGGGCGAAGCTGGCACAACGTTTATCAACAGCGGCGAGTGAGGGACAAGGGCATAGCATCTTACAACGCCATATCGACAGTTTGGCTCGTTTTACCTCGGCGCCATTGGCAATAGGGGCATCCAATCAAGTCAGCGCTTCGCTGCTGGTGGTGCTCGGTGCCCATGACCACGAGCTGCGCCCCCAACTTGAGGCTGCTCGGGCGACTAATCTGACGTTGCTGCATAATGCCGACTGGCAGACAGGCTTGTCATCGTCGCTGCGAGTCGCCGCGGACTATGCAAAAGCGCAACAGTTTGATGGCATGTTACTCACCTTAGCGGATCAGGTCGCGCTGACATTTGAAGACTATCGGCAATTGATTGAGACTTGGCAGACGAGTCAGCAATCTGTGGCCGCTCTTTATGCGACCGAAGCTGGGAAGTTGGATGAATTAGGCGCCCCTGCTATTTTTAATGCCTCAATACTCGATTTATTAACGGATTTGACCGGCGATCGCGGCGCCAAATCCATCTTAAAACAACTGGCAAATGTGGGTGAGCTAGTGGTTGTTCCCTTACCCCATGCCGCGATTGATATTGATACTAAAGCCGATCTTGCGTCGTGGTTGGCACTTAAGGAGTGAGTTATGGCAATACCATTCTCGGAGGCTGCAAAGGACAAGAGCCTTGCGACGCCATCGCAAAACCTGACCATTAACGGCAGATCCTTTACCTTAAATACGGATCCGAATATGCCTATCCTCTGGGCATTACGGGATATTTTAGGCTTAACGGGCACTAAATATGGCTGTGGCGCTGGGCTCTGCGGCGCGTGTACTGTGCATTTAGATGGTCAGCCTGTGCGCGCCTGTTTAACTAGCGTATCCCAGGCACAAGGAAAGCAACTGACCACGATTGAAGGGCTTGATAATCAAAAGCTTAAAAATGCTTGGGCCGAACACAATGTGCCCCAATGTGGTTATTGTCAGGCAGGGCAGTTAATGTCGGCGGCGGCCTTAGTCACTCAACATCCAAAACCGTCGGCAGAACAAATCGATGCCGCTATGTCGGGTAATTTGTGTCGCTGTGGTACCTATCCTCGGATAAAAGCGGCGCTGCAAAGTTATGCCAAACAGGAGCGCTAAGATGAGTACCTTCACCGCAGTTGAAAATATCAGTCGCCGCGATGTGTTAAAACTCTTCGGCGCCGTCGGGGGCGGTCTCGCACTCGGGGCAAGCGGTCTCAGTTGGAGTCCAATGGCATTGGCACAG
Organism: Shewanella sp.; assembly: GCF_047975355.1. Classification (GTDB taxonomy): domain Bacteria; phylum Pseudomonadota; class Gammaproteobacteria; order Enterobacterales; family Shewanellaceae; genus Shewanella. The sequence continues at coordinate 20,553 of NZ_JBKEDJ010000002.1, read as the reverse complement.
GACCAACAGGCGCGGCTCAATCTGTTTATCGCCATCGGTGAGGATGACAAGGTTTATTTGACCTGCCACCGCTCCGAAATGGGTCAGGGGATCCGCACAGGGATTTTACAAATCTTAGCCGAAGAACTGGAGGCTGATTGGGATAAAATTGTGCCTATTCAAGGGCTCGCCGATAAACGTTACGCCAGCCAAAATACCGATGGTAGCCGCAGTATCCGCGAAAACTATGACCGCATGCGTGAGATGGGCGCGATGGCTCGAACCATGCTTGAACAAGCCGCTGCCGCCCGCTGGAAAGTCCCCGTGAGTGAAGTGCAGGCTAAAGATCATCAAGTGCTGCATGCTAAATCTGGCCGTGCTGCGCGCTTTGGTGAATTAGCCCTCGATGCTGCAGGATTACCACTGCCCGCGTCCGATTCACTGCGATTAAAGGCGGTTAAGGATTTCAAGCAAATTGGTGCATCGCGTCAGATAGTCGATATGCAGGCCATGCTCACGGGTAAGGCTGTCTATGGCTATGATATTCAAGTGGAAAATATGCTTTATGCCAGCATTATGCGCCCACCCGTATTGGGGAGCGATGTGGCAAGTCTTGACGATAGTGCGGCGCGCAAAGTAGCGGGTGTGGTCGATGTGTACCGTTTGCCAACGTCCAAGGGCGCTCCCGCTTTTCAAGCCTTAGGCGGCGTAGCTGTGGTGGCGACAAATACTTGGAGCGCGCTGCAGGGACGTAAAGCCTTGCAAGTAAGCTGGACTCAGTCTGCCAACAGCAGTCACGATTCTAAAACCTATCTGCAAGAGCTGGTGGATAAGGTACAAGCTCTAGGCAAGGTGGTTCGTCAAGTTGGGGATGAGGTCAAAGCGTGGCCTGAGGATGATACCCTCAAGGCGATTTATACCGTGCCTTACCTTATTCATTCCTCCATTGAGCCGCCCGTGGCCACCGCCAATGTGACCGAGAAGGGCTGTGAAATTTGGGCATCGACACAAACACCGCAGAGTACACAGCAAAATGTGGCAGCGGCCTTAGGTATTGCCGAAGATGCGGTGAAAGTGAATGTGACGCTATTGGGCGGCGGCTTTGGGCGCAAGTCCAAACCGGATTTCAGTGTGGAGGCGGCGCAACTCTCCAAACAATTTAAACGGCCAGTGAAGGTGAGTTGGAGCCGTGAGGATGAGATCCAAAACGGTTATTACCACGCCATCAGTGCCCAGTGTTACCAGGCCTTGTTCGATGCTAATAACAAACCCACTGCGCTGTTAGCGCGTACGGGCTTCCCGTCGATCAGCTCCACCTTTGCCGAGGGCGTCGAGTATCCATCCGGCGGTGAGTTGGACTTAGGCTTTGTCGATGTGCCCTTTGCCCTCGCAAATTTACGCTACGAGGCCGTTAAGGCTAGCGCTTACAGCCGTATCGGTTGGATGCGCTCGGTATGCAATATTCAACATGGGTTTGGCGTGGGCAGTTTTGTCGATGAAATGGCCCATAAAGCCAAATTGTCTTGCCCCGATATGTGGCGCAGCTTACTGGGCCAAGCAAGACGAGAGACCTTTGAAAACCAAGGCTTTAAATATGGCAACTATGGTGAGGATCTTAATCGTCATCCCGTCGATGTTGGTCGTTATCTCAAGGTGATTGAAGCGGTAGAACAAGCCCAAGCCAAGGCGCCTAAAGCGGGTAAGAATCAAGGTTGGGGCTTTGCCGTGCACCGCAGCTTTGTGAGTGTGGTGGCGGTAGCTATGCGGGTAGAGGTGGGAGAGGACAAACAGCTTAAAGTGCTCAATGCCATTGCTGCGATTGATGCCGGCACTGTGGTCAACCCAGATAGGGTGAAAGCGCAGACCGAAGGCGCGATTGTATTTGGTTTAAGCTTGGCGCTAATGGGGGAGATCAGTTACCAACAGGGTAAGGTAGTGCAGTCTAACTTCCACGATTATCCCTTGCTACGTTTACCCCAAGTACCCGAGATGGAGATCATCATTATCGAGTCGGATGCACCGCCTGCAGGTGTGGGTGAGCCCGGCGTGCCGCCAGTGGCACCTAGCCTGACCAACGCGATATTTGCCGCAACAGGCATTAGGATCCGCGACCTGCCAGTTAATAAAATGTTGAAGTTGTGATGCTGTAAACGACACCTGAGTGAGCAAAAAAGCGCCTAACAAGCGTTTTTTTCGTTTTTTTACCACAAATAAATTGCTTGTTAGCAAATTTACGGGCATTAATGCCGAAAATTAGCAATAGATCAGGTTTTTGTTACCAGAATAGAGGTAATTTAACCAATATGTTTACTCAGGTGACCTAAGGTATGCGGACTCGCGTACACATTCATTTGAATCGGTTCCTAGTCGGCCTGTGAGTCTGTTTTCGATTGCAGATCCCTACTAAAAATTGATCGACACGGAAGTGAAGGGCGCTATAACACCATAATACAGCCGCACCTTAAGCGCATTTGAGTATTAACTTCCGTGAAAACAATATAAAGGGGTCATCATGGAAAATCGTTGGCAAGTCGCTATTTCGGCGGGGCTATTAGCCGCTGTCTGGTGTGGTATCGCAGATACCTTTCATCTCGTTACTTGGATTGGCTTTTTAGGTTGTAGCACCTTCTTTGCTCAACCTAAGGTAGGCTTTCAGGGCGTGATGATGGCGTGGTGCACCAATCTCTCTGGTGTATTTTGGGCTTGGCTCATTATCAGCGGCAGCAGTTTCTTCGTATCGCCCGTGGTGGGTTATCTGTTTACGGGTATTGCCACTTCGGCAATGTGCCTGCAGGCCAGTTATCAAAAATTAAGCTTTATTCCCGGAGCCTTTATTGGCTGTTGTATTACCTTTGCCATGGCAGGGGATGTCGCCAATATTGTGCCATCCTTAGTGTTGGGCGCCCTGTTAGGTTTTTGCATGAGTTTGTTGACGGCGCAGTTAGTCACCCTTCGCCAAAAATGGTCAGCGTCAACGCGCTCTGAAATCGCCAGTGCCGATTAAATTCATCACATTTTTAATGTGCAGATGATGTCTGTTACGCTAAATAAAGTGATGGAATAGATGAGCTATAATGCTGATTTAGTACCGATAGCCTTTAGGTCTTAGGAAATATCAAGATGAAACAAATCCAGTTTCGCACCATTGATGCCATATTGATCAAATTCAGTCTCAACGGAAAGTTTTGGGTTGTCTGTTCTATGGTGGCGCTGATCACCGCCACCGTTGCACTCGTCAATTACCAACATGCTCACCGCAACCTCGAAGCCGCCTCTTTGGCTCGAGTGCAGGCGACCGTCGATGCCTTTGCCCAAGTCGCGAATGCACAGCAGTTGACAGAGGATAAATTGTCACAGTTTGCCCGTGACAATGGTTTAAGTGTTGTCACTCGCCAAACAGAGGCGCAGCGCCAAAGGGATAATGTGACTGCCAGTGCCAGCGTGGGATCAAGCGGCGCACTCGAACTGTCGCAAAATGTTGCTCAATGGGAAAATGAGGGGCGCAGCGATGCCAACTTAATGTTTTGGCTCGCGTTAATCGGTTTATTGCCCTTATTCCAACTAAGCTATTGGATTTCAACCTCCCTCGGTGGTGGTCTGTGGGATATGTACATGGCGATCAAACGCTTAGCGGATGGTGATCTAAGTTTTAGATTAAACTTTTTCGGTACCGATGACTTCAGCTTAATCGCCCGCGAAATCGACCGCTGCGCCGATAACATGAGCGAAATGGTGAGTGCTATCCGCAGCAATGCTCAGACGCTCTCCCTCGCCGCCGATGAGTTTAATCAACAGGCCAAAAGCAGTGGCGAGTTAATTGGTGCCCAGCATCAATTTTTAGACTCAGTTGCCGTGGCGATGGCGCAGATGACCTCGGCGATTGAAGAAGTATCGGTCAATGCCAGTAACACCTCGCTCCAGACCAAAGATAACGCCAGCCAAATGAGTGCCAGCCAAGGACGTATTAGCCATACGGTGGACAGTATTGGGCAACTCTCAACCAAGATTGGCGCGGCATTTTCATCGGTAGAACAACTATCTAAGGATGCGGCGGGTATCGATGCCGTGGTGACGACCATCAACAGTATTTCCGAGCAGACCAATTTGCTGGCGCTGAATGCGGCGATTGAAGCTGCCCGTGCGGGTGAGCAAGGCCGCGGTTTTGCGGTGGTTGCCGATGAAGTCCGTACCTTGGCTGGACGTACTCAACAAGCGACTGTTGAGATCCAAGCGATGATCGAAGGATTGCAATCGGGCACTCGTCAGCTCTCCAATATCACCACTGAGATTGTGGACCGCGCCGATGAAGGCCGCAGCGCCATTATTGCCGTGGGCGACGATGTTGAGGGGATGGCGCAATCGGTTAATGCCGTATTCGATATGAGCAGCCAAATTGCTGCATCGGCGGAAGAGCAGAGCGTCGCCGCCCGGGATATCGCTGGCCAACTCAATGAGATCCGCCATCAATCCGATACCATTAAACAAACGGCGCAGCGCAGTGTCACCCTAGCGCATGATTTGCAACATGCCTCGGTTGAACTCGAAGGAATCCTTAAACAGTATCGCACTAGCTAAACAGGTACCTTCGGCGAGATTTACGGTTAATTGTTAACGCTGAAGGTGTCCATTGCTTAACTTATAAGTCTTAATATTTGAAAAAAATGGCGGTTAACTCTTTGGTTATCGACATTTTTTACATCCTAAAAGCAAGATACCTGCATCGTCTATTTGGCTAGATTTTTGTGATTGTTTCCCAGTGATTTATCGTGCTTTTGATTTCACAAAAGGTGGCCGTATAAGTTCAATGGCGGTATCTGGGGTGCACGGAAATGCAATTGTCGCGATGAGATGGTCAATGATGTTACCGATATCAGAGTGACATTTCCTCTATCCCTATGGGACAGATGCAGAGCCGCCAACTGCTACTGTTACAACAATGACAATCTTAGCTAACCATTCCGCTATTCTTTAACTAAAAGCTATGGTTTCTTTCCCTGTTACAGCCTCAATTTTAAGAAAGACTAGATTTTCTCTATTAACCAAATTTTTATAATGCTATAAAGTGCTCTATATGTTTGAAACTGGATAAATAGCAGATCTTACAACTGGGACTTTCGCATCATTCTTAGACCAATCCTTTTAGGGAAAATCAAAAGCAATAGGGTGCACTCAATAATGAATGGTTAGCTGCGATGTTTAATCTCGTTGTTAATAGATTCTAACTAAAATAAAAAATGGATGCCGTATTGGCATCCATTTCCTTATAAACCTACGACTAATTTATAGTTAAATATTAAACGCGAGATTTAAGATAATCCTGCATCTCTTCTATGGAGGTTTGAGAGACAACTTTTCCGTCAATATAATAGGTGACCACATCACCTTCACGCTCACCTACGAGTATTGCTGTTTCGCCAGTGTTGTAAGTTATATCCATTCGTACAGTGTTTTCATCTATTTGATGCATCTGACCTTTTTGGATAATACGATTATTAGTCAAAGGTTTAACAGGTGCAGTTTTGAGTGAATCATCAACTTTGTCGTTGATATCTATATAAGTGTCTGTGTGAGTATCAAAGATATGTGGTTTGCCGTTAAGCGGGTTATTACCAGTCCAGAATTCTAACGAGTTAAAGATAATATAATCTGCTGCAATCGAAATACCATAAACTGGCGCCATTAGAATGTTTAGACCACCACGAGCATAACGGTTATCAACTGCTTTCAAGTTGAATTGCATGACATATCCTGTCACCGCATTACTACCCACACAACCCGAAAGAAAAGAAGTTGCAAAGCTAAGCAAACAAACTTTAACGATCATCTTTTTCATAAAAAACATCTCCATTTGTTATTTAATGTGTTCTAGTAACACTACTGTTTTACAAACTCTCTTTGAAAATCTTACTCATCATGCAAAATTCATCATGGAGTAAATTTAGTACGTTGGCTAGTAGTTTTTAAATAGATCCATGAATTTTGTCTATATTCATCAATTCAATTTTTGGTCTCCAACTGAGTTGAATATTATGAAGTTCTTATATGCGTTAACGCTTGTTTTGAACAGGTCATAGTATTCATTTAGGTTCTCTTCTATGACCAAGTTTTGTAATGTTCTGATCCAATACTTTGAAAGTAATAGACCCCCATCCTTAATAGCGTAGTAGTAAACCTATGACTATGCTTGGTTAAAAATTGAAAAAAGGAGTAAAAGAAGCAATAGTTACCCAAAATACAGTGCAAAAGAGTCAAGTAATAGGTGCAGAAGTAACGTAGTAATAGACACCCATCTCTTTAACTGCACGGTAGTAAACCGCTTACTATGCTTGGTTAAGCATTGAACTAGGAGGTTTATATGCCAAGCCCTCGTAGAACTCAGATAGGTCTTGAACTATCTCTTTAAATCAGTCCCTATTACCATTGTTGTAGCCGCGTTGTTCGGCGTGCTTTTTTATGTGGTGATGATGGCTATTCGGGTAAAAATTATGACCATTGCCGTGCTTGGGTAGCATCGCTACTGTTTGAACTTGAAGCCGTTTTTGCCATTGATGTGGCAGCCTTTGCCCTTTTTTAATGATGAATAAGGTCAAATCATCTGCATGTGGTGCTGCTTGTGGATATCGACAGCGCAAATCGTTGGACTGACTGCGAAGTGCTAGAGCAATGGCATAAGTTGTTTAAAGGCGATGAATTAACGCAAAAATACGCCAAAGGTGAGTTGGTCGAGGCGCATGAGGTCAACAGATTAAAGCATTCAATCGCCATTTATCGCAGTCGTTTATGTGACATTAGCTGGTTTATGTGCTGCCTCAATGAACCGATTGCAAGACAAGCAAATCAAGAAGATAAATGTACAGGTCGTTTTGGGGAGGGACGGTTTAAATCGCAAGCTCTGGTTTATAATGGGTGGCTGGATTTATTTAGCCTCGCAAAACTTTACCACCAAATGGAAAATGCCTGTCAGCCGTTGTGCAAGGCGTTATGTTAATGGGAGATATCAATGATTACCGAGGTTGCTGAGATTCAGAGCTTAGCAAATTACATTGAGTCGATGGAAATTGCTCCATTGTTCGGAAATAAGGTCTTATTTCGTGGTCAGCCAGTAAAAGGTAATTTGCTTCCGAGTGTGGCTCGCGAAGATAAAACTAAAGACACAACTCACTTCGAGAAACATGCTTTGGAGCAAATGCGCCTAATTGGTTCTAGTTTGTTAAGCCCTAAAGATGAAGATGATTGGCATGCTATTGTTAAAGCACAACATCATGGTTTGAAAACTCGCTGTTTGGATTGGACATCAAATCCAATGGTTGCGTTATGGTTTGCATGTTCAAATAGTCCAGAAGTCGACTCTTACGTTTATATGTTAGTTGCTGATCGCGCGGCTCTTCCTGACAAAACTAAATCACCTTTTGAGCAGGAGCATGTTTGTATATTGCAACCAAATTATGAAAGTCCAAGAGTGAGTGCTCAGCATGGATGGCTTACCATTCATAACTATTCAAATGGGCAATTTACACCGTTAGAAGATAGCAAAAAGGAGCAGCTGTGGCTGTGTGAGTATCTCATTCCAAAGAGAATTAAAGCTGAGATTCTTATTAGTTTAGATCGATGTGGCATTAATCAAAGTACCATTTTTCCTGATTTAGACGGGTTGTGTGGATACCTTAATGGAAAATTCACATAACAAACGCCCCAAGAGGGACTGTCAACGCGCTGCGTTTCCAGTTCCATTGAGCCGCGGTGGTTACGGTTGTTGTGATTAGGTTTAGTTGTAATGCGTTGTCAGCCCCTTAGATGTGCGTTATCCCATAGACATTTTTTTGCGAAATTCACCTGTCATAGCTGATGAGCCAACACGCTTTGTCCCAAAGCAATACACATATTTTCTTTAAAACCTACAGATTACGCCGATACTAAAAGGTGATCCATGGTGATTAGTGAGACGACCGTCCGCCCCACGGATGGGGCGGTCGAGCATCCAAGGATGGACTGGCTGCGTGTCGTCGAGCGAATATCATGGCTCGCCTATGAAGCCTGTACTTAAAGATCTAAGCTCTCAAACAAAAACATCGGCCTAGGCCGATGTTTTTTATATCGATTAAAGGATTCACCCAAGCGAGTTAGGCTTCTTTAAAGGTGCTCCAAATTGGCGCGTGATCTGAGGGTTTATCGATGCCGCGCAGATCGTAATCGACGTCGGATTCGACTAAACGTGCGGCCAGTGACGGCGTGGCTAAGATCACATCGATGCGTAGGCCACGGTTATCATCGAAGCCTTTGCTGCGGTAATCGAACCATGAATAACGCTCGCTGCGGTCGGGGTGGAGTTGACGGAAGGTATCCACCAATCCCCAATCTTGCAGGGTTTTGAGCCATTCACGCTCTTCGGGTTGGAAGCTGCATTTACCGGTTTTTAGCCAACGTTTGCGGTTGACTTCACCGATGCCGATATCCAAATCGATGGGCGAAATATTGATATCCCCAATGATGGCGATATCTTCATCGTTGCTATGATTAGCGTGCAGATGCGCCATTAAGTCATGATAAAACTTACGCTTAGCAGGGTACTTTGTCGGATGGTCGATGCTTTCGCCCTGAGGGAAATAACCATTCAACACAGTTAACTGACGGCCATTGGCCTGAGCAAAGGTGCCGATAATCATGCGGCGCTGCGCATCTTCTTCATCGGTTGCAAAACCCTTTTGCACCTTAAGTGGGGCGGCTTTGGAGAGCATGGCTACGCCATAGTGTGCCTTGCCACCGTGGTAATGCACGTGATAGCCCATGGCCTCGACTTCGGCGAGCGGGAAGGCTTCATCGTGCACTTTGGTTTCTTGCAGGCCGATAATGTCGGGCTGATGGCTGTCGATTAACGCTTGCAATTGATGCAGGCGAGAACGCAATCCATTGATATTGAAAGAAACGATTTTCATTAAGGGAGAACTCGTTTGAAGGGTTTTACCACAACGCTTTGATATACGCCCGCCGCGAAGTAAGGATCGGCATCTGCCCAGGCTTGAGCCGTGGCTAACGAATCGAAATCCGCAACCACTAACGAGCCGCTAAAACCCGCATCGCCAGGATTTTCGCTATCGATAGCGGGGTGTGGACCCGCAACCAACAAACGACCTTCATCGGCCAGTTCCTGCAAGCGAGCTAAATGCGCAGGGCGCGCCGCTAAACGTTTTTCTAAGCTGTTCTCAACATCTTGAGCTGAAATCATATACCACATTATTTGAGTTCCTTGCGTTGATCTTCGGGAAGATGTTTATAAAGGTAAAAGACGGTGATAACGGTATTAATCAGGGTTAAGGCGGTGAGGCCAAACACTTTAAAGTTCACCCAAGTTTCTAACGGCAGTCTAAAGGCGACATAGATATTGACTAGGCCACAGATGGCAAAAAAGCTCACCCAGTACCAAGTTACGTGTGCCCAAATCTTATCGGCCACCTTCATCTCTTTACCCAACATGGACTTTAAAATCGACTTGTTGAGTAGCTGGCTCACGCCAAGGGCTAGGGCAAATAAAGCATAAATAATAGTGACTTTCCACTTGATAAAGGCATCGTCATGGAACACTAAGGTGAGGGTACCAAACACAGTCACCATAGCGAAGGTAATAAGGTGCATCTTCTCCAATTTTTTGTACAGCGCATAGGTCACGACTAATTGCAGTGCGGTGGCGGCGATTAAGGCGCCACTGGCGATATAAATATCGAAAAATTTATAGACGGCAAAAAAGATAATGAGGGGCAGAAAATCAAGCAGTTGTTTCATAAATAATCGTGTTAAGAAGACGTGGGCTTGAGTGTAGCACGGGGGACTAGAGGGAAAAAGCCGTGAAAGGTGACCGATTGCTAACTGTTGCATGAAAGCGGCGGCAACGGCTGTTGCAATCCATGTTGTCCTTACAACTAAGTGGGCCGTGACCGATAAGGCTAAGCTTGTGCGGCGCGTTTTGCTTGGGCGCGCGTGGCTAACGGGCAATCGCCGCAGCGATGACTGTTGGCAAGTTGATACCTTAAGCAACAGACTCGGCGAATATTGTCCGCGTCAGCAGCTGAGGTGGGCAGCAGATTAATGCTGTTATAGAGTGGATTCAATTCCCCATCTTCAAAGGATTTTGTGTTAAATAGCAGTTCCTTAAGGCGTTCAAATTCAATATTTGACAATGCCATCTCACCCAAATACCAGTGAATAAGATAGCCTAAATGGCTCCAGTACAGTTTTGCGGGAGTCGGGCTTAAGCGCTGTAAACGCTCAACGCTAGGAATTAGATGGTTTTTAATCCATTGGATTAGTTGTCGCTCGCGGGTTGGTTTTAAAATCGTGGCTTTAACGATGGCGGCTTTCACCTGAGGAGTGGGGGCTAGGGTTAATTGAAACTCAAAACCTGCAACTCTGCCCGAATCGTGGGGCCTAAGGTAAAAATGCTTAGGCGCTATATCAATCTGCTCAATCTGCTCAAGGGTGCTTGCGAGCGAATGCGGCGCGTTAATAATCCACTCCAGCATGGGTGGCACTAACAGACCGAAATACCACTGTCCCCAGAGCGAGTGCAGGGCTTTGGAATTATGGCTATGGCTGAGCAATACCTGCTCGGGAATATTTTCTAACGGGATGGATGAGGTGGTTTTTGCCAAAGGTGGATAGGCATTGGCAAAATCCAGTAAAAGCTGCTGATAAACTGCTGGCTGACTCCAAGTATCAACACTGAGTCCTTGGGGCTTAGTGGTTGCCACAAAATGCTGGGCATAAAATGGGGCGCGAAGCGCCAGTCGTTGATTAAACGCTTTGGCTACTTTAGTTAGCTCCATTTGACTCTTTGTTAAACCAAGTTCTGTTTGCTTGGTGCTCGCAGGGTTTACACTTTGCGAGCATTTGGTATGGCTGTGCTTGGTACGACTCGGTTTAGTCTCACTGGAAAGCTTGACTAAGGCAGGGGCTGACTCTCCTTGGCGCGCCATAATCACTCCTTAGGCTTGAATTGATTAAACTGCGGTGAGTCAACTCACCTCACCGCAGTTTTCATTGATTAACAGCTGGTTATCGTCAGTCTGTTAGAAGCGATAATCCAAATTCACGCTCACGCTGCGCGGGGTGCCATATTGGTACTGGCTAAATTGCCCCACTTGGCTGTAATAGGTTTTATCCAAGGCGTTATGCACGTTGGCGCTCAGCTTTAGCTGTTCGGTAAAGGCATAACTTGCCATTAGGTTTGCCAATGCATAGGAGTTTTGCTCAACCTCGACTCTGCCTAAGGGCGAGTTCACTGTTTGATAGACTCGGCTTTGCCAATTGACCCCAGCGCCAAGCTGCAACTTGTTCCAATCGCCACTAAAGGTATAAGTGGTAAAGAGTTTTAGCTGCTGGCGGGGGGAAGTGGTGTTGATGCGATTGCCCTTAGGATCATCGGTACTGAATTGGGTGTAGCCGAAGTAGATATTCCAGTCATCGGTGATTTTGCCTGTGGATTCAAACTCAAAGCCTTGGGTCTTAGTGCCGTTAACCTCCCGATACACTGGGATAGTGGTGCCTGGCAGCACATCGCCAGTGCGTTCACCAACATTGTCTTGGCGAATTTCAAATACCGACAACGACATATCTAAGCTTTCATCCATCAAGCTGACTTTGATGCCCGCCTCGTAGTTTTTACCTTTGACAGGATCGATGTAACTGGCATCGATGCGCTGCAAGGTTTGCGGCGCGAAAATATCCGTATAACTGGCGTAAAGCGAGTATTGCTCGCCGAGTGCGTAGGTCAGGCCAAAATAGGTGGTGAGCTCATTGCCGACGTTGAAATCATACATGCTACCAAAGTTATCTTGGTCGGTTTGCCACTGGTTAAGGCGCAGGCCTGCGAGCAATGCCAAGGCATCGGTCAGATTGAGCTGCGTGGCCACATAGGCGGCGCTTTGCTCGGTCTCGCCGAAGGAGCCCGTGGTGTGTGTCTCCTTCCACTGAGGTTTTGGATATTGGAAGTTAGGATCGCGAAAATCCCCCAAGGGCGGCACGGCGGCTGTAGGATAATAGTAAGGGTTGGCAAACTCTTGGCGCTGACCCGTCCAGCCAAAGGTGAGTTGATGTTCTTGGCCAAACAGGGCAAACATTCCCTGAGCCCGTAAGTCGAGGTTATGTTGAGTACGACTCCCATCGACATAGGCGATTGAGCCTGCGGTTGCGCCTATGTTTGTTACCGGATCAGGATAACCCGTAGCCCAGAGTACATCGTATTTCAGTGAGTTATCGCCGTAACTGTAGGTGCCTTTTAGCTCCCAACCGTTATCAAAACGATGTTCAAGGCTGGCGAAGGTATTGAGTCCTTGGGTATGCGCCGAGGCCCAATCGGGGGCCGTGGAGGTAGTGCGATCGTAATTTGTACGACTGCCATCACTGTGGAACAGCGGCAGACCGCCGGACATAGTGCCTTCGGGCGTGGTGTCTTGATAATCCACTCCTAAGGTAAGCAGTGTGCTGGCGGTAATATCGGTTTCAACAATGCCATAGAGGGTGGTGCGTTGCTGCTCGTATCTGTCTTGGAAGGATTCTTTATCCTGATAGGCGGCGACAACCCGGCCACGAATGCTGCCACTGTCGTTTAAGCCGCTGGATAAATCGACCATACCGCGCAGATTGTTCCATGAGCCGACACTCACTGAGGTGCTGCCCATAAATTCTTGCGTTGGGCGTTTACGAATAAGGTTAATCGCGGCCGAGGGGTTACCCGCACCTGTCATTAACCCTGTGGCGCCACGGACAATTTCCACCCGCTCGTAGATGGCGGTATCGATAAGGTTATCGCCGTAGTTAAAACGGGTGTCATAGGTGGTGGGCACGCCATCGTAAAGAATACTGGTGACCGCAATCCCCCGCGAACTGATGCTGTATCTGTCGTTATCCATCGGCCTAGCATTGATGCCTGCCACGCTGGTCATGGCTTCGATGACACTGTTTAACTGCTGATCTTGCATCATTTGGCGAGTGACCGAGGTGACGGATTGCGGCGTCTCTAAATAGGACAAATCTAAGCCCGTTGCCGTGTTCATCGCCTGAGTTTTGTAACGATTATCGTGGAGATCCTTAGCGCCAACGATATTAATGATTTCAATGTCTTTAGTGGATTTTTTCTGGGTGTCGCTGGCATCGGCATAAGCACAGGGCATGCTGAGTATGGCAGAGCAGAGGATAAGCTCAGGGCGTGTGATGGCGAGTTGGCAGTGCGCTGCGAGGCGGTTGAGGGGGAAGGTTTTCATAATAATGATCTTAAATTCCATTTAGGGTGTTTGATTAAGTTGGTTGATTTACAGTGTTATTTTTAGGGCAAACACGAGTGCCCAGAGTGGACGCAGGCCCACTCAAGGTTAAAAATGCTTTAGGGTTTGGGTTTAAGCTTCTGATTTGCAGAGCCAAAGGCATGGCTTTGCCTAAAGGCCGCCAGCGGATTATCAATTCCGCCCGCAAAGCGCAGATTTTTTTCTCTGTCGGCAAGGTCAATCATCTGCTGGTTGTTATTAAGCTGAATGCGATTCAGGCAAGTGCGAACGAAGCCGTCTTTAAAGAGATCGTACTGTGCAAATTTGTCCACTAAGTGCGGATGCTGGGCTTGATAGTCGCGTACATTGTCTGCCACCAACTCCCAAAATAGCGCTTCGCTGACGTCGGTTTGCTTATCCAGAATGGGCGCTAAATAACGGAAAATACAGTCAAAAATATCAAGCAAGATATAGTTGAGCTTCATATCTTCCTCAAGCTCGACCGCAAGGCGCTGCACTTCTTGCGGCAGTGGCTCGTTGCCGTTGAGTACTGCGACTTCTTCGCCGATGTCCTTCATCAATATTTTGACTGGGATGCCGGCGTCGAGCACCAAAATCAGGTTTTCACCATGGGGCATAAACACCAGATCGTAGGCAAAGAAGGCGTGTAATAGCGGTGATAAGTAGAGGTTGAGATAGCGCTTGACCCACTCCTTAGCGCTTAAGCCCGAGTGCTTGATTAAGGCGGCAAGCAGGGCTTGCTCCTGATGATCGACGTGTAATAGTGCCGCCATGGTCATCAGGGTTTGCTGCGGCTCAATATGCGGCAACGGACTCTCGCGCCACAACGCCGACAGCATTTTCTTATAGGCGCTATCTTGAGTGAGTGCCTCTTCGTAATACCTGTGGTGATAACCGATTGCGGCGATTTCTTTTAGGATCACAAAACCTTGCTCGGCAAAATAGCTGTCGCTTTCGATAAGGTTGGCCACCCAAGCGTTGATCTGCGGGGTGCGGCTCATATACAGCGGCGAAAGCCCGCGCATAAAGCCCATGTTTAAGATAGAAAGCGCGGTTTTGACGTAGCATTTTTGCGGCGCAGTTAAGTTAAAGAAGGTGCGGATCGATTGTTGAACTTGATAGCAATCTTGGCTCTCGCCGAGATAAATAATGTCGCCACGGGCGATTTCGCCAGCAAAGGTGCGGGCAATTTTTTCGCGCCATTGCCAAGGATGAACGGGCATAAAATAAAAGCCGTCGACCGCATGTCCCAGTGTGCTTAAGTGTTGTTGAAACGCGGTGAACTGTTCACCAAGCTCCTGTTTTAACAAGCTATCATGGTCCAATCCTTCGAGGGCGGAGAAGGTGGTTTTGTCCTTACGCACCGCAATCCACACTAGCTGAAGCGCGCTGGCACTCTCGGGGGCAAATTGGTAATAGTCCTGCATATCAAAACCAATGCGGCCATTGTTGGCGATAAACACCGGGTGCCCCTCGGTCATGCCCGCCTCAATAGTTTGATAATCAGCCTTAGCGAGTGTAGCGGCGGGGATAGCTTGATGGGCCAACTTGTAGGCCTTGCTATAGAGGGTGCTAGTGATTTCCTCTAGGTAAGTGGGCAGCAGGGTTTCACTCATGCCCAAGGCATCTTTCAGTTGGATAATCAAACTCATGGCATCGAGTGGCTTGTCTTGGCCCGCGCTGCTGACTCGAATCGATCCGGTTTCTATCTCAAGGTGATCGAGCTGATAATGGCGCGCGCTGAAATAATAGGTGCAGTCCTTGAGCCTAAGTTCATAGTGATTGATACCTGCCGCTTGGCGGTATATCTGTGGGGTGATGATCTTCTCATGGGTAAATTCGCAGAGGATTTTCTTCACTAGATGACGATTGGCCGCCTGCCAATATTCCGGCATTAAGTGGGCGGGGACGTGTGTGTGGGCAGTGGCCTCCAGCGTGGGGAAGTTGGCTTGAGTGAATGGTTTGAGTAATGCGCGGTTAGTGGCTAAGTTCATCGGTTTACCTGCAAAATGATAGGGTTAACAGCGGTTGCGTGGGTTGCATGGGTTGCATGGGTTGCATGGGTTGCATGTGTAGTTTGAGTTGCTTGAGTTGCAGTGCGCGACATTAAAAGTGCGCTGGTCTTTTGCGCTAATTGGCGACTCTGGGCGCTACAAAAACCGAGGAAGGCGGCTTTGCTGCGCAGTTGAATGGCTTTTTGGTAACGGATCCCAATTTGGCTATTTAAGCGGTGAATTTTGTGATTTTGCTGATCCGGCTCGACGACCATTCGCTTAAAGGCAAGCTTTTCGAGGATGAGCTCGGCAATTGCCTGCATCACTTGACCGGACAAGCCATGAACAGGCTTGCCCTCAAGTGGCGCGAGGATGAGGTGCATACCGCAATCGAGCCGCTCCACGGCATAGTGCTCACCCACTTCATCCTGGGCGGGATCGTATAACTCCACCATAAACAGCGGTTTGGCTTGCCATTCACCTATCAGCGCGAGCTTGTGCTCGCTTGGCGCCATCGCCTGAGCAAGTGCATCGAGACTCATCCCCTGCATCCCCCAAAAGCGGGCATAGTCTTGATTAAACCAGCTCTGCAACATAGACAGCTGTTGCGGGAGATTGAGTGGTTTAAACACAAACTCATCAATCACAATGGGTGTTGAGAGTGAGGCCGCACAGTGGCGGCTCCAATGTCTGGCCATTACTGCGCCTCCTTGTGCGGTGCCATCAACACCGACACGCTGCCGCCCGAAGGGCTTATCCGCAGCGCGGCCTGTGGCTCAACATTACGATGCTGCGCAGGTTGCACCGCTGAATATATAGTCTTGCTTGATGTGGCTGAATGGGTGCTGCTGGTGTGCTGGTTTTGCCGCGCGCGGATCTTAGTCGGATCGAAGGTTTGGAAGGCGATACTGTCTTCAATCGGATAGGGCGCGTAACCTAAAACCGCTTGCAGAATCGTCGCATTGCGATAGCAGCCCATGCCCAGATCCGGTGAGCTGATGCCATGGGTATGCAGACCCGCATTTTGGATAAAAATATCGCCTCTGATATCGATGCCATAATCCCGCTGGATGGCGAGTTGGCCGCGATCATCAAATTCAATTTGTGATTTAATGCCTTGAATAAATTCGGGTAAACGATATTGATAGCCAGTGCCTAAGACGACGGCGCCCGTCTGTTGCTCTAGGGCATATTCCTGTTCGAGGTGGTTGAATTTGAGCGTTAGCTTGTCGCCCGAGGTCTCTATCTTATCGAGTGCCACATTGGTCAGCAGTTGACATTGGATATCACTGACTAAACGTTTTTGGTAAAGCAGATCATAAATATCGTTGATTAACTCGGCATTGATCCCCTTGTAGAGGGACTTTTGATTTGCAATCAAGCGGCTGCGTTTCTCTGGCGTCAGTTCATGGAAGTAATCCACATAATCTGGCGAGGTCATTTCTAGGGTGAGTTTGGTGTATTCCAGCGGATAGAAGCGTGGCGAGCGGGTCATCCAATTTAATTGATAACCATAGGTATCAATATCTTGCAGCAGATCGTAAAAGATTTCCGCTGCGCTTTGACCACTGCCGATCACGGTAATGGCGCTTTGGCTCTGCAGGTAGGTTTTCTGCTGCATATAGCTGGCGCTGTGCATCACACGAGGGTCATGCATCGGGCAATTGTCGGGCACATAGGGTGTGGTGCCCGTGCCGAGCACCAGTTTACGGCACAAATAGGTTTGGGGCTGGCCGCTGCGTCTATCAACCCCCGTAACATGGTAGATACCTTCACCGGCGTTGTAATCTAGTTGGGTGACCTTAAAACCGAATCTCAGATTGGATAGCTGTTTGCTAACCCATTGACAATACTGGTTATACTCATTCCTTGGCAGGAAAAAGTTTTCACGGATATAGAAGGGATACAGCCTGCCAGTTTGCTTGGCAAAATTGAGGTAACTATAACGACTGGTGGGATCGGCCATGGTCACTAAGTCGGACATAAACGGTGTTTGCAGCCGAGAAGCGCTGAGCAGCATGCCGGGGTGCCAGTCAAACTCGGTTTTGGCATCAAGAAACAAACAGCTAAAGCCATCGATGGGTTCACTCAGGGCGGCTAATCCGAGATTGAACGGACCTATGCCGATACCGAGTAGATCGAAAATCCTGCGATCGTTTTCCTTTTTTGGGGTAGTCACTTACGCCTCCTTAAGTTCCAGCTGCCAACCGAAACTGTGGTTGTCATCATCGGCTGATGGGCAAGCCAGGAGTGGTTCTCTCTATCTCTGCCGAGTGAGTCATTCCCTTATCTTGCGGATCAGGATCGGTTCCATGTGTTGCGCATGAGCTGAGGATTACTACCTCAGCGCAACGGCGAATAAATTAGCATTCGAAAAATCACAAATGCAAATCATTCTCATTTAAAGGTTGTTGGGAGAGTCGTACTTTTGACTGGGAAATAAAGGGCTGAAATACGGTTTGTTTGCGAGGGAATTGCCGTAGCAAAAATGGTGTAAAACTTATGTTTAAGGAGATGTTTTAAAAATTATTTAAAATAAAACAGTCAATTACATTTGGATTGAATAGGGATTTATTTCGGACTGCTGGCATTGGGGGACGTAGGCTTAAGCAACGAAAGTGTGAGCCAATCTTGAGTGTAAATCGACTGTAAATCCGAGTGCTTGACTAGGTTATTAGGTGATTTAGGGGCAAAGTGAGAAAAAACATAAAAGCCATTTTAGAAAATGGCTTTAGCGGCATTAAACACGGAGGTGAGTTTAAGGTAATTGCACAAAGGCGGCGGTTAACTTTCGCACTAAGGGGAGCACCATCAATAGAGTCGGGAAGGCCACTGCCCATGAGATCCCCCACGCACTCAGCCAAAGCTCAACAAATTGCGCCGATGCACCGACACCGTTGAAGGTACTGATCCCTGACACGATGCAACTCATTAAAATTGAGAGAAAAAATGGCATCACAACCGTAGCGTATTTAGCGGGTAGCTTAGGCGTACCAAAGATCGTGCGGGGCTTGGGAGTCGGGACTGAGTTTACGCTAGACATTAAAACCTCAATAGATGTCGCTTTTGCAAAAGCTGCTTAGGTCAGCAGATTAGGCGAAAGCATTTTTTGGCGAAAGACGTTAGGGATTGCGCCGTAGGCATTGACCTTATCAACCTTAAGCACAATCGGTTCGCCATTTTAGGGGCAAAATCCCCTAAAAGCTATTTGCTCTTAGCCTCGATTGAGTGTCTGGCCATCGCTCTGGAAAGCCTGCGCTGAAAACGCGAGCACTGCGTTAATATTGAATCCAGCCTTAATCTTGCCAGTTAGTCACCCATAATTCCCCAGTAACATTGACCCAATGACCACGGGAAATTGGTGAAGTGCCTAGTTCGTTATCGAAGGGAAGGGGGAGGCTCGATTGCAGTAAATACACAGTATCATCGGGCGTTTGGGTGATCTCAACGATTTGCCCAGATGCCTCAAAGTGACAATTATGTTTAGGGAATTGCAGACTCTGGCGGTGTTCAATGATGTCGGTCTGTAGGTTTGCCTTAGCTAAGCGGCCGAAGAGTTCAACCTTAACCCACTGATTCACTGGAAAACGTTGTTTAGCCTGTTGATCGCTACCCTGATAATAAAACCATACTGGGGCGCCATTATCACATTGGGCGGCGACTTCACCTTGAAAACCACAGCCCCAAGGCGTGACGTTGAGAATATAGATTTGATACTGCATAAAAAGTCCATTTACCATAACAAAACTGCCGATGTTACCGGCGCTATATTAACATCTCTTTCGCTAAGACATGCGACTCAGCGCCCAATATAAGCCTTGGGTTTGACAGTTTTAAGATGCAGTTGGTTCTCTGCTCGACATGGTTTTTGCCGTGGTACTTAATACAATAAAAAAGGCCAAATCCGCAGATTTGGCCCTGAATACTGTGTCACTCCGGTGAGGCGATTAGGTTGCCGCTTTCATCGCGCGGGTAAATTCGCCTAAGGTGGACAGCAGTTTTGCTTCATTCTGTTGATGAGCTTCAATAATTTTAACTACGGCTGAGCCAGAAATTGCACCCGCGGCGCCCGCTTGAATGGCGGCGCTCACTTGAGCCGGCTCGGCAATCCCAAAGCCTAATAGTGGTGGCGGCGCATTAAATGCTTGCAGCTTAGCTAAAATTTCTTCAACGGGCGTACCCGCCTTAGTGTCAGTGCCTGTTACACCGGCGCGGGACAATAGATAGGTATAGCCTTCGCCACTTTTACTTACTTTTTCAAGGGTGTCGCTATCGGCATTGGGCGGCGCGATAAAAATCGGCGCGATACCGTGGGCCTTAGCGGCTTGAATAAATGGCGCAGCTTCTTCTACTGGCACATCGGCGATAAGCACTGAGTCCACGCCCGCTTGCTGCGCTTTGGCATAAAAAGCATCGATGCCATTGGCGAATACGAGGTTCGCGTACAGCAATAATCCAATTGGCAGCTCTGGATATTTAGCGCGAATTTGCGCTAATAAGTTGAAGCACTGCGTGGGCGTCGTGCCCGCAGCGAGGGCTCTGAGGTTCGCGCCTTGGATAACAGGGCCGTCTGCCAGCGGATCGGAGAAGGGAAAGCCTAATTCCAGCGCATCGGCACCATTTTGCACTAAGGTGTCGATAATTTTCAGTGACAGCTCAGGACTTGGATCGCCCAAAGTAACAAAGGGCACAAAAGCGCCGCGGCCTTCGGCTTTTAAACGGCTAAACGCTGCGTGATAACGGCCAGCTTGATGAGGGATAGTTTGGGTTGAAATGCTGCTCATCTTAGTTATTCCTCTTTACCGTTTAAAATGTCTGACACAGTGAAAATATCCTTATCGCCTCGGCCCGAGAGGTTAACGACCAAAATGGTCTCTTTGGTGCACTCTTTCGCTAGGCGCAGGGCGTAAGCGAGGGCGTGGGCCGATTCGAGCGCGGGGATAATCCCTTCGCTACGAGCCAATAATTGGAAGGCTTCTAGGGCTTCATCATCGGTGGCCGATTCGTAGCGCGCACGGCCAATCGCGTTCAAATGGGCGTGTTGCGGGCCGACGGATGGGAAGTCAAGACCCGCCGAAATCGAATAGGACTCTTCGATTTGGCCTTCACTGTCCTGCATTAAGGGCGCCTTCATACCAAAGAAAATCCCGGTTTTGCCATGTTTGAGTGGCGCGCCGTGCATATGGGTATCAATGCCTTTACCTGCGGGTTCGACCCCAATCAGTTCGACACTGGTTTCCTCAATAAAGTCGGCAAACATACCAATGGCATTAGAGCCACCGCCGACACAGGCGATCACCGCATCG
>NZ_JBKEDJ010000086.1:0-22273 GCF_047975355.1 Shewanella sp. | reverse complement strand
TGTCCTTGTGTTGCTCTAAGAAGGCAATCAAGGCTTCACGGTAAGCGGCGCGCTCAGCAGGGTCACCTAAGGTGTTCAGCTCAAGCGTCACATGCTCACTAATACCGAGTTTTTCCCATAGACGGGCCGATAACATCAACACTTCGGCGTCAATATCGGCGCTACCAATACCGTAGACTTCCACACCAAACTGGTGGAATTGGCGATAACGACCTTTTTGCGGACGTTCGTGGCGGAACATTGGGCCCATGTACCACAGGCGTTGTTCTTGGTTATAGAGCAGACCATGCTCATTACCGGCACGCACGGTTGAGGCGGTGCCTTCAGGACGTAGGGTTAAACTGTCACCGTTACGGTCCTCGAAGGTATACATTTCTTTTTCAACAATATCAGTCACTTCACCGATAGAGCGTTTAAAAAGATCTGTATTTTCCACTATTGGAGTGCGGATCTCACTGTAACCATAAGCAGCCACGCTTGAACGTAGTACTGCTTCCACTTTTTGCCATAGAGGACTTTGAGTTGGCAGAATGTCATTCATTCCGCGAATCGCTTGGATCTGTTTTGCCACTGTATCGACTCGTCCGATTTTCGCTAAATTAATAAAAAATGTCAGGCATTATAGGCTGTTCAACACTAAACGTAAAATGACCCCGTCGGTTTCGGGGTCTAGCTCAAGGCTTGAGTGTTTTTATAACGCTTAACCTATGGGTTGATTCGGCTGTGTCTGTTACTCAGTCGTGTCTTTCACTAGGATGCGATTGGCCATTTGGCTCGCCTTAGCGCGAATCTTCGCCTCGAGGGAATCGACTAGGTTGTCATTGTCGAAACGCTCTTTTTGACGCTCGCCTTCATCGTAGTAACCACTCTTACGATGTCCACCCGTTAAGCCTATGTGTGACACTAAGGCTTCGCCTGGGCCGTTGACCACGCAGCCGATGATAGACACATCCATCGCGGTCGTCACATCTTCAAGGCGACGTTCTAACTCGTTTACTGTGCTGATCACATCGAACTCTTGGCGCGAGCATGAAGGACAAGCAATAAAATTGATCCCACGGCTACGGATACGCAGTGACTTTAGGATATCAAAGCCTACTTTGATTTCTTCCACCGGATCGGCCGCCAAGGAAATACGCAGCGTATCACCAATGCCCTCGGCAAGCAGCATGCCTAAACCTACGGCCGACTTCACCGCACCGGCTCTGGCGCCACCCGCTTCGGTAATACCTAAATGCAGAGGCTGGCGAATTTGCTTGGCTAATAAGCGATAAGATTCCACCGCTAAGAACACATCCGATGCTTTTACGCTGACCTTAAATTGATCAAAGTTCAAACGGTCTAGAATATCCACATGGCGCATGGCCGATTCGAGCAATGCTTCTGGCGTGGGCTCTTTGTATTTGTCCATCAGATCTTTTTCTAATGAACCGCCGTTAACCCCAATACGGATAGGAATATTTTTATCGCGGGCGCACTCCACCACACTGCGGATACGCTCTTCGTTACCAATATTGCCCGGGTTGATACGCAAACAGTCCACACCATATTCGGCCACTTTTAAGGCGATACGGTAATCGAAGTGGATATCCGCAACTAAAGGCACAGAAACCGATTGCTTGATCACTTTAAAGGCTTCCGCGGCGTCCATGGTCGGCACAGAAACACGCACGATGTCGGCCCCCACTTTCTCTAAGGCGCGGATTTGGGCAACGGTCGCCTCAACATCGGTCGTCTTAGTATTGGTCATGGATTGAACTGCAATCGGCGCACCATCACCAATGGGCACATTGCCCACATAAATGCGGGTTGAAGGACGTCTCTTTATGGGGGTTTCGTTATACATACTCAATACGCTCTTTTCGGTACTCTGCGTCAGGCGCCAGACTTAAACCTGTGGGATAGTCAGACGCGCAACACGACCCTTAGGAAATTCAGCAAGACTGATGGCTTTACCATCGACCGTAAACGTGGACACGACAGTCGGAGCACCTAGGATCACTTTAAACGGAGGTACACCACTGGCTTGAATATTCGCGCCTGCACCACGGACCCCATCAACAATCGCCTTACCCTTGGCATCGACTATGTTGATCCAGCAATCGCCCGTGAGTTCAATGTTAATGCTCGACTCCCCGGCAACCACTGGCATAGTTTGCGCAGCAGTTGTACTGGTTGCAGGTACATTGGAAGCGTTTGGGGTAGGTACAGACGTTGTATTTGGAGACGGATTTTGTGCCGCAGCCGTTTGCACCGAGTCTGCTACAGCTCCTGCACTGTTGGTGCTATTAACAAGATTATTGCTAGGCTCGCCCGCATTAGCATTATCAGGCGTCTGCGCTTGCTCAGCTTCCATCGCCGTCATATCGTTCATATTCGGGTCGATAGTGTTGGCATCGGTATCTTTTACTGGGCCATCGGTCGCCATTGAGCCGTTGACCGCAATCTCACTCAAACGCGCACTCGCATCAGTTTCCGTCAGCAGAACATCGCCCGGTAGGGTTTGATTTGCCGCCGCTAACTCTTCTGCAGTCGGTTTAGAGATATCGACATGGGTTACGAGTGTGGTTCTTTGCATCCACCAAAGGACGAACAAGCCCAGTAACACTATTACAATAAAAAAGCTCAGCCACTTTAATTTAGTGTCACGAGCTTGATAGGTCGTCTTGCGGGAAAAGCTTTGCATCGTTGGCTGTGTGACTAAGGGTACCTGGCGTGCAAGGCATGCCTCAATCAGGGCGTTGTCCACCCCCAGCATGCGCGCATAATTTTTGACATATCCGCGAACATAAGTCGAAGAAGAAATATTCGAAAAATCATCGGCTTCGAGATTTTCAACAATTCCTGGGCGCAGATGTAATTTCACCGCGGTATCCGCAATGCTTAAGCCCATCTGCTCACGAGCCGTTCTGAGTACAGTGCCGAGCGTTACATCAGGCGTCGATTCAGCTTCACTCGCTGCAACAGGTTCTACTGACGCGTTTATTTCGTTATCTTTCATTGATGCAAATTAACTCTGTATTGCTTGGCTTGAGGCGATGCTGGGAATTTGGCGAGTAATAAAATGCCAAATCGCTTCATAGCAGCATCATCATTCAACGCCTGCTCAATTTTTATTCCGAGCGTTAAACTCTCTGGAGTCTGGGTTGCCACTTGGTGATAACGCGCCAATTGGTTTCGCGCATCGACATAATCACCTTTATCCACCCCAAGCTCAGCCAGCTCCAGTAAAGACACCGAGCGTCTCGGGTCATACTTTAACGCCATCTGAAAATACTGTCGTGCCTTTTCTGTTTGTCCCGCGTCTCGGCTACAAAGCCCTAAGTTCTCATAACTGGAGGCGGTACGCGTATATTTGGGCATTTCTATTGCTGCTAAAAACATCTTTTCAGCTTTGTCATATTGCTTTTGTTGGCACAAAAACACCCCAAAGTTATTCATGGAATCGCCAGAGGCGTCCTTGGTATTGATAGCGTCTTGATACGCCTGTTCGGTACGTACTAAATCGCCCACGGTTTGATAGTAATAGGCCATAGCCACATGCACATCTTCGAGCTCTGGCGCATATTCGATTGCTTTATCAAGATTGTACTTGGCTTGTTCCGAGTTACCTCGATTAAGGTAAGTTAAACCGAGCTGCATACGTTCCCGTGCGGCGGCGACTTTATCAAGTTTCCGCTCTGACACCGGAATATCAGTCCCTGTATAGGTACGCTCAGTTACGCATCCTGTCACTAATAATGACAGGGCAATTGCTAATGATAACCCTGACAATCCATGCTTCATGGGCAAGCCTATAAATCTGTGCAAACAAAGAGTTAATTCATTGTGACCGAAATCTGATTTTCTTGCATGCGTTTTTTTGCTAAACGCTTGGTTCGATCGCGAATATCTCCCGCTAACTGCCCACAGGCGGCATCAATATCATCGCCACGGGTCTTACGCACAATCACTGTTAAGCCATATTCCATCAATACCTTAGAAAAACGGTCAATGCGCGAGTTTGACGAGCGACCGTAGGGTGAACCTGGGTATGGGTTGAATGGGATCAGGTTAACCTTGCAAGGAGTATCCTTCATTAACTGTGCTAATTCATGGGCTTGTTCTGTACTGTCGTTGATGTGATCGAGCATCACATATTCCACAGTCACGCGGCCACGGTTAGCGTTAGATTTGGCGATGTAACGGCGGATCCCCGCAAGAAACTCTTGCAGCGGATACTTTTTATTCACCGGAACTAAAATATCGCGCAATTCATCGTTTGGTGCGTGAATACTCACGGCCAATGCCACATCGAGGGCATCGCCTAATTTGTCTAATGCAGGCACCACACCCGAGGTCGATAGGGTCACGCGGCGTTTTGACAAGCTAAAGCCGAAATCATCCAGCATGATATCCATCGCCGGGATCACGTTTGCAAGGTTAAGTAGTGGCTCGCCCATGCCCATCATCACCACGTTGGTGATCGGACGCTCGCCGGTTTCTTTGGCAAAACCTAAGAAGTGGGAAACACGCCAAATTTGGCCAACGATTTCAGATACGGTTAAGTTGCGGTTAAAGCCTTGCTGCGCGGTAGAGCAGAAAGTACATTCGAGGGCACAGCCGACTTGAGAAGACACACACAGGGTGGCGCGGTCATCCTCAGGAATATAAACGGTTTCGACCTCTTGGCCTTCACCGACATGAATGGCGAACTTAATAGTGCCATCGGCGGATTTTTGATAGCTCGAAATCTCTGGTGCAACAATCTCACAACGCGCCGCCAGTTTTTGGCGTAACACTTTGTTGATGTTAGTCATCTCTTCGAAGTCACTGACACCGAAATGATAGATCCACTTCATCAGCTGATCGGCACGGAAAGGCTTTTCACCCAGATCCGCAAATAATGCGCGCATCGCCTTACGATCAAGGTCTAATAAATTGATCTTTTTTTCACTCATAGGACTAACCTCAACACCAAAACCTGCAACAGGGCGGCGAATTATACAGACGCAAAAAAATTTTAGCCAGCAACTCCACTCTCCTATGATAGAATCCGCATGGGTCAATGTTGGCCTAAATTATGGAGTTGTAATACCACCTATATGTTAACCCTCATCATTATAGTGCTTGTCGCTGTCGGAGTTTCTTTTCTGTGCAGTGTATTCGAAGCTGTGTTGCTCTCGGTTACCCCTAGTTATATCGCCTCGCTCGAACAAACTGACAGTGCCGCGGCCGCCAGGTTGCGTAAACTAAAAGAAAACATCGAAGCGCCTCTCGTGTCTATTTTGACCCTCAATACCATTGCCCATACCGTCGGTGCCGCCGTTGCCGGTGCGCAAGCCGCTAAAGTGTTTGGGGATGATATGCTCGGTGTGTTCTCCGGAGTGTTAACGTTTATCATCCTATTCTTCTCAGAGATTATTCCTAAATCTGTGGGAGCCAATCACTGGCGCCGCTTAGCCCCAAGTGTATCGATTGCCATCATGTGGATGAAGCGTGTCACTAAGCCGCTCATTTGGATGTCGCAACAAGTGACTCGCCTGCTTGGTAAAGGGGAAGAAGGTCAGTACATTCGCCAAGAAATGAGCGCCATGGCCAAGATTGGTCACGAATCCGGTGAGTTAGACGAGCAAGAGTCTAAGATTTTGACCCAAATGCTCAAGGTGCGTGACGTGCCTGTGACGGCGATTATGACGCCGCGTACAGTGATGTTCTCCTTGCCGGTTTCGCTGACACAAAATGAGTTTGTGCAAGAATATCGCGACAAGCCTTTTACCCGTATTCCGGTATACGATCAGGACCACGACGACATTATCGGTTATATCACCCGTACCGATGTCTTGCTGGCAGAACGTTACACCCCTGATGCACCGATTGGTGAACTCAAGCGCAGCCTATTTGTGGTGCCCGAGACGGCTAAAATCCTGCCGTTATTCGAGCGGATGATTAAACGCAATACCCAAATTGCGATGGTGGTTGACGAATACGGCAGTAGCCAAGGTATAGTGACCCAAGAAGACATTATCGAATCACTACTTGGCTTAGAGATTGTCGATGTGAATGATCCCGCGACCGACATGCAGCAATTGGCCCGTAAACTCTGGACCAAGCGCATGAAGCAAAAAGGCATTCGTCTCTCCGATGATGGCGACTTCGAAGCCGCCGCCGAAGATGACGAGGCGCGTTCGGGTTAATGACATTATTTAGTCATTGTTAAAGTAAAGGGAGCTTGGCTCCCTTTCTTGTTTTTGGGGAGAAGGTTATAATCTCCCGCCGTAAAAGAGGTAGGTTATGACACAGGGATACACACTCTCACTCGCGCACATCAACGATACCCATTCGAATTTTGAGCCCAGCCGCGTACATTTTTCCTTCAATCTAGGGCTTAAAGCCTTAGATATCACCAGTCACAGCGGTGGCTATGCACGCCTGGGGTATCAGATTAGTCAGGCACGTGACCGAGCCGCACAAAGCCAAATGCCGTTTTTATTTTTGCATGGTGGCGACAGTTTCCAAGGCACGCTGTATTTCAGTCATTTTAAGGGTAAGGCCAACGCCCATCTGCTGAATTTACTCGCACCCGATGCCATGGTGATTGGTAATCACGATATTGATGAAGGCAATGCGCGGCTCGCCGAATTTGCCAAGCAAATCGATTTTCCGCTGCTGGCAGGCAATATGGACTTGAGCCAAGAGGATATCCGCAAGCCGGGTAACCTGCGTACAGTGGCGAATATTCTGGCCTATGATGAAAAAAACCAGCTTGCCAGCTACCTCGAAAAGCCCTTCTACGACAAAAAACTCGCTATCATCGGCATTACTCTGGATCAGATGAAAGACATCGCCAGACCCGATCCCGATACTCACTTTGTCGATGCAATTGCGACCACGGCGCGCACCGTCGCGCATCTGCATGCCAAAGGCATCAAGCACATTATCGTACTGAGTCACTTAGGTTTAGATCAGGATAAAAGGCTTGCCGAACAAGTCGATGGCATCAGCCTTATCGTCGGCGGCCATACCCATACCTTGCAGGGCAATTTTAGCGCCTTGGGGTTAAGCAATATTCCCTATGGTGAAATGGTCAATGGCACTCCAATAGTACATGCGGGGAAATACGCCGAAACCTTAGGCTTGGCCGAGATTGAATTTGATGCAG
Organism: Shewanella sp.; assembly: GCF_047975355.1. Taxonomy (GTDB): domain Bacteria; phylum Pseudomonadota; class Gammaproteobacteria; order Enterobacterales; family Shewanellaceae; genus Shewanella. The sequence continues at coordinate 15,132 of NZ_JBKEDJ010000086.1, read as the reverse complement.
CGGGCCGCGCGATAAACCTCAAGGGTGGCAACTACTTTATGCTCGATAAGCAGTTTATGTTGAGTTCGAGTGAGCAAGTGGATAACACCGACTATCAAGCCGTGCAGCAACGCTTTAATGAGCATCCCTATGTATTGTGGGATGAAGCCGATGAAGACATTCACGGCGTGATCCACGATATCTATCGCCCCGCGATTGCTGAGATGGAAAACAAAGTCTTAGCCCTAGTGCCTAAGAATTTGGTGCATACCAGACTACCTTCTAAGGCACTGCCCCATGGCAGTGAAATCGCCCCTTGGGTGAGCCGCAGTATGTTCCAAGAGGCCAAGATTGAAGACCCTCGAATCCACTTTGCATTGCATAACGCGGGCGGAGTAAGGCAATCGGTCGCCCAAGGCAGACTCACTCTCGCCGATGTATTGGGCCAATTGCTGCCCTTCGAATTGCCATTAGTCAAATACGAAATCCAAGGTCAGTATCTGTATCAAGCGCTTGAGTCAGCGATTAACGCCGCCACCAATAACAGTGTGCGCGGCACTGGCGCAGGCAGCTTCCCCTATACCTATGGATTGCGTTATTACTACGATGGCAGACGCCCATTGGGGGAACGCTTATTTAAGCTTGAGATGATGCAGCAGGATGGCTTATCACTCTGGTATCCGGTGCAGCCCGATGCGCTCTATGTGGGTGTTTCCACTTCTTATACCGCTGCAGGGAAAGAAGGTTATCACCCACTGTTACAGGCTCGCTGGCAGGAGTCGATTGAGACGCTCACCCTACCACAAGCCTTTATTCGCTTCCTCAATCGGGCGCCCAACCCCAATTTAGCGGATTTACTCTCGCCCCATGTGCATTACACCAGTCATTTAAAGCGCTCGGTGTAAGCGCAGTCGCAAAAGCCCTTAACCCTTTCTTTAATCACAGTACTTAGCGAAAGGCTAAGCTACTGTGGTTCGAACTCAATCTACTAACAAAAAACACGCTCTCAACATGAGACTAAAACAACCAGTCACAATGGGATAAACGCTCGGCAAACCATGCCTGCGCCTTGCCTTGATTTCCCTTACGCCATGCCAGAAACACCGACTGCGCAGGCCTTGGGATATCTACCTGACAGGCGACTAATGTGCCTGAAGCGAGTTCTTCAGTAATCAAATGCTTGGGAAGATACCCCACTCCCAGTCCAAGTTGCTGCGCTTTAATCTTGGTCTGCATATTAGGCACTCGGATGACTTGGCGACTATCAAACAGTCCACTGGAGCGCTGTACAAGCGCCGTTGAGCTATCGGCCACCACCACGGAGGGAAATTGCAACAAGGCTTCAGTGGGGATTGGATGGTCAAACTGGGCTAAGGGGTGATTAGGCGCAAGGGCAAAGACAAATTCAAGCATGCCAATTTCGACTAAATGATACTGCCCCTTAGGTAACTCTCCGGTGACCCCAATGGCAATATCGGCGCGACCAGAATACAGCGCATCCCAACCACCACCCAAGGATTCCTCGGTGATATTGATGGTCACCTGTTTACCTAATTCGGTAAATTCCGCGATAAGTTTGAGCAGCGGTAAATCGGGCACTACGGTATCTATGGCTAAGGTTAACGCCGACTCCCAGCCCGTTTCGAGTTGCCGAACCGCCTCTTCAAGCCTTGAGGTGGCGGCAAGAATTTCTCGCCCTTGGCGCAAAACAAGCTGCCCCACATGCGTCAATTCGGCTCTTTTGCCCTTACGTTCAAATAATTTTACCCCTAAGTCGCTCTCTAATTTCTGCACTGTGTAGGTCAGCGCTGATGGCACCCTAAATAAGGATTCGGCCGCCGCTGAAAAACTGCCTTTTTTATCAATAGCATCTAGCACTATCAATCCATCGAGACTCATCACGGGTAACATAGCCACCTCATATTCAATTTTTTTGAAATCGATTTTGAAAATGTTCCGATTTTATTTCAATCAGGTCAAGATTAGACTTTAAACCAATGGAGAAATTAACGCTAAGTCTTCACCTCTTAACGCATTAACGCATAGTTAAAAAATTTGAAATAAGGAACATCCCATGAAAACGTTCATCACAAAATTACTGACCTCGGCCCCCAGTTTTGCCCCATTGGCACTGCGTATTCCTATCGGGATCATCCTCATGGCCCACGGCTCACAAAAACTCTTTGGCTGGTTTGGTGGCTACGGTTTAGAAGGCACAGGACAATGGATGGCCTCCATTGGCTTAACCCCAGGCTACTTAATGGCGCTGATGGCAGGCTCAAGCGAATTCTTTGGCGGCTTGCTGATCATTATCGGTTTACTGACTCGCCCTACGGCGCTGGTATTATCCTTTACCATGGTGGTCGCAATTTTCTCGGTTCACATTGGTAACGGCCTGTTCCTCAGCAATAACGGTTATGAGTTTGGCTTAGCCCTGTTAGCCGCCACTGTGTCATTGGCAGTCTCTGGTGCGGGTAAACTCAGTGCCGACAACCTGTTAGCAGCACGCTTTAAATAAGGAGAGAATGATGATACGTACACGTAAAGCACAGGACCGCGGACAGGCCGACTTAGGCTGGTTAAAGAGTCAACATACCTTCTCGTTTGCAAGCTACTACGATCCGCGGCATATGGGTGTCTCTTCCTTAAGAGTCATTAACGATGACAGAGTCGCGCCGGGTGCAGGGTTTGAAACCCATGGCCATAAAGACATGGAAATCATCAGTTATGTGATTTCAGGCACCATAGCCCACAAGGATAGCTTCGGTAATATTAAGACCTTGCCTGCAGGAGAGTTTCAGTTAATGTCCGCCGGCAAAGGGATTTATCACAGCGAATTTAATGCATCCAACACTGAACCACTGCACTTTTTGCAGATCTGGATCCAACCTGACACTTTAGGAATTGATGCAGGCTATCAGCAAAAAGCCTTCGAGCAAACGTCGGCGCTGACAGCCGTTGTTACCCCGACGGGTGAAAATGGTACCTTGAAGGTACAGCAGGATGCGACCTTGTATCGCCTTCAACTGGCTCCCAATGAACAAGTGAATATGACCCAAGTACAAGTGAATCGTCAGATTTATGTGCAACTGGTGGAAGGTTCGCTTAAGGTCAACGACCAAGTGCTCACCCCAGGTGATGGCGCACATATCACCGCCGAAGAAGCGGTTCGATTTAGTGCCGCCGACAGCTATGTCACCGCCCTAGTGTTTGACTTAGCCTGATGAATATTGTGACCAATAAAAAACCGCCAAGGTAACGAGGCGGTTTTTTATTGCAGGTGTTAAAAGTATCGCTCACTAAAATCGACATCTATTCGCGCGAATCTATGATAATGACATGATTAAACTGAAGTTCACTAACACCTGTGCCCTATCGTTTTGCTTGTCTTCGGCGGTGAGATAGCGACGTAGTTCATTGCGGCGAATACAATTAAAGCCCTGTTTCTCAAAGAAAGGACGCGCCTGATAGGAAGCCTCAACGGTCAGCCTCTTGATATTACGGCTTTTAGCTTCTTCGAGCAGGGCTAAATAGAGATGGGTCGCCACCCCAGCACGGCTGTACTCAGGGTGGACAAACAGGCAATCGACTTCGCCGACCAAACAATCGAGTTCTTTATCGGGACACAGCCTTAAGTTGGTAAAGCCAACCAACTTACTGCCCTCCTGGGCTACCCAAGTGGTAGTGTCTTCTAACTTTGCCAGCCAGTAGGCGTCGCTGCGCGCTTCACCCTGATTTTGCGCCCACGCTAAACGTTCGGTAAGCGAATAGTATTCCTGCGCGCCCTCCATCACACTGGCGTTAAATACCGCCGCCACCTGTGCCACATCCGGAGGTGAAAATAAGCGTATCTGCATTGGAGTCCACTCCTATGGGTTAACCATGACCAATGGGCACACAGGCAGTGTATTCCCATTCAGTTACAGTTTTTTAGTCATATAAAAACTCGGCAATACTTGCCCCAGTTTTTGTTGATAGCTGCGCTGCTGTTGGACAAATCCGAGCTTAATAAACAACCCGCGGGACAGATAAGAAGCATCGGCGCTCAATTGACTATAGCCTTGCTCCCTCGTCCAATGTTCTAGCTGTCGATAAGCCAGTTCCCCCAGCCCTTGCCGCTGCCAATCAGGATGAATATAGAGGCTATCTATATATCCCCTATGGCGAAAATCCGTTTCAACATTGATAAAACCTGCACAAATCTTAGATAAGCCCGCGGCATCTGTCACCAAAATAATCCAAGCTTGGGAACGACTTAAGCGTAAATGCCAATGCTGGCTCGAACGGGGTGCCTGCGACCAAGCCTGAAGCTGCGCCGCGTTATAACGCTCATGTTGTATTTGATGCACGCTGTGATGAAAGAGTTCACTCACCGCACTGGCATAGCGGCGCTGATAGGGTACGACTTCGACTTGCTTCTCGATTGGATTGGGGACGGACACTGTGTTATCGACCAAGAGGAGAGTTATCGGCTTATTTTGCCGCGATTTCGGTACGAGCGATAGCGTCAATGCTCGATAAGATTTCATACAGCTGTAAACAAAACCGCCTCGAACTAGGCGAGGCGGTTTAGGAACTCATCGCAACATTTATGTTGCGAGGACATCGATTATTTCTTCTCGATTTGACCAACAAACAATAGCTTGTCGAAGGTGCGGTTTAGGGTCTTGCTGGTGAATTGATTCATCCACATTTGCTCAACCACAGCCACTTTATCGCCTTTGCTGACTTCAGTTTGTGGACCTGCGGCCCAAAACGTGTTGTCAGCTTCTTTAATTTGTACATAGGTATAGCCGCCACCATTCATGGTATCAACAACCGTACCTTCATGGACTAGGCCTTGTGCCCAAGCACTTGACATACCTAACGCTAATGTTGCTACAGCCGCTAATTTTACCAATTTTGCCATCATGCCTTTTGTTCCTTGTGTTTTACTAATATGCGGCATTAAAACATGCCATAGGCAATAAATCGCCAATCTCTATCACGAAATACAACACTTATCGCAAAAGTAGGATTTTTATAGCTGAGTGGGGAACTCATTTCAACAGCGGTTTTAACATGGCTTCGAGGCCATTGAGTTTTACCTCATAGATAAGTGCCAGCTGCTCGCCTAATTTGCCCTGAGGAAATCCCTGTTGATGGAACCAGACTAAATAGGGTTCGGGTAATTCGAGTAAGCGGCGACCAGCATATTTGCCAAAGGGCATAACCTGATTTACAGCATCGATAAGCTGTTGTTGATCCATTGGATTACCATTTCAAACAAAAAACAGACTCAATGCGTGGATGCTACTCTATTGGCGGACAAATGCCTAAAGTTAACGACTCGAATGAATAAACACAGATTAAGCGAAGTAAATAGGTAATAAACGACTTATATCAATGATAAGGGCGTCGAGGAAAGCTTAAATGAGCGAATAATGTAGCCGCATAAACAAAAATTTCAGGATAAGCCGCCAACTTATCCTGAGTATGCAAAGCTAAAGGTACATTTTACGCATGTTTGGCCCAAGGTTGGCGCAGGGAGAATACACGAAACCATAATCGCTACAGAGCCTTTCCTCTTCGCCGTGCACATTGATACTGACGCAGGTACCAGAGGCGGCATGTTCATCAATATAAGTCATCACCCGCTCTAACATGATGTTAGCCAATCCCATATGGCGATACTCGGGCAATACAATAAAGTCTTCAATCGCCAAATGGTTAGCGCTATCACCATACACACAGGCAGTTGCGACAATTGTCGGAGTGTTTTTTTCTTGCTCACCCGTCATTCTAATCGACACCCAATATACTGGCTTTAACGGATGCCCATCTGCCATTTCAACCTCAACACCGATAGAGGGGTATCCTGCGGCATCACGTAAATTCAGCAACTCATGAAATAAAGGTGCTGTCTCGACCAACTCAAATTCAATAGGCATAAGCATTTTAATATCCATTTTGGCATCCCTTCACGAATAGTAAAAATCAGGCTGTTCAGACGGCATAATAAAAAAATCTTAGCCTATGTTAGTGGCAATTTGATGACATACAGAATCGCAACAAGACAACTTTCGACTGAAAATCATCGAACAAAGCATCACGTTTAAATAACATTTATGAATAAACATTAAAAAATATATTCACAAAAGAAATATACGAACTAAGGCTGAGAGACAGATTGCACTTAACGCTGCTAGCCACGCTTAATGAAATGCACCTGAATAATGCATAAAAACATTATAAATCATAATATTAACTTAAAAACATTCTCATCAATCTTTATTCAGCATAAGAGTCAAATTAACGGCATATGCCACTGTAACGTCAAATAACAATCGCGCGACATTTTATAAAAAAGTGTCAAAAATCAGCTAATTGACCTAGATTAACATAGGGTTTACATTCATTTATAACAACAAGGTGCGGTAAAAGCTCGACAACAAATAACAACCGCCCGAGTAATACCCTAAGCATTGAGGAATTCGTCATGATAGTGTTAGTCGGCGGCGAAAAAGGCGGCAGCGGTAAGAGTTGCCTCGCACAAAATATCGCAGTATTTCTCACCACTGAATGTGGTGCCTCAGTCATCATGGTGGATTGCGATCCACAGCGAACCACATCAGATTGGATCCAAGCCAGAAACAACAATCCAAAACTTGCCAGCATCAACTGTGTGCAGCTTTATGGCAAAATCCGTAACGATCTTCTGAGCTTAGAGCAACACTATGACTTCGTACTCGTTGATTGTGGTGGGCAGGATAACCTCGCATTAAGGGCAACTATGTCAGTGGCTTCCCATATTTTGATGCCGCTGCGACCAAAACGCCGCGACTTAAAAACCGTGAGCCATATGGATGATATCGTCGCTACCTGTAAGATGATTAATCCTAAGTTACATGCCTCTTTCGTCATCACTCAATGCCCTAACCTCCCGAATCAAGCTAACCGAATTTTAGAAGCCAAAGAAGTCTGTAAAACTTACGATATCAATGTATTAGATGCGATAACCTACAGCCGTAACATCTATGATGATAGCGAAGAGTCTGGATTATCCGTCATGGAAATCGAGCCAAAGGGCAAGGCCGCCAATGAAATCCGCGCCATTGCCTGCGAGATGTTTCAGGTTGATTGCGCCGCCTCATTAACGGCATTACTCACGCCAAGCACTTCAATGGCCGCCCCACGCAGCGCAATCAATCAACCTCAGCCAAATCACCTGAGAGGACAATATGGGACTCAGCGACCTCAAGAAAAACGCTATGCCATCTAGGGGAGGCGCTCAGCCCCTCTCCCTCGATGAGTTTATTGATGCCGCGACCCTTTATGCTATGGGAGAGACACGTCTCCCGACTACGGGTACTGCCGTTGCGGTCGAATTAGTGAAGGAAGCCCAAGTTGAAGTGACGCAGGATTCATCTAATGTGGTGACTTTACATCGGCCACAAACGTCATCAAGACTGCTAGATGCAGGTATTGAAGAGGAGCGCCCACATTACCGAAAAGCTACCTTTTCTCTCAGTGAAGCGGCGATTAGCCATTTAGCCAAACTCTCTGAAGAAAGTGATATTTCTAAATCTAAATTGATCCGCTTTTTAATTGAACAACATTATGCCTTGCCCACCGCCTTACGGCAGATGCGCGAGCAGCAAATAAAAAAATCTTAGTATCTCGCCATCTCCCACCCTTTTTCGGTGATCCAGTTATTAGATCACCGTTTTTTTTGCCTCAAAAACCTTACATAAAATAAGCCATAATTCCTCATCAAGCCTATCCTTAATATACGCTAAGTTTATTAATGCTATTTATTAGCAGGTTAACCATGTATCTAAGGAGTCATTCTTGTTAAGACCTTTATCGCTCCTATTTATTGGATTTGGATTAACGCTTGCAACACCTGCCATAGCGGAATTTTCCTTAGCACAAATTCCCCCCTTATCGAATAAAACCCCGATCACCTTAGTCGCAGAAAAAGGCTTTTGGACTGACTACCTGACACGGGAAATGCTGCCTAAATTCACAGAAAAAACCGGTGTTAAAGTCAATGTAGTCAGTACCGAACTTGAAAGTATGTTCGAGCTACAAACCCACGTATTACAGCAAGGCGAAGGGAAATATGATCTGCTGACCATGGAAGCGGGCTGGGCAAAAGAGTGGGCGGCCAACGGCTATACAGTCCCTCTGCTGGAATTAGCAAAACTCTACGATCCGGACGGTGAAAAGGCGATGGAAAGCTATCTCGAACCATACTATCTGTCGCTACTTAATATTTTGTCCTATCACGGTGAGCTACACGCCATCCCCTACAATAACTATGTGATGGGGAGTCATTACCGCGCAGATTTGTTTGAGAATAAAACTGAACAAAACCAGTTTCAGCAACGCTTTGGTTATCCACTCAAACCCGCAACAAGTTTCGATGAACTGCAGGACCAAGCAGTGTTTTTTACCCGAAAAGCGGGCGAACTGCTCGCGGGCAAGCCATTAAGCCACGACTTTTATGGCCTCGCATTAATGTCTGGCAACAAGCCCCATATTAACGATGAATTTTCGAGCATTATTTGGAGTTTAGGCGGCGCTTGGATGTGGCCCATCTATAAGCCACAAAAACAGCTAACCCATTTCGAGGTCGCTGCCGTTAATCAAGAGGCGATAAAAGCGGGGAGTATTTACCGAAAGCTGATGCCCTACGCCATTCCGGCGGATGATAAATTTGCCTTCAACGAAGCGGCTAATGCACTGGCGACAGGCCAAGTGGCAATTTGGCCCTTTGCCTACAACAATCTCTGGTCAGCCTCCTTTAAAGTCGAGACCAATGTGCCAGGTGCTCGGCTTGGTGTGGCTCAAGTGCCAGGAGGCATGCCCTATAACGGCGCCTATGCCTTTGCAGTGAGCTACGACAGTAAAAATCCGCAAGCCGCCTATTGGTTGCTCAAATACATGGGCACCTATGAAGCCCAATATGCCTACGCCCTCGGTGGGGGAAATCCCTGCAGGATGGATGTCGTCACGGCTCCCGAATTTAAACAAGCCTCAAACAGAGCCATTGCCGGCGCCTTTGAAGCGAGCCATATTGCGAACGTATTTTGGTCAACTAAAGTATTGGAAGTAGGACATTTTACCACTACCGCTATGGGGCAAATTTATCCCGAATTAAGTCATGCTTGTTATGCAGCGAGCCGACACGAAGCAAACAGTACCGATATTTTTATTGAGTTAAGCAGCAAAATTAAATACCTGCAGAATACCTATGGGGAAGTGCCTGCAATTGATAAGAAAAATAGCCAATGAGCGTTAAGCGACTCACTAGTCTAAAACAAAAGATCACGCTGGCCTTATATTTCATACTAGGCATGGCACTGCTCAATGGCATTATCGCTATCCTATTGTCACAACAGTTAAGAACCAAAATTGAGCAATTGGTCAACAGCGACGTCGTCAAAGTCACGACAGCGCTTCAATTGGCCAAAAATAGTGAAAGACTGCAAATCATCACCACCGAACTCAACCACTATGATACGGAGCAGCAGCGTCTCAGCTTACTTCAGGAGCTAACCCATCAGTGGGGACAATTGTTGCAAGACACCAAAGTCCTTTTAAGCCTTGAAAACACCCCGAATATACATCAGACACTCAATAAAACGATTGATACTCAGCTTTACTTTCAGCAGCAACTACCACTGATCAATACGTTAACCGACAGCGCATTACAAGCCAAATTACAGGCGCAAAATATTCAGACGAACCTAGCAGGAATGTCATCGGCCTTTTCCGATGAGATACAGGCGCAACTCGACCTAAGCCATAAACATAACGCTCAGCTTATTGCCCAGCACAATCTCAGCGGGATAACCCATAACCTCAATGAACAACAGAAAATCTCCGATTATTTGCTTAAAGGTGAACACCTATTTGTACTGCTCAATGAAGTCAAAAGCTCTCAAACAAGTATTGTACTCAACCAGCTACAACGGGATGCTATGCGCCTTTTCATCGAAATGGAAGCAGTCGCCGCCTCAATACCGTCAGATAATACTATTTATCTCAATTGGTTATCTCAAATAAAACAAAACATGGTAGGCAAAGACAATCTGTTTGAGCTATCCCGTAATGTCTTAAAAAGCACTCAAATTGCCAATGCACATTTTGGCTATCAAGCCAATGCGGCGCGGGAGATTGCCAGCTTTACCCAAGAGTTAGTTAACCATGTTGAAAACGAAATCCAAGTGGCAGGAACTAATCTTAACAGCGACAGCACCGCCTTCGTCATCCTGATCTTTTGTGGCGGCATAGTGTATTGCTTCTTCATCTGGGTGATCAGTTGGCATTTTATCGCCAAGGGCATTATCAAACCCGTTATCGCCACTCGGGATGCGATGAATGCCATTGCCAACGAAAAACTCGACACCGAAATGCCGATTACCGATAACTTAGAGCTACAACAGATGGTAAGCTCGTTGGAAACCTTAAAAACCTACGCAGCCCAAGTGAAAGCGATGGCGGAAACCGATGGCTTAACTGGCTGCTATAACCGCCGCTACCTCGACAGCCAAATCATGAAAGAGTTGAGTTATGCAAACGATCACAATATGCCCCTTAGCATTGTGATGTTCGATATAGATAACTTTAAAGAATTCAATGATAAATATGGTCATGTCGCGGGTGATCAGTGCTTGAAACAAGTCGTTAATGCCGCAAAATCGATTCTGCAACGCCCAACCGATATCCTCGCCCGCTACGGCGGTGAAGAATTTACCTTGTTACTGCCCTCGAGTCACTGTGAAGACGCCTATAAAATTGCCGAGCGCCTGCGCGAAACCATCATGGAATTAGCCATTCCCCACCAAAGTTCATCACACTCAGGGGTAGTGACAATCAGTTTAGGGGCCGCCTGCTGGCAACCACCACAGTCACTCGATGCCAATAAAGTTATCTCTGATGCGGACGAGGCGCTATATCAGGCCAAACAAACGGGACGCAATCGCACAATAGCCTTACGACATCCTGAATTTCGTAACCTATAAGCTCCTGTATAGGTTTATTTTTAGTCAAGGATTGAGTTCACCTCACTGAATCCCCATTAGCTAATATACCTAAGTAAAATATTGCACTGAGGAATTCATGCTCGCAGTCTTCATCATCTTAACGCTTGGTCTCGGTGCTATCGCTTGGTTGGCCTCAAGCCGCTGGCGCAAGACGCTCCATCGCCAGCGCGTGATGGCCAGTGCCTTTCCTAAGGCTTGGCGAACAATTTTGAAAAAGAAATTACCCTATTACCACGCCTTACCTGCAGATCTTCAGCTGCAACTCAAACGCCATATCCAAGTCTTTTTGGATGAGAAACGATTCGTCGGTTGCGATGGGTTACAGATAACCGATGAAATTCGTGTCACTATTGCCGCCCAAGCCTGCCTGCTACTCCTTAATCGCAACACCGATTTTTACCCCAATCTTAGGCAGATTTTGGTCTATCCCGATGCCTTTATTGTCGACAGTCAGCGCCAAGATCCCGCAGGCTTAATCTGGGAGCAACGCAATGTGCTGGCAGGAGAATCCTGGGAGCAAGGCCAAGTGATACTGTCATGGAAGAATACCTTAGAGGGCGCGGCCAATCCCCACGATGGTAATAACGTGGTGATCCACGAGTTTGCCCATCAATTAGATCAAGAAGATGGCCACGCCAATGGTGCACCGATTTTGCAGCGTCGTCAGGATTATCTGTCGTGGTCGAGCGTATTCAATCAAGCCTTTAATGAGTTAGTCCAAGCTGCCGCACTTGGCCGCCCTTCCCTATTTAATTACTATGGTGCCACCAATCCCGCGGAATTTTTTGCCGTGGTGACAGAGGTCTTTTTTGAAAAGCCAGAAGCTCTTAATCTTGAGCATCCAGCCCTTTACCGTGAGTTGAGCCATTTTTATCAACTCGATCCGATAAACTGGCACTAACTAATAACGATAAGGAACTCCCTATGACATTACTCACCCGAGCTCAACACCAATCCGATTCGACCAACACTCGGCGTAGTCTCGCTATGTTTAGCACCAGCTTATTTATGTTCGCCGTCTTGTTCTTTAGTGCACAAAACGCCAATGCGAATGAACAAACCACAGCAACACTGAGCGATGAGCAAGCGGCCGCTCAAGTACTGGATAAATTGAATCAATATTCGAGTAGTGCCGACTGGGATAAGTATTTTTCCCTCTATCGTCAGGATGGCATTTTTATTGGAACCGATGCGACAGAGCGATGGGGGATGGCCGAGTTTGAACGCTATTCACGCCCAACCAAAGGCTGGCGCTACGACTTAACCAGCCGCCATTTAGTGCAGCATGGTAATGTTATCCTGTTCAATGAACTGCTTAGCAGCCCAAGTTATGGTGTCAGCCGAGGCACTGGCACCTTAATCAAAACCAATGGCGAATGGAAAATTGCCCAATACCATTTGAGCTTTCCCATACCCAATGCGATAGCCAAACACATTACTGCTGAAATTAAAAACGCTCAGTAACTCGCTATTTTAACGACACGGTAAAACACACATTGGCCAACTGTGAGAAGTGGATAAAGGCTTGGAAATCCACTTCGCTAAAATTTCGTTGTGAAGGCCCCTTATCGGCGTAGTAAAAACCTATCACTTTACTATCAACCAACAGCGGCGCCACCAGAAACCCCGATTCAGGCAATTGAGTCTTTAATTCTTTGCATTGCTCGAGCCACTTTTTCGCATTCGGGTTATCAATCCACAGACATTCCTTATGTTCCATCGCCTGCGGGAACAGGCCCTTTTTATCGCCGAGATCGATAATAAATTGCTGCTTCATGTCCTCGGCATCTCTGCCAAGCATGATCCTAGGTTGAAGCTGTTTACGGCTGGGCGATAACAGCAAGACGCCGCAACGGTCAACCCCAACACCTTCTAAAATCCCCTCGAGCACTGTCTGCATGATTTGATTAAAATCGGCTTTGTTGATCGCAAAGGCGGTGAGTTCACGCAGCTTAGCCAATTGCACCGTTAGATTGGCCTCAAACACGGGTAGTTCTACCGTAGGAACACTAGGCTCAAGCTTATTGATGCGCTTAGGATCGGGTAGATAGTCAATCAACACTTTGGCGCCATAGGCTTCAGCCAATTTATGAGTGGCCTTGGTACAACGCTGCATTCTCAGGGTTAACTCTTTCTCATCCAGCCCGGTAAAATTAGCGGCTTGGCTGATACGCTTTTCGAGCTCGGTTTTATCTATCACTTCCTGGGAGAGGATTTCACAGAGCTTATCGGCAAGAAAAATCGAGCGAATTTCAGGACGTTGGTCGTCAGGATAATTCACTGCTTGGATCAACAACTCCCCTAAGCCCCAGTGGCGGGCAATACTTTGGGTCAGCTGCGAGAATGAGGTACCTAAGGTTTCACGTATAAGGCTGCGCTCATCGGCGAGAGTTTCGCACTCGGTTAATTGGCTGTCTAAGGTTTCGGTAAACTCGCCGCCAATACTCCAAAATGCACTCTCACCTATGTGATAAAGCAAAGAGGCGATAAAGGCTTCTTCCTGAATATCTTCATCGTAATCACTTAGCATCATCCGCGCTAACATGGCAGCTTGGAATGCCTTAGCCATTAATTTGATTAAGCGCTGGTAAACAGCGGGGGCGAGATTCTTACTCTCTAACAGGCTAGATAATAATTGGGCTGTAATACAGATATTACGTACAGCATCAAAACCCAGCACTATGGCTGCTCGGCTCACGGTCGAAATTTGGGTGCTGCCTTTATGGTAAATCGCACTATTGGCGACCCGTAAAATGCGGGACGTGAGAGCGTTATCGTGCATTACGCTTCTCCCCAGTAAGGCGAGAGACGACACGTCATCCTTAGCAAGCTTTTCTAACGTTTGGACGGTCGAACAGAGCGCAGGCATTTCCAATTCACTGATCCGTTTTGTCCAATAATCGACCCCTTTATTAGTATTATTGTTAGGTTTCAACCCTGCTCTACCTCGATGATGAGAACTTATTGTTTTTAGTATAGATAGGCTTAAAAAAATTCGCCTAGCATCTGGCTCACAATTCGACTTTTGATTTTAATCCGCAATATATCAAGCCAGATGTATAAAAAAGCCCAAGCATTCACTTGGGCTTAAAGCCGATTATGCCTGCAGATGTAATTTAAAGACTTGCAGTACTTTATCAATATCCTGACGTGACACATCTTTATGGGTCACAAAGCGTAGAGTGCGGCCTGGACTAATCAGAATGCCTCCATCACGGCAACGCTTCGCCAATGCTTTCTCATCGACATGAGGCGCAAGAGTTGCAAACACCATGTTGGTTTGAACAGAAGCAAAATCGATTTCAAACTCACTCAACTGGCTTAATTGCTGAGCAAGATACCCGGCATTATCATGATCTTCTCCAAGTCGCTCAACTTGCTCTGTGAGCGCTAATTTACCCGCCGCCGCTAATATCCCCGCCTGACGCATACCGCCACAAAGCATTTTACGCCAGCGCGTTGCCTTTTTAATCAGGCGCTCATCGCCTAGGAGCAGTGAACCGACAGGCGCACACAATCCCTTGGATAAACAGATGGATACTGAATCGAAATGTCCCGCAATATCGGCAATTCCAATCCCCTGTGCCACGGCAGCATTAGCGACCCGTGCACCATCTAAATGAATTTTTAGCCCGCGCTGAAATGCCAGCGCCTGCGCATTGGCAAGATAAGTCTGAGGTAAGACTTTACCGCCGATAGTGTTTTCCAAGCTCAATAACCGCGTGCGCGCGAAGTGAATATCATCGGGCTTGATAGCCGCTTCAATATCGGCCAATGCAATGGTGCCATCAAGTTGATTTGTGAGCGGTTGTGGCTGAATACTCCCAAGCACTGCCGCACCACCACCTTCAAATTTATAGTTATGTGCCTGCTGACCACACAGATATTCATCCCCACGTTCGCAATGCGCCATCAATGCAAGCAAATTCGCCTGAGTGCCTGATGCGGTAAAGAGCGCACTCTCGAAACCAAACATCTCAGCGGCCATATCTTGCAAACTGTTGACGGTCGGATCATCACCATAAACATCATCACCCACTTCAGCCCTCGACATGGCTAAGCGCATTGCCTCTGTTGGCTGGGTTACGGTATCACTGCGTAAATCTATCATCTTTTCCTC
>NZ_JBKEDJ010000068.1:0-24459 GCF_047975355.1 Shewanella sp. | reverse complement strand
GACGTCACCGATAGCCGATAGCCTAAGCAGGCAGAGAGAATTCATGGTGTTGGGATTTAAACTCAAGCGAATAGCTCTTAAGGTTATTTGGCGCAAGCTAAGGATCTTAATGTAGAATGGCCGCAGGTGCCACGCTTAAGTCAACAAATCTCCCATGAACGCACAAATCAAAATCATAAATACCGCCGATGGCTATATGGCACTTTGCCAAGATACGCCTGAAGACATCACTCCGGCTTGGTTTTCGGTGGATTTCTGGCGTGAAAAAGCCGCGGTAGTGGGATCATCCAAGGGACGTTACACCACTTGGTTTGTGGCCTTTAGCGAGCGTCATTGGGTGTTGCGACATTACTGGCGTGGTGGCCTGATGGAGAAATTCAGTAAGGATGCCTACTTCTATACCGGGCTTGAAAATACCCGCGCCATGGGCGAATTAAGGCTGCTCGACCTGCTCTACCGCGAGCAATTTGCCGTGCCTAGACCTATTGCCGCCAATATTGTACGCGATGGTTTGTTTTACCGTGCCGACATTATTATCGAGCGGGTCGATGGCGCCGAAGACTTGGTCGCCAAATTAACCAAAGGCGCTATGACTCCAGAGCAGTGGCAAGCTCTCGGCGCCACCATTGCCCAATTTCATCGCCGCGGCGTTTACCATGCCGACTTAAACGCGAAGAATATTTTGTGGCAACCACAGCAAACGGATGGCGCACAAGAACGTTTCTATCTGATTGATTTTGATAGGGGTGAAATAAAAACGCCCAATGCCCAATGGCAGAAGGCGAACCTTGATAGGCTGCTACGCTCCTTCAATAAAGAACAAGGTAAGCAGCCAACACTTGCCTTTACACCCGCTAACTGGGTTGCATTGCTCGAGGGTTATCATTCAATTATCCCAAAAGCCTAATACCTCAGTGGCGCTAGGCTTTTTAGTGCATGAGTAACGATTCGGCGAGAGCAAACTGACGCTGCAAAGCCCCACGATTGGCCTCTACCACGGCAAGGCCTGCCTCAGCGGCTTGTTGGCGTAATGCTGGCTGCTCAAAATACTGAATTAAATTATCCCCCAGCGCTTGGCCTGAACTCACAATTCGCAGGCCACCCGCGTCTGCCAACATTTGGGTAATTTGAGCAAAGTCCCAATGATTCGGCCCAACCATTACAGGCGCGCCCATGGCCACGGGTTCTAAGGGATTATGGCCACCATTTTCAATTAAGGTACCGCCCACAAAGGCTTGATCGGCAGCACCATAGAAGGTTAACAACTCACCCATGGTATCGCCCACCAGCACCTGCGTCGTGGCGGTTATCGCTTGAGCATCACTGCGGCGCACAAATTCAAAACCTTGGTTGGCGACGACATCGGCCACCGCAGCGAATTGCTCCGGATGACGTGGCGCAATCACCAATAACGCCTCAGGCCATTTAGCAAGCAGCTGCTTATGGGCGCTCAGCATGGCATCAAACTCACCGGGGTGAACACTCCCCGCCACCCACACGGGCGCAATCTCTTTCCCCCAAGTCTGCCTTAGCTCTCGCGCTAAGGTTAATCGTTCAGGAGTGATACTTAAATCAAACTTCAAACTGCCGCAAACAGTGATTCTATCAGCAGGCACGCCAAGATCGATAAACCGCTGCGCTTCGGCTTGGGTCTGCACCGCAACCACATCTAAACGTTGCAACATGGGGCGACTCAAGTGTGGACGCTTGACATATTGCGCCGCCGATTTGGCCGACAACCTGGCATTAGCGAGCATCAAGCGCACGCCGCGCTTAGCCGCCAGCGCCACGAGATTCGGCCACAGCTCAGTCTCCATAATGATGCACCATTTGGGGGATAACTGACGTAGAAAGCGGTTCACGCACCAGGGCAAATCGAAGGGCAAATAGCAATGCTGTACTTGATCACCAAAGGCTTTACGCACCTCAGCAGAACCTGTCGGGCTTGAGGTTGTAACCGTAATGCTTAGCTCTGGGCGTGATTGCATAATCAGACGGATCAAGGGAATGGCCGCCAATGTTTCGCCCATGGAAACCGAGTGGATCAGTAAATCCGTTTGTGCCAGTCGTGTTAATCCGAAACGTTCGCCCCAGCGGCCACGGTAATCAGGACTTTTAATCGCACGAAACGCCAAATAGGCAATGAGCAGAGGGGATAACAGATAAAGCAGCACACTGTAAAAAAATCGATTCATAAAAATCGTGCTTATGAGTTTTGCCTGATGAATAGTGGCAATGTTAGCATAATATTCCCAAGCGACCTCAAGATACGGGTTCAGCATCTTGAGATTGTTTGGGGATATCAATCGTATTGAATTTTTGTTCATTGGGATAAATCAATACGATTTTAATTAGGGATAATTTACCAGCAGTGTAGCGGTCGTTGGTTAGCCTTCTTTAATCAATTTGTAGCGTTCACTAGCCACTTGGAAAATATATGAAAACCCGCGACAAAATCATCTATGCCAGCCTTGAGCTATTCAATGAGCACGGCGAACGAAATATTACCACCAATCATATTGCCGCTCACCTGAATATGAGTCCCGGGAATCTTTATTATCACTTCCGCAATAAGGAAGACATCATTCGCTCGATCTTCAGTCTCTACGAGGCCCACCTCGAATCGGGATTCCAACCCTATGAAGGCGAGCAAGTCAATGTAGAGCAATTGATCGGCTATTTCGACGCGATGTTTTATACCCTGTGGCAATTCCGTTTTATGTACGCCAATCTGGCCGATATTCTCGCCCGCGATGAAGAATTAAAAAGTCGATATTTGCACGCCCAACAGCAAGTGTTAACCCGTTCAAGCCACGTGCTCGGAAAACTCAAGCAGAATGGTTTTTTAAATATTGATAACGACAAAATCACGCAACTTGCCGACACCATTAAGATGATTGTCAGCTTCTGGATTGGCTATCAGCTCACTCAGTCAAGCACCTCAACTATCACTAAAGGCATTCTGTATGAAGGTGTACTGCGGGTATTGATGATTTTTAAGGCCTACGCCACACCAACTTCCCAAGCAACCTTTAGCCGCCTAGAGCAGCATTATCACGAATTAGCCAACCAAGATTCCCTCTAACTAACTGCCGCGCCCTCGCATTTAGCACTAAACTGTAAGCGTTTAGTGTGCTAAATGCGGGCTCAATTCTTGCTATAGACTGATAAAGTACTAGCCAAGAGCGTGCGGCCGCCCATGTTGCACATTAGTTTTTATAATGTAACAACCCCTTTAGCCCTAAACTAATTTATCTAGCTAACCTGCATGAAAAAAAGGCTGTAGGCCGATAGGGTTTAGCGTTAGAATGCCGCAACTCCCAGAATCAGAATAAAGTTAACTAAGGAGATATCAGGTGGCCTCTACCTCATTCTACGCACAGATTAATCAACAGCTTGCCGATGTTAAAGCCGAAGGTTTATATAAAAGCGAGCGTGTTATCGCCTCACCGCAACAGACTGCCATTCAAGTTAATCACCAAGAAGTTGTTAACTTTTGTGCCAACAACTACTTAGGTCTAGCCAACCACCCAGAACTGATCAAAGCCGCACAGCAAGGCTTAGACAGCCACGGCTTCGGTATGGCGTCAGTCCGTTTTATTTGTGGGACCCAAGACATCCACAAGCAACTCGAAGCTAGCCTGAGCGAGTTCCTCGGCATGGAAGACACGATTCTGTATTCTTCTTGCTTCGACGCCAACGCGGGTCTGTTTGAAACCCTATTAGATGCTGAAGACGCGATTATCTCCGATGCCTTAAACCATGCCTCTATCATCGATGGAGTGCGTTTATGTAAGGCCAAGCGTTTCCGTTATGCCAACAACGATATGGCGGACTTAGAAACGCAACTTATCGCAGCGAAAGAAGCTGGCGCGCGTAACATCCTGATCGCCACCGACGGTGTATTCTCAATGGACGGCGTCATCGCCAATCTGCAAGGCGTGTGTGATTTAGCCGACAAATACGGCGCATTAGTCATGGTTGATGACTCTCATGCCGTGGGCTTTGTTGGCCTAAACGGCCGAGGGTCGCACGAACACTGCGGCGTGATGGGCCGTGTCGATATTATCACTGGCACCTTAGGCAAGGCCTTAGGCGGCGCATCGGGCGGTTTCACTTCAGGTAAAAAAGAAGTCATCGACTGGTTACGTCAACGCTCTCGCCCTTACCTATTCTCTAATTCATTGGCGCCTTCAATTGTAACAGCCTCTATCCATGTATTAGAGATGCTCAAATCAGGCCAAGCACTGCGTGAAGCGGTATGGGAAAACAGCCGTTATTTCCGCGAAAAAATGTCAGCGGCAGGCTTTACCTTAGGCGGCGCCGACCATGCGATTATTCCAGTGATGATTGGCGATGCCAAACTGGCGAGCGATTTTGCTAACCGTTTATTAGCAGAACATATTTACGTTATCGGTTTCTCATTCCCTGTGGTGCCAAAGGGACAAGCCCGTATTCGTACTCAAATGTCGGCGGCCCACACCCGTGAGCAACTCGACAAAGCGATTGAAGCCTTTACCCGTATCGCTAAAGAAATGGCGATTATTTAGGACCCTACAAAATGAAAGCACTAAGCAAGTTAAAAGCCGAAAAAGGCATTTGGTTAGTCGATGCGCCTAAGCCTGAAATGGGCCACAACGATCTGCTGATCAAGATAAAAAAGACCGCCATTTGTGGCACCGACATGCACATCTACAACTGGGATGAATGGTCACAAAAAACCATTCCTGTGCCTATGGTGGTTGGTCACGAGTATGTGGGCGAAGTGGTTGATATCGGACAAGAAGTTCGTGGTTTTAAAATTGGTGACCGTGTTTCTGGCGAAGGCCATATCACCTGCGGCCACTGCCGTAACTGCCGCGCGGGTCGCACGCATTTATGCCGTAACACCTCCGGTGTGGGTGTAAACCGTGAAGGTTCATTTGCCGAATACTTAGTGATCCCAGCCTTTAACGCCTTCAAAATCCCCGATGATATCAGCGATGATTTAGCGTCTATCTTCGACCCATTCGGTAACGCAGTGCACACAGCGCTGTCATTCGACTTAGTGGGCGAAGACGTGTTAATCACTGGCGCGGGCCCAATCGGTATTATGGCTGCGGCCGTATGTCGCCATGTTGGTGCTCGCCATGTGGTCATTACCGACGTTAACGAATACCGCTTAGAGTTAGCCCGTAAAATGGGTGCTACCCGCGCCGTTAACGTGGCTCAGGAAAACCTGAAAGACGTGATGAAAGAACTCGGCATGACCGAAGGGTTCGACGTGGGTCTAGAAATGTCTGGCGTACCTTCAGCCTTCCACGCGATGTTAGATACCATGAACCACGGTGGCAAAATCGCTATGCTCGGTATCCCGGGTGGCGAAATGGCGATTGATTGGAGCAAAGTGATCTTCAAGGGTCTGGTCATCAAAGGCATTTACGGCCGTGAAATGTTCGAAACTTGGTACAAGATGGCAAGCTTGATCCAATCTGGCTTAGATATTTCGCCTATCATCACGCACCACTACAAGATTGATGATTTCCAAAAAGGCTTCGACGCTATGGGCTCGGGCCAATCAGGTAAAGTCATCCTCAGCTGGGATTAATTCTCTCAGCTATGCCAATCACGGGGCTGTACACATGCAGCCCCATGTTGCACACTTATCCCATCGCTTATCCCTTTTTCAGTTATTTCAGGTTTTATTATGTCTTCCTTTAAACACCTTAGCGTTAATCAATTAGTGCAAATGACCGAGTCAAAGCCAGTGCAAATCGTCGATATTCGCGATGGTCACAGCTTTAACAACGGCCACATTGATGGCGCATTTAATTTGAATAACGAGAATCTGGCGCACTTTATCGGCCAAGCGGATATGGACAGTCCTTTAGTGGTGGTTTGCTACCATGGCATCAGCAGCCAAAATGCCGCGCAATACCTGTGTGAGCAAGGCTTTGATGATGTCTATAGCCTAGACGGTGGCTTTAGCGCTTGGCATGAGGCCAATGCATGATAGAGATTGGCAGACTCCCCAACAGCAGAGCCGCGCAGGCCTTTGTCGATTACCTCAAAGGTGAACAGATAGACTGCCAGATTCAGCCATTGCCGCAGGGAGTCGCTATTCTGGTTATCCGCGATCAAGATGCCGAGCAAGCCCGTAAAGAGTTCGCCCATTTTATCGCTCATCCTCACGATAACAAATACTTACAAGCCTCGTGGGAGCATGGTGATACTCATACTAAGCTCGACTATGGCGCCCCTTCTTTACAGCTTTTTGCGCAATTTATCACAGGTGCAGGCCCAGTTACTCTTATCATCTTTGGCCTCTGTGTACTGATTTATGCCGCGATGAATTTAGGCTTCGGCGGCCCGGTTTATGAAACACTCTCCTATTTCGGTGCGGTGCCTGACACCAGCGTTAGTCAATTCTGGCGCGTGTTTACCCCAAGCCTAATGCACTTTTCGGCCATGCATATCATCTTCAACTTACTCTGGTGGTGGTATTTGGGTGGAAAAATCGAGACTCGCATAGGTACAGCCCCGCTGTTAATCCTGCTACTGGTCGCCGGTACTTTACCCAATGTCGTCCAATACTATGTTAGCGGCCCCAACTTTGGCGGGCTGTCGGGCGTAGTGTATGCCGTCGCCGGTTACACTTGGGTCATGGGGATCCGCAACCCCGCAGCAGGAATAGGTTTACCGCCTTCCTACATGGGATTTATGTTGATTTGGCTGGTGTTAGGCTTTACGGATTTCTTAGGCGTGTCAGTGGCAAATGGCGCCCATATTGGCGGATTACTGATAGGTCTCGCCCAAGGCTGGTTCGATAGTCGCAGTAAAGTCACGCGCTAATTCACCGCGATTGCTTCCATGCTCGATTAAAAAGCAGGGTAAGCCTTAAGGCTTACCCTGCTGCATTTAGATGCCGTTACTTGGCCAACTCTAATACTTTGGCGACCAGCTTCTCGATGCCAGAGTGCGCCTCGGCAATGTTCCCCGCCAGCATATAAGCGGGCGTGCTAACAATCTTATTCGCCTCATCCACCACGATATCATGCACAGTCGCCGCCTGATGATGGCCGCCCATCAGATTAAAGGCTGCTACCGTATCGACATCATTACCGATAGTGCCCTTAGCGCCATGTCCATATAACCGCGGGATCATCATAGGCGCGATACAAATAAAGCCGACGGGCTTTTTTGCCAGAATAAATTCATTAATAAAATCAGTCACGAGTGGATTCACTTCACACTCACTGCCATTAGTAGCGAAGTTACACAGATTTTTCGCCGCCCCAAACCCGCCAGGGATAACCAGTGCATCGAAATCGGTAATATCGAGTTCGGTGGTTGCTTTTACTTCACCACGGGCGATGCGTGCCGATTCAACCAGCACATTGCGTGTCGCCGTCTTGTCTACTTCACCCGTGAAGTGATTAACAACATGCATCTGATTGATATCAGGAGCAAAACACTGATACTGAGCCCCCGCTTTCGACAGAGATAATAACGTTAAAACCGATTCATGGATCTCTGTTCCATCGAAAACACCGCACCCACTGAGCAATACTGCGATTTTTTTCATTATAAATATCCTTCTTATGTCATTTGGTTTTAACAAACTGTAAACAAAATGGTTGATCTGCTTAAAAATCGTGCTAACTTAGTTCGTCGAATCTAAGGGTCGGTGAAAATTAAGCCAGCTTTTAGGTATTTTACGGAGTCAAGAAGAAATCCACAAATCAGGAAGATTTTTCAAGAAACAGTATTGATCTCACACAAATATTTTAAAAATATAAAAATCAACAACTTAAAAATATCGCACCAAGCCGTAAACATCGCCATTATTCACAGTTGACTTTTTCACTCACAGAGTTATCCACAGGCTGTGAGTCAATTTGCCGTGGCTGAAATACCGTATCTGTGGCATGCTTACCGCCATCTAAGTCATCGATAAACGAAAATTACTTATGCCGACCATAGCCAATAACCCACTTGTCCTTGTGGATGGATCTTCTTATTTATATCGCGCCTATTATGCGCCTCCTCACCTGACAAACTCAAAGGGCGAAGCTACTGGTGCTGTTTATGGCGTAGTGAATATGCTCCGCAGCTTATTAAGCCGTTATCAACCTAGCCATATTGCAGTGGTGTTTGACGCTAAGGGCAAAACCTTCCGCAATGACTTATATGAAGAATACAAAGCACATCGCCCACCTATGCCGGATGATCTGCGCTCACAAATAGAACCCCTGCACCGTATTATCCGTGCCCTAGGCTTGCCTTTAATCTCTATTCCGGGTGTTGAAGCGGACGATGTTATCGGCACTATCGCTCGCCAAGCGAGCCGCGAAAACCGCGCCGTACTGATCAGCACTGGCGATAAAGACATGGCACAATTGGTTGATGAAAATATCACGCTGATCAATACCATGACAGATACCATTATGGGCCCTGAAGAAGTTGCGGCTAAATATGGTATTGGCCCAGACAGAATTATCGATTTCTTGGCGCTGATGGGCGATAAGGCAGATAACATTCCCGGTTTACCCGGCGTAGGTGAAAAAACCGCATTAGCCATGCTCACAGGGGCGGGTAGTGTCGCCAATTTGCTTGCAGAACCCGAAAAAGTCACCGAATTAGGCTTTAGGGGCGCAAAAACCATGGCGGCGAAAATCATCGACAATGCCGACATGCTAAAACTGTCCTATGAGCTTGCCACCATTAAAACCGATGTTGAGCTCGAACAGGATTGGCATGAACTCGCAGCCAAACCCGCAGACAGGGATGAGCTGATCAAATGCTATGGCGAAATGGAATTTAAACGCTGGCTTGCCGAAGTCTTAGACAATAAGGCGCCGACGACGGTCGCAGCAAAAGTCGAAACGACCGAAACCCAAGAAGAATCAACGCCCAGCGTCACGATTGAAACCCAATACGATACAATTCTGACCGAAGCTCAGCTCGATGAGTGGATTGCCAAACTCAAACAGGCGCCATTAATGGCCGTGGATACCGAGACCACCAGCCTTGACTACATGGTTGCGGAATTAGTTGGCCTGTCCTTTTCCGTTGAAGCAGGTAAAGCTGCCTATCTGCCTTTAGCCCACGATTATGTTGGCGCGCCTGCGCAATTAGACAAGCAAACTGCCCTCGAAAAATTGCGCCCGTTACTCGAAGACACCAAGCTCAAAAAAGTCGGTCAAAACCTGAAATATGACATCAGCGTATTAGCCAATGCCGGCATAAAACTCCAAGGTGTGGTATTCGACACTATGCTCGAATCCTACGTGTTTAACTCGGTCGCATCACGCCATGATATGGATGGGCTGGCGCTTAAATACCTAGGCCATAAAAATATCGCCTTTGAAGATATCGCGGGTAAAGGCGCTAAACAGCTGACCTTCAATCAAATTCCGTTGGAAACAGCAGCGCCCTATGCGGCGGAAGATGCCGATATTACCCTACGTCTACATCAACATTTGTGGCCGAGACTCGAAAAAGAGACCGAATTAGCCTCGGTCTTTACCGATATTGAACTGCCGCTGATCCAAATACTATCCGATATTGAACGCCAAGGTGTGTTTATCGATAGTATGTTGCTCGGCCAACAGAGTGATGAACTTGCCCGCAAAATCGATGAGTTAGAAACAAAAGCTTATGATATTGCAGGTGAAAAATTCAATTTAAGCTCACCAAAACAACTTCAAGTGCTGTTTTTTGAAAAGCTGGGTTATCCAGTCATCAAAAAAACCCCTAAGGGCGCACCCTCTACAGCGGAAGAAGTGCTGGTCGAGTTGGCACTGGATTTCCCTCTGCCTAAAGTGATCCTTGAACATAGAAGCCTGACCAAGTTAAAGAGTACTTACACCGACAAGCTCCCTCTAATGGTGAACGCGAAAACGGGCCGGGTGCACACAAGCTATCATCAGGCCAACGCCGCAACGGGGCGTTTATCTTCGAGCGAACCTAACCTACAGAATATTCCTATCCGCACCGAGGAAGGTCGTCGTATTCGCCAAGCCTTTATTGCGCCTCAAGGACGTAAGATTTTAGCCGCCGACTATTCGCAGATTGAATTACGGATCATGGCGCATTTATCCCAAGATGCAGGCTTACTCAAAGCCTTCGCCGAAGGTAAAGACATTCACAGAGCCACCGCCGCCGAAGTATTTGGCACCGACTTTGACAGTGTCACCTCGGAGCAGCGTCGCCGCGCCAAAGCCGTTAACTTTGGCCTTATCTATGGCATGTCCGCCTTTGGATTGGCGCGTCAGCTCGACATTCCCCGCAACGAGGCACAAACCTACATCGACACTTACTTCGCCCGCTATCCTGGCGTATTAAGGTATATGGAAGAAACGCGAGCCAGTGCAGCAGAACTTGGCTATGTCTCTACGCTATTTGGTCGCCGTTTGTATTTACCCGAAATTCGCGACCGTAATGCAATGCGCCGCCAAGCAGCAGAAAGGGCCGCGATTAACGCCCCAATGCAAGGCACCGCCGCGGATATCATTAAAAAAGCCATGATCAGCATTGCCGATTGGATAAAAACCGATACCCAAGGTGAAATCGCCATGATCATGCAAGTCCACGACGAATTAGTGTTCGAAGTCGATGCCGATAAAGCCGAAACACTCAAGCTCAAGGTGTGTGAACTCATGGCCAAAGCAGCCAATCTGGACGTGGAACTTCTGGCGGAAGCCGGTATTGGTGATAACTGGGATCAAGCCCACTAGCATTCAAACTCTAGACTTTAGCTTCTAACATTGAGTTTTACCCAAACAAGGCTCATCCGTCATCGGATGGGCCTTTATATTTGGTGCGACTTTTAGGAGCCTCTAAACTCGACGTTGCAAAGAACATCATAACGAGAAGTTGCTTACGCAGGCGAAAACCTCGGGGGCTAGGCCGCCTCAAGAGCGGGAAACAGCATTTGACTCTCCATACAATGCTACCCGTTACCAAATGCAATCTCGCCTCGATGCTTCAACGCCGCCATAGGCACAACCTTCCATCCGCGTGACACTTCACACAAGCCTAGACAATCGTTCGCTCATAGATACAACCAGGAGCAATCATCTAAATAGAGTCAAGACACTAAATCTGAAGAATTGATCAATTTTGTACTAAAAGTACGGTCAATTTAGCAAAATCAGCAATTTTATGGCTACTTGTGAAAATAACAGATCAAACAATGCTGTTTTTTTCACCTGAAACTTGAGATCTATCGCACATAATTATCGCTTTTTCAAAAAAACTGTTTTCCATTTAGAGATAAATAGAGTATTATTCTCTGCGTAGGGTACAGAGGTTAAGATGTTCTATCTTTCAGACCTTTATTTCACTTTTTAGTGACGAGCCAAATTCTGGCGCCCCAGCAACTTGTTTGCTGGGGCTTTTTTTTTTGCTTTTTTTCGGCCCAGAGATGGTTTCAATAAAGACGAGTAAATTTTAGAGTATTTACTTTAACAAAAGGTGAATTCGATGTATGCTGTCTTCATTGAGAACCATTGAAGGTAATTTGATGGTGCTTGAGTCTTGTTGAATTTAGCTTCTCCCCAAAAGAGCTAAAATTTTGGCCGGTGACTAATGTTATCGGCTATTTTTTTGCCCAAAATTTGAGGATAGAAAATCGCTTATTTTATAAGGGAATAGACAGGAAATCACTAGAAAACATGGCCGAATGCACTCGTGGCATCCGACCATAAAGCAAAAGGCTTACTCGGCGTCGTCTTGGTTTTCTAACTCATCAGTCAACCATTGCGGATGACACCATTCATTTAAGATACTGAGCACTTTAGGTTTGCCCGTACCCTTGAGCGCAGAAAAAGGCTCAACCTGTACCCAATCACCAAACTCAACCAGCGCTTTACGCACTTCGTTAACGGTTTTCATCTTGGCACTTTGTGCTAACTTGTCAGACTTAGTCAGTAGTGCGAGTACCGGAATTTTACTCGCAACCGCCCATTCAATCATCTGCATATCCAGATCTTTCAACGGATGACGAATATCCATCAATACCACAACGCCGCTTAAGCAGGCGCGCTTTTGCAAATATTCACCGAGCGATTGTTGCCACTTTAATTTCATGGCCAAAGGCACTTGGGCAAAACCGTAACCCGGCAAATCGACTAATCGGCGCTGTGCATCGAGTTCAAATACGTTAATCAGTTGAGTGCGACCTGGCGTTTTACTGGTACGAGCTAAGTTTTTCTGCTCAGTTAATGCATTGAGCGCACTCGATTTTCCGGCATTGGAGCGACCAGCGAAAGCAATCTCAACACCAACGTCGCCGGGCAGATATTGATCCAAATGTGCAATGTCAGGTGCACTGATTAAAAACTTCGCCCTGCGAAAATCTATATGAGATTCAGTCACTATTTACTCCAATATATTTACTGCGCAATACCATAATTTATGAAGAATTGCTTACTTTTCCACGTTTTCGTGTAAAATATTACCCCGATCACATTAAACATATTTTACCACGCTTGCGGGTCACCCTAGTAAGCTCAGGATAATAATCTTAACCAGAAGTTGGAACGCCATGAAAAAGTTAGCTCTTGCGCTGTCTGTTGTAGTTGCCGCCATATCTTCACCTGCGATTGCAGAAGGTAATGCTGAAGCGGGAAAAACTAAAGTTATCGTTTGTTCTGCCTGTCACGGCATGGACGGTAACAGTATGATCGATATGTACCCTAAGCTTGCGGGCCAACACGCCACATACCTCCAAAAGCAACTACATGATTTCCGTAGTGCGGCGCAATCTGGCGGTAAAGATGGTCGTATGGATCCTATCATGAGTGGTATGGCAATGCCTCTAAGCGATCAAGATATTCTTGATATCAGCGCTTATTTCTCTAGCCAAGCAATCCAAGTTGCTGAGGCGAAAGATGTTCCTGAGTTAGGTGCCAAACTTTACAAGGGTGGCGATGTGTCACGCGGCATCACTGCATGTATGGCATGTCACGGTCCAGATGCTAAAGGTGCAGAGTCTGCTGGCTTCCCTGCATTAGCGGGCCAACACGCTAACTACATTAAGATCCAACTGACTAAATTCCGCGATGCGGGTCGTCACAACGATCTCAACGGCATGATGCAAGATGTCGCTAAAAAGTTAAGCGACAGTGATATCGAAGCATTATCTAAATATATTGCTAGCCTGAAATAAGTCTTAGCGATGAAAAAGGGTGCATTGCCACCCTTTTTTATCGCCACAAAGTTTACGTTAACGTAAACTGATAAAGATTCATGCTTGACATGGATCACAGATTTGGGTTTAATAAGCCCCGTACCGAGATAAACCCATCTGTTTGTACAAATAAATTAATAATAACTTGCAGATTTCGGTATAATTAACATTCAAGATATAAGAATAAAGACTCTCAATAACAATAATATAACTAAGACCACTCTCTAATAATAATAAGAGCAGTGATTTCGCCTTGAAATCCAGGTCAGTACATTTTTGTAAGGGGTGGCCGATAACGCCAATTTGCGATAAGCAAAACGCCTTACACTCAGGGTAACTTGCCCCATCAGGACACAGTTTGAATGACTCGAACTGTAGCAAAGGAAGCTAATAGCTTTGGATGCACTGGCTGGAAGCTTGTTATCACTGGAAGGTACTTCAAGCAACATGGATGGTTAACTTAACGTCATTGATGACGCTGTAATAAAAGATGTGTCTTGAGACCATCTACGGAAACTGTGGTCAGGATGGCGACAGAAACTAATTAAGTGTCTGGAAGACCGATAACTAAAATGATGCAGGGAAAGCAGTAAAAAAAAGAAGGATACCGACCGGGAAAGTCGCATAGCAAGTAAGGATACTTGGAATCAGAATAGGGTGCCAAATGCACCGTTTGTAAGGCGGCAGTTTAACTGCCGCCTTTTTTCTTTATGGTTACCCACCAGCAAACACTCAGCCCGAAAGTGCACTTCAGCAATATAATTGTTACAATCAAGACCTTAATACTTTTCTAGTTGATTCAATGCGCAGATGTCCCCTTTGCCATAGCACGCAAACACAGTTGTTCTTACAGGACAAAAAACGGTGTTTTTATGTTTGCCAGACATGCGGACTCACTTTTGCTGACGCGAATAGCCACCTTCCTCCCGCAGCAGAAAAACAGCGTTATGGCCGTTCGCGTATTGCCGCAAAACAGCGCCAACTCTCGCAATTTATTTTGCCTCTGCTGACGCAAATACAACTGCAGCAAAAGGGTAATCTTACGGGATTAAATTTTGGACGCGTGTTAGATCAAGCTAGTCTGGCGACCATTGAATCTGCGGGGCACACTTTCAAGCAATATGATCCTTTCTTCGCGCCAGACCATAAAACCCTAAAGCGAGAGTATGATTTTATTTGTTGCTACCGGGTATTTGAGCATTTTCAGCATCCCAGCAGGGAATGGAGTCTACTGACCCGTTTACTCAAATCTGGCGGTTGGTTAGCGATTAGCACGCCCTTATTAATTGATTTAGAAGGGTTTGCTAAGTGGCATTATAAAAACAATCTCACCCATGTGAGTTTTTACCAAAGACAAACTTTTGAATACCTAGCAAGCAATAGCGATTTTGAACTATTATTTGCCGCGAAAGACCTCGTTTTGATGCAAAAAACATCAGAATCTGGTATAACAGCCGACCGAATTTAGTACGAGCCGATCCTGTATCGGCTTGGCCATACGTTGTAAACAATTGAGAAAATCATGTCTCGTAGCAAGAAAACACGCAAGGGCGGCGAGAATAGCCCTAAATTACAACCAAGAGTGAGAAAGCAGGACCGTGCAGAAGTCACAGGCAAACGCGCCGAAAAGGGCAATAAGTCTGGAAGTCGTCATAATGAAGCACTGATCCAAGCCCAAGCACCACAGAAAAAGGCTGCGCAAAGTAAAGATCCTCGCCATGGTAGCAAAAAGCCTGTGGCATTGGCCTTACCAACTGCAACAGAAAAGCCAGCTACGCCAAAGGTTAAGCAACCCAAGTTAACCGACGAGCAAAAACTGCTGAAACTGGAAGAAGATCCAAGACTGAACCAGTTGCTCGATATGCTGGAAGAAGGCCGTAACCTAAGCAATGACGACCAGCAATGGTTAGATCAGCAGCTGAACAAGATTGAAGCACTGATGATCAAGCTGGGTATCAGCGATGAGCTAGAAGATGAAGCGCCAGCGAAAAAATCTAAAGTCGATTCAGATGATGACCTGTTTGATCGCTTTGAATCCGGTGCCGAGCTGCTAAAAGATTATCAAGATAAGTTTTAAATCTTAGAGAATGCATAAAAACAAAGCGCGATGTCTTTGTTTTTATGCTGTCTAAACAAGGAGTTTACGTGTCTACCACTCTTATCCTGCTTGGTTTTATCATCATTGTTGCCCTCAGTAGCTACGCGACCTTTTTACTCCTCAAACTCAAGCAACAGAAACAACGCCAACAGGCGCTCACTGCCGAGCGTGAAGCGGCGGCAAATGCGAAGCGCGCCCAAGTACTAGAAGATATTCGTTATATCGCGACCGCCATGATTGATGACCGCTGCGAAATCTCTGAAGGCGTGGTGAGGATTGGCCGTTTATTTGAAATTTTATCCTTAAGCGAGCGCGTGGCACCTGAGTTCCCAGCATTCTTCCAACACTTTGAGCTAATTAAAGATCACCCGATTATGGAAGCTCGCCAAGCCCTGCCAAAGCAAGAACGGATGAAGCTCGATTTTGTCCGCATGAAATCTGAAGCTGAACTGGCCGAGGGTATTACCGCCGATGCCAAAAAGCTCTCAAATTATCAATTAAAAGCCCCACATTAAGCTGACGACATTAACCTCAAGGCCAAACCTTGGCTTTGAGGTCCAATCGCTCCCGCATTTCTTTTCCCACACAGAGTACGGCTTCACGTGAGCCTGTGCACAAAACCTCCAAAAAACAACAGACATGGGCTCCTTTTTCATAGATATTGCGTAACTTCTAAAAGGACAGACATCATTTTTACAACCTAGATCAAGGTTATTTGGCTAAGAACCTTGCATACTTCGCTTGTTGCTAATTTACCCTCGGAGGACACGCCTTGAAGCAGCCCACTCAGATAAGCTGGGATCAGTCGATGATCGAAAAATATAACTACAGCGGTCCCCGTTACACTTCTTACCCAACGGCGCTGGAGTTCGATGATTCATTCACTGAACAAAACCTGTTAACGGCGATTGAAAACAGTAAGAGTGACAAACTGTCGCTGTATATTCACATCCCCTTCTGCGCCAAACTTTGCTATTACTGTGGCTGTAATAAAGTTATCACTCGCCACGCCCACAAGGCCGATCAATATATCGAGTATTTGAGCCACGAAATTATCAAGCGCGCTCCGCTGTTTAAGCACTACACAGTCACCCAAATGCACTGGGGCGGCGGCACGCCAACTTTCTTAAATCCTGAGCAAATTCTGAAGTTAACCGACTTAATCAAGGCTAACTTTAACTTTGCCGCTGAAGGTGAGTTCTCTATCGAAGTTGACCCGCGTGAGATTGAGCTTTCAATGCTCGATACCTTAAAAGAAGCGGGCTTTAACCGCATTTCTATCGGGGTGCAGGACTTCAATAAAGAAGTACAAGTCGCGGTTAACCGTGAGCAGGACGAGCAATTTATTTTCGATTTAATGGCCAAAGCCAAGGCCATGGGATTTGTCTCAACCAATATCGACTTAATTTACGGTCTGCCACATCAGACACCCGAAACATTCGCCGCCACCATGCAGCGCGTGTTAGACCTGTCGCCCGATCGTCTATCCGTGTTCAACTATGCCCACTTACCCGCACGTTTTGCCGCACAGCGTAAGATTAAAGATGAACACTTACCTTCGCCGAAACAAAAACTCGAGATGTTGCATCAAACAATCGAGACCTTAACTGGCGCGGGTTATCAGTACATCGGCATGGACCACTTCGCTAAACCCGACGATGAGCTGGCTAAATTACAGCGCGAAGGCAAACTGCACCGCAACTTCCAAGGTTATACCACCCAAGAAGAATGCGACCTGCTCGGTCTGGGCGTGTCTTCAATCAGCCAAATAGGCGATTGTTATGCGCAAAACCAGAAGGACATTCGTCCTTACTACGAAGCCATCGACAAAGACGGACATGCGCTGTGGAAAGGCTGTAGCCTGAACCGTGACGATGAAATCCGCCGTGTGGTGATCAAACAACTGATCTGCCACTTCGATTTAGATATGGCAAAAATGGACGAGAAACTGGGGATTAAGTTTGAGGAATACTTCGCCGAAGACTTAAAACTGCTGCAAACCTTTATCGACGATAAGTTAGTCGACGTCACCGACAGAAAGATCACTATCAGCCCCACAGGCCGCCTGTTGATCCGCAATATCTGTATGTGCTTCGACCTTTACTACCGTCAAAAAGCGCGTCAACAACAGTTCTCCCGTGTGATCTAACACTGACGCATCTCCAATAAAAAATCCGACTCTAATGTCGGATTTTTTATTGGGAAATAGAGCTACTTACTTAAGCTTTAGCCGCATACAGCACCTTGCGCTCGCTCTCGGATAAAAACGCCATTTCCACCCCGTTGCGTTGCACCTGAGCCAGCTCTGCATCGCTTAGACCTAGTTCAGACTTGGCAATGCGGTACTCATGCTTAATATCAATCGCACTCACACCGGGATCATCGGTGTTAAGGCTTATCAACACACCGGCATCCATAAAAGTTCTGAAGGGATGTTCAGCATAGGAAGACACGGTCGACGTGTGCAGGTTGCTGGTTGGGCAAGATTCGATACCGATACGGTGTTTAGCTAGATATTCCATCAGCTTAGGATCGTGAATCGCATTCACACCATGGCCGATACGTGTCGCACCCAACTCCTGAATCGCTTGCCACATACTTTGTGAACCCGCCGCTTCCCCCGCATGGGCGGTAATGGCTAAGCCAGCATCTCGTACTCGCTTAAAGTGCTCGTTAAACAATTCGCCAGGGAAACCTAGCTCATCGCCGGCTAAATCCATCGCGACTAAATGTTGTTTATGGGCGAGTAAGCCTTCAAGCTCCTGAGTACAAGCGGCTTGGCCAAAAGAGCGCGACATAATCCCGATAAGATTGATTTTAACTTGGTAATCTTTCAGGCCCGCTTTCACCCCGTCGATAACTGCTTCAACCACACCTTCAATCGGTAGTTTATGGTTCATCGCCATGTAATATGGGCTAAAACGCAGCTCCGCATAATCAAGGCCAGATAACGCCGCATCGGCCACGTTTTCATAGGCGACACGTTTTACCGCATCTAAATCAGCTAGAACTGCCACCATCCAGTCAAGCTTCTTCAAGAAGGCGACTAAGCTGGTTTCTTTCCCCTGAATTTGTACAAATAGCGCGAGAGTCTCTAAAGAATCGGCAGGCAAAGCAATGCCGTGTTGGTGTCCGAGTTCCCAAATGGTGTTCACTCGCACGTTACCATCTAAGTGACGATGCAAATCCACCAATGGAATGGATGTATTGATCATAATTAACCCCTATGTGAACTACCCAGCCAATGCTTTTGTTATTTGGTCTAGGGCGGACCCTAAGTTTAACACGCATTCTTTGGTGGCACTTAACAGACCTCGGGATTTAAATTCACATCCAGTCACAATTCTGCTTAATATGCGTACAAGAATCTGGAGTAAACCTCAGGCATAATGACTTCAATAACAACGAAAATATCCGAGATAAATCATGCATAAACTCTTTACCCCAAGCTTACTGATCTGCGCCCTAAGTGCCTGTAGCACGGTTCAGCCCACAGTTGAGTCAACCACACAAACAACGGTCGCCGTTGCGCAGTCCACAGCTAAGACTATGGCACCCGCACTGCAAGCGATTGCGGATCAAAGTTGGCAACTCCAACTCAGTGCCAGCCCTGAAATGGCCTATGGAATGGGGGATAAGAGTGCTGCGGGTAAACTGCAAGATCTGTCTCCAGAAGCCTTAGCCAAGCTCAATCAGGGGCAAATTGCCATTCTCGCCCAATTGAAAGCACTGGATCGCAGCAAGCTGAGTAAAGAAGATAAAATCAACGCCCAAATCCTTGAGGATCAACTACAAAACGAGGTCGACCTGTATAAATACAAGGATTACTATCTGCCGATCACCGCAGAGAGTGGCTTCCACGCCTATATTTCCTCCATTGCGCAAGGGCGGTTCAACACCTTAGAGGATTACCAAAACTACCTAGGTAAGCTTAAGGCGCTGCCAACCTATTTTGCCCAGCAAACCCATTGGTTAAAGCAAGGATTAAAGGAAGGAATTACACCGCCCAAAGCAACGCTAGAGGGATTTGAAAACAGTATTAGTGCTTACATCTTACCGGTAGAGAAAAGCAGTTATTTCAAACCTTTTACTCAATACCCAAACCATTTTACCGAAGCGCAAAAGACTCAGTTAACTCAAGAAGGTCGAGCCTTAGTCGCACAGAATGTAATCCCGACCTATCAGGCTTTTTATGATTTTATGACCCTGGAATATATGCCCAACACTCGGGAAAATATTGCCGCCAACAGCTTGCCCGATGGCGATGCCTTCTATGAGAACCGCGTTCGCTACTACACGACCTTAAATATGACTTCGGCCGAAGTGCACGAGCTCGGTTTAAAAGAAGTGAAGCGTATCCGTCAGGAAATGGAGCAAGTCATTAAGTCTGTGGGCTTTAAAGGCAGCTTTGCCGACTTTTTACATTTCTTAAGAACCGATCCTCAGTTTTACACCACCAGGGCGGACCAACTCCTGAAAGAAGCGGCCTTTATTGCCAAAAAAGCCGATGCCATGTTGCCAAAATATTTTGGTAAATTGCCGCGAAAACCCTATGGTATCGCCCCTGTCCCGGCCGAAATCGCCCCTAAATATACCTCTGGCCGTTATTCAGGCTCGGATAGTGACGATGAGCCCGGCTATTACTGGGTCAATACCTACGCCTTAGATAAGCGCCCACTCTATGAGCTCGAAGCGCTAACGCTGCACGAAGCCGTGCCTGGGCATCATCTGCAGATTTCACTCAACTCCGAACTGAGCTCATTGCCTGATTTTCGTCGCTACAGCTATATTTCGGCCTTTGGTGAAGGTTGGGGATTGTATAGCGAATACTTAGGATTAGAAGCGGGATTCTATCAAGATCCTTACAGCAACTTTGGACGCCTCACTTACGAGATGTGGCGCGCCGCTCGCCTCGTTGTCGATACGGGGATGCACGCCCAAAGTTGGAGTCGAGAACAAGCCATCGAGTTTATGGCGAGCAACACGGCGTTATCGCTCCACAATGTGACGACTGAGATTGACCGTTACATTACCTGGCCAGGGCAAGCGCTCTCCTACAAGATTGGTGAGCTCACCATTAAACGCCTACGCGCCAAAGCCGAGCAAGCCTTAGGCGATAATTTTGATATTCGCGCCTTCCACGACGCCGTATTAGAGAATGGTTCTGTACCTATGTCGGTGCTGGAGCAGCAGATAAACGACTTTATCGAAGCGCAAAAAGCCGCGATTTAAGCTCATCCCAAGGGAGCGGGTATTTTCCAGCTCCCTTTCCTGCCCGCCCCAGTTCTCTGATACACTCTAGCAAACCTTTTTGCCCGAGATGTGCGACAGAGTATGAGCCAAACGCCCCTAAACTTTCCAAGGGAAGAGCTTCCAAAGGAAGCTTTTTCAACGGAACACGATTTAAATACCTCTGAACAGCAAGCCTTCTGGCAAACCGTTGTCCAAGACACTCTCAAAACTCCGGATGGATTAACCTTGGCCTATATGATGGTTAAACATCCTAAAGCACATGCCAGCATAGTCATCAGTAGCGGCCGGGTCGAGTCATACTTAAAGTATCAAGAATTGGTATTTGACTTGTATCAGCAAGGCTATTCGGTATTTGCTATCGATCACCGAGGTCAGGGATTATCGAGCCGCATGACGGCAAATCCCCATCAAGGCCATGTGCGGCGGTTCAATGACTATATCGACGACTTTGCCCTGTTTATGCAAACCGTTGTACTCAAGCACGCAACCTCGCCCCTGTTTTTACTCGGACATTCTATGGGCGGCGCCATCGGCACCTTATATTTAAAACAGCATCCCGATGTGTTTACGGCGGCGGCGTTCTCGGCACCCATGTATGGGATCAAGCTACCTATGCCGAAGGGATTTGTCCGTTGGCTTGCGAGTAAGCTCGATGCCAGTCTCAACGGCGGAGAACCTAACTATGTGCTCAGCGGCCAAAACTATAAGGCAACCCCCTTTAAGGGAAATGATTTAACTCACAGCCAGAGCCGCTATCAAGCCTACCGAGAATTGTACGATGCAGCGCCCAAGCTGCAGTTAGGCTCACCTACAAACCGTTGGTTGACTGAATCCTTAGATGCTGCCGATGCCTGTGTCTTGGCCACGGCACATATCCGTACGCCGATTCTGATCCTACAAGCCAGTGAAGATAAAATTGTCGACAATGCCGCACAAAACTTGGCAGTAAGCTCAAACTGCCAGTTAAAAGTGATTGCTGGGGCTGCCCATGAGATTTTTATGGAGAAAGATAGCTACCGTAATCAAGCGCTAAATTACGCACTCGACTTCTTTAAACGCTACGCAACAAGGGACGTGGACAAACAAGCTGTTTAAAGTCATTAACACTTAAGGCGCGAGCAATATTGTAGCCTTGGAAGTGGGTACAACCTAAGCGGCTAAAGAGTTGCTGTTGCTGTGATGATTCGACACCTTTGGCCACGATAGGCAAGTTAAAGGCTTGTATCGACTGAATCAGCGCTTGGCTCCAGCTCGCATCATTAATTAAATTAGCGGCACAATGTAAATCGAGTTTCACCTCACGCAAAGGATAGTTATGCAGGCAACTCAAGGCGCTCTGTCCAACCCCAAAGCTATCTAGGGTTATCGCCACCCCAGCTTCTGCGAGCAGACTGATCCTCGGCTGAATAAAGGAGGCTGATGTTAGTAATGCACTCTCGGTTAACTCAATACCCAACTGATTGTCATCCAGCTCGTAGCGACGAGTTAACGTAACTAATTGCTCGACAAAATCGGCTTGGCAGAAAGATAAGGTACTAATATTCAGAGTTAAACGTGGCAGGTTAATACCCTGCTGTTTAAATTGCTTAATCAACTGGCAAACGCGCGTAGCCACATTTAAATCGAGCGATGCAATCAAACCATAGCGCTCGGCTAAATCAATAAATTTAGCGACCGGGACAATTTCCCCATCCGATAAATGCCAGCGGGACAGAACCTCGGCCGACACTATCTTGCCTTGAATATCCACCACTGGCTGGAACATTAACGACAACTGATTTTCGGCAATCGTACGCTCTAATCTGTTCAATAAAGACATCTCAGAATCCTGCGAGCGTTCTAAATCTGGGTGATAGAAAGCACAACCTGCGTGTTCACTAGACTGAGCATGCTGCATCGCCAGTTCGACACGTCGCACGGCGAGTTCTGGCGCAAGCGTATCCACAGAATCTAATAAGCAAATCCCAATATTCGCATTTAAACGAAAATCATGTTCACCATAATGGAAGGGACGAGTGGCGATTTGTTTAAGCTCAGTAGCCAACGCCAAGGCTCGACGTCCGGCCATATTAGCATCGGCAGCCAACTCCTTAGTTAACAAGACGAACCGGCCCAATTCGAGATGAGCAACGACAATATTTTCAGCAAAATAACTCGATAGCCTTGCACTTAATTGCGACAACAATCGCTCAAGCTCATGGGATGTGAGAGTGTCATTCGCCCCAAGGGTTTCAACATTGAGTAATAACAAAGCCCCCAAATGACCCGCACTGGTTCGCTGATTAAGGTATTGGGATAACTGCGCCATAAAGGTTTCAGGGAGCATCTTAGGCCCTGCCACAGATTGCTTCACTAACTCGGCAATCGCAGCATGGTTTCGCTCACTCTCAGAGACATCGACATGAATACCGATCATCCGAGTCGGTCGACCAAGGTGATCCCAGTCGACTAACATGCCACGGTCAAATACCCAAACATAATGCCCATCTCTATGTTGTAAACGATGGACACTCTCAAATTCTTTCGTCTTGCCACTGACATACTCTTGCAGGCAGTCCAACACGGCTTGCTTATCATCGGGATGCAAACGCGTTTCCCAGGTCTGGAACACTTCCTCTAGCTCATCGGGTTGATAGCCAATCATTTCCTTCCAACGATCGGACAAAAACACTTCGCCAGAACGAATATCCCAATCCCAGATCCCATTGCGTGAACCTTCAACCGCAAACAACCAACGTTGCTCACTATCGTTAAGCTGCTTAACTGCACGCCCTAGATGTTCATGCACCTGTTGCAGTGTCGTTTGTAGAGACAAGACCTCGGAGGCACTCCAAGGCACTTGGGTCGAAAACTCGGGAGTGCCCACATGCTTTGCTGATTCGCTTAACATCTTGAAAGGGCGGATCAAGAGGTAATATAAAACAAAGGTAAAACCGATTAACAGCAGCGCTCCAAGCCCCCATACACGCATAAATCGTTGTTGTAATTCGGTTGAAGCTTTAGCCACTAACGGCGCGAGATCAGACTCAAGATAGATAAGCTCTGTCGCTCCAGGATATTGAGCATCGACGGGATAATAGGCTTGAATCGATAATCGGTCTGGATTAATTGAAACACTCGCCAGTCCAGATTGCACAACGGCATGATGCCGAACCACATCGTAACCATCTATCACTTCAATGGCATTGCTATCACGCCAAACAGTATGATTTGCAAATCGAATCCGGCTATTCGCATCCAGCAAGATATAAACCATGACATTCATATCTAAGGTTGCCAGAGAGACTTCCTGCTCGATACGTTCAACATCTTGTAACGCTTGCGCCGACTGCACTATCGTTTGCATACGTAAAAGTTGCTGTTTTATCTGGTTCACCTGGCGATCGGCCAGTTCATTACGTACCAGCTCGCTCTCATAGAAATACTCAGCCGTAACCAACACTAAATAAAGTGTTAGCATGCATACAGGTATCAATACTGCGAGCGAGAGTTTGCGAAGCATGGGTAGCCAAATGTCTTTAATAAAAAGATGGACGCCCAGTATGCTAACGGGAAACCCGTTACTAAGCAAAAAGACTTAACATAAGTGGAGTTATTTTAGACTAAATACGCTAATCGATTGAAAGAACCGCTAGCAAACGAGGCGATAAAGTGAAGAATAGAAAATAAGTTGATAAAACAGGAAACAAAAAAGCCAGCTTATTCAGCTGGCTTTCTGCTCTCTTCACGAGAATATTAGGCGCTTGGCGATGACCTACTCTCACATGGGGAGACCCCACACTACCATCGGCGCGATTGCGTTTCACTTCTGAGTTCGGGATGGGATCAGGTGGGACCACAATGCTATTGTCACCAAGCAAATTTGTTATTCACTACCCGTCTTATCTCACGCAGGCAGTAAATTAAATTCGGAAAGCTGGTTTGAGTTACACTT
>NZ_JBKEDJ010000021.1:0-2686 GCF_047975355.1 Shewanella sp. | reverse complement strand
GCGCCAACCGTATGCCGCAAATCGGTCGCCTCCCCGATGCGAGTAATATTTTTTACGCCCAAGCCTACGCAGGCCACGGCGTAAACGCCACCCATATGGCGGCCAAACTGCTTGCCGAAGCCATTTGTCAGCAGGCGGGATACTTTGATGTGTTCGCCAAAATCAAGCATATGACCTTCCCCGGTGGCCCCACATTCCGCTCGCCTATGCTGGCGGCGGGTATGCTGTACCACAGGTTTAAGGACTTATTCTGAGGTTTGTCCTGTCGTTGGATAAACGAGCACGATATCCAACGACACTAAATGGCGCGGGCTAATTTAATCCGCCTACGGCGCCTTGACCACAGAATAAAAGGCAGCGAGCCAAAATAATGCACGACTAACGCCACCAGCACGCCAAAAGCTATCCCACTGGTGGTTAACGGGATGCCAGGCTTAAAGTTAACTATGGTTTGCTGTAAATATTCAAAACGAACTGGATTAAACATATAGGCGGTTTTCTCGAAGAGATTCCCCTGCGCAAAGGTCTGCATTCCCTGCTGCAGCGCTTGATACAAGGCTAGCGTCTGGCGCTTTTGCTCGGCATCCGCCCTGACGCTAGGCTCCTCGTTTTGCAAATGGCGGGCAATCATGGTTTCGACATCGCCGTAGTGATATTCCTTCGCCGTGGCCTCGTAGCCCTCAACTTGCCATTGAGTCGAGGTATATAGCCCCGCCAAAAATTGCTGATAATGATCGGCTAATTGGGGAAGTTGCAGCGCAATCACTAAGATAAAGCCGAAGATAAGCTTATCGAACAATCGAGTTATCATGGCAAACTCCTTGATAAGTCAAAGGATATATCACTGCCAATGGAGTACTGCAGGCTATCCTGCACAACACTCCAGCCATCAACGCCTATTGCGCTATGGGTAAATCGCTGCGACTGCCCCAGTCGGCCCATGAGCCATCGTAGAGCACAGCATCTGCATGGCCAGAAGCAATCGACGCTAAGATTAAGATACAGGCGGTAATACCCGAGCCACAGCTGAAAATCCTTAACGGTTTATCACCAGTAAGCCCTTGAAACAAGGTTTGTAATTCGGCCGAGCTTTTGATTTTGAAGCCATCGAGCACCTCTGTAAAAGGTAAATTAACCGAATGGGGAATATGCCCACTACGCACACCGGGGCGCGGCTCACTCACTTGGCCTAAAAAACGGACTGCTCCGCGGGCATCGATAATCGCGCTGTCGCTATCATCGAGCTTGGCAAACACGGCCTCGGCATCCATCACCTTGGACGGCTGATATTCCAGTACGGCAGTGAGTTCTTCACTATCGCTTGCACCATAATCTATCCCTTCTTCCTGATAGCGGGATGAGGTGACCCTGTCTTCAGCCATCCATTGGGGTAAACCCCCATCTAGCACATACACACGGTGAAATCCCATCACCTTGAATATCCACCAAGCGCGCGGAGAAGAATAAATCCCTTGATTATCATAAATAACAACCACGCTTTGCGGGTCTATTCCGAGCTTAGCAATGCCTTCTACAAACTGTTCAAACCTTGGTAAGGCGTGGATTTGAGAAGAGGTTTTATCGCAAAAATCCGTTTCGACATCAAAGCGCCTCGAGCGCGGAATGTACACAGGTTCGGAATAGAGGATCGGCTCTTTGCCCAACACCACGGCCATGCTGGCATCGAGTAACACGAGATCTGGCGAGGTGAGGTGCTCTTCGAGCCATTGAGTATTCACGAGAGGATATTCCATTGGCTGTCCTTATTCTGATTTCCAACTGGGATAATGACTTATCAGCCTGCGTTTTGCTGCATATGCTAAAACCCAAGCGCTATTCAAACCATTCGAACCGATACTGTTTTGCTAAAGCACACATGGCAAGCTCATTGAGAGTCGATTACTGACTCGCGGCCTTAATCACTTCAATTTTGACATCCAGTAAACCCGCCGAGGTATTGCCTATGCTGCTAAATGCGGATTTGGACAAATCTATAATTCGGCCCCGCACGAAAGGCCCCCTGTCATTAACCTTAACCACAACCGTTTTACCGTTTTTAAGGTTTGTGACTTTAACTACTGAACCAAAAGGAATTTCCTTATGGGCGGCCGTTTTTAATTTATGGTTATAACGCTCACCGCTGGCGGTTTTCTTATTTTGATGTTTATCGCCGTAGAAAGAAGCTTGGCCAGATTCAGTAAACCCCTGCCAGCTTCCCGAATGGGTAGAAGAACATCCCTGCAAAACCAAGGTGGCTAGCAGCATTAACGTCAAAGATAAGTATTTGAGGCTCACAGAACATCCCTTAGCAAATGAGTTCATCATCCGAGCAATGTACAGCAAAAATCCCCAAGAGGCACCCTTGCGCCACTTTATCCATTTAATTAGAGAGTTAACCAGAAAAAATAAAGCCCCTTTTGCTTAGGCGTAAAGAGGCTTGAGAGGGAGTCAGAACGACTTAGAGAGCTATCCAAGTCGCCTTAATTTCAGTGTATTTATCGAAGGAGTGCATGGATTTATCGCGGCCATTGCCCGATTGTTTATAACCACCGAAAGGCGCCGTCATATCGCCGCCATCATAATGATTAATCCACACCATTCCCGAACGCAGCGCCTTCGCGGTTTTGTGCGCCTTACTGATATCCGCCGTCCACACCCCAGCCGCTAAGCCGTAAATGGTATCATT
>NZ_JBKEDJ010000046.1:0-44417 GCF_047975355.1 Shewanella sp. | reverse complement strand
TATTGGGCGCAGCAAGGCTGTGCAATCGTTCAACCTCTAGATATGGAAGTCGGTGCGGGTACATTCCACCCACAAACTTTCCTACGCTCTTTAGGGCCTGAGCCAATGAGCAGTGCCTATGTGCAGCCATCGCGCCGCCCTACCGACGGCCGTTACGGTGAAAACCCAAACCGTCTGCAGCACTACTACCAATTCCAAGTCGTGTTAAAACCGTCACCGGATAATATCCAAGAACTCTATTTAGGTTCTCTGCAAGCTCTTGGTATTGATACACAAATCCATGATATCCGTTTTGTGGAAGACAACTGGGAATCACCAACGCTCGGCGCTTGGGGTCTGGGTTGGGAAGTCTGGTTAAACGGCATGGAAGTGACTCAGTTTACTTACTTCCAACAGGTCGGCGGCTTAGAGTGTAGCCCTGTCACGGGTGAGATCACCTACGGTTTAGAGCGTCTCGCCATGTACATCCAAGGTGTGGATAGCGTGTATGACCTCGTATGGACCGATGGCCCAATGGGTCGCATCACCTACGGCGATGTGTTCCACCAAAACGAAGTTGAGCAATCGACCTATAACTTTGAGCACGCAGACGTAGACTTTATGTTTGCCCTGTTCGATCAATGCGAAAAGATGTGTCAGCATTTATTGTCGCTTGAAAAACCATTACCTCTGCCAGCCTATGAGCAAGTGATGAAAGCCTCGCACGCCTTCAACCTGCTCGATGCACGCCACGCCATTTCAGTGACTGAACGTCAGCGTTATATCCTGCGCGTTCGTACCATGGCTAAAGCCGTTGCTGAATCCTATTATCAGGCACGCGAAGCGCTTGGCTTCCCAATGTGTAAGTAGAGGTAACACATGAATTTTGAAAACTTACTCATCGAGTTAGGCACTGAAGAACTGCCGCCAAAGGCGCTGCGTAAACTGGCTGAGTCTTTCTTAGCGAACTTTACCGAAGAATTAACCAAAGCCGATTTAGCTTTTAAATCAGCTGTTTGGTATGCAGCACCCCGTCGTCTAGCCATTAATGTGACAGAACTAGCGCTTGCTCAAGCGGACAAAATCGTTGAAAAACGCGGCCCAGCTGTCAGCTCAGCCTT
Source organism: Shewanella sp. (assembly GCF_047975355.1). Classification (GTDB taxonomy): domain Bacteria; phylum Pseudomonadota; class Gammaproteobacteria; order Enterobacterales; family Shewanellaceae; genus Shewanella. The sequence continues at coordinate 43,317 of NZ_JBKEDJ010000046.1, read as the reverse complement.
TGATGCCGAAGGTAAACCAACGAAAGCCGCTGAAGGCTGGGCACGTGGTAACGGTATTACCGTTGAACAAGCTGAGCGTTTAGTGACCGACAAAGGCGAATGGCTGGTTTATAACGCCAAAGTCGAAGGCGTTGAAACCAAGAGCTTAATCGCAGCTATGGCGCAGCGCGCGCTGGATAAGTTACCCATTCCTAAGCCAATGCGCTGGGGAAGCAGCAAGACACAATTCATTCGCCCTGTTCACACAGCCACTATGCTGTTAGGCAGTGAGCTAATCGAAGGTGAATTACTCGGCATTAAATCGGCACGTAATGTTCGTGGTCACCGCTTTATGGGTACAGGCTTCGAGCTTGACCATGCAGACAACTACCTGACGCGACTGAAAGAAAAAGGTAAAGTCATCGCCGATTACGAAAGCCGTAAAGCCTTAATTAAAGCCGATGCCGAAAAAGCGGCCGCTAAGATTGGTGGCACCGCCGATATCGAAGATGACCTGCTTGAAGAAGTCACCTCTTTGGTTGAATGGCCAGTCGTGTTAACCGCAAGCTTTGAAGAGAAATTCTTGAACGTGCCTTCTGAAGCCTTGGTTTATACGATGAAGGGCGATCAGAAATACTTCCCAGTATTCGATGATGCCGGTAAGTTACTGCCAAACTTCATCTTTGTTGCGAACATCGAATCAAAAGATCCGGCACAATTCATTGCTGGTAACGAGATAGTGGTTCGTCCACGCTTGGCCGATGCCGAGTTCTTCTTCAATACCGACAAAAAGCACACGCTGGAATCACGTTTACCTAGTCTTGAGACCGTCTTGTTCCAACAACAACTCGGTACCTTAAAAGACAAAGTGACTCGTATCTCTGCCCTAGCCGCCTTTATTGCCGAGCAAACTGGCGCTAACGCAGTTGATGCAGCGCGCGCTGGTTTATTGTCTAAAACAGACTTAATGACAAATATGGTGATGGAGTTTACCGATACTCAAGGCACTATGGGCATGCATTACGCCCGCCTAGACGGTGAAACGGAAGCCGTAGCCTTGGCCATGGAAGAGCAATACAAGCCAAAATTCTCTGGCGATACAGTTCCAACAGCTGCCGTTTCTTGCGCAGTAGCCTTAGCGGATAAACTCGATACCTTAGTGGGTATCTTCGGTATTGGTCAGGCACCTAAGGGCGCTGCCGACCCATTCGCACTGCGCCGCGCCGCTATCGGTGTGCTACGCATTATCGTTGAGAACAAGCTGCCACTAGACTTAGTGACCCTAATTGCTAAGGCTCAGGAACTCCATGGCACTAACTTAAGCAACGCGAATGCAAGCGATGAAGTGCTTGAGTTCTTAATGGCGCGTTTCCGTGCTTGGTACCAAGATAAAGGTATCGAGGTTGACGTGATCCTCGCCGTATTAGCACGTCGCCCAACTCGCCCTGCTGATTTTGATAGTCGTATCAATGCGGTATCACACTTCAGAAGCTTAGAAGCCTCTAGCGCTCTGGCAGCGGCGAATAAGCGCGTGTCTAACATTCTGGCGAAAGTGGAAGGTGAATTACCAACTGCGGTTAATTCAACACTGTTAGCCGAAGCGGCTGAACAGGCATTAGCGGCTAAGCTTAGCGAACTACAACCTCAGCTTGCACCACTGTTTGCTAACGCTGATTACCAGCAAGCACTAACCCTGCTGGCGAACTTACGTGAAAGTGTTGACCAGTTCTTCGAAGACGTCATGGTAATGGCGGATGATGAAGCGCTGCGTAACAACCGCTTAGCACTGCTGAATAACCTACGTGAGCAGTTCTTACATGTTGCGGATATTTCTCTGCTTCAGTAAGTCGCACTTTAGAGTGCCAATAAAAAACGCGCTTTTAGCGCGTTTTTTATTGGTTGCAATATATTAAAACTGCTGAAGTTTTTCGTGCAATGCTTCGAATTGAGCGGGCTCCAGTCCAACCAAGGCTAACAAGTTGCTCAGCATGTCAGCAGGCAATTTACCCGCTTGCTGCAGCATCGAAATCTCACTGATGATATTGGCGCGCCAAACCACAGCGGCAATTCCTTCATTCGGCCGAGTATGGACATGGGCTAATTTATCCAGCTCGGTTTCAAAGGTACTTGGCAATTGCCAATGCTTTGCCAACAATGCACTTAAAGTGAGTGATTTGGCCGTCATCACTTGTCGGAATAACCAAGAATTTGGCTGCTCCCCAGGCTCTGCTTGTACAAAGGCATCGAGTAGCATTTTAAAGATGGCGAGCTTACCCACATCATGCAGTAATCCTAATAGGAATGCGGTGTCTCTATCTTCTTCACTCAGTTCACTGGTTAAAAAGGCCACCTGCATCGAATGACGCCAAATCTCGGCACCAAAGCGTCGAAAATAAATGGGTTTAATATCGAGTATCTCACGCACTAGGCAGCTCGTCACAAAGCGGCGTAACTGTTCACGGCCAAGTTGCACTAAGGCCTGCTGCAGGCTTGTGACCTCTCTATCTCCACGCTTAAAGGCTGGTGAGTTACACAGCTTAAGCACTTCGACGCTCAATAAAGGATCTTTCTCGATTAACGCCAACAAGTCCTTAGTATCAAACTGTGGCTCAGCTAATTTACGGTCTAATTCCAAAACCTTAGAGGGAAGCTTCAGGACCTTTTCGGCTATCACTTGTGGCGATGCTAAGGCGAGCTCAATTTCAGACATGACACGCCGTTCAAGGTTATTGGCAACGCCACCAGCATCTTTGGTTCTGGCGGGAAACAACAGGCTGTAAAACAGCGCCTCGAGGTCGATACTCACCACGGTATCAACGGGTTCTTCTTGGCGTTTAGGGGCAGAAACTTTGTCCAACGATTTACTGAGATCGGTTTGACTAAAGCTTTTAGGTCGCTCCAGTGTTGTCTCTTCGCGGATATTAAAAATTTTATTAAATATGGACTTAATCAAGACGTTCCAACCTATAAGAGCTGAATTAACTGACCCTGCATAATTATCAGTCCATTGTAGTTCATATACTAGTGGTCATATCATGTATTACGCGCAGCTTTACTATATGCCCCTAGACTTAAGGCTGCATTATCAAATCGAATGTTTCACGTGAAACCTTATTCCAAGTAGCCTTGATAGGCCCGTGCAATGTGCTTGGCCAACTCCGCATTGATTGGTGAGTAAGCTTTCGCGGAAATAACCAGCACGACGGCGACCACAGGCAAGGGTGGAAGTATTTCAGAATCAATAATATTCAGTGGTGCCGATACACTGCATTCGGCCATGGCACTAATAGCCAAATCCTTAGCCACTATCGCGTTAAGAGCCGCAGCACTGCTGCTACAGGCGAACAATTGATAATGCCTATCTTGCTTCATCAATCCATCTAACGCAGCGATATGGAATTTACAATCCTTTTGGAATAGCGCTATAGGTAAGGGATCGGCATCACTCAAGTTCGAACCACTCGCGCTCACCCAAACGCCTTTCGAGGTTTGTAATAAGTAGCCTTCATCGGACTCGGGCAAACGAGTCACTATCGCCGCATCGAGCTGCCCGGAATCCAGCATGATCCGCAGCTTTTGGCTCGAGGCGCTGGTAATTTAAAGATCGAGTTGCTTAATGTGGCCATGTAACAACGCCACTATCCGCGGCAACACGGATTCGGCATAGTCATCGGGACAACCTAAATGCAATTGTGTGCCGATTTGGGTCTGCTTAATGGTTGTGACAGTCTCATCATGCAATTGCAGTAATTGCTTAGCGTACAAACCAAAACGTTGGCCTTCGGTAGATAAGACTAAGTTTCGCCCCTCTTTTACAAAGAGCGTTTTTCCCTACTCTTGCTCTAAGCGCTTCATTTGCATACTGACGGCAGATTGAGTCTTATAGGTTTGCATTGCCGCACGGGTAAAACTCCCGGTATCGACAAATGCCACAAAACTGCGCAGCGCTTCTATATCCATCATGTTTCCTATCTGATGTCAGTCTATCTATTCATTTTGCTGATAGATAACATCAAATCTATTCGTTAGTCATGCAAAGTACAAGCGCCTATATTGATAAGCACAACCCCAAACAGGAAGGTGAAAATGGAACTCTACATTGGTAATAAAAACTACTCTAGTTGGTCGCTCCGTGCTTGGTTAATGGCCGCAAAATCAGGTATTCAGTTCGATGAAGTGCTATTGCAACTCGATACCGATAGCTTTTATCAGCAGCTCAAATCCATTTCGCCTACCCTAAAAGTTCCAACACTCATCGATGGAAATATCACGGTTTGGGATTCATTGTCGATTTGCGAATATATCAACGATACTTATCTTTCAGGCACAGCCTGGCCACAAGATCCGAAACATAAGGCCAAGGCTCGCTCCTTCGCCTGTGAAATGCATTCAGGCTTTCATGCCCTGCGAAATGCCCTGCCTATGAATATCCGTGCCCATCGTTATGTCGAATTAAGCCCTGCCGTATTGCAGGATATTGCCCGCATCGACAGTATCTGGTCACAGCAAATGGCAGAGTTTGCCACAGCCCAAGGCACTTGGTTATTTGGCAAGTGGTCGATAGCCGATATGATGTTTGCGCCGATTGTGATGCGCTTCTTCACCTATGAGATTGAAGTCTCCCAAGCGAGCCGAGCCTATATGGAATTTATCGTCAGCCAGCCGGAAATGCAGGCTTGGATACAAGCCGCCAAAGCCGAGACTGAAATAGTGGACATCGACGAGGCTGGTGTTGATAGATAATTTTCTACCAAACAAAAAGGGAAAGCTAAGCTCTCCCTTTTTTATCAATTGCTAACGATATAGATCGTTAAACGTCTAAGTTCGCCACGTTCAGCGCGTTGGCTTCGATAAAGTCACGGCGTGGTTCCACTTGGTCGCCCATCAAACAAGTAAACAGCTGATCCGCACCAACGGCATCATCAATCGTCACTTGCAGCATGCGGCGAGATTCAGGATCCATCGTGGTTTCCCACAATTGCTCAGGGTTCATCTCACCTAATCCTTTATAGCGTTGGATGTAGAGGCCTCGCTTGGCTTCGCCAATGGTCCAATCTAACGCTTCAATGAAGCTACCCACTTCCTTCACACGGTCGCCACGTTGTACATAACCACCGACTTCAATCAGGCCTTCTAGCGCCGCACCTAATTTACCAATGCGTTGGTAGTCAGTTGATTGGAAGAAGTCGTAGCTGAACAGGTAGTGTGTATCGATACCGTGTTTACGGATAGTGATCTTCGGCAGATACACTTTACGCTCAGGATCGAGTACAGGCTCACCAGAATACAACACGCCGCTGTTTTCTAATTCCACCAGCTCATGGATAAAGGCGTCGATCCATTCCTTCATCTTGCCTTCATCCGCCAACATTTCGTTGTTGACCATTGGGTGATAAAGCATGCGGTTGGTGATTTGCGTTGGGTAACGTTGCTCTAAGCGGGCCACAATCGCTTCAACTTCGCGGTACTGAGTCACTAAACGCTCTAATGGCTCACCCGACATGCCTGGCGCACCTTGAGATGGGTAAATGCTAGTACCATCTAACGCTTGAGTGGTCAGATACTGAGTCAGTGCCGCTTCGTCTTTGAGATATTGTTCTTGCTTACCTTTCTTCACTTTAAATAAAGGCGGCTGAGCAATATACACATAACCACGTTCAATCAGTTCAGGCATTTGGCGGAAGAAGAAGGTCAACAGCAAGGTACGAATGTGCGAGCCGTCGACGTCAGCATCCGTCATGATGATGATGTTGTGGTAACGCGTCTTATCCGGGTTGTATTCATCACGGCCAATACCACAGCCAAGTGCGGTGATTAGCGTGGCAACCTCTTGAGAAGAAAGCATTTTATCAAAACGCGCCTTCTCAACGTTTAAGATTTTACCTTTCAGTGGCAGAATCGCTTGGTTCTTACGGTTACGTCCCTGCTTAGCGCTACCGCCAGCAGAGTCCCCTTCCACTATGTAAATTTCTGAAAGACCAGGGTCTTTCTCTTGGCAATCCGCCAGCTTACCTGGCAAACCACCTAAATCGAGTGCGCCTTTACGACGGGTCATTTCACGGGCTTTACGCGCCGCTTCACGGGCACGGGCCGCATCGACAATCTTACCAACGATTAACTTGGCATCGGCAGGGTTTTCCAGCAGATAGTCGTTTAGCTTCTCACCCATGGTTTGTTCAACCGCGGCTTTCACTTCACTAGACACTAACTTGTCTTTGGTTTGCGAGCTGAACTTAGGATCAGGCACTTTAACTGAAATCACGGCCGTTAAACCTTCGCGGGCGTCATCGCCTGTCGCGTTAGTTTTGCCTTTCTTGTTATAGCCTTCGTTTTCCATGTAGTTGTTGAGGTTACGTGTCAACGCACTACGGAAACCAGCTAAATGAGTACCACCATCACGCTGCGGAATGTTGTTGGTAAAACAGAAAATGCTTTCTTGGTAACCGTCGTTCCACTGCATCGCCACTTCAACGGTAATACCGTCGTCACGCTCTTGCATAAAGTGGAATACGTCTTTGTTTACTGGGGTTTTATTACGGTTCAGGTAATCAACGAATGCGCTGATACCGCCTTCGTATTTAAAGAATTCATTCTTATTGTCACGCTCGTCGACTAAGCGGATACCCACGCCTGAGTTGAGGAACGACAGTTCGCGCACGCGCTTTGCCAGAATCTCGAAGTGGAACTCAACATCGCTGAAGGTTTCTTCACTTGGCCAGAAACGGATTTCGGTACCAGTTTTAGTCGCATCGCCGATCACTTTGATTGGCTCGTCAGGAACACCGTGGGTATAAAACTGCTCGTGGACTTTACCTTCGCGGCGAATGGTTAACTGCAACTTTTTAGACAGCGCGTTAACTACCGACACACCCACGCCGTGCAGACCACCTGACACTTTATAAGAGTTATCGTCGAACTTACCGCCCGCGTGCAGAACCGTCATGATCACCTCGGCGGCAGACACGCCTTCTTCCGGGTGAATCGCCACAGGAATACCACGGCCGTCGTCGCGAACGGAGACTGAGCCATCCACATGGATAGTAATAGTGATATCAGTACAATGGCCGGCTAAGGCTTCATCGATAGAGTTATCGACTACTTCGAACACCATATGATGTAGACCCGTACCGTCGTCGGTGTCACCAATATACATCCCAGGTCTCTTACGTACTGCATCAAGGCCCTTAAGGACCTTAATACTCGAAGAATCGTAACTATTCTCTGACATATTATTCTCTCAATGGTTATTCAATTACCGTTACACGCCCCTGTTCCACATGGAACATCCTACTGGGAGGCGTGTGTAACGAATCGACTATTGCTGCAGGCTCAATGGCAGTGACAAACACTTGTGCACCAGTGTCCACTAGCTGCTTAAGCAATAGCTGCCTATGCTGTGCATCCAACTCGGATGGAAGATCATCCACAAGATAAATACTGTGTTTATCTATTTGTTGTTTGAGCAACTTTCCCTGTGCAATACGCAGTGCACAGACTAATAATTTCAATTGACCACGGGACAGGGCATCCTGCGCCGGTAAACTACCTACACGAAGTCTGAGGTCAGCTTTATGGGGACCGCTGACGGTATGACCCGTAGCCAAATCTCTGGGATATTGGGATTCGAGAAGTTGTGCAAAATCCGTTTTGCTATCCCAACCGCGAGTAAATGAAACCTTAACATCCACCTGCGGTAAAAACTCCCCGATTATACCCTTAAGTAGCTCATTTAACGAGTCTACATAACGGTTTCGTATTTCTGTGACCTGCTCGGTATAACGAACAAACTCCCTATCCCAATATTGGATTTGATCATAGGAAGAATTATTTCTAAGCAGTTGATTTCGTTGCTTTAAAACCCGCTTTACGTTCACCCATGCCGCATAAAACTGTGGGTCAGAATGAAAGGCCCCCCAATCGATAAACTGCCGACGGGATTTAGGACCTTCAAACAGGAGCGAAAAGCTTTCCGGCGTGATCACTTGGATGGGTAAAGTTTCGGCTAAGGTCGATAGCCGTTTCACCTTTTCCCCGTCGATTTTGACTTCGGTTTCGCCACTCCGGAAACGTCGCAAGCCGATTTTACTGTCGCCGCGGGGTAAATTTAAGGTCGCAAACAGGGTTAACTTATCCTGTTCGTTATTGATCACCCGTTGGGACAAATGACTGCGAAACGAACGCCCCATCCCGAGAAAGTAAATAGCCTCGAGTATACTAGTTTTGCCACTGCCATTTTGGCCATAAATCAGATTGATCCCAGAACTAGGGCTCAGCTGCGCCAATTGAATATTGCGAAAAGAATCAATATTAAGACGGATAAGACTCATGCGTTACTCATCAAACCGCATCGACGGCTTAGGCCAAGACTCAGAACAGTCATCATACCGCAATTCACATCCATCCGTGTAAATAAGGCAACAAGGGATAAGGCTTGAAGACATATACGCCGCTAAAAAGCGGCGTATGGCACAAAGTAGGCAATGGAATACTATAAGCGCATCGGCATAACCACATACATGGAATCTTCTTCCAAGTGGTTTTCCAATAAAGCACTCGAGTTACCATCGATTAGGGTGATACGCACATCATCGGACTTAAGGTTGTTTAACACATCCAATAAGTAACTGACGTTGAAACCAATTTCGAGTGGCTGATTGTTGTAATCCACATCGATGATTTCTTCCGCTTCTTCCTGCTCTGGGTTATTGGCGGTGATTTTCAGTAATCCCGCTTCTAACTGAATGCGTACACCGCGAAACTTCTCGTTCGATAGAATAGAAGCACGGTTTAAAGCTTGCTTGAAGTGGTTACGGCTGGCGATAACGATTTTATCACCGCCTTTCGGTAACACACGGCGATAATCGGGGAAACGACCATCGACTAATTTACTGGTAAAAACTGTGGTGCTGGTGGTCGCACGAATCGCATTATCGCCAATGGCAATCGCGATATCTAAATCATCGGCTTCCAATAAACGCGCCATTTCCATCACGCCTTTACGGGGTACGATCACTTGTTTTTCAGGTAATTGCGCATCAATAGTTCTGTGACTTAAGGCTAAGCGGTGACCGTCGGTGGCAATGGCGCGCAGCACATTACCTTCGGTTTCGAGCAATAAACCATTCAAGTAGTAACGAACGTCTTGGTTCGCCATCGAAAACTGAGTCGCATCAATCAGTGACTTCAGCACGCCTTGCTTAAGGGTAAATTCGATTTCCGCCTGAAAAGCTTCCACATTGGGGTATTCTTCTGCGGGCAGGGTTGCAAGCGAGAAACGGCTACGGCCTGAGCGTAACAACCATTTGTTATCTTGTTGCTCGACCTTAAGCTCGCTTTGCTCGGGTAAGGATTTAACTATGTCTAACAGCTTCTTAGCAGGAACTGTAGTACGACCTTCTTCGATATCACCATGAATGACCGCCTGGCCCACTAACTCAACTTCGAGGTCGGTACCTGTCATTTTGAGTGAGTGCCCACTAACTTCTACAAGGAGATTTGCCAAAATAGGCAAGTTATGACGTCTTTCTACCGCACCACAGACCAATTGAAGCGGCTTTAATAGGGCGTCCCTATCAATTGAAAATTTCATAGTGTCCAAATTCCTTGATTTTAAGAAGATAAGGTTCTAATCAAGTTAGCATAATCTTCTTTAATGTCGTGACTCTCTTCCCGTAGCTGAGCAATCTTACGACAGGCATGTAACACTGTGGTGTGATCTCGACCACCAAAGGCATCACCAATTTCCGGCAAGCTCTGGTTAGTTAATTCTTTGGATAACGCCATGGCCACTTGTCTAGGGCGCGCAACACTGCGCGAGCGACGCTTAGACAACATATCAGCCATCTTGATTTTGTAGTATTCAGCTACGGTTTTCTGAATGTTGTCTATAGTGACTAATTTTTCCTGCAGTGCCAAGAGGTCACGCAGGGCTTCACGCACAAAATCAATCGTAATTGGACGACCAGTAAAGTTAGCGTTGGCGATAACCCGATTTAACGCCCCTTCTAACTCGCGAACGTTTGAGCGTAAGCGCTTAGCAATAAAGAAGGCGACTTCGTCGGGAAGATTGATGCCACTCTCTTGGGCTTTACGCATCAAAATAGCCACACGGGTTTCCAGCTCTGGCGGTTCAATCGCAACCGTTAAGCCCCAACCAAAGCGAGATTTTAATCTGTCCTCGACCCCGTCGATCTCTTTGGGATAACGATCCGATGTCAGGATGATCTGATGATTACCTTCAAGCAGCGCGTTAAAGGTATGGAAAAATTCTTCCTGCGATCTGTCTTTATTGGCGAAGAATTGAATATCGTCGATAAACAGGGCATCGACACTACGGTAGTAACGTTTGAATTCTTCGATCGCATTGTTTTGTAGCGCTTTGACCATGTCTTGCACAAAACGCTCGGAATGCATGTAAACCACTTTGGCATTGGGATTATTTTTAATGATGCCATTACCCACAGCATGTAATAAGTGGGTCTTACCTAAACCCGTACCGCCATAAAGAAACAGTGGGTTATAGGCGCCACCTGGATTTTCAGCCACTTGTAGCGCGGCGGCTTTACCGAGTTGGTTAGACTTACCCTCAACGAAGTTATCGAATTGGTAAGTGGGATTAATATTGCTGCGATGATTAGCGTTAGCAACAGGCTCAGTGGTATTAAATGAAGTCCCTACTGAGGCTTTAGTTTGGGGATTGGGCACACGCACAGCCGCAACTGGAGCTGGCTCAGGCTTTTTCGCTGACGGACGACTACCGATATCGAAGCGTAACTTAGGAGCATCATTACCCATTTGCTCAGTAAAAAACTGATTAATGATATTGATGTACTTATCCCTAACCCAATCGAGCACGAAGCGGTTAGGCGCATAAAGCACCAAAGTATCTCCATCCATTTCGGCTTGTAACGGTCTGATCCACATACTGAACTGCTGAGCAGAAAGCTCATCTTGCAGTCTTCCGATACATTGTTGCCAAAGTGAAACCGCCACTAAGTTATCCCCAAAAGATCATCAAAAAGAGGTGTATTCTATAGCGAGATCTCAATGATCGCTATCCTTAAAAAATAATTATCCCCAACGAGATTATTCTATGGAGATATCCCCGATCATCAAAGATCAAATTCGATCCTTTTATTCAACAAATAGGCCAAATCCCGCTTTATTAAGCGATCCACATTGATCTATAATAGCGCCCCTTTGATCTATCGATAGATCCCCTTCACTACTACATGTAGTGTCAATACACAGAGTTATCCACATCTTCTGGTGTATGCGGGAAATTGATCAAAGGATACACGGGCAGAAATAACCCACTTGCTGACTTTCGTTGTTGACGGGGACAGGTAAAGTGATTACAATTCGGCCTCTTTTTTACCCTTACCTCTGTCACCAGAGATAAGGATATGTTCACTTATAACAAAGACGGATTGCCATCATGAGTAAACGTACTTTTCAACCTAGCAACCTGAAGCGCAAGCGTTCTCACGGCTTCCGCGCTCGTATGGCTACTGCAGGCGGCCGTAAGGTGCTTGCACGTCGTCGTGCGAAAGGTCGCGCTCGTTTATCTGCTTAATAAGTTAAGTAGGTAACTAGTTGACTAGCTATACCTTTACGCGGGAGTTACGCTTGCTAACTCCCGCGCAATTTAAATCTGTATTCTCCAATCCCATCAAAGCATCTTCTGCTGAAATCACCTTGCTTGCTATTCCTAATTCGGAACAACATCCGCGTTTGGGTCTTACTGTAGCTAAACGCTATGTAAAACGCGCCAATCAGCGCAATCGCATTAAGCGAGTTATCAGAGATAGTTTTCGCCTCAATCAACATGACATCCCTCACCTTGATATTGTTGTGCTGGTCAGAAATGGGGTGATGGAAATGGAAAACGCAGAGATCAACAAGTTGATAGAAAAGCTATGGCGCAAACTCAGTCGCCGCTACAATGGCTAGCAACCACGTTCATTCGTGGCTATCAAATCTTCATCAGCCCCCTCTTAGGGCCTCGATGTCGTTTCAATCCCACATGCTCTCATTACGCCATTGAGGCAATAAAAGTGCACGGAACCGCGAAAGGTTGTTGGTTTGCATTGAAACGCATATTAAAATGTCACCCTTTGCATCCCGGCGGTAGTGATCCCGTCCCCCCTAAAAATGACAGGTGTAATAAATAGGCTATGGAATCTCAACGCAATATATTGCTAATAGGACTACTGTTTGTCAGCTTTTTGCTGTGGCAACAGTGGCAAGCAGACAAAGCTCCAAAACCCGTTGCAACCGAATCGTCTGTAGTGGCGAATGCGACCACTAATCACAGTGCTGATGTTCCAGAAGCAGACACAGGTGTATCAGCAGCCTTAACGGCAACACAAAATCTGATCACTGTTAAGACTGATCAGCTCGATGTACAAATCAACCCAGTGGGTGGTGACATCGTTTTTGCGGCTCTGGTTTCACATAAATTGGAACAGGGTAAAGACCAGCCATTTGTTTTGCTTGAGCAAACCAAAGATTTCACCTATATAGCTCAAAGTGGTCTGATTGGCCGTGATGGTATCGATAGCAGTTCTAAGGGGCGCGCCGCATTTGCCGCCAGCAAAACTGAATTTACCTTAGCCGATGGCCAAGATACCTTAGAAGTTCCACTGACCTATGTGGCAGATAATGGTGTGACTTACACAAAAGTGTTTGTGTTCCATCGTGGCCAGTTTAACGTCGATATCGACTACAAGATCAACAACACCTCAGCTGCTCCATTGCAAGTTCAGATGTACGGTCAGATTAAACAGACCATCAAACCCTCTGAAAGCAGCATGATGATGCCAACTTACCGTGGCGCCGCGTTCTCGACTCAAGATGTACGTTACGAGAAGTACAAGTTTGAAGATATGAGCAAGAGCAACCTCAATCAACCGACTCTCGGTGGTTGGGCAGCGATGCTACAACATTACTTCGTATCTGCTTGGATCCCACCAGCAACAGATAGCAACACCATTTTCTCGAGTGTAAGTGCTGGCGGTTTAGCTAACATTGGTTTCCGTGGCGCGGTATATGATATTGCACCAGGTGCGACTCAAGAAATTAGCTCACAGTTTTATGTTGGTCCTAAGGATCAAAAAGCGCTATCTGCGTTATCTGATACCTTAAACCTGGTTGTTGATTACGGTTTCCTTTGGTGGTTAGCCGTCCCAATCCACTGGTTATTGATGTTCTATCAATCATTTGTGGGTAACTGGGGTGTGGCAATTATTCTGATCACCTTAACCGTTCGTGGTTTACTGTTCCCGCTGACTAAAGCGCAGTACACCTCAATGGCGAAGATGCGTAACCTACAACCAAAACTGCAGGATCTGAAAGAACGCTTCGGCGATGACCGTCAAAAGATGGGTCAAGCCATGATGGAACTGTACAAGAAGGAAAAAGTTAACCCTATGGGTGGCTGTTTACCTATCCTGCTACAGATGCCAATCTTCATTGCCTTGTACTGGGTATTGTTAGAAAGCTTCGAGCTGCGTCACGCGCCATTTATGTTATGGATCCACGACTTATCAGTACAAGATCCATACTACATTCTGCCGCTGCTGATGGGTGTGTCTATGTTTGTGATGCAAAAAATGCAACCCATCGCACCGACCATGGACCCAATGCAAGTGAAGATGATGCAATGGATGCCAGTGATCTTTACCGTATTCTTCCTGTGGTTCCCATCGGGTCTAGTACTGTACTGGTTAGTGGGTAACATTGTTGCCATCATCCAGCAGAAGATTATTTATGCAGGTCTAGAGAAAAAAGGCTTAAAATAAGCCCAAGCGCTAGATAAGAGCTAACGGCTCAGCATATTCAAAAAGGCGGCTTAATGAGCCGCCTTTTCCTTTAGATGATTTGATCGATATTAATGGGTATTTCCGTGACAACTGACACTATCGTGGCACAGGCCACCGCGCCCGGACGGGGCGGCGTAGGTATCATTCGTATCTCTGGTGATAAGACAACAGACGTGGCCATGGCCGTATTGGGTCATTTACCTAAACCCCGTTACGCCGATTACTGCGACTTTAAAAATGCCTCAGGCCAAGTGATAGACCAAGGTATAGCCCTGTTTTTTAAAGGCCCTAATTCCTTCACTGGTGAAGATGTATTAGAACTGCAGGGCCACGGTGGTCAAATCGTCCTCGATATGCTGATCAAGCGCGTATTAGAAGTCGAAGGCATTCGCATCGCCAAACCAGGCGAGTTTAGCGAACAGGCCTTTATGAACGACAAGCTGGACTTAACTCAGGCCGAAGCCATTGCCGACCTTATCGATGCCACCAGTGAGCAAGCCGCCAAAAGCGCGCTGCAATCACTACAAGGTGAGTTTTCGAAGGAAGTCCATGAACTGGTGGATCAAGTCACCCATCTGCGTTTATACGTCGAGGCCGCGATTGATTTCCCCGATGAAGAAGTCGACTTTTTAAGTGACGGAAAAATTGCCAACGCGCTCTACAAAATTATCGACAAACTCAGCGCCGTCCAAGCCAGTGCCAAGCAAGGCTCTATTATCCGTGAAGGCATGAAAGTCGTGATTGCCGGTCGCCCCAATGCCGGAAAATCGAGTCTTTTAAACGCATTAGCAGGGAAAGAGTCGGCGATTGTGACCGAAATTGCCGGCACCACTCGCGACGTACTACGCGAGCATATCCATTTAGATGGCATGCCGCTGCATATTATCGACACCGCCGGGCTGCGTGATACCACAGATACGGTCGAGCAAATAGGCATCGAGCGCGCATGGAACGAAATCAACAGCGCCGATCGTGTATTATTTATGGTCGATGGCACCACCACGGATGCGGTCGATCCCCACGATATTTGGCCAGACTTTATTGATCGCCTCCCTGCCAATTTAGGCGTAACAGTAGTCCGCAACAAAGCCGATCTTACCGGTGAGAATCTCGATATGACCGAAGAAAAAGGTTACAGCGTGTATCGGATCTCGGCCAAAACAGGTCTGGGTGTCGAGGAATTAAAACAACATTTAAAATCGCTTATGGGTTATCAGAGTAACCTCGAAGGGGGTTTTATTGCCCGTCGTCGTCACCTAGAAGCATTAGATGTTGCCGCAAGTCATCTGCAACTTGGTAAAGAACAATTAGAAGTTTACCTCGCGGGCGAACTGTTAGCGGAAGAACTGAGAATGGCGCAATTAGCCCTGTCAGAAATCACCGGACGCTTCACCTCAGATGATTTGCTCGGAAAGATTTTCAGTTCTTTCTGTATCGGGAAGTAAAATAGTAAAACGCATCAAACCAAATCAAAACAACATTATGATTTTAAAATAATTTTGTTTTATTGGGTGGGAAGTGATTTGAAGGGTTTTGTCGATTCTTGCGCCACGTGTGCTCCGAAGATAAATTCTGGAGCACATATGGCGCACAAGATGAGAAAAACCTATGAAAATCAGCATACAAAAACGAGAACCAGATAAGAATGGCCTGCATCCTATCTGGCTTGTGTACCATTAAGGTTCAAAGACCTCAGAAGACTGTTCAAGAGCTCAAAAACACTCTTACGAATCACCAAATCTACTCCTCTACAACAAAGCGCATTATCAACTTGACGGACAGAATCAGCCCTAAAGAAAGATCATTTAAAAAAGTTACACATGTAGTCCGTGCTAACGTGAATCATACGTATAGCAATGACTAAACACGCTACATTATTGTAGATTTAATGGACCTTAAACTTGCCTTAACAGGCCAAGTAAGGACGAATATTGTTCCTCCACGACCCGATGGCTGGCAGGCCACATGGCCGCCGTGAGCTTCAGCAATTGTCTTAACTACTGCGAGACCGAGTCCACTGCCACCACTTTTTCGAGAGCGAGACGGATCAATTCGGCGAAATGCCTCGAATATGTAACTTACAGCTTCATCAGGAATACCTGGGCCTTCATCTTCTACGGTTAGATAACAACTTGCTCCCTCGCTGTAGAGTCTTACAATCAAAGTGCCAGGATCAGCATGCTGGCGTGCATTTTCCAGCAACGCCATTAGCGCCTGACGTATTCGTATAGCATCACAGTAAACTTTAAGTCTTGTATCGAGTTCCAGCTTTAGTATGAGTCCCTTAGCGCCTAACACCGCAGCGAAAGTCTCAATCACCGCACTTAATTCCTCGGCTATACAGACCTCATCCCACTGTAACTCTAGATGACCACTGTCATTGAGGCTCAGCACTCGTAAATCTTCGATCAGGTGATTTAGGCCTTCAACCTGGCGTAACAATCCCTCGAACAACTCACTATTAGGACTAAAAACACCTTCCGCTAAGCCCTGCAATCGACCACGCAAAATGGTGACCGGAGTGCGAAGCTCATGGGCAATGGCCGCATTCCAAAACTCCCGCTCGCGGGTCATACACTCTAATCGCTCAGCCATAGCATTAAAGTCACTGACCAGTTGCGCCGTCTCCCCCATAGTATCTTGATCCATTTGCACGCGTGCGTTGAGCTTGCCTAGGGCGACTTCGCGTAGGCTATATGCCACAGAGTTCAACGGATTGAGGATTCGCCTAGACAGACGAACAGCAACGAAAAGCGACATCCCCAATGCGGCGGCGATAGTGCACACTATCCAAATCATCTCCATCTGAGAAGGCATCCAAGTTTCAGAGATGCTGCCAGGTAAGTAGGTCACCGCAATGGCATAGAAAACATAGGAACCAAACACCGACAGGAAAATAATCCCTAGCGTCATCACCGCTAAGGATTGAATGATTTGCCTGCGTAAGCCCGGTGATTGCCTCATACTTCACCACCAAAGCGATAGCCAACCCCCCAGACACTGAGCGGCACTCCTTGAATATCAAGGGCTTCAAGTTTTTTACGCAGCTTACTGATATGACTATCTACAGTGCGTTCCTGAGTATCACCTTCGGGCAAGCAATTAATCAGCAGCTCCTCACGGCTATAAACACGTTTAGGCGCACGCATCAGACAGGCTAACAGTTTAAATTCAGTGAGTGTCAGATCGAGTATTTGCTGCTGACCGTTCAAGTTCACGCTGGCCTCGTGACTGTCTAAGTCGATTTGAAACTGGCCGACGCGCAATATTTGGCTATTGGTAGACGGGTTAATTCGGACGCGTCGCAACACAGCCTGTACCCTCGCGACCACCTCAGCAGGATTGAAAGGTTTAACTACATAGTCATCGGCACCGAGGCGTAATCCCATTAACTTATCGATATCTTGGTCAAGCGCGGTGAGCATGATCACTGGAGTATCGCCACGGGAGCGGATTTCATTCAATACCTTCCAGCCATCGAGATTCGGCATCTGTACATCAAGCAACAACAGATCGGGCTTAAATGTGTCGTGCATGGCCAATGCTTGAATACCGTCCGTCGCGTGTTGAGTTCGCAGCCCATTACGCTGTAAATAGGCAATCAGGATTTCGGCAATCTCAGCTTCATCTTCTGCAATCAATACAAGTGCCGAAGTCATCTGACTTGTAGGGGCATTGAGATTGGACATGAATGGCTCCAAGGCTGAAATTGAAGAACTTTATCACTCCCTCCACACATTCTCCACAAAGCCTCGAATAATTCGCAATAGCGACTCGTCATAATTCAGTGAGTTCTCAAGCATTGGTCAATGTCATCATTGAGAACGTAGCACATTGAGGAGAGTTGGTTATGTTCAGCAAGAAACGGCATTTAAACTTGGTATTCCTAGTCGGAATTGCCGTAATGGGATTGATGGGTTGCGACTCAGCGGAGCAGGAGGAAAATCCCCCCTCTCTAATTCAGGTTTCTGTCATCACACTGGATAACGAAGCACTATTGGTCACAGAAGATCTACCTGGTCGCGTTGTTGCTGTTCGCAGTGCAGAGATCCGCGCACAAGTTAGCGGCATAGTTCAACATCGTCTGTTCGAACAAGGCAGCGAGGTAACATCTGGCACAGTGCTATTCCAAATCGATCCTGCACAATTTAAAGCCGATGTTGCTATTGCGGCGGCCGCCTTGCAGCGAGCCGAAGCCGTATTGGTTCGTTCTCGCCAGGAAACGGCACGCTTGGCCTCCCTGTTAAAAACCGAAGCGGTTAGCCAACAAATGTTTGATGATGCTATTTCCCAGCGCGATCAAGCCGTCGCGGATGTCGCCCAATCCCAAGCGACACTTACGCGGCGCCAGTTAGATTTACAATTCGCCAGCGTCAAAGCCCCTATCTCTGGGCAAATAGATCAAGCCTTAGTGAGTGAAGGAGCCTTAGTGTCACCGACTGATACCACCCCAATGGCGAGAATCCAACAAATTGACCAAGTGTATGTCGATGTTCGTCTGCCAGCATCAATGTTAGACAGCATGCGTCAGCAAGCAAACGAAGCCACCCCAGAGTTAAGCGTACAGCT
Source organism: Shewanella sp. (assembly GCF_047975355.1). Lineage (GTDB taxonomy): Bacteria > Pseudomonadota > Gammaproteobacteria > Enterobacterales > Shewanellaceae > Shewanella. Next base: position 24,946 of record NZ_JBKEDJ010000046.1, on the reverse strand, counting down.
CCTAAGCAGCAGCGGTGAACCTCTTGGTATGAAAGGTCATATCTTATTTTCGGGCTCCGAGGTGGATACAGGTACCGGCGATGTACTGCTGCGTGTACTCGTTGATAATCCACAACATCGCCTATTGCCCGGTCTTTTTGTAAAAGCTCGGATCCCAAAGGCTTACTATCCTTCCACTCTGAGAGTGCCACAACAGACGGTCACCCGTAAGGCGGGTCAACCCCAAGTGTGGGTACTTAATGCGGAGGGCAAGGTACAGCCTATGGCAATTAATGTCGATGAGCTAGTGGCAGGCCGCTACCGCGTGATATCAGGACTATCTGCTGGCCAGCAGATAGTCGTTGAAGGCATCGAACGCCTAAGTCCTGATGCGCAGGTTCATGCTCGGCCTTGGCAACCCACAGCAGAGCAGCAACTAAGTGCCGATGTGCGCTGATTTGGAGACACACCATGCCACAGTTTTTTATTAACCGCCCAGTATTTGCATGGGTGATAGCCCTCTTTATCGTACTGATTGGTGTCATCTCCATTCCGCAATTACCAATCTCTCGCTACCCTTCGGTTGCCCCCGTGTCGGTGAGCATTTATGCCGCTTATCCAGGCGCCACGCCACAGACACTTAATGACTCAGTGATAAGCCTTGTCGAGCGTGAACTGTCGGGGGTAAAAAACCTACTGTACTTCGAATCATCAGTTGATAGCTCAGGAAGTGCACAAATTACCGCCACCTTTAAACCGGGCACAGATGCGGAACTTGCCCAAGTTGATGTGCAAAATCGCATTAAGACTGTCGAACCACGCTTACCTCAAGTAGTACGGCAGAGCGGTCTGCAGGTTGAGTCGGCGGCATCGAGCTTTCTGATGATGATTGGCATGACATCACCTAACGGTCAATTCGACGAAGTCGCGCTAAACGACTATTTGGCACGAAATGTTGTCGAGGAACTACGCCGAATCGACGGTGTGGGCCGGGTGCAATTATTTGGTGCAGAGCAAGCCATGCGTGTCTGGGTTGACCCCAATAAACTCACCGCCTATGGCCTTACAATGAACGACCTAGCTGTGGCGATTGAACAGCAGAACGCACAAATAGCCCCTGGCCGACTCGGTGATGAACCAGCCTTGCCCAGACAACTTCTAACCATTCCATTGACCGTACAAGGACAACTGACCACACCCGAGGAGTTCGCCGCTATTGTCCTACGTTCCAGTGTCGATGGTGCCAAATTGGTGTTGGGTGATGTGGCTAGAGTTGAGCTAGGCGCTCAGTCCTATGGTTTTTCGAACCGTGAGAATGGCGTAACGGCAACCAGTGCCGCGATTCAACTCTCCCCAGGCGCCAACGCCGTTCGCACAGCTTCAGCAGTGCGAGAACGCTTAGCCGAACTGGCAACTAGCATGCCCTCAGGCATGAGCTATTCGGTACCCTTCGACACTGCGCCCTTCGTCAAAGTGTCTATCGAAAAAGTAATCTATACCCTGTTTGAAGCTATGGCCTTAGTGTTTCTGGTCATGTTCCTGTTCTTGCAGAAGCTGCGCTACACACTAATTCCAGCCATCGTCGCCCCCATCGCATTGCTCGGTACCTTTGCCGTAATGTTGCTGGCGGGTTTTTCAATCAATTCGCTGACTATGTTTGGCATGGTATTGGCCATTGGCATTATTGTTGACGACGCTATTGTGGTGGTTGAAAACGTGGAACGGCTGATGGCGAACCAAGGGTTATCCCCCAAAGAAGCAACCTCACGGGCGATGAAGGAAATTACCGGTGCGGTAATTGGTATAACCTTAGTGCTAACGGCGGTGTTTATTCCCATGGCCTTTGGTAGCGGCTCGGTGGGCGTTATCTACCAACAATTTAGTTTGTCTATGGCGGTGTCAATCCTAATTTCGGCCTTCCTCGCCCTGTCTTTAACTCCAGCCCTATGTTCAACACTACTGCGTCCGGTCAGTGCAGATCACCAACACAAAAGCGGATTTTTTGGTGCTTTTAACCGCGCCTTCCAACGCTTGACGGCTCGTTACAGTGCACGGTTAGTATACTTGGTAGGGCGTAGTGGGCGGATGATGGCGGCATTTTCAGTGATCTGCGCAGTACTCGTCTTAGCGGTTAAGGAGTTACCTTCGTCGTTTCTACCCGACGAAGATCAAGGCTACTTCATGACCTCTATTCAATTACCCACTGGCGCAACGAGCGAACGTACACTGGAAGTGGTTAAAAAATATGAAGCGCACGTTGCTACTCGCCCAGCATTGGATGCCAACATGGTAGTACAGGGCTTTAGCTTTGCAGGCTCAGGCCCAAACGCCGCCATGGCTTTCACTATGCTCCAAGATTGGGATAAACGTAATGGTGCCACTGCGGCAGAGGAAGCAGAGCTTGCACAACAAGCCATGGCTGATAACGTCGATGGCACTGTCATGAGCCTAATGCCACCAGCCATCGACGAATTAGGCACCTCATCAGGCTTCACTCTATATCTGCAAGATAGAGCCAACCGTGGCGAGGCCTCATTACTTACTGCGCAGGCGCAACTGCTCGAGTTAGCGGCTCAGAGTAAGGTGGTTAGCGATGTCTATCCAGATGGTTTACCGCCCGGTGAAAGCATTAGCCTAGATATCAATCGACCAAAAGCCGAGGCTATGGGCCTGTCTTTCGCCGCGGTAAGCAGCACGCTTTCGGCGGCCATGGGATCACTGTACGTCAATGATTTCCCAAACAATGGACGTATGCAGCAGGTCATTCTACAAGCGGAAGCATCTGCACGTATGCAGTTAGATGACGTGCTAAGCCTGCGGGTGCGTAATGCGAGTGGTGGCATGGTGCCTCTGCGGGAAGTCGTTACACCTAAATGGACTGAATCGCCACAGCAAATGATGCGCTTTCAAGGCTTTCCGGCAGTGCGAATTTCGGGAGGTGCTGCGCCAGGCGTTTCTAGCGGGGCCTCTATGGCAGAAATGGAGCGCCTAGTGGCACAGTTACCACCAGGCTATGCGATAGCGTGGACGGGGGCATCATTACAGGAGCGCCAATCGGCTGCACAAGCGCCGCTGCTGATGTTGTTGTCTGCGCTGGTGGTATTTTTGGTTCTAGCAGCACTGTACGAGAGCTGGTCGATTCCGCTATCGGTAATGCTGGTAGTACCGCTGGGACTCATCGGAGCCGTGGCGGCGGTTATGCTACGTGGCATGCCTAATGACGTGTTTTTCAAGGTAGGGATGATTACCATCATTGGCCTATCGGCGAAAAACGCCATCCTTATCGTCGAATTTGCCCGCCAATTACACGCCGAGGGACGCAGTTTGGTCGATGCAGCAGTAACCGCTGCACGGCTGCGGCTGCGTCCAATCTTGATGACCTCGCTAGCCTTCACCCTTGGCGTCGTCCCCTTGATGCTTGCCAGCGGTGCGAGTGCAGAAACCCAACATGCCATCGGCACCGGCGTTTTTGGCGGTATGCTTAGCGGAACCATGCTGGCAATATTCTTCGTACCGATCTTTTTTGTCTTTGTCATCGGCGGCCAAGAGCGCTTTTATATCTGGCTAAGTCGACGTAAGACGACCAAAATAGCCAAAGGATAAACGCAATGACATTTATAAAGAGTACAGCGATCTAATGTCTCTTTAGTTCAGTAACAGCCTTAGCGAATAGGCTCTACTCCTGCTTGTTGCAAATTCGATAAGTATAAAAAAATCAGCCCCTTGGTTTTAAATCAAGGGGCTGATTTTTTTTATATAATTCTTTATCTAAAAGCTTAGAGCATCATACCTGTCGGTAGTGATCCTGCATTTGATAGGAACGTGCATAGAGCGCGAATATCACCGCCGCAAGAAGAGCAAATCCCGCGAAGAAGAACATTTGGAATGCCGTCACACTCATCCCCGTCTGGACAATTTGCTCGGTCACCGCAGGGCTCTTCACACTCACGTTGGCGAGCAATACCCAAAGGTTACCGACCGTCACTGAAAGGGTCCAAAAGCTCATAATTGTGCCCTTCATAGCCTTAGGTGCTTGGCTATAGGCAAACTCAAGACCCGTCGCCGATACCAATACCTCACCAAATGTCAGTAAGGCATAGGGTAGGATCTGCCAGAAGATAGACAGCGCCGAGCCACCGTCCATCATCAATTGAATCGTCCCGACGACAATCCAACTTAAGCCAGTAATCGCTATCCCCGCGCCCATTTTACGCAGCGCCGTTAATTTCACGCCCATGCGCTCAATCGCAGGATAAAGAACGAAGTTATTGAATGGGATCAGTAGCATAACCAGCAATGGGTTTAACGCCTGCATCATAGCAGGCTCAAACCACTGGGGTTTGACCATATCGTTAGCCTGCAAAATCCATGTAGAAGCTTTTTGATCGAACAGTGACCAGAATGGTGTCACTAAGGCAAATAATACCAAAATACGCAGCACTGAACGGACGCCATCCACAGCCAAATCAGGATGAATACCTCTTGCCCGCTCAAGTTGTAACGAAGCCCCAAGGCCAACAAATCCCATTAACAGCACCATAGCGCTACAAAGACCAGCCACAATGCCCAAGGTCGGAATGTTCACCAGCGCATAAGCGGCAGAGACGCCACCAATTAAGGCTAGCACTAAACCAATATTGGCCTTGCCTTCGTTCTTAGTGAGCAATGCGCTGCGGATCACTGGTAAAAATCCATGGGGATCCTTAGGTTCTGGCGGCATGTGCACATAGCGTTTGCGGCCTAACCAGAAAAACACTGTTGCGATAAACATCAGTACACCGGGGATCCCGAAAGCCACTGCCGCCCCAAAATTCTTAAGTAACAATGGCATAGACAAGGATGCGAAGAAGGAACCGAAGTTGATCGTAAAATAGAACATATCAAAGGCTTTTTGCGCCAAAGACTTGTTACTCTGATCAAACTGATCACCCATAAAGGAAGATACTAGAGGTTTAATCCCGCCCGAACCTAAGGCTATTAAGAATAAACCCGTGTAAAAACCTTGCACACTGTGCTCAAAAATAGCCAAGAAAGCATGGCCCACACAATAGAGTAAGCTTAACCACAGAATAGTGTTGTACTTACCAAAGAATCTATCAGCAATCCAACCACCGAGTAATGGGAAAAAATACACCCCAATCACAAACGAATGGAACACATCCTTTGCCACAGCCCCACGAAGATCTTCAGGGATTGAGAGTAAAAGTGCCGTCATCAAGAATGGTGTTAGAATGTTGCGCATGCCATAGAAGCTGAAACGCTCACAGGCTTCACTGGCAATAATATAGGGTATTTGGCGTGGCCACTTTGGCGCATCAGCAGGAGTAGTCATCTGTTATCCTATTATAATTGTTATATAAAATTTACTTTCATAGCGATAAAACCAAGATTACAGCCAAGGATACTAGCAGACTGCAAATCAATAGTGAGTAAATTTATACAGTAAAACACTGTAAATAGATGTAAGCCCCAAAAATGATAGAAGTTAACGACCACAGAGAGCAGTAACAATGACCAAGATAGCGATATTAGTCGGTACCACCCTCGGCAGCAGTGAATATATTGCGGATGAAATGCAGGCTCAACTCACGCCATTAGGACATGAAGTTGATACCTTTTTGAGCCCAACATTGGATGCTCTGCAACCTTATTCCCTTTGGATCATCGTTTCATCGACACACGGAGCCGGTGATCTGCCCGACAATTTACAGCCATTTTGTAAAGAACTGCAGCTAAACACGCCGGATCTTACCCAAGTCCAGTTCGCCTTATGTGCAATTGGCGATTCGAGTTATGACACATTTTGCCAAGGCCCTGAAAAATTAATTGAAGTTCTCGAATACAGTGGTGCAAAAGTCATTGTGGATAAGATCCAGATCGATGTACAACAAGATCCTGTGCCGGAAGACCCAGCTTTAGCCTGGTTGGCACAATGGCAAGATCAAATTTAAGATTCTCTCTTGGAAAACATCCCAAACAACCCACAGTTTAGATCTAGTTTATCCACATAAAAGCAATTCAATGTATATTTTTGTGGATAAACTATTATTTAGATCTGATCAACCTCTGTGCTATTAACAACCTGATCCGCTCAAAGATCCACCCTGTGGATAAATAGCGGATCTATCCCCACCTTTTATGACAGTAGATCGCCTCTAGATCACAAGAATGAAAACTTGTTACCTATTGATATAAATAAGTAAATAGCCTTACCCACAGGGAAGTGCGATCCTAATAGTAAACATAATAAGAAGATCTATATAAAGATCTTAAGATCTATTAGTCCCGATCCTATGGATCCATTTTCTAAAAATGATCATTCACCTCATTCAAAGCAAATGCTAAAATGATCGGCTCACGTTGGGTCTCTTAAGTTACTAAAGGTAGGGTCATGCATTTTCATGAACGGTTTGATGTTATTGTTGTAGGTGGTGGTCATGCCGGAACTGAAGCCGCATTGGCTGCAGCAAGAATGGGCTCTAAGACATTATTGCTGACGCACAATCTTGATACTTTAGGACAAATGTCATGCAACCCTGCAATCGGTGGTATTGGCAAAGGTCATTTGGTAAAAGAAATCGATGCACTAGGCGGTGCAATGGCGATCGCAACCGACTATGCAGGGATCCAATTTAGAACCCTAAACTCGAGTAAAGGCCCAGCGGTAAGAGCAACTCGGGCTCAGGCCGATCGCGCTCTATATCGTCAGAAGATCCAAAACATTCTGCAAAACCAACCCAACTTACGTATTTTCCAACAGGCGGTTGATGATCTGGTTGTTGAGAACGATCGCATCGTGGGTGTGGTTACCCAAATGGGACTAGCCTTTGAAGCACCTGCAGTGGTACTGACAGCGGGTACCTTCCTAAGCGGCAAGATCCACATTGGTTTAGAAAACTACAGTGGCGGTCGTGCTGGCGATCCACCATCAATCGCACTCGCCCACCGTTTACGCGAGTTGCCTATCCGTGTTGGCCGTTTAAAAACCGGTACACCACCACGTATCGACGCTAATACCATCGATTTTACCCAGATGACAGAGCAAAAAGGCGATACGCCATTACCTGTGATGTCATTTATGGGCGATGTGAGTCATCACCCTAAACAAATTTCATGTTGGATCACCCATACCAATGAAAAAACCCACGATATTATTCGTGGAGGCTTAGATCGCAGCCCTATGTATTCAGGTGTGATCGAGGGAATTGGTCCACGTTACTGCCCTTCTATCGAAGATAAGATCCATCGTTTTTCAGATAAATCATCTCACCAGATCTTTATCGAACCTGAAGGCTTAAATACTAACGAGATCTACCCTAACGGCATATCCACCAGCTTGCCTTTCGATGTGCAGTTAAATCTGGTTCGTTCGATCCAAGGTATGGAAAATGCTGAGATTGTTCGCCCAGGTTATGCGATTGAGTACGATTATTTCGATCCAAGGGATCTTAAAAACTCGTTAGAAACCAAAACTATCAATGGTTTGTTCTTCGCTGGCCAAATCAACGGTACCACGGGTTACGAAGAAGCTGGAGCACAAGGTTTACTCGCGGGGATGAACGCTGCGCTGCAGATTCAGGACAAAGAAGCTTGGTGTCCTCGCCGTGATGAAGCTTACATCGGTGTATTGGTTGACGATTTATCAACCTTAGGCACCAAAGAACCCTACCGCATGTTTACCAGCCGCGCCGAATACCGCCTATTGCTGCGTGAAGACAACGCCGATCTGCGCTTAACGGCAAAAGGTCGTGAATTAGGACTGGTTGATGATGCGCGTTGGGCATCTTTCAGTGAAAAACTAGAATCGATCGAGTTAGAGCTACAACGTCTACGTAGTCAATGGATCCATCCAAATTCACCATTAGTACCAGTGTTAAATCCGCATTTAAACACACCTATTTCCCGTGAAGCGTCGTTTGAAGAACTGCTGCGTCGTCCCGAAATGGATTACAGCAAGTTGATGCAAATTGAAGGCTTTGGCCCAGGACTTGCCGATCCGCTTGCTGCCGAGCAAGTACAGATCCAAGTGAAGTACTCTGGTTATATCCAACGTCAGCAGGAAGAGATCAACAAAGCGGTACGCAATGAGAACACTGGTTTGCCATTGAACCTTGATTACAAAGAGGTTCCAGGGCTTTCAAATGAGGTTATTGCTAAGTTAAATAGCCATAAGCCTGAAACCATTGGGCAAGCATCGCGTATCTCAGGTATTACTCCGGCAGCGATTTCAATTCTGCTGGTGCATCTGAAAAAACGCGGTTTATTACGCAAGAGCGCGTAAAAGCTAGCTTAATCGCCAGTTTGGTCGCAGAAGGGAAGCATTCAGGCTTCCCTTCGACGTTTCAGGGCTTCATAATAGCCAGCGAGTTTATAATCGTATCTTTATTGAGGTTGTTCAGTGTTATCTGCCCAGTTAGAGGCCTATTTAGCCGAAATTAATCTGCCCGCCACGGCTGAGCAGAAAAAACAACTGCTTGATTTTGTTGGCATGCTCAACAAATGGAATAAAGCTTATAACTTAACCTCGGTAAGAGATCCTGAGGCGATGCTTGTCCGTCATATCATGGATAGCTTAGTGGTGTCGCCCTATTTGCAGGGCGAGCGCTTTATCGATGTAGGTACCGGTCCTGGGTTGCCCGGCATTCCCTTAGCGATTATGAATCCCGATAAAACCTTTGTGTTGCTCGATAGCTTAGGCAAGCGCATCCGTTTTCAAAAACAAGTGGCCTTTGAACTCGGCATTCACAATATTAGCTCGATAGAGAGCCGAGTTGAGGCTTATCAACCAGAGCAAAAGTTCGATGGAGTGCTCAGCCGCGCCTTTGCCTCAATCCATGATATGTTGACATGGTGCCATCACTTGCCTGCTGAGCATGGACAATTTTATGCGCTTAAGGGACAACTGAGTGATGAAGAGATGCAACAAATCCCCGCTGGATTTGTGGTGACCGAAACCATCGAACTCCAAGTGCCTAGACTCGATGAGCAAAGACATTTACTCAAAATAATCAAAGAATAACAGGCTTAAAGCTCCTCATATCATATGGATTTTTAAGTAGGCAATAAACCAGAATTTACATACAGGGTGACATTGTGGGTAAAGTAATTGCCGTGGCCAACCAGAAAGGTGGCGTAGGGAAAACAACAACTTGTGTCAACTTAGCCGCCTCATTAGCCGCGACTAAGCGTAAAGTGCTGCTGATCGATCTCGATCCTCAGGGCAATGCTACCATGGGCAGTGGTGTCGATAAATACGAAGTCGAGAATACGGCTTACGAATTGCTGGTTGAAGAAAAGCCCTTCGATGAAATAGTGGTCAAAGATACCACGGGAAAATACGATTTGATCGCCAGTAACGGCGATGTGACTGCGGCAGAAATCAAACTCATGGAGTTTTTTGCCCGTGAAGTGCGTTTACGTAATGCGCTCGCCCCGATAAAAGACCAATACGATTATATCTTTATCGACTGCCCTCCTTCGCTCAACATGCTGACGGTCAATGCCATGTCGGCTGCCGACTCTGTACTGGTGCCAATGCAGTGTGAGTACTTTGCGCTTGAAGGTTTAACCGCCTTGATTGATACCATTACCAAATTGGCAGCGGTGGTGAATCCTGGTTTGGGTATCGAAGGGATCCTACGCACTATGTACGATCCACGTAATCGTCTCTCAAATGATGTGTCCGATCAGCTAAAACAACACTTTGGCGATAAGGTTTATCGCACTGTGATCCCACGTAACGTGCGTTTGGCCGAGGCGCCGAGCTTTGGTGCACCCGCTATGTACTACGATAAATCGAGTGCGGGGGCTAAGGCTTATTTGGCGCTGGCTGGTGAGATGATCCGCCGTTCCGAACAGAAAACTCAGGCTAAGCGAGCGTAAAGGATAACCATGACGTTAAAGAAAAGAGGGTTAGGTAAAGGCTTAGATGCCTTACTGAGTAACAGCCACGCCGCGAGTAAAAAACACACGGAAGAAGTGGTTGTTGTCGATAAAAAAGAAGAGCTTATCCATCTTGACCTCGACCTGTTACAACCGGGCAAATATCAACCTCGTAAGGACATGTCTCCCGAGGCATTGGAAGAACTCGCTCATTCCATCCGCAATCAAGGCATTATTCAGCCGATTGTGGTGCGTCCTGTCAGCGATAGCCAGTATGAGATTATTGCCGGTGAACGCCGTTGGCGTGCTTCCCAATTGGCGGGAATTGAAAAAATTCCTTGTATCGTTAAACCTGTGCCAGATGAAGCGGCGGTTGCCATCGCCTTGATTGAAAACATCCAACGTGAAGACTTAAATGCCATGGAAGAAGCCATTGCATTACAACGTTTGATGCAAGAATTTGAGCTGACTCACCAACAGGTCGCCGATGTTGTGGGAAAATCTCGTGCGAGTGTATCTAACTTGTTACGGTTAAATGGTTTAAATGAACCGGTTAAGCGTCTACTCGAGTATGGCGACATAGATATGGGCCATGCACGCGCTTTGCTCGCAATTGAAGGTGAAGAACAAACAAATCTGGCGAGATTAGTGGCGGCCAAGGAATTAACCGTTCGCGAAACTGAACGATTGATTAATCAAACCTTAAATCCGCCCAAACCCGTCGAAACTACGACTAAAGATCAAGATGTTTGTCGTTTAGAGCAGCAGTTAATTGAAAGATTAGGTGCTAAGGTTTCGATTGCTCATAGCAGTAAGGGTAAGGGTAAAATTGTAATTAACTATCAGAATCTGGCTGAATTAGACGGAATTATTAGCAAAATTCGTTAATGTCTGTAGATTAACAGTTTTTAATGTAAATTTGTGACATATGTTAATTTTGGATTTTGACTGTTTTGGCGCTATATCACGTTAAAAGTGCTGTTTTTCCTTATCTCAAAGTTGCAATGAAGGCGTGAAAAGGTATACTTTCGCAAGCTTTTTGTGCATCGACAAAAATACGGATATTTGTCATCCGGTCATCGAAACAAAAAGTATGAATGCGGAGAGGATGAGTTGAGTAAGGTTTTAGCGCGTCGTGGCCGGTGGTCAGCCTATAAATTGGTGATGATGCAGGCGGCGGTGGCTGGGGGTGCTTCAATTCTCTTTTTCGTCGTGTGGGGAGTTCAGTTTGGCTATTCTGCGTTAGCAGGTGGTTCAATTGCTGTGCTCCCTAATTTTGTATTCGCGACCCTCGCTTTCTCTCATACGGGAGCAAGTTCAGCTGCAAAAGTGATTAAAACTTTTTACTGGGGGGAAGCGGTAAAGTTGCTGTTAACCATCGCAATGTTTTCATTGGTGTTTAGCAAGCTCGAGGTGGCATTTATGCCGCTTTTTGTTTGTTACGTACTGACGTTGATAGTGCATTGGACAGCACCTTTATACTTCAAGCAAAGTTAAGTGGGATGAATCATGGCTGCAACTGGTGAAGCGTTAACACCGCAGGGCTATATCCAGCATCACCTTACCAACTTACACGTTGGTGAAGGTTTCTGGACATGGCACATTGATTCGTTGTTCTTTTCGGTTGGTCTTGGTGTTCTGTTCCTGTGGATTTTCCGTAGTGTTGGTAAAAAAGCGACTTCAGGTGTTCCCGGTAAGCTGCAATGCTTTATCGAGATGATCGTTGAGTTCGTTGATAACAGCGTGAAAGAAAGTTTTCATGGCCGCAATGCCCTGATCGCGCCTTTAGCTCTGACCATTTTTGTATGGGTATTCATGATGAACTTCATGGATATGCTCCCTGTAGACTGGCTGCCTTGGTTAGCAAGTTTAGCGGGCGTTCCATACTTAAAAGTGGTTCCGACGACTGACGTAAACATCACCTTCAGCTTAGCTATTGGTGTGTTTGTGCTGATTATTTACTACAGCATTAAGGTCAAAGGCGTGTCTGGTTTTGTTAAAGAACTGACGCTACAGCCCTTTAACCATAAGGCAATGATACCCGTCAACCTCCTATTAGAGACTGTTACCTTAATCGCTAAACCAATTTCATTGGCATTGCGTCTATTCGGTAACTTGTACGCAGGTGAGTTGATCTTCATCCTTATTGCGCTGATGTATGGTACCAACTTGTTATTATCTTCCCTGGGTGTGACTCTGCAACTAGGTTGGTTAATTTTCCACATTTTGGTTATCACGCTGCAGGCGTTTATCTTCATGATGTTGACCATTGTTTACTTAAGCATGGCACATGAAGATCATTAAGGATTGCTGAAGAAATTTTAAACTAAATCATCAACTAATTAGATTTAGATTTTAGATACTGGAGATACAGATGGAAACGATTTTAGGCATGACAGCTATCGCTGTTGCTCTGCTGATTGGTATGGGTGCTCTTGGTACTGCAATCGGTTTCGGCTTATTAGGTGGCAAGTTCCTGGAAGGCGCTGCGCGTCAACCAGAAATGGCTCCTATGCTGCAAGTTAAAATGTTCATCGTAGCGGGTCTGCTTGACGCCGTAACAATGATCGGCGTTGGTATCGCATTATTCATGCTGTTCACCAACCCGCTGGGTGCAATGCTGTAAGAAAACGCTTCTGTCTTAACTCTAAATAGGAGGCTGTTGTGAATTTCAACGCTACCCTAATCGGTCAGACGGTCGCCTTTATCATCTTCGTGTGGTTCTGCATGAAGTTTGTATGGCCCCCTTTGATGAATGCCATCGAAGCGCGCCAAAAAAGGATTGCTGACGGTCTAGCTGATGCTGATCGTGCGGTAAAAGACCTGGAGTTGGCTCAAGCGAAAGCGACTGACCAACTAAAAGAAGCCAAGGTGACTGCTAACGAAATTATTGAGCAAGCTAACAAGCGTAAAGCTCAAATAGTTGAAGAAGCTAAAGCCGAAGCAGACGCTGAGCGTGCAAAAATCATCGCTCAGGGTAAAGCAGAAATTGAAGCTGAACGTAATCGCGTGAAAGAGGATCTGCGTAAGCAGGTTGCTACTCTTGCCATCATGGGTGCTGAGAAGATCCTTGAGCGTTCTATTGATCCAGCCGCCCACAGTGACATAGTTAATAAACTAGTCGCTGAAATTTGATAAGGGAGTTTGAGTTATGGCTGAATTAACCACCATCGCTCGCCCTTACGCAAAGGCAGCTTTTGACGTTGCTGTTGAACACAACGCAGTGGATAGCTGGGCAGAAATGCTCACGTTTGCCGCACTGGTAAGTGAAAACGAAACCATGCAGCCACTGCTAACTGGCTCTTTAGCCAGTACAAAACTTGCCGCACTCTTCATTAGTGTGTGTGGTGAGCAAATCAATGAGCAAGGTCAGAACTTGATAAAGGTAATGGCTGAAAACGGTCGCTTAAAGGTACTACCTGCTGTATCTGAGCTTTTTGCTCAATACCGTAATGAGTGGGCAAAAGAAGTGGAAGCCGATGTGGTTTCTGCAGCTGAGCTCAGCTCTGAACAAAAGCAGCAGATCAGTAATTCTTTAGAGAAACGTCTCGCACGCAAAGTTAAGCTGAATTGCAGCACTGACGCCGCGCTCATCGCCGGTGTAATTATTAAGGCAGGTGACTTAGTCATTGATGGCTCTGTCCGCGGTAAGTTATCGCGTCTGTCTGAAAAGCTGCAGTCGTAATTGGGAGTTTGAGCATGCAACTGAATTCCACTGAAATCAGCGATCTGATTAAGCAGCGGATCGAGCAGTTCGAAGTCGTTAGCGAATCTCGTAACGAAGGTACTATCGTTGCGGTTAGTGACGGCATTATCCGCATCCACGGTCTAGCCGATGTGATGCAAGGTGAAATGATCGAACTGCCTGGTAGCCGTTTTGCAATCGCGTTGAACCTTGAACGTGATTCTGTCGGTGCCGTAGTAATGGGTCCTTATGCTGATTTAGCAGAGGGCGTAAAAGTTAAAACTACTGGCCGTATTCTGGAAGTTCCAGTCGGTCGCGGCCTGTTAGGCCGTGTAGTTAACACTCTGGGTGAGCCAATTGATGGAAAAGGCGCTATCGACAACGATGGTTTCTCTCCTGTTGAAGTGATCGCACCAGGTGTTATCGAGCGTAAGTCAGTAGATCAACCAGTTCAAACTGGTTATAAAGCCGTTGACGCTATGATCCCAATCGGTCGTGGCCAACGTGAATTGATCATTGGCGACCGTCAAACTGGTAAAACAGCTATGGCGATCGACGCAATCATCAACCAGCGCGATTCTAGCATCAAGTGTGTGTACGTAGCGGTAGGCCAAAAGGCTTCTACAATCGCTAACGTAGTACGCAAGCTAGAAGAGCACGGTGCATTAGCTAACACTATCGTTGTAGTAGCAACAGCTTCTGAAGCTGCAGCACTGCAATACTTAGCACCATACTCTGGTTGTGCTATGGGTGAATACTTCCGCGACCGCGGTGAAGATGCTCTGATCGTATACGATGACCTGTCTAAGCAAGCTGTTGCTTACCGTCAGATCTCGTTACTGCTGAAGCGTCCACCAGGCCGTGAAGCTTATCCTGGTGACGTATTCTATCTACACTCTCGTTTATTAGAGCGTGCTTCACGCGTAAACGAAGAATATGTAGAGAAGTTCACTAAGGGTGCTGTAACAGGTCAAACCGGTTCTTTAACCGCGCTGCCTATTATTGAAACTCAGGCGGGTGACGTATCTGCATTCGTACCGACCAACGTAATTTCTATTACTGACGGTCAGATCTTCCTTGAGACCGATCTGTTTAACTCTGGCTTACGTCCAGCTGTTAACCCAGGTATTTCTGTTTCTCGTGTTGGTGGTGCGGCTCAGACTAAGATCATCAAGAAACTGTCTGGTGGTATCCGTACCGCTCTAGCACAGTATCGTGAACTTGCTGCGTTCTCACAGTTTGCATCTGACTTAGACGATGCAACTCGTGCTCAACTTGAGCATGGTGTGCGTGTTACCGAACTGATGAAGCAAAAACAATATGCTCCTATGAGCGTAGCCGCTCAAGCTGTGTCAATTTTCGCAGCTGAAAAAGGTTACCTGAAGGGCGTTGAGCTGAAAAAAGTTGGTGATTTCGAAGCCGCTCTGCTCTCGTACATGAACAGCGAGCATGCTGCTTTAATCAAGCTTATCAACGAGACTGGCGATTATAACGCCGATATCGAAGCTGAATTAAAAGCTGGCCTCGACAAGTTCGTAGCAACCCAAACCTGGTAACAATGATAGAGGTGTCTTAAGGCACCTCAGGTCCAGATTGGAGAGTAGAGATGGCCGGCGCTAAAGAGATTAAAACCAAGATCGCGAGTGTGAAAAACACTCAGAAGATCACGTCCGCCATGGAAATGGTGGCAGCCAGCAAAATGCGCAGAGCGCAGGAACGCATGGCTGCAAGCCGTCCATACGCGGAAAGCATGCGTAAGGTGATCGGTCACGTAGCGCAAGGTTCTCTCGAGTATAAACACCCCTACTTAGAGGTGAGAGAGGCCAAGCGGGTTGGTTACATTGTTGTAGCAACCGACCGTGGCCTTTGTGGTGGTCTGAACGTCAACCTCTTTAAAAAGGTTGCTTCAGACGTGAAAAGCTGGAAAGAGCAAGGTGCAGAATTTGAATTTTGCCCAATTGGCGCTCGTAGTGTTCAGTTTTTCAAAAGCTTTGGCGGTCAAGTATCTGCCCATGCTTCAGGTTTAGGCGATGCGCCAAAGCTCGCTGACCTGATCGGGACAGTACGTGTAATGCTAGATGCTTACAACGAAGGCAAACTGGATCGTCTGTACGTAGTGTTCAACAAGTTTGTAAACACTATGACGCAGACTCCTGTGATCGAGCAGCTGCTACCTTTGCCTAAATCGGAAGATGATGAGGTTGCTCATCGTTGGGACTACATCTACGAGCCAGATCCAAAAGCCCTTTTGGATACCTTATTGGTTCGTTATGTAGAATCTCAGGTTTACCAAGGTGTTGTTGAAAACATTGCTTCTGAACAGGCTGCCCGTATGGTGGCGATGAAGGCGGCAACAGACAACGCGGGTACACTGATTGACGATTTGCAATTGGTCTATAACAAGGCTCGTCAGGCTGCGATTACGCAGGAACTGTCGGAAATTGTTTCTGGTGCCTCTGCGGTTTAGGTTAGGTAACGAATACAAGTTTTAGAGGATTAATCATGAGCACAGGTACTGTTGTCCAAGTGATTGGCGCGGTTGTGGACGTAGAGTTTCCACAAGATGCCGTACCTCAGGTATATGACGCTCTGAAGATCACAGGTGAAGGCTCCTGTAATGGTTTGGTGCTGGAAGTTCAGCAACAACTAGGTGGTGGTGTAGTTCGTACCATCGCTATGGGTACTTCTGATGGTCTGCGTCGTGGTCTTGAGGTAGTAAACTCAGGTTCACCTATTTCTGTTCCTGTTGGTACCGCCACTCTTGGCCGTATCATGAACGTATTAGGCGACCCTATTGATGAAGCTGGCGCAATTGGCGAAGAAGAACGTTATGTGATTCACCGCAGCGCTCCTTCATACGAAGAGCAATCAAACACGACTGAACTGTTAGAGACTGGTATCAAGGTTATCGACCTTGTATGTCCATTCGCTAAGGGTGGTAAAGTAGGTCTGTTCGGTGGTGCGGGTGTTGGTAAGACAGTTAACATGATGGAACTGATTAACAACATCGCTAAAGCTCACTCAGGTCTTTCTGTATTCGCCGGTGTAGGTGAGCGTACTCGTGAGGGTAACGACTTCTACTACGAGATGAAGGATTCTGGCGTTCTCGACAAAGTAGCCATGGTTTATGGCCAAATGAACGAGCCACCAGGAAACCGTCTGCGTGTAGCACTGACCGGTCTGACTATGGCTGAAAAATTCCGTGACGAAGGTCGTGACGTTCTGTTGTTCGTTGACAACATCTACCGTTACACCCTAGCCGGTACTGAAGTATCAGCACTGTTAGGTCGTATGCCTTCTGCAGTAGGTTACCAACCCACTCTGGCTGAAGAAATGGGCGTTCTGCAAGAGCGTATTACTTCAACTAAGACTGGTTCTATTACCTCTGTACAAGCGGTATACGTACCTGCGGACGACTTGACTGACCCGTCACCAGCAACAACCTTCGCTCACTTAGATGCGACTGTTGTATTGTCACGTCAAATCGCTTCTCTGGGTATTTACCCAGCGGTTGACCCACTGGATTCTACTTCTCGTCAATTAGATCCATTGGTTGTTGGTCAAGAGCACTATGACGTAGCTAACGGTGTACAAACTGTTCTGCAACGCTACAAAGAGCTGAAAGACATCATTGCGATTCTCGGTATGGACGAACTGTCAGACGAAGATAAGATGACCGTTTCCCGTGCACGTAAGATTGAGCGTTTCTTGTCTCAGCCTTTCCACGTAGCAGAAGTCTTTACTGGTTCTCCTGGTAAGTACGTATCTCTGAAAGACACTATCCGTGGCTTCAAGGGAATTCTGAGTGGCGAGTTCGACCACATTCCAGAACAAGCGTTCTACATGGTTGGTTCTATCGACGAAGCTGTCGAGAAAGCTAACAAAAAGAAATAACTAAGTAGTCATACTTAGTTTTTTAAGGAGAACGGGATGGCAGCCATGACAGTACAGCTTGATATAGTAAGCGCAGAGAGCAGCATCTTCTCAGGTCGCGTAGCTAGCCTACAAGTGACCGGTTCTGAAGGTGAGTTGGGCATCATGCATGGCCACGCTCCACTGTTAAGCTATATCAAACCTGGCATGGCGCGCATCGTCAAACAAGACGGCAGCGAAGAAGTGTTTTATCTTTCTGGTGGTTTACTGGAAGTACAACCTTCTTCTGTTTCTGTGTTGGCTGATGTGGTTATGCGTGCCAAAGATATTGATGAGCAGGCAGCATTAGAAGCCAAGCGTCGTGCAGAAGCCCATATGGCGACTGCGGGTGCGGACTTCAATTATGACGCCGCTATGGTTGAGTTAGCGAAAGCAATGGCTCAATTACGTGTTGTTGAAACCATCAAGAAAAACATTGCCAGATAAAGGTTATTGTTTGTGATAAAAGGCGGTTATCGAAAGATACCCGCCTTTTTTGTTGGTTTTTTCGCTGCGTTTTGATATCTGCCTTTCGCTTTGCTGCGCCTTTCCGTTAAAATTGCGCCATTAAATCGAGCTCAGTTTATCCCTTTGGGATGTTAATCAAGGATATAGCAATGGCATTAAATGTAGTGATCTTAGCGGCAGGAAAAGGAACTCGCATGCGCTCGGATCTTCCCAAGGTATTACATCCTATCGCCCACAAGAGCATGGTGCAGCATGTTATCGATACAGCCCACAGTATCGGCAGCGATGCCATTCAATTGGTTTATGGCTATGGCGCCGACAAATTAAAATCGGCTTTGGGTGAGCAGCAACTCAATTGGATGTTGCAAGCCGAACAGTTAGGCACAGGCCATGCGGTCGCTCAGGCGATTCCTAATATCGATGATAATGACACTGTGCTGATCCTCTACGGTGATGTGCCGTTAATCCAAGCCTCTACGCTTGAAGCTTTGCTTGCTGCGCGTCCCGATAATGGTGTGGCGATTTTAACCGTTAATCTTAGTAATCCAACTGGCTATGGCCGTATCGTGCGCGAGCACGGCAAGGTTGTCGGTATCGTCGAGCAAAAGGATGCCAATGCCGAGCAACTCACCATTAATGAAATCAACACAGGCATTATGGCGGTTCCTGGCAAGGCGTTAAAAACCTGGCTTGGTCGCCTATCGAATAACAATGCTCAGGGTGAATACTACCTGACCGATATTATCGCCATGGCCCACGCTGACGGGGTTGAGATTAATACCGCTCAGCCACAATCTGCCATTGAGGTGGAAGGTGCTAATAACCGCGTGCAACTCGCCCAATTAGAGCGAGCTTATCAGGCCCGCGAAGCTGAGAAGCTGATGATCGCTGGTGCAAACCTACGTGACCCAAGCCGTATCGATATCCGTGGTGAAGTGACGGTCGGTATGGATGTAATGGTCGACGTGAACGTGATTTTCGAAGGCAAAGTCGTGATTGGTAATAACGTTAGCATCGGCGCTGGCGCGATTCTTATCGACTGTGAAATTGCCGATAATGCCGAGATCAAACCTTACTCTATTATCGAAGGCGCTAAGCTGGGCGTTGCCGCCAGTGCCGGGCCTTTTGCCCGTTTACGCCCAGGTGCCGAGTTAATGCAGGATGCCCATATCGGCAACTTCGTTGAGATGAAAAAGGCCGTTTTAGGTGTGGGTTCTAAGGCGGGTCATTTAGCCTATCTAGGTGATGCACAAATCGGTGCGGGCGTGAATATTGGTGCGGGCACTATTACCTGTAATTACGATGGTGCCAATAAACATTTAACCGTGATTGAAGATGATGTGTTTGTTGGGAGTGATACTCAGCTGGTAGCGCCTGTGACCATTGGTAAAGGCGCGACACTCGGTGCAGGGTCAACAATTACCCGTGATGTGGGTGAGGATGAGCTAGTTATCACCCGTGTTAAACAAAAGCATCTGACTGGCTGGCAACGTCCGGTAAAGATTAAGAAATAATGGCGTAGTACTCAGTCAACATAAAGCGGCTTATTGCCGCTTTATGTTTTTTTGTCAAAGCTAAAAATCCTCACCAAATAAAAATTAGCCAAATTAATGTTGAATTAAGACTGTAATGTTAAGGCTAATTCATTGTTTTTATTGAAAGTTGATCTAGGTCACGCTGAATTGTAAATTCGTGTAAAGATGATTAAATAAAAACAATTCTTATTTATATTGCCTGCAATTCTAAGACGAAAGGTCTACTTGAGGTGTTGGCAATGGTATTTAAATATTCAGTTGTAGGTTTGGCCGTAGGGTCTGCATTAATGGCGATGCCTGTTATAGCCGAAGCGCCAAACGATGCAAACATTGAGCGCATTAATGTCACTGGCCGTACATTTAACGACTACAAAGTGGGTAGTGCATCCGGTGCTATGCGTGGTGATATTGATTTAATGGATACACCACAATCCGTGAATGTTATCCCTGACTTTGTCACTGATGAGCAATTAGCGACTAACCTTGCGGAAGTCTTAGTTAACGATTCGAGCGTAACGGCGGGTACCACTCGTTGGAACCGCCAAGTCTTCAGTATTCGTGGTTTTGAATTAGATTCAGGCAACGGTTATCTGATCAACGGCCACCAGCAATGGTCTCATTACGTTCAACCTATCGAAACCCTGCAGCAGGTAGAAGTTCTTAAAGGCCCTTCGAGCATGTTGTATGGCCAATCTGGCCCCGGCGGTTTGGTGAATATGGTCACCAAGAAGCCTACCTACGATTCTATGCTCAACTTAGGGTTTGATACCGACGGTTACGGCTCTACCCGTGCGCAGTTAGATGCGGGTGGCAGCTTAAACGAGGCTCAAAGCATTCGTTACCGCGGTGTGTTAGTCAAACAAGACACTAAATACTGGCGTGAATATTCAACGACCGATGAAAACCAAGAACGTGACCGTTGGTTAGGTTATTTGAACCTAGAATTCGATATCAGTGATGATCTGTTATTGTCGCTGAAATACGACCATACCCAAGATAAAACCGGTATCGATGCTGGCAGTTGGTTAGATAAGCAAGGTAATGTTGTCGGCCAGCGTAAAACCATCTGGGATGCGCCTTGGGCCTTTACCGATAACACGGTTTCAAATTTAGGTGCCGATTTAACTTGGCATATGAGTGACGATTGGAAAGTTAAACTGGGTTATAACGATCAACAGTTTAACCGCCAGCGTTTCGATTCTGCGCCGCAATATAATGAAGATCCATTTACTAGTGGTTATAAAATAAAGCCATTCGATCGTTACGATGATTGGCAACATAAAACCGCTTATATCGATTTTACAGGCGAGTTTGCATTAGCGGGTATGGAACATCAATTACTGATTGGTGCTAACTACCTCGATTATTATTATGGTCAGTATATAGAGAGATATGTTAACAAGGCGACTAAAGGCACTATTACCGTTGTCCCTGGCCTGCCAGTTGCAAAACCTGATTTAGATTATCATAGAGATACCACTAAGTATGAAAGCGATTACAAATACTATGGTTTCTATCTGCAAGACTTAATGACCATCAACGAACAATGGAAATTGCTCGCAGGTGTACGTTATGACGAACAGAAAAAAAATGGTGAAGGTGAAAATAGCTATGCCGTATCGCCAAAATTTGGGGTGATCTACTCACCTACAGATAACGGCAGTATTTATGTTAACTATTCAAAAAGCTTCACCCCGCAAGGTGCAGTGAATAACGAATATGACGTAAACAATAAGCTTAATTTAAAGCCTGAATACGGTATTCAATATGAAGTGGGAACTAAGTGGGAATTGTTTGACGATAGCTTGTTATTAACGGCTGCGGCATTTGATATCACACTTGAAAACATCACCATTTCTGAGAAATTACCCACGCCTATCGGTGATTACACTGATATTACCACCCAAGGCGGTGAGCAAAAACACCGTGGTTTTGAAGTCGGTGCCCAAGGTAAGCTAGGTGATAGCTGGTTTGTAACTTCATCTATGATGTACCTCGATGCTGAGTATCAAACGGGTGATGAGCGTGAAGGTAAAACGCCTATCGATGCCCCTGAATGGTCGGCCAATATCTGGACTCGTTATGAAGTAACCGATAACTTTGCAATGAACTTCGGTGCTATCTATGTTGGCGAGCGTTTTGCTAACCTGGATAACACTATCAGTAAAGACGGTTATGTTCGCTTCGATATTGGTGCTGCCTACACTATGGATATTATGGGTAAAGACGTAAGCATCCGTGCGAACGTGAGAAACCTGTTTGATACCGATTATATCGATGGTGGTCAATACAATATGGTGACCCTAGGCCAAGACCGTAACTTCAGTGTAGCACTTGAAGCTAAGTTCTAACTTCACTTTCGACGCTTAAGTTTTAGCTCGCTCAAAGCAGTTCATCGATAGGTGAACTGCTTTTTTATTGCTTTTCATTAGGTTAATTTTAAAAACTCAGCAACTACATCATTTTCACTCTAAAAACACCTTTCGAATACTAGCAAAAATGTTTCGTTTCTCTATAATGTAACTTTCGAATCGAAAGTTAACTGAAAGGTTTTATGAATAAACGAAACACACAGCAACGACGCCACAGTATTATCAGCATTCTGAATGAACAGGGTGAAGTGAGTGTCGATGAGTTGTCATTACGTTTCGAAACCTCAGAAGTAACTATTCGCAAAGACTTGGCAGAGCTTGAAAAAACCGGACTATTGCTACGCCGCTATGGTGGTGCTGTGGCTATTCCCGATGAAGTGACACAACAGTTTTCTGCCAAGATTGCCCCTAACAAGTTATCCATCGCTAAAGCCGCGGCGCAGCTGATTAAAGATCACAATCGCATCATCATCGACAGTGGCACCACCACTTCAGGCCTGATCGCCGAGCTGAATCACAAGCGTGGGCTGGTGGTCATGACCAATGCCTTACATTTGGCGAATGCGATTCATGAACTGGAAAATGAGCCCACCCTGTTGATGACTGGTGGTACCTGGGATCCCCATTCTGAGTCGTTCCAGGGGCAAGTGGCCGAGCAGGTATTACGCTCCTATAACTTCGACCAACTGTTTATCGGTGCCGACGGTATCGATTTAGCGCGCGGCACCACCACCTTTAATGAGCTGACAGGTTTAAGCAAGGTGATGGCTGAGGTTTCGCGCGAAGTGATCGTGATGGTGGATTCGGACAAAATTGGTAAGCGGATCCCTAACTTAGAACTACCTTGGACGCAAATCAGTGTGCTAGTCACCGATGCTCGCATCGATGAGAGCGCCCTTAACCAAATTACCGAGCAAGGCGTGAAAGTCATCTTAGCGCCCTACTCGCCTTAGGCATTTGCCCGTGATAAACCAAAGCAAATGTCTAAAACAACTTCATTTTTATTTTTCATTTTATAGGTAAAAACTATGTGCGGAATCGTTGGCGCCGTGGCGCAAAGGGATGTGGCCGAAATTCTGGTCGAAGGTTTACGTCGTTTAGAATATCGTGGATATGACTCCGCTGGTGTTGCCGTTATCCACAATGGCGAGCTCAATCGCACTCGCCGCGTGGGTAAAGTGCAGGAGCTCTCTGCCGCACTCGAAACCGACCCGCTAGCGGGCGGCACAGGTATTGCGCATACACGTTGGGCGACCCACGGTGAGCCAAGCGAGCGCAATGCTCACCCACATTTATCGGAAGGCGATATTGCCGTGGTGCACAATGGCATTATCGAAAACCATCATAAACTGCGCGAAATGCTTAAAGAGCTGGGCTATCACTTCAATTCTGATACCGACACCGAAGTGATTTGCCACTTAGTTCATCACGAATTAAAAACGCACGACACCTTACTGGCTGCGGTGCAAGCCACGGTAAAACAACTCGAAGGCGCTTATGGCACTGTGGTGATTGACCGTCGCGATAGCGAGCGCATGGTTGTGGCGCGTTCTGGTAGTCCACTGGTAATTGGTTTTGGTTTAGGTGAAAACTTTGTCGCCTCTGATCAATTGGCGCTATTGCCTGTGACCCGTTCTTTCGCGTTTTTAGAAGAAGGTGATGTGGCTGAAGTGACTCGTCGCACAGTGAGCATTTTCGATGTGCATGGCAATAAAGTTGAGCGCGAAGTTAAAGAATCTGAAATCACCCACGATGCCGGTGACAAAGGTGAATATCGCCACTATATGCTCAAAGAGATTTATGAGCAGCCATTGGCGCTGACACGCACTATCGAAGGTCGCATCGCTAACAAGCAAGTGCTCGACACGGCTTTTGGTGATAATGCTGCTGAGTTCTTAAAAGATATCAAGCACGTACAAATCATTGCCTGTGGTACTAGCTATCATGCGGGTATGGCGGCGCGTTATTGGTTAGAGGATTGGGCCGGCGTTTCTTGTAATGTCGAAATCGCCTCCGAATTCCGCTACCGTAAGTCGCATTTGTTCCCGAACAGCCTGTTGGTGACCATTTCTCAATCGGGCGAGACTGCCGATACGCTGGCGGCGATGCGCCTAGCTAAAGAAATGGGTTATAAGGCGACGCTGACTATCTGTAACGCTCCTGGCTCTTCCTTAGTCCGTGAGTCTGATATGGCGTACATGATGAAAGCGGGTGCTGAAATTGGCGTTGCTTCAACTAAAGCCTTTACCGTGCAATTAGCGGGTTTGTTAATGCTGACGGCGGTGATCGGTCGCCATAATGGTATGTCTGAGCAAATGCAGGCGGAGATCACCCAAAGCCTACAGTCTATGCCTGCCAAAGTGGAACAAGCCTTAAGCTTAGATGATGCGATTGCCGAATTGGCGGAAGACTTTGCCGACAAACACCATGCCTTATTCCTTGGCCGTGGCGATCAGTACCCGATAGCCATGGAAGGTGCGCTCAAACTAAAAGAGATCTCCTACATCCATGCTGAGGCATATGCCTCTGGCGAACTGAAACATGGTCCACTGGCGTTGATTGATGCCGACATGCCCGTCATCGTGGTTGCGCCAAACAACGAACTGTTAGAAAAGCTGAAATCTAACGTTGAAGAGGTGCGTGCCCGTGGAGGCTTAATGTATGTCTTCGCCGATGTGGATGCTGAGTTTGAATCTGACGAGACCATGAAGGTTATCCCAGTTCCACATTGCGATATCTTTATGGCACCGCTGATTTACACTATCCCATTACAGTTGCTCTCGTATCACGTTGCCTTAATTAAGGGCACCGATGTGGATCAACCACGTAACCTTGCTAAATCGGTGACGGTGGAATAAATCGGAAGCAATTAAAAAACCGCCTGTGGGAGAGTAATAAAGTCTCACACTAAGTAATAAAGATTCATACTGAGTATTAAAGTATCATACTAAAATGGCAGCGTTCTCATAGGTACGCTGCCATTTCTAAAACGTTTATGCTCCAAAGCTCGTTAGAACACCTTTAGTCAAACGAATGAGTCGCCCTACAAAATCTCATCTATAAACCCTGCTTTTCGTGCTTTATCTGCTTGTTTGACTGTTCGAAATTGGATA
>NZ_JBKEDJ010000077.1:0-8470 GCF_047975355.1 Shewanella sp. | reverse complement strand
ATGTTAAAGCAGCTCCCTTGAGCTGCTTTTTTTATCACTTAAGACAATCGATAACTCGCTGTAGCTTTTATTTTTTTATTCAATATGATCTCTATATTAGTGAGTGACGTAATAGACAATAACGAGTTTGCCAATCTTGGCGCACCCCATAAGAAGGACATTATGATGAAACTCCCCTTAGTTATCTTTGCCAGCCTGTTAAGCACTAGCGCATTTGCAGCGACTTGCCCGAGTTATCTTGATGTTGAAGTGCGTAAATTGCACTCGGATGAAAAAATCAATCTGTGTGAATTGACTCAGGGTAAGCCCGTGTTATTGGTCAATACTGCGAGTAATTGTGGTTATACTCCGCAATTTAAGGCTCTAGAAGCGCTTCATAAAGAATACAAAGACAAAGGCTTAGTGGTGATTGGGTTCCCTTCCGATGATTTTTTCCAGGAAGAAAATGATGAAAAAGACACGGCTAAGGTGTGCTACATCAACTATGGTGTCACCTTCACTATGCTCGCGACATCCCCCGTGAGAGGCAGTGATGTTAACAGTGTATTCAAATACTTAGGGGAAAAAACTGGCTCGCCTAAGTGGAATTTCTACAAGTATGTCGTCAGTGGCGATGGCAATACTGTGCAGCAGTTTAATTCTAAGGTTAAACCCGATAGTGCTGAGCTTAAGCAGGCTATAGAATCAGTGCTTTAACGCCCATTATTATTCATTTACTCATTTTTAAGAGGCTACTTTGGCTAGGTTTTCAGGATTATCAAAAGAGATTGGTCACGCAAAGCGTGGCAAAGTGGGTGTGTTGCTACTTAACCTTGGCACACCCGATGCGCCAACGGCATCTGCGGTGAGGCGTTACCTTGCCGAGTTTTTATCCGATCCTCGGGTGGTCGAAATTCCAAAACTGCTCTGGATGCTGATTTTGCATGGCATAGTGCTGCGCGTTCGCCCGGCTAAGTCTGCAGCGCTCTATCAGAAGGTCTGGACTGAGGCGGGGTCACCGCTGATGGATATCAGCCTGCGCCAAACAGCTAAGTTATCGGATAAATTAACGTCCGATGGACATCAAGTATCTGTGCATTTAGCTATGCGTTACGGCAATCCTTCGGTGGCGAGCACCTTGCAAACGATGCATCAACAGGGGATTGATAAGCTCGTCGTATTGCCGCTCTATCCACAATATGCGGCGCCGACAACGGGCTCGGCTTTTGACGCTATCGCAAGGGAATTAACCCAGTGGCGCTACCTGCCATCGCTGCATTTTATTCACACTTATCATGATAACCCCGACTTTATTGCCGCATTGGTGAACTCAATTCGCGCCGACTTTGAGCAACACGGCAAGCCACAAAAGTTAGTGCTTTCTTACCATGGTATGCCGGAGCGTAATCTGCACTTAGGCGATCCTTACTATTGCTTTTGCATGAAGACGACCCGTCTAGTGGCCGAGCAATTAGGGTTCACAGCGGATGAGTTTGTGATGACTTTCCAATCTCGCTTTGGTAAGGCCAAATGGTTACAGCCCTACACGGATGCAACCATGCAGGCGTTACCGAGTGACGGTGTAAAAGATGTGGCGATTGTGTGCCCAGCGTTTAGCGCCGATTGCTTAGAGACCTTAGAAGAGATCGTCGGTGAAAATGGCCATATTTTTGCTAATGCTGGCGGGGAGAAGTTCCGTTATATTCCTGCGCTGAACGATAATGATGACCATATCAGCATGATGGCGAACTTGGTTAAGCCCTATCTGTAAGCTTTATAACCGCTGAATAAAAAAGGATAGCTCAGGCTATCCTTTTGTTTTTATGACTTATCATTCACCGAAATGATTTTCAAAATAGCTTTCGACAATCAATACAGCTGACACTGCATCGACTTGACCTTTGGTGAGGGCTTTAAAGCCGCCGAGTTCAAATAGCCGAGCTTTTGCATCTGTGGTGGTCAATCTTTCATCCTGAGTGACAATTTTGACCCCAAACTTAGCATTTAGTCGGTTGGCGAATTTTCTCGCCCTGTGGGTCATTTCCTGTTCTGTGCCATCCATATTGAGCGGTAAACCTACGATAACTAAATCGGGTTGCCACTCTTTAATGAGCTTGCCGATTTCATCCCAATTGGGAATACCGTCGACGGCTTTTAGGGATAACAGTGGGGTGGCGCTGGCGGTGATTTGTTGCCCTACGGCGACGCCAATACTTTTTGTTCCAAAATCAAAACCTAAAACGGTTTTTGCGTTCATCTCTATATTCACTCGTCACAATAAAATCGGCTAGGCGTGGCCCGCCTGTGATGACAATTGCCAAGCATCAAAGCCGAGCGCGCGGCTCGCTTGTTGCCATCTATCTTCGTGTTTGACATCGAAGAGCAGGGCCTGATTTGCTGGAATAGTCAGCCATGAGTTATCGGCCAGTTCTTGCTCCAGCTGGTTTTTGCTCCAACCCGCATAACCTAATGCTACGATAAATTTTTCCGGCGAGCGCTCGCTGCCAATCGCCGTTAATACATCCCTTGAGGTGGTGAGCATGAGGCCCGAGCTTAATTCTGTACTGTTGGCCCAATAGGGCTGGGATGTATGCAGGACAAAGCCTCTATCTTGAGACACGGGGCCGCCCATTAAAACCTGCGCGCCTAATGCGAGGTCGGTCGACACTTGATCAGCGGGTAAATCCATCTGTTCGAGCAATGAGTTCACTTCAATGCCCAATGGTTTATTAATCACTAGCCCCATAGCGCCTTTTTCATCGTGCTCACATAGATAGATGACGGTGCGCTCAAAAAAAGTGTCATCGAGCGACGGCATGGCGATTAAAAAATGGTTCTGCAAACTCTCCATTAAATGCTCCGTTCAGCCCACAGGCGTTGACCAATAGATTAAATCCAGCGGCTTAGGCTGGTGGCGTATTAACCGCCGGCTAATTTGACTTTGTAGTTTTGTTTTTCAAGCAGTAGTTTTAGTTGTTCGCGATTATCGGTTTGCACTTCGATAGTGAAATCTTTGACTGTGCCGCCGCAACCACATTGTTTTTTAAGGGTTTGTGCCAGGGCTTTTAAGCCCGCTTCATCAAGCCCTAGGCCTGAAATGACCGAGACACCTTTACCTTTGCGGCCTTTGCTGTCTCTGTGGATACGCACAATCCCATCGGATGCGGGGATAGCTTTGGCTTCTGGCTCGGCAGTAATGCGGCCTTTATCTGTGCTGTACACTAAGGAAACGTTGGGATCTACTCTCATAAGTCATCTTTTATTTGAATATACGCCGCTTAAGTTTACCAAACTCAACGTCTTTCGGGGAGGTAAAAAAAGGCCACTGACAGAGACTGAAAGTGGCCGAAGGTCAATGCTAGCTCTTTGCAGGGAAGTAGCATGTTTAAAAAGCAGACTTAGAGATGCTGTAATACCATAGCGATTAATGCCAATGCGGTGAGTAGGGCGCAGGGCATGATAAAACGATGCAATTTAGGGAGGGCGATTAAGCAAGCGGTGGCAACAAACCCAAAGGCGGCAACCGTGGTGTAATTCACCCCGTTCGACGCAGTCTCAAACACGAGCCAGCTCAATACGACTAAAGGTAAAAACAGCAACATCATGGGGAGATGAGGTGTGAGCTTACTGTTATGGGTATCAGCAGAGACTTTTTGCGGTGCGAACCAGAAAATCGCCGATGCCACAATTAATGCGCTAATGAACCAGTACATGTTATTTATCCCTTAATTAATTTAAGTGATAATGATTATCATTTAAATTGATTGCTGAAGTCAAGCTGAATAACACACTGCTTTTTCATCATATTGAGTTGTAGAACCGTCCATTGCTCTGTAAGCTAAATTTATTTTCGGCTTATTTGTGTTCGATAAGAACGACCAAGGAAATCACCATGAAAAATATAATTGTAGGTTTAGCCGTACTGGCACTGAGTGCCTGTAGTTCGCTGAAGTCGGGTTGGGATTTTGACCCTAGCGCCAATTTTACTCAGTACAAGACCTATGCGTGGGTCGCACAAAAGACCGATGCTTCGGGTTACCACCTCGATGGTTTAATGGATCAGCGCGTGCGGGATGCGGTGAATTCTCAGCTTTCATCTAAGGGCATGACCTTGGTCGATGCAAAAGATGCCGATGTATTAGTGAACTATCTGACCAAAATCGATAAGAAGATTAATGTAGATACCTTCAATACCAATTTTGGCTATAACCCTTACTATGGCCCAGGTTGGGGCTGGGGCGGTAACATGCAAACCCAGACCACAGTCAGAGAATATGAAGTGGGCACCCTGATCATTGATTTAGTTGATAATAAAACTGCTAAGTTAATTTGGCGCGGCTCAGTGGCAGACACTATCCGTGATAAAAATACCCCTTCGGAAAGAGTACAGCTGATCAACGAAGCGGTCGGCAGTGTGATGACGAATTTCCCGCCAAAGCCTGAAAACAAATAATTTACTTTTAGTCTAAAAAAGCGGCCCTTTGGCCGCTTTTTTGTGGCCAAAATTTAGGCTTGAGTGGCATTAAGATGAATTTTCTGCAAATTTTAAAATTTTAATTGATTATGCTTTATTAAAACTTATCAAAAAATAAGCTTAATTGAATGAGAGGTACAGCCGTCTATTGGTTAATGCATTGTTATTGAAGGGCTGCAGTGTAACGCAATATAGAAAAGTAGAAATGGCTAATGCACAAACACTACCAATAGATTAAATATTCTAATGACAAAATTTAAATAATCTCATTATCCAGTCCGTGGATTATCAGGCAAAATCCATTCTTTATGCATGGGTAATAAGTAGTTTAAATGCAAGAAGCGCAATTTATCGGATTATTATGGTTGATTGGGATTTTAGCCGAAGCCATGACAGGGGCATTAGCGGCGGGCCGTAAGCAGATGGACTTATTCGGTGTAGTTATCATTGGCTGCGCGACGGCAATTGGTGGTGGCACCCTAAGAGACATGCTGCTCGGAAATTACCCTTTGATTTGGGTCGAGAATGTCCATTACCTGCTTGCGATTGCATTTGCGTCTCTATTAACGGTCGCCATTGCGCCAGTCATGCGTTACCTATCTAAGTTATTTTTGGCAATCGATGCCTTGGGTTTAGCCGTATTCTCGATTGTCGGTGCGCAAAAGACGCTGATGTTAGGATTTAGTCCAACGATTGCTGTGGTGATGGGGTTGGTCACCGGAGTATTTGGCGGCGTGATCCGCGATATTCTCTGTAACCAAGTGCCGCTGATTTTTAAGAAAGAACTCTATGCGGTGATTTCGCTCTTTACCGCAGGCTTATATATCACGCTCAACGCCTACCAATTGGCCGAGTGGATTAATCTAGTGATTTGTTTAACGCTTGGCTTTAGCTTGCGAATGTTAGCACTGCGTTATCATTGGTCTATGCCGACCTTCGACTATCAAGCCAACGGCGATCAGCATACGCACTAATAAAAATGGGGCATTTAATGCCCCATTTTTTGATTTTTATTACTGTGCTTGAATGGTTTTTAACGCTTCAAGCGCGGCGTCATAATTGGGATGTTCGGTAATATTTGGGACCAGCTCTTGGTACTTAAGCTGACCTTCGGCGTCGATAATAAAGATGGCCCGTGCGAGCAAGCCGTAATCCTCAATCAATAAGCCATATTTCTCGCCAAAATCCCGCCATACAGAGTCGGAAAGCACTTTGATTTTGTCGACATTTTCGACCTTACAGAAACGTTTTTGGGCGAAGGGCAAATCTGTACTTATGGTCAGCATGACTACATCATCGGAGAAGTGACTGACTTCGCTGTTAAAACGCTTAGTTTGCAGCGCACAGACGCCAGTATCTAAACTGGGCACTGCACTGATCAGCACGATTTTTCCCTTAAAGTCACTCAGGCTGATGGGAGTAAATTTTTCATCGACAACTTTAAATCGTGGCGCCATTTGCTCAAGTTTGGGTAATTTCCCTGCGAGAGTGACAGTCTTGTCTCCCATCATTACTTGGGTTTTATCATTGGCGATAGCGCTAGGGCTCAGGACCATTAAACTAAAAATACAGCCAGCGGCTAGAAACGAAACATACTTTTGCATTTTCTCTCCCGTACTCAGGTATGTTGTGCACATGGGCTTAAGGTACGCCAAAACCCCATTCATCACCATAAAAAAAGCCGGTATTTACCGGCCTTTTAATATGCATGCTGATTATTTGCTCTCTGGCAATTGCTTCACATGAATATCCATTTGTGGGAACGGAATTTCAATGTTTGCAGCATCGAGTGCATTTTTGATTTGTTCTAAAATTTGGAAACGCGCTGTCCAGTAATCGGCGGTTTTAACCCAAGGACGAACCACAAAGTTGATTGAAGAATTCGCCAATTCAGAAAGACCTACTGTGTAGCCTGGCTCTTTCAGTACGTATTGGTTGTTATCTAAAATCTCTGTTAATACCTTTTTGGTTTGAGCAATATCTGCAGAATAAGACACGCCAATCACTAAATCGATACGACGATTTTCTAGGGCAGAATAGTTTGTAATAGTGCCATTCATGATTGATGAGTTTGGCGCCACAATAACCTTATTATCTGGGGTACTTAATTTGGTTGAGAAAATGGTGATTTCATCAACAGTACCGGCGATTCCCGCCGCTTCAATATAATCACCCACGCGGCATGGACGGAATAATACCATTAATACGCCTGAGGCAAAGTTAGACAGAGAACCTTGCAGTGCTAAACCTACGGCTAAACCTGCAGCACCGATAACGGCGACTAAAGAGGCGGTTTGTACACCAATTTGACCTAAGGTGGCGATAATGGTGAACACAAACACCACAGCCCAAGCTAGGTTAGCAACAAAAGATACCACTGTTGGGTCAATCTTGCGGCTGTTAAGTAACTTACGCACTAACTTTTGTGCAACGCCAGAAAAATATTTACCAACGAAGAAAATAATCAGAGCAAATAAGATCTTTAAGCCATAGGTCATGACCAGATCCGGTGCCTGCTTTAATAAACCCTCTAGGTTTTCCATTAAATTACTCCCTAAAAATACGCTAACAAAACTAGTTATTATTGACGATAAATTGTACTCGTCGATTTAATCTGCGACCTTCGCTGGAATGATTATCCGCAACGGGTTCAGATATACCTTTACCGACAACGGTAAAGCGATTTGGATTGAAGCCGTAGTCTTCAACCAAAATTCGTTTCACATTTTGTGCCCGTCGTAGCGATAACTGATAATTAAACTCTGGCGTACCGACAATATCCGTATGCCCTACTAAGGTTAATCGAGTCTCAGTATTCGCGTCTAAAAAAGCTTTCACTAAGGCTAAAGCTTTCCATTGCGATAAATCTACTTCGGCGATAGCAAACTCAAAATACACAATCGCGGTCTCAATATTATGACAATCAGCGGCTGAATAAGTACTGGGGTCATTAAGATCACATTGGATATTGCTGGCTTGCTCTTCGGCTTGATAAACACAGCCATTAGCCATCACAGTGGTGTTTGCGGGTGTGTTTGGACAGGCATCTTTAATATCAGGGACGCCGTCTTGATCTGTATCTTGCCACGCATAAGCGGGCAACATCATGCTTAAACTCAAGGCTAAACACGTTAATTGAATCCATTGCATTACGGATATTTTCACCACAAATCACCTTGTATTTTATCTTCGATAGTTAAAACCACTAAGAGATTTGCATTGCATTAGCATGAGCATCTTAGTCGGGTATTCTATCTTTTTATCGGCCTAACGCCAAGTTTTGCCCGTTATTTGATGCAAATCAATTGCATCAGTGTAGATAACATCGGCTTCTTGTCGATTTTATCGGCAGACATATCGGCAAACTATACAAATTTTTCCTTTGAGGCTAGAGTCGCACTAGCGCTCAATATCAGCGTTGGGGATAGGCAGAAGAAGTCGAGGAAAAGATGATAGATTTACGCAGTGATACCGTAACCCAGCCAACAGAGGCAATGCGCTTAGCCATGTCGAGGGCTGAAGTGGGTGATGATGTTTATGGTGATGATCCGACCGTCAACAGTTTGCAAGATATGGCCGCTGAGATGTTTGGTTTCGAGAGTGCGCTCTTTACCGCATCAGGCACTCAGGCCAATTTGCTCGCGCTGATGGCACATTGCGAACGTGGGGATGAATATCTGTGTGGTCAGCAGGCACATAACTATAAATTTGAAGGTGGTGGTGCGGCAGTGCTTGGGAGTATTCAGCCACAACCGCTCACAAATCAACTTGATGGCACCATTGCATTGGCCGATATTGAAGCGGCTATCAAGCCCGATGATATTCATTTTGCCCGTACGCGGTTATTGAGCTTGGAAAACACTATCGGCGGTAAAGTCTTACCTCAGACTTATCTTGCCAATGCGCAGGCGCTGGCATTTCAGCGCGGGCTAAAAATTCATTTAGATGGTGCACGGGTCGCTAATGCTGCCGTGGCACAGGGGATTGGAATTGCCGATATTGCGGGACATTTCGATT
>NZ_JBKEDJ010000105.1:0-13711 GCF_047975355.1 Shewanella sp. | reverse complement strand
GGCTGCTTGTCCATCACCCGAATGCGGACGATGGATTTAATGCTCTTAAAACCGTATTTCCAAGGCACCACTAAGCGGATCGGCGCGCCGTTTTGCGGCGGCAGGGTTTTACCGTAGAGTCCAACCGACATCAGCGTCAGCTCATTCATCGCCTCGGCAATGGTTAAGCCTTCCACATAGGGATAATGAATGCCGCCGCCCATTAAACGGCTCTTTTGCCCCGGCATTTGCTCGGGATCGAAGGCTGTTTCAAAGGCAACATACTTGCCTTTACTGGTCACCCCGACTTTCTTCAATAAAGCGGCGAGCGGAAAGCCTACCCAAGGGATCACCATGGACCAAGCTTCGACACAGCGCAGGCGGTAAATACGTTCTTCCAGCGGAAACAGCTTAGTCAGATCTTGATAATCGAGGGTCATGGGGCGATCCACTTCGCCTTCGATACGTAATTGCCAAGGGTCGACCTTAAACTGCTGGGCGTTATCAGACGGATCCTGTTTGCTGGTGCCAAACTCGTAAAAGTTATTGTGGGTGGTGACCTTATCGACGGGAGTCAGCACTTCGTCCTTGCCAAAGCGTGAATTGGCCTCGAAGGATAATGGCGTAGTGATAAAGCTGGTTTTGGGCTGCTCACCAAACAGATCGAATAATCCCGCCTGCACATAACCCGGAATGCTAGCCCCAATCGCGCCAAGGCCCATGGCTTTGACTATATGGCGGCGCGCTTTAAACACCGACTCGGGTGTCACTTGATTATCTTGGATATGCCAGCGCGCTTTTTTCAAAATTCCCGGTGTAAAACGTGATTGATTAGCCAATGGACACCTCTGCAAAAATAAATGTTATCTACCGACGCTTAACTCACACTCTGCGCTCGCCCAAAAACCTCAGGTACATTTACCTGTGTTGATCAGCTGTAGGGATATAGACACAGATAACAGCAAAAAAATTTCATCCCTCACAGTATCTCAACTTAAGCGACTAAGTCTTGCTCATTTGAGTCATCGCCTAAACAGATTGTTAATTAAAGCACTTGAAGCCTTTTTGGGGGCATGCGACCCTAGGCGCCACAGCTAAAGGAGTGCTAATAAGATGCCATTTTCTCAATCTTTTTCCCTCGCCCAGATCATCGGTCTTCTCGCCGTGGCCTTTTTAGGACTGTTAATCGGTGCCCTACTCAATCAACGTCTCACCCGCTCACGCTGGCAACAGTTTAAAGACGAATTAGAGCAAGAAATGCGGCAAGTAAACGAAGACGCCGAGCTCTCCCTCGCCCAGCAGCAAGTTTTAGTCGACGACAAAGATAACCAACTGCGCCAATGCCAACAGCGCTTAGAGCAAAAGATAGAACAACTGGGTAAAGCCGAAGCCATGGCCGAGCGCCTGCCGAGTGTTGAGCAGCAACTTGCCGACAGCCATCGCCGCCAACTCGAGCTACAACTGGCTTTATCTAAATCCAATGCGATGCAACAGACCATTCAAGCTAAGGCCGATGCCCAGCAATCCGCCATGCAGGAAAAAATCGCCACCTTAGAAATGGCCGAAGTGCGCCTACAAACCCAATTTGAAAACCTTGCCAATCGAATTTTCGAAGAGCGCAGCGAAAGCTTTAAACATCAAAATGCCAACCAGTTAGAAGGCGTGCTCGGGCCGTTGAAGCAACAGTTAGAAGGTTTTAGGCAGCAAATTCGCGAATCCTACAACCATGAACAGTCGGAGCGCAGCGCCCTTAAACATCAGTTAGAACACCTGCGTGAGCTCAACTTAAAAATGAGTCAGGATGCCATTAACCTGACCAAAGCCTTGAAGGGCGATAACAAGCAGCAAGGCAACTGGGGCGAAGTGATTTTAGACCGCGTGCTGCAAGAAAGCGGTCTGCGCGAAGGTCACGAATACCACACCCAGCAGGATCTGAAGGACGACAGTGGCAAACGTTTTAAGCCAGATGTGATCGTGCATTTGCCTGAAAATAAAGATGTGGTTATCGATGCCAAAATGTCGCTCATCAGCTACGAGCGCTATTTTAATAGCGAAGATCCGCTGGTGCGTGAACAGGCCATCAATGAACATGTTTTATCGATCCGCAATCATATTAAGGGATTGAGTCAAAAGGATTATCAGCGTTTACATGGGCTAAAAAGCTTAGATTACGTGTTGATGTTTATCCCGATTGAACCCGCATTCTTACTGGCCCTAGAGCATGACCCAAGTCTTGTTAACTTTGCCCTCGAGCAAAATATTATGCTGGTCAGTCCAACCAACCTCTTGGTTGCCCTGCGAACAATCAATAATATCTGGCGTTACGAGTATCAAAACCAGCACGCCCAGACCATTGCCAAACAGGCGGGTCGGATCTACGACAAACTCTGTGGCTACCTCGACGATATGGAAAAACTCGGTCGAGCTCTGGATAACGCCGAAAAAACCTATCACAGTGCCATGAACAAATTGTCGTCGGGCAAAGGCAATTTAGTGCGTCAAGCGCATTTAATGCAGCAACTAGGTGTTGATACCAGCAAGCAACTCGATAAGATGTTACTTGAAAAGGCGCTTAACGAAGCCTTAGACGAGAGTGATGCGCAGGACAGCGGTGATAATCAAACTAATCGCGATACGCTTTTGACCCATACTGAGGATGCCACCGCACTCGAACAATAACGATCAACACGCAGTTTAAAAGCCAATAACTCATAATCCTGAATCGATAGGGAAAAGTCGATTGTAACCTTGATGCCCGGAGGCAAGTTCTGCATGTGCAACCCATTGACAAAGATGGTGTTATCCAGCGCAATTATCATCGCAGGGGCATTTAATGCCTCTGCGGCTTTCGCGTTAACTTCTACCCAGAAGACCTTTCTTGAGGCTGAAAAAGCCTTAAAGAAACAAGACTATGCCACCTACAAGCCCCTGCGTGCTAAGTTAGGCGATTATCCGCTGGCGATTTATCTCGACCATGATATCGACATTGGCAAACTTAACGATTTACGCGGCAACGACGCTAAGGCCATGATAGATAAGTATCAAACCACGCCTATGTATCAACGCTTGCGTTCAAAATATTTATTAAATGCCGGCGGCCAAAAGCGTTGGAACGACTTTTTGAGCCTCGCTCAAGACGCGCCGACCGATGTCAGGCTGCAGTGTTATTTTTATGAAGCCAAACTCGCCAAGGGCGAAACCCAAACCGCTAACACGGCGGCGCAGTCACTTTGGGTCTATGGCGATTCCCGTCCCAAGGAATGCGATCCCCTTTTCAATGCCTGGACCAAGGCCGGTAAGCGCACTCAGGATGTGATTTGGGCGCGGATGTTACTGAGTTTCGATGAGGGCCAAACCAGCCTGCTGAGTTACCTATCGCAAAAGATCACCGTGCACAGCGCCGAAGCAAAACGCTTAGTGGCGGTGTTTAAAGATCCCAATAGCCTGCGCCATACCGAAAAATTTAAGGATAAAAATCCTATCGTTGGCGATATCGTCGCCGCGGGCTTAAAACGCCTTGCCCGTAAGGATCTCGACCAAGCCATTAATTTATATACTCGGTATCAAAAAGCGAAACGCTTTACCCCAGCGCAGGATCAACAGCTGCAAAAGTACTTGGTACGCCGCGTGTTGATTGAGCAGGATGATAATTTTAGAGACTGGGCCGATAATCTGCTGCCCGAGATGAAGAGCGATGATATGTTCGAGCGCCGCTTACGCTGGGCTATCCGCGAGCAGGACAATACCCATATCGCGCGCTACTTAGATTTATTATCACCCGAGACCTTAGCCAAAGAACGCTGGCAATATTGGCTGTATCGTACCAACGCGAAACACGCTCCCGAAAGCGCCACAAAGGCTTTAGCGGCGGTCAGCAATGAGCGTAACTTTTACGGCTTTGCCGCGTCGCAGCTATTGAATAAGCCCGTGTCTTTAAATCAAAGCCCTGAGCCTGTGGTGGATGGGGCCAGCCAAAAACTCGAAGACGACTTAGGCTTCGTGCGCGTATTGGAGCTGATGGAACTGGACCGTTACTTCGATGCCCGGTATGAATGGGTTGCCCTGCTAAAACGCAGCAATAATGAGATGCGCGCCCGCTATGGTCGTTATGCCCACGATCAAGGCTGGTATGACTTTGGCGTGGAGGCCAGTATCCAAGGCAAGCTCTGGGATGACATTCCCCTGCGCTTCCCGATGGCGCATCAATCAGGCTTTGAACATGCCAGTAAAAAGCACAAGGTCAATATTGATGAAATCCGTGCCATTAGCCGCCGCGAAAGTGCGTTTTTCCGCTATGCGACCTCAGGTGTCGGCGCCCGTGGTTTAATGCAGATTATGCCCGCGACCGCCAAGGCGACGGCGAAGAAACACGGAGCTAAGTACAGCGATCCTAAGGATCTGTACAGCGCCGAGCTGAACTTAAACTTAGGCAGTGCCTATTACGCGCAATTGTTGAAGGATTTCAATCAAAACCGCGTGTTAGCAACCGCCGCCTATAACGCAGGTCCCTCGCGAGTTCGCCGCTGGTTAGCGGAGTCGAATGGAAAGCTCGATGCCATGAGTTTTATCGAGTCCATTCCCTTCACCGAAACCCGTGAATATGTGCAAGCCGTGTTAAGTTATCGGTTGATTTACGAGGCGCAAAAACAAAAGCCGCAGCCGTTATTCAACGAGGCTGAGCTTAAGTTCCATTACTAAGCCGCATGGCGGAAATGGGATAGTAATCAAACAGTAATCAAGGTGGCGTTGGCCACCTTGATTATTTTTGACAACGTCGAGATGCCGTTTTACCCCAAGGTTTAACCGTATGAGTGTTTAATCGGCAAACGCGCTCAAGCGAGGTAAACTTGTTTGCACTCTTAGCCGCTAAATGCGAATAATTAGCGATTAGTCATTTAACACGCCAGTCTCGATGCTCAATCTCAGCGGTTTATCCTTAAGTTGCGAATACCAGCCCTTTGTCTGTCCCCATACTCAACGCATTCATGGCTATGAAGCACTCGCCCGTTTTTACCTCGAGCAGGGTCAGGCCATCGCCCCTAATCTAGTGTTTGAGCAATTACACGAAGCCAGCGAACAACTGGCGGCGGTCGAGTTTCAGGCAAAAGCTTTTCAGCTCAAACACGCCCCACAGGCGCAGCGGTTATTTGTGAATGTGGACCCCCACGCGGTGGATGGTGCGCATACCCAAAAGTTACTCGACCTGCTATCGCAGCATCCGCAATTGACGGTGGAAATCATTGAAAACACCTGCGTGAGTGATGCCGAGCTTGCTAATCGCCTATTCCATCAATTTAAAGCGGCCAATATTCAAGTGGCGCTTGATGATATCGGCGCCCCCCACTCCATGCTCTCCATCGATTTAATGATGAATGTGGATTACCTCAAATTTGACCGCTACTGGCTTAAATTAATCGACGCGCCCCATGGTATCGCCCTGCTCGGCGCCCTGATTGAATTTGGCAAACGCACAGGCAAACAATGCATCCTCGAAGGCATCGAAACCCCAGCCCAGCTCCAGCTAGCCCGTGAACTTAATATCGATCTAGTACAGGGATTTCTATTCAAACCTTGGTTTATCCGCCCCGAGCAAAGCGAAAGGTTAATTTGTTAGGGAAGGATGCAGTCACATACTGGTATGGAAGAATTCATCATGTTCGTGGCCATTGGTAAGTCTGAAATGCTTCAAATTTAATGTCACCTAGCGCAGATATGGATTGTCATCGTTTCCCCTGTGACACGCCATAAACTCATCCCTGAGGGCTCGACGGCGGCATCTGCTGTACATGGATGTACGAATGCCGCGTTCACATGGATGTGAAAGAGCGGCCATGCCGCCAACGGTCACAGTTGCAACAATGCCAATCTTTACGACCATTGAACTGTTCATCTAGCTAAAAGCTTTTTGCCCCATTACGTGTTTCGGCTCGTTAACTCGATCGAAAACTCCCACTCCTGCTGCCATACATATTTTTATCTATTTACTTATGTTTGGCTCTACCACGAAGCGACTAATAATGTATTGGTATACAGTCATATTTAAATTTAGATACTTTGTAGTGATTTTAAGACAATATCAGTGTGCATCAACTCCATCTTCAGCAAATAAAATGCTATGAAATCAAATGACTACAGTGGCTTACTTTTAGTTAATAGGTTTGGAAAACGCGTATGCGTGTTTTTCCAGATGGTGTATTTAGCAGAAAGCTGATAAGTTCTTTGGATACAGTATAGTTAATCGTGCGCGTTTTCACTGTTCCAACGAGGTAAACGCGCATGCGCACTAAGAAAATGTTATGTGAATTTGGCAAACAATCGAACATTCTAAACTTAACAAAGGATGAATAATGGATTTAGAGTTAGGAACACAAGGTTTGAAAAGGGTAGATGTTTCTTTGGAAAGTTTTCTATCGCGAATTAGCACTGGTAAAGCAGTTTTATTCACAGGCGCAGGTTTCTCTCTAAATACAAAAAATTTGAATGAAAAAGAGCCACCTTTAGCTAAAGGATTAGCAAGGGAAATAGCAAAACTTGGCGAAATGGACCCTAGTGATAATTTAATGTATGTATCTGATTACTATCTTTCATACAAATCTAAACCGAATTTATTAAATTTATTAAAAAACAGTTTTGTCTTGAACGAAGTTAGTGATGAACATATTTCTATATGCTCTATTCCATGGAAAAGAAACTATACGACAAATTATGATAATGCAATTGAGATTTCAAATAGAAAAAATGGAAAAAACATTGAATCATTATGTATAGAAGACGATCCAAATGATTATATACATATGGGCGACATATGTTTGCATATAAATGGGAAAATTGAAAACTCAACTGTCGATGATTTGGAAAGCAATATAAAGTTGAGCAACTCCTCTTATATTTCATCTGATACTTTTACAAACTCAAATTGGTTTTATCATTTTAAAAGAGATCTGGAAAGTTGTACGGCTTTAGTTTTTGTTGGTTATTCATTGTACGACCTGGATATTCAAAAATTCTTATTTGATAATCCATCGATTAAAGAGCGAACTTACTTTATAACGCGAAAGGATGCTACTCATGAAGAAACTTATTTCCTAGGG
This sequence comes from Shewanella sp., assembly GCF_047975355.1. Classification (GTDB taxonomy): domain Bacteria; phylum Pseudomonadota; class Gammaproteobacteria; order Enterobacterales; family Shewanellaceae; genus Shewanella. The sequence goes on along the minus strand of NZ_JBKEDJ010000105.1, from coordinate 6,641 downwards.
AAGTTTGGACATGTGCTTGCAATAGGGGTTGATGGTTTCGGTAACTTAATAAAAGAAAATAAAAGTATAATTTTAAACCAGCAGCACGAAGACTATACTGAGTCATTAGTGAAGTATGAAAACACCTTTGATGATGTCAATATTAGAGACGCAGAGGTCGAAAGATTTATTCTCTATGGTGATATCAAGCAATCACATATAGATAGAGCTATTTCGATTACGCAAAAAATACCTTATTTTATTAACAGAAACCATTTGCAGGAAATTTCTAATCTTATAGAAGAGAGAAATAATGTTGTTTTAGTTTCTGAGCTAGGTAATGGTAAGTCAATTATTTTAAAAAGTATCGTTGCTAATTTGACAAAAAATGGTGTTGATACGTATATATTGGAAGACGATGGGGGGGATTACCTAAATGATTTGGATGTTTTAAGTAAGGTAAGCAAAAGGTTAGTTGTGGTCGTCGATGATTATGATAAACATATTAATCTAATTAAACATTTCGATACCATGAAGCCAGAAAACATTAATTTAATTATTACTTCTAGGACATCAGAGCATGAAAGGCATAGACACGAGTTTTCAAAATTTAGCAGCAAGTTTTTAGAAATATCTATCGATATACTTCAAAAAAATGAAATTGAATTTTTTATTAGCATAATCGACAATATAGGGATTTGGGGTGATATAGCAAACTGGAGTCCTGAAAGAAAGATTAATTATTTAATTCATAAGCACCACTCTCAACTATCATTAATCTTGTTGGATTTATTTAATTCACCATGTATTGTGGATAAGGTTAAACAGATAACTAATGTCTTGTTTAGCAACTTGAAATATAAAGATACCGCATTCGGGATTGCATTGATTGAAACTATAGGTCTTAAGGCAAAATCGAGTTTGATCTCAGAGTTATCGCTGAACAATGAAGTCTATGATGTCAAACTAACTAGTAATCCATATTTTAGGGAGCTATTTAAAATAGAAAATAACCTGGTAAGCTCAAAATCAAGTTTATTTTCTTTATCTCTAATTAAAAACTATTTCTCGGCCAATTACATCGTTGAGCAGTTACTTTTAATTGCTAAGCATCTTAATTCTGAAAATGGTCGATCCTATGAAGAAAATAAAGTATTTAAAGAGCTTCTAAAGTTCTCTTTCATTGAAAGGCTGCTGCCAGAGCAAAATAGGAAGAATAATTTATCGAAATACTATGAAAACTTAAAGATTTCCGCGCCTTGGTTAAAGACTAGCCCACATTTTTGGGTGCAATTTGGAATGTCGCGACTCCCTTATAAAGATTTTAAAAAAGCTCAGGATTATTTTAACCAAGCATATTCTTTTGCTAAAAACAAAAATGATTATCACACTGAAAATATAGATACTCAGCAAGCAAGGCTTTATATTCTTCAGTGCCTTGATGCTAATGATCCTGTTGAATCAGTAAAATATTTTCAATCAGCAGATACTTTGTTGAATGCACTGAATGATGATGTTTATAAATTTAGACAAATCATTAAATATAAAGATATTTATATTAATAAGTTTTCTATATTTTCAAATAAACAAAAAGTTGCTTTCGAACATTCATGTAAAAACTTCTACTCAGCTGTAGAACGTGCATCACAGGCAGGAAAAATAAGTATTAATGATGAAAATACCATTTCAAAAGTAATAGAAAGTTTGGACTTTATTATCAATGATATTGAGGTTAAGCGTTAATTCACATTACTAGTCAAAGCACTCAGACGCAGCATAGCTGCGTCGGTGTTTGAAGCGTTATCTCCATATAAATTTTTATCCGAAATTCACTAGGTGCAGCCGACGTCCTGACACGCTTTTGTCCCAAAACATGCTGCGTAAAGCATTTAAATCTAAAAGTTAAGCTAATGCTAAAAAGGTGAACTGTGGCGATTAGCTAGACGACCGTCCGCCCCACGGACGGGGCGGTCGAGCATCCACGGATGGACTTGCTGCGCGTCGGCGAGCAAATGCCACGGCTCGCCGATAAACTGCAGCAAAAAGAACCAATAAACCAAGAGTTAGCCTGTTCACAGTTTTATCTACTCTAATTAACGCTTTTCAGCCTCAAATCATACGGTGTGAAGATAATGGAATGCCTTGGCTCACCTCTCTATGGACGGTAAGAATCACACTAAGCCAATTGATTTCACAGTAAAAGCGACTGGCTAAGCGCGACATATTCCGCCATAGTGGTAGAGCGAATGACCTTATCCATGCACAAGGAGTCTCCCGTGGCACATTCTGGTTTAAGCCAACTATTACAACAACTTGAACAAGTATTATTAGGCAAGCCACGGCAAATTCGCTTAGCCCTCGCCTGTATTCTCGCCCGTGGACACCTGTTAATTGAAGATTTGCCCGGCATGGGCAAAACCAGCCTGTCCCATGCCCTCGCCCAAAGCCTCGGCCTTAGCTATCAACGCATTCAATTTACCAGTGATATGCTGCCCGCCGATATTCTCGGGGTATCGATTTTTGATAAACACCAAGCGCAATTTGTGTTTCATCCCGGTCCTATTTTTAAACAGATGGTGCTGGCCGATGAGATTAACCGCGCCAGCCCTAAGACTCAGAGCGCCCTGCTCGAAGCCATGGCCGAGCAACAAATTTCAGTCGATGGCGTCACCCACAGATTACCTAATCCCTTTTTTGTGATTGCCACACAAAACCCCACGGAGCAATCGGGCACCTTTCCGCTGCCCGAATCCCAACTCGACCGCTTTATGATGCGGATTTCCATCGGTTATCCTAGCCATGATGCGGAGCTGGCGATGCTCAAAAGCGAGCAAACACCGCAAACCCTCGATAACTTACCCCAATGTTTAACCCCGCTGGCATTAACCCAGTTGCAGGAGCAATGCGATAAGGTCGCGGCGTCGGACGCGCTGCTCAATTATGTCTTGGCCTTAGTGCATGACTCGCGCAACCAAACCGATGCCGTCGGCTTATCGCCCCGCGCAACCAAAGCCCTGTTGCAGGCAGCTAAAGCATGGGCATTTTTAGAGGGAAGACACTATTTAGTCCCCGAAGATGTGCAAGCGGTGTTTTGCAGCGTGGCCGAACATCGACTGCGCACCAGCAGCCAATTGCAGGGGGAAGCGCTCTCGGAGCGGATCCTCGCCAGCGTCAATCCCATCATGTAATGCCTTGCTAATCATATCGATAAGGATGCTCAGACTATGATGAGGACAGGATGAAACGAGTTTTTACGACTTTCTGGCAACGCTGGTTGGCAAGGCGCATGCCGCCCAGTTCAGAGTTTGTCCTCAGCCATCGCAGCATCTTTATTCTGCCCAGTGGCTTTGGTTTAGTCTGGCTTGCTCTAGTACTGCTGCTGTATCTGTTTGGCACTAACTATCAAAACAACCTAGTGATTGGCCTGAGTATTTTACTCCTCAGTCTATTTAATACCTGCATCCTCTACAGCTATAAAAATCTCGCGGGTTTGCGCCTTCGCGGGCTCACAGCACCTGAGGTGTATGCGGGCGAAACCATCACCTTTCCGGTCCTACTCACCTCAAATCACAGCAGCCACAATATAAGCTTAAATTACCCCAATAATTTAGCGTACTTACTTAAACAGGTCGGCGCCGATGAGGTGCAAGCTCTGGTCTCGTTTGCCCATGATCGCCGTGGTCTGGTATCGCCTGGCCGACTTAAGATTGAGTCCTTTTATCCCTTAGGGCTTTGCCGCGCTTGGTCCCATATTGATCTCGATAATGCGCACATCGTCTACGCCCACCCAATTGAAAGCCCTTTGCAGCTAAAGCCGGCCACCGAATCCGGTGATGACGAACGATTAGAACGAGCCGGAAAATACATTGCGGGCATCGATGAATACAAAGGGCTTAAGCCCCATGTGCTCGGTGAATCCCTCAAGCAAGTGGCATGGAAACAATGGGCCCAAGGGCGCGGCATGTTAACCAAGGAGTTCGAGCAGCCTCAGGGCGATCCGGTATGGTTAACCTTAGTCCCTGATCCCGCACAGCTTGAACAGCAATTAGGTCAGCTTAGCTGGCAAGTCAACCATTTGAGTCAACAGGAGCAATATTTTGGTCTGTGGCTGCAGCGTGTCGGGGCGGAAGATCTGATCCTCACACCCGATACGGGCAATGCCCATCGTATCGCCTGCCAAAGGGCGCTCGCACTCTACGGACAAGATATCAGCATGCTGGATAAAACCGATAAACTGATGAATAACCAAGGCGTTAGCCATCAGCACCCGCTTCCTCCCCATGGGCAAGGCGTGCGTTCTGCAAAAATGGAGCCGCGGCGATGACAATGCAAACTTCGACGCATCAAAAAGTGAATCCATCTAAGCTGACAACCTATCATGCCAATGGGCCGCAGACGGGTGATAATATCAGCCGCCAAACGCTATTTTGGCTGCTGCTCACCAATATTGCGGTACTCAGCCCCTTATTTGATAAAACGACGCCTTGGACCCTTGGGATCTGCGCCATTTGCCTGGTGTGGCGAGTCGGCATCTATGTCGGCAAAGTGGCAAAACCACCACGCTACTTAGTCACTAGCCTTGCCATTGGCGCCGCGGTTACGCTCGCATTGGTATCAGGTGAGATTGGACTATTAAACGCCTTAGTCAACCTGCTGATTTTAGGATATGCCTTAAAATACATTGAGATGCGCAGCGTTCGAGATGTGCGCGCCGTGGTGATTGTGGGCTACTTTTTAATTGCGCTGACCTTTATCGACCATCAATCCATGCTCAATACCGTGCATTTAATTGGGGTCACTATCATCAATACCTGCGTACTGGTGACCCTGTATCAAAGCAAACACAACTGGCAACACACAGCTTGGATTGGCGCTAAATTATTGCTGCAGAGTGTACCTTTGGCATTACTGCTGTTTTTGGTCTTGCCGCGCTTTGCCCCACTCTGGCTAGTCCCGAATATGAAAGAAGCCCAAACCGGGCTCTCGGATACCCTTTCCGTGAGCGATATCAGCAAACTCACTCGCTCCTCCGCACTGGCCTTTAGGGTAAGCTTTACCGAGGCGAGACCCATCCAAGCCGAACTCTATTGGCGCGCGTTGGTGCTGGAAGATTACGACGGCCAAACCTGGCACCAAGATGTCGGCATCAAACAAATTCAAAAGGATGCGCTGTTTTTTCCACCCTCAAGGCCAGATCCCGCGCGGCAACTCCCCGCAGCGATGACGGATGATACAGGCAGCCATGCGCCGCAGCGATACGACTATCAAGTGATTGTGGAACCCAGCCACCAGCCTTGGTTATTCGGGCTGGATGTGGCCTACAGCCAAGATGAAAAGGTCATCAATCTCCCCGATTATCGGCTCTATTCCCTACGTAATGTCGATCAGCGTATGGGTTATAGTGCCCGTTCTTGGCCTAAGGCCCAAATGGATCTCAAGTTAAGTGTCAAACAGCGGCAAATAAACCTGAAACTGCCCGAGGGCACTAACCCCAAAACTCTGGCGCTAGCCACCGAGTTTAAAGCCAACTACCCCGAGCCAAAACAGCGTCTGCTCGCCATGATGGGTTATTTTAATCGCGAACCGTTTTTCTACACCCTCACCCCGCCGCCCATTGGGCCCCAGCAAGTTGATGATTTTCTGTTTGAAAATAAAGCCGGATTTTGCGCCCACTATGCCTCCGCCTTTATCTTTATGGCGCGAGCCACTGGCTTACCCGCACGTATGGTCACCGGCTATCAAGGGGGCGAATACAACCCGCAGGCCGATTACCTGAGCGTGTATCAATATATGGCCCACGCTTGGGCAGAAGTCTGGCTCGAGAATGAAGGTTGGGTACGATTCGATCCAACGGCCATGGTCGCGCCTAATCGTATCGAACAAGGCTTCGATGCCGAGTTTTCCCCCGAACAAAGCTACCTGCAAGAAAGCCCCTTTAGCAGTTTGCGCTTTAAAAGCATGCCTTGGCTCAACGAGTTAAGGCAGCGCTTTGCCAGCCTCGATTATTACTGGAGCCTCTGGGTGCTCGGTTTCAATCAGGAGCGGCAAAACAAAGTGTTAAGCGGCATTTTAGGGGATGTCACTAAAACCAAGGTGGCGGTGTTTATGAGTGTCTGTATTAGCCTTATCGGCCTCTATATCGCCTATAGCGTGGGGCTGTTTCGCTTTAAACGGGAGCAGGATCCCATCAGCGCCAAGTACCAACGCATTTGCCAGCGCCTTAGTAAATTTGGCATCGTCCGCCCCGCTCACCTTGGCCCGAACGCCTTTGCAGCCCAGCTTATTGACACGCATCAGCAGCAATCCCCAGAGTTTTGCCGCGAGTTTGACATCCTGACCCAAAGCTATGTCGCGCTGAAATACCAACAGCTTGCAGACAGTGACTATCAAGCAGCGTTAAAACGCTTTAATGCTGCCGCAAAAGCTCTTAACTGGCGACTATTTGGCCCGAGTAAACAGTTAAAATAGGCGGGATAAACCGCAGGGGGACAAGATTGTTGAATCTTATAAATCAGTCACATAGAATTGCCAAGCCACTTTGCTATGCATAACAGCAATCCCAAATCGTGAGTCGAATATGCTGAAGTTAATCCAATCCAATCAAATGGAAGTGCTCTGTGCCCATCTTGCCGCGTATTTGCGCCAGCCGCTACCCGGCGCGG
>NZ_JBKEDJ010000036.1:0-36350 GCF_047975355.1 Shewanella sp. | reverse complement strand
CTTCCACCATCTGCTGGTGGTGGATGAATATAAACTCGAAGGCGTGTTATCGGAGCGCGACTTGCTGCGTGCCATCAGCCCTAATTTGGGCAGCAGCGCCGAAACCGCCAAGGATCTCGAGACTCTACAAAAACGTGTCCATCAGGTGATGACCCGCAATCCGATAACCGTTGCACCACACGTCACGCTCGATGCCGCGACTCACACCCTGCTGGAACACAATATTGGCTGTTTGCCCGTGCTCGATAATGGCGATTTGGTCGGGATTGTGACTTGGAAGGATTTACTGCGAGCCTATTGTGAACACAATGAGGTCAATGAAAGCGAGTGCTAACGGCACTCGCTTTCGACTTTATAGAGTAATACCAATCGTATCAAATATCTGTTCATTCAGCGGGAGTTAAACGGGCTTTAGACAAGGCGAAGGCTTGAAGGCATAGTGGTGCTCTGTCGAAAGCCTTAAACGCAGTATAAAGCATGTTCAACCCCGCCCTTCGGAAGCCTCACAGGCATCTCACTCCCGTGTTACATTGACTTAAAAGGGAATAACCATTTCTTCGTCAATGCGCCTTGGATTGAGATGCCTGTGAGGCTCTGAACTGATTAGATATTTAATGTGGTTGGTATAAAAAACTAGATTGCCCAGCCGCCCATATAGAAGGCCACAAGGCCCAGCGTAATGGCGAGCACGCCTAACTTAAGCTGACGGATTTCACCGCTAAAAATGCGGCCAATCACTAAGGTCACAAAGCCAAGCATAATACCGGTCACAATGTTACAGCTGAGGATGATGAATACGGCGCAGGTTAAGCCCGCCATCGCATCGACCTTGTCGTTAAAGTCCAGCTTAGTCACATTGCTGAGCATCAATAGCCCCACATACATCAGCGCAGGCGCCGTCGCATAGGCAGGCACTAAATAGCTGAGCGGCGCTAAAAACACCATCAGCAGGAATAATCCGCCCACTATGGTCGCCGTTAAGCCAGTCTTACCGCCCGCCGCAGTACCCGCCGCAGATTCGATATACACGGCCGCAGGTGCGCCACCAACCATACCCGCAAACATGCTGCTGACAGAATCCGAGGTCAGCGCCTTACCACCACCGACGATATTATCGTCTTTATCCAGCAGATTGGCTTGCCCCGCCACCGCGCGGATGGTGCCCGTGGCATCAAAAATCGCCGTCATCACCAGCGCCAGCACAATCGGCAATACCACAGGATTCAAGGCGCCCATAATATCCATTTGACCAATCAGCGAGTGCTCAGAGGTAAAATCAGGCACGGCGAAGAAGCCTTGGAATGTCACGCTTGGATCAAACACTAAACCAAACAGGGATAGGCCGATAATCACCAGTAAAATCCCGCCGGGTACGCCGCGACGCTCTAAGCCGATAGTGGCCGCTAAGCCTAGGACGGTGGCGATAACGGGCAGGCTGTTAATGTCGCCTAACTTCACTGGCAGACCCGCGTCGTTGGCCACAATCAACTGCACACTGTTAGTGGCAATTAAGAGTAAAAACAAGCCAATACCGATACCTGTACCATGGGCAATCCCCTTGGGTAGGTTAGCCAGCACCCATTGACGCACACCCGTAACACTCACAACGGTAAAAATCACACCCATCCAAAAGATGGCGCCTAAGGTCACAGGGATACTCATGCCCTGACCTAACACCAAGCCGAAGGCGGTAAAGGCGGTGAGTGAAATCGCACAACCAATAGCCATGGGTAGATTCGCCCAGAGTCCCATCAGCAGTGAGCCAAAGGAGGCAATTAAACAGGTGGCGACGAACACGGCGCCGGGATCGAATCCGGCTTTGCCTAACATATTGGGTACCACAATCACTGAGTACACCATAGCAAGGAAGGTGGTTAACCCTGCAATCACTTCTTGGCGAACTGTGCTACCGCGTTGTTGAATTGAAAAATAACGGTCCAGAAACGAACCTGAGGGTACGGCTGTTGAACTCAATTGCTCAGACATATCTTGTTATACCTTGTGATCTCTTAAAATAGGGTCGATACCAATTGGCTTAACCATTGGCGACGCTGGCTGCGGCAGATTAGAGCCCCAAATCCAATGACTTGGGTGAGAGATCCACATCATTCTCCTACATCGGGAAAAATCCATGATCTGCAAGCAGTGACGCTTTGCATCGTTAAAATGGCTTCAACGACACAAACGCAGCCTTTGTTGGGCGCGGATAATACTGTAAACGCCGCCAGATAGCTAAGACCTCGCCTGCACTTCAGTAAATAATTAGCGAAAAAATTCAAAATCAGTGTTTAAAAAAACGCCTAAACCGCACAACAAACTGCCGAGTTAGATCACAGAAATTAGATTAACTCTCTGTCAGTAAAACAAAAACTCATCGGCTTTTTAAAATTTTCATAATTTTTCATATATTGTCAAAGCCCATTCATCCCAGCAGGCAAGTCCATTCACATCTCCCCTTTATAGTGCTCCCATCAAAAATCGCTTTCGAACGGAGCTCTTCCCAATGACAAAGCCCACCATGCAAACATCGGATAAGTCCTCACGCAGCAATGAGTTAAAGGCGCTGGGATTCATCATTTTCATACTCTTTCCCGCACTGACTGTCGCGGGGATCAGTCTCTACGGTTTCATCATTTGGATGATCCAAGCCTTCGGCGGCGTTGTCGGCCACTAATTTACTGATACTTTGAGGACGCTATTATGAAGTGGTTAACCAACCTCTGGCGCACACTAAACAAACCCACAAAAGCTCTCACCTTAGGCGCTGTCAGCATCAGTGCTTTTATCATGGGCATCATCTTCTGGGGCGGATTTAACACCGCACTGGAAGCGACCAACACCGAAGCCTTCTGTATCAGCTGCCACAGTATGGAGAGCAAGCCTTACCAAGAATTGCAGGAAACTGTGCATTGGTCGAATCACTCTGGCGTGCGCGCCACCTGCCCCGACTGTCACGTGCCCCACAACTGGAGCCGTAAGATTGCCCGTAAGATGGAAGCTTCCCACGATGTCTGGGGCTGGTTATTCAATACGGTCAACACCCCTGAAAAATTTGAAGCTAAACGCCTCGAAATGGCGAGCCGAGAATGGAAACGTTTCGATCGCGACAATTCTCTGGCCTGTAAAAACTGCCATAACTACAACTCGATGAAGTGGGAAAGCATGTCACCACTGGCGCAAAAACAAATGAAACGCGCCGCCGAAATCGACCAAAGCTGTATCGATTGCCACAAAGGCATTGCCCACCATTTACCAGAAATGGGCACGGCCCGCGCACCCGAACTCATCGCCGAAGTGGGCGCTGGCGTCAGCTCAGTCGAAACCAACCAAACCTACTACAGCGCCCTGACTAAGCCACTGTTCTTTAGTGAAAAAGGTGACGTTGAAGCCGGTACCTTAAACGTGGCCACTAAAGTCAAAGTGCTCGAAACCCAAGGTAAGCGCATCAAAATTGGTATCGATGGCTGGCGTAAGAAAATCGGCGCAGGCCGCGTGATCTACATGGACTTTGGCGTAAACATTCTGTCGGCGCAGTTAAGCAAAGATGCAGCTGAAACCGAAGGTGTTATCCAAACCTTTGAAGAGAAAGAAGACCCAATGACAGGTCTAAAATGGCAACGAGTAGAGGCCCAAATCTGGACCGATAAGGATTACCTGCTGACCGAGCTGCAACCACTCTGGGGCTATGCCCGCGACACGTTCCGCTCAAGCTGTAGTGTGTGCCACACCCAGCCAGATGAAGCGCATTTTGACGCCAATACCTGGCCTGGCATGTTCCAAGGGATGTTGGCCTTCGTGAATATGGACCAAGACACCCAAGCGCTGGTGCAGAAATACCTGCAGGAACATTCGTCAACCTTCGTGAAAAAAGAGCACTAATTCGGGAGTAATACCATGAACAGAAGAGACTTTTTAAAAGGCTTAGCCTCAACCTCTTTCGTTGCTTTAGGTGGCAGCTCAGTATTAGCGCCCTTAAATGCGCTGGCGAATACTGGCCTGAATGAAGACGAATGGCTGACCACGGGCTCACACTTTGGCGCCTTTAAAATCAAGCGTAAAAACGGTGTGATTGCCGAGGTCAAAGCCTTCGATTTAGATAAATATCCAACGGATATGATTAACGGTATCCGCGGTATGGTCTATAACCCATCCCGCGTGCGTTACCCTATGGTTCGCTTAGACTTTTTACTGAAAGGCCATAAGAGCAATACCCAGCAACGGGGAGATTTCCGCTTCGTTCGCGTGACCTGGGATAAAGCATTAAAACTGTTTAAACACTCACTCGATGAAGTCCAAACCAAGTACGGTCCATCGGGCTTACACGCCGGGCAAACTGGCTGGCGCGCAACCGGGCAACTGCATTCCAGCACCAGCCATATGCAGCGTGCGGTGGGGATGCATGGCAACTATGTGAAGAAAATCGGTGACTACTCCACCGGTGCCGGCCAAACCATTCTGCCCTATGTGTTAGGTTCAACCGAAGTGTACGCCCAAGGCACCTCTTGGCCGCTGATCTTAGAAAACAGCAACACTATCGTGCTGTGGTCGAACGATCCTTACAAAAACCTGCAAGTGGGTTGGAACGCCGAAACCCATGAGGCCTTCGCTTACCTCGCGCAGCTAAAAGAGAAGGTCAAACAGGGCAAGATCCGCGTGATCAGTATCGACCCAGTCGTCACCAAAACTCAGGCTTACCTTGGCTGTGAACAGTTGTATGTGAACCCACAGACTGACGTGACGCTGATGCTAGCCATCGCCCATGAGATGATCACCCAAAAGCTTTACGATGATAAATTCATCCAAGGCTACAGCTTAGGCTTCGAAGAGTTTGTTCCTTACGTGATGGGCACTAAAGACGGTATCGCCAAAACGCCAGAGTGGGCAGCGCCAATCTGTGGGGTTGAGCCACACATCATCCGCGATCTGGCGAAAACCTTAGTTAAGGGACGCACCCAAATCATGATGGGTTGGTGTATTCAGCGCCAACAACACGGTGAACAACCTTACTGGATGGCCGCAGTCCTCGCCACCATGATAGGTCAAATCGGCTTACCCGGCGGCGGCATCAGCTATGGTCACCACTACTCCAGTATTGGTGTGCCTGCAACAAATGCGGCGGCGCCAGGCGCCTTCCCACGTAACTTAGACGAGAACCAAAAACCCCTGTTCGACAGCACCGACTTTAAAGGCGCGAGCAGCACTATTCCCGTCGCCCGTTGGATTGATGCGATTCTCGAACCCGGCAAAACCATTGATGCCAACGGTTCGAAAGTGGTGTATCCCGATATTAAGATGATGATTTTCTCGGGTAATAACCCTTGGAACCACCATCAAGACCGTAACCGCATGAAGCAAGCCTTCCATAAGTTGGAATGCGTGGTCACTATCGATGTGAACTGGACGGCGACTTGCCGCTTCTCCGACATAGTGCTTCCCGCCTGTACCACCTATGAGCGCAACGATATCGACGTATACGGCGCATATGCTAACCGCGGTATTTTGGCGATGCAGAAGATGGTGGAGCCGCTGTTTGAGAGTTTGTCAGACTTTGAAATCTTCACTCGCTTTGCCGCACTGATGGGTAAAGAGAAAGAATACACCCGCAATATGAGCGAAATGGAGTGGATTGAAACCCTCTATAACGAGTGTAAAGCCGCGAACGCGGGTAAGTATGAGATGCCAGATTTTGCCACCTTCTGGAAGCAAGGTTATGTGCACTTTGGTGATGGCGAGCTGTGGACACGCCACGCCGACTTTAGAAACGATCCTGAAATCAATCCACTAGGCACGCCTTCTGGCTTGATTGAAATCTTCTGCCGTAAGATTGAACAGTTCGGTTATGACGACTGCCAAGGCCATCCAATTTGGATGGAAAAAGCCGAGCGTAGCCATGGTGGCCCGGGTTCGGACAAATATCCTGTGTGGCTACAGTCTTGCCATCCGGATAAACGTCTGCACTCACAGATGTGTGAGTCGAAGGAATACCGCGAAACTTACACAGTTAACGGCCGCGAACCCATCTACATCAGCCCTGTTGATGCCAAAGCGCGCGGCATTAAAGATGGTGATTTAGTGCGCGTCTTTAACGACCGTGGCCAACTGTTAGCGGGCGCCGTGGTATCGGATCGCTTCCCTAAAGGTGTAGTGCGAATTCATGAAGGCGCATGGTATGGCCCAGTGGGTAAAGATGGCAGCGTCGAAGGTGGCGCCGAAATCGGTGCCCTGTGTAGCTATGGCGACCCGAATACTCTGACCTTAGACATTGGCACATCGAAGTTGGCTCAAGCCTGCTCAGCCTATACTTGTCTGGTCGAGTTTGAGAAATACCAAGGCAAAGTCCCTAAGGTCAGCTCCTTCGATGGTCCTATCGAAGTCGAAATCTAACCGAGCCCACAAGGCGATGCGCCTAGTCAACTAGGCGCATTCCACTGTTAATCTTGAGGAACATGCGATGAGCAACGTCGATATCAATCATGCCAGAGCCTTAGTGTATCAGCTGCTGTCTTCTCTGTTTGCCCGAGAAATTGATGAGCAGCGCCTTAAGCAACTCACCAGTGAGCAAGCGCAGCAATTCTGGACACAACTGGGTTATGCACCCGAGTTTAGTGCGCCAGTCGCCAGCATACAGAAGGTACTGAATGGCTTAACGAGCGATGAAGCCTTGCTCGAACTTGCCGCCGATTACTGCGGGTTATTCCTCGTTGGCACAAAGCACAGCGCCTCGCCCTATGCCAGCCTGTACTTAAGTCGCGAGGAAGAACCCTTGCTGTTTGGGCAGCAGCATCAACAAATGAGCGAGTTTTTACACCAGAGCCAACTGCAAGTGCAGAGTCACTTCCCAGAGCCTGCCGATCACTTAGCCGTGATCCTCGCCTATATGGGACACTTAGCTTGCCACAGTGAAGATGCAGCCCAGTTAAGCTTCCTAAATGCTTGTATAGACTCTTGGTTATCCAAGTTTGTCGCCAAGGTCGTTGAGTGCGATAGCAAGCACAGAAATGGCTTTTACAGCGCTCTCGCCACACTCACCCTAGCTTGGGTGCAGCAAGATAAACAGCAGTTAGAACAGGCAATGCATTGATCGCCATAAGCCTAAAGCCCGAGTAGCGTTAAACCTGAGTAGCGTTAAACGTGAGTAGCGTTAAACGTGAGTCGCATTAAGACTCAAAGTAATAACTCATGTCTCGTCCTAGAATAAGTTAACGAAATGCGGCTCCCATGGGAGCCGCTTTTTTATCCCTCGATTTGCATTGATTAGGCAGAAATAAGTGTTGTTTATGTACTCCTCTGGACGACTCACTCCTACTTGTTGCTATGCCTTCACTGTGCTCATTTTTTTGCAGCTAACTCTTTGTTTCTAATATTTTTCTGCTAATCCTGTATTGCAAGCCAGTGCTCAAGCGCTGTTATCGACGCCTGCCAGCAGGCGGTTAATTCAGTCACCGCTTTGCTATCCAATGCATTTTCCCCTGTGGTGTTGAGTGTTTTCTCCCACTGCTGACAACACTGTGTCAGTGCTTTTAGCCCCATGCTGGCACTGCTGCCCTTAAGCGCGTGCAATAGTTTTGCGCCCTCGCTGATATGCTCCATCGCGGTTAGCCCAGACAGCCGCTCAATTTGCTCGGCACTGGAGGTTCGATAGAGCGCCAACATATCACTCACGGCTTTCACGCCTAAGACCTCAAGATCTTGCTGTAACTGGTTAAGATCTAAAAAAGTTTCAGCTTGATGGTTATGGCTGGTAGGTTCAGCATTATTCGGCGATTGAAGCGATTGTGCCGAGTGCGGCGATGACTCACCTAGTGAAGCAGGCATTGAAACTGACACACGCGCAACGCCTAACCATTCTGTCAGGGTTTGCAAGCTCAAGGGTTTAGCTAACACAGTATCAAACCCCGCCTCTCGATACAGGCTAAGATCCTCCGTCTGCATCTGCGCGGTAAAGGCGGCAAATTTCACATTATCATTGGCGAATAACGCCTTTAGCTGTGGTAGTAATGCTAGCCCTGAACCATCACTCAGCTGAATATCGAGCATCACGGCATCGAATATCTTATCGCCACTCACATGCGCTAGCGCCTGCTGACAACTAACGGCCAAGCTTGAACTATGACCTAAATGCGCCAAAAATCCCTGCGCGACCATGGCATTGACCTTGTTGTCTTCAATCACTAACACCCGCTGGGGATTAACCCGCTTTTGCTCCTGAGTTTGCGTATCTAATGCCTTATCACACTGGGTAAAGCTCAGCTCAAAACCAAATTCGCTGCCCTCGCCAGGCTCGCTCTTGACCCAAATCCCCGGCCCCTCGTCATCCATCAGCTCAACCAACTGTTTGCAGATGGCAAGCCCCAAGCCAGTGCCACGGCTTCGCCCCTGATTGGGTAATACGCAGTAAGGCATAAATAATTGCTCGCGCACCTCGGGGGCAATCCCCACGCCGGTATCGGCCACCACAAAGGCCAACTTATCGCCTCGTACGCTGACATTGAGACTCACGCCGCCTTCGGGGGTGAATTTAATGCCGTTACCAATCAAGTTAAACAGCACTTGCCTCAGCTTAGGGCCATCAATATGGATACATGCGGGTAACTGGGGACGATTCAGCCTTAGGCTCAATCCCGCCAAATTGGCGCCCGCCACCATAATCGCCAGCACTTCATCGAGCAGGGCGTTGATATCCGTTGGCCGCGGCTCATTGGTTAAATTGCCCTGCTCGAGGCGGGAGAAATCGAGAATATCGCTCAGCACGGTTTGCAGCAACGTGCCGCTGTATTGCGACAGCGCGAGCATCTGTTGCTGCGCGGGCGGTAATTGACTATGGCCGAGCAGGGTGAGCGTCCCGAGTAAGCCGTTGAGCGGGGTGCGAATCTCATGGCTCATGGTCGCTAGGAATTGGGATTTTGCCTGGCTCGCCTCCTCGGCAACGATTCTTGCCTTAGCGTGGCCTTTAGCCTCCGCATCGAGGCGCAGGTTAGCTTCGGCCAATTCCTGCGTGC
Organism: Shewanella sp.; assembly: GCF_047975355.1. Lineage (GTDB taxonomy): Bacteria > Pseudomonadota > Gammaproteobacteria > Enterobacterales > Shewanellaceae > Shewanella. The sequence goes on along the minus strand of NZ_JBKEDJ010000036.1, from coordinate 27,351 downwards.
GCGTGGCCACGGTTTGTTCGAGGGCCTTTTTATGCTCGGTCAGCTCATCGGCCACCTGGCGTAAATCCGTCTGTAATTTCAGGTTATGGGCGGTTTTTCGCTTAAATGCGTCGATGGCATTGGCCATGGCGGTTAACTCATCGTCGCCGTGGGCATCTAGGCTCACATTGGTATCCCCCAAACTTAAGCGTGACATGGCTTCGGTCGCCTGATTTAACCTCAGGGCAATACCGCGATAGATCACCCGATAAACCACCACAGCCATGATAACCAACATTAATATGCCCGTGCCCCACAGCCCCAAGCGGGCGTAAGACAACTGCATTAAATAATCGCTACGCGCCAGCTCCGCCCTTTGCTGCTGTTGATTGAGCGCACTGTCCACCAGCGTGTTGAGACTATAGAGTTTTTCCGCCAATTCCTGCTGCTGCCGCTGTTGTCGCTGCAGACTTTGGCTCAGTTCTCGCTGTAATTTAATGATTTTGGGCGTATGAAGAAGGATTGCCAGCTCCGCCTTTAGGGCATTGAGCCTACCGGGGTCGCGTATCAGCTCTACCACAGTGGTGAGCGCCATTAAATCGATGCCAACCTCAGCAGTTGGCGCCTCGGTAGCTGCACTTGATGCCAGCTCGATTGCCGTCCCTTGCTCTTGATGAGCCTGCGCTGGTGGATGGGAAGGCGCTGTGCTGGCAAAGGTGGCCAATAAACGGGGAACACTTAATTGCAACTCGGACTGTAATTCTGAGACCTCAAATAACTGGCTGAGCAGCGCAATTTGATGCACCAACTTGAGTGCGCGGTTGAGCTGCTCTTGAACATCCAACTCACGCTCAATCACATCATCGAGTAATTGCCCACTGCGTTTATCCCCTGCTATGTCAGGGTAAGCCTGACTTAGTTTTGCCAAAATCGCCGAGTCGACTACCGCCAATTCGGATTGCAATAACTCAGAGGCATGGCCTGCGGCAACCGATAATTCGCGGGCCCTTAGCTGCAATTCATCGCCTAAGGTAATGCGCTGGCCAACACTTTGTCCTAGGAGGGTAAGTTGCTCAATAATTTGCCCTGCCAGTGTGGATAAATGATTATCCTCATTCACATCAAGGGTCAGTAACACTTTGATGCTATTTAACATAGTGGCACTTTCAAGGTTGAGCTTACGGCCGATAAACTCCCGCTGCCGCTCATCCTCGACTTGGCCTAACTGGGTCACACCATCGGATAGGGCATTAGACGCCTGCACTAATTGACGGGCGGCTTGAGAAGCGGGTAAGGATTCTTCATACAGGTAACTGTCAGCCTGCTTGAGCCAATGTAAACTCAGGCTACCTAAGCTAACCAGTAGCAACAGCAATACCCCAAGCACACCAAAGGCGAGCATGAGTCTGCCGGTTAAACTACTGCGCGATAAAGATAAAGGCGCCACGCTTGTTCCTTCTGTTACAATGTATTCGAGATAATCATTGTGGATGATACGGGACAATGGGAAAATTTTGGCAAGCTTTGCTCACACTCACCACTTTTGGCCTATTTTGTTCGCAGGCTGCCGATGCCAACAGCCAAACTTGGCGATTAGAGCAACGCCATCCCTTTAATGCCAAAATCCAGCAGGCGCAAGCCCTTGATTATTACCCTCTAACTAAAGCAAAACAAACTTGGCGCATTTGTGCCTTAGTGCCTCACCTTAAAGACGCCTATTGGATTGGCATCGACTACGGTCTGATCCAACAGGCAAAACGCCTCGGTGTATCGCTGGATCTGTTCGAAGCGGGCAGTTATTACCATCAAGATAAACAACTCGAGCAATTAAGCGCCTGTATGAAGGGAGATTACGACGCAGTTTTGCTCGGCGCAGTGAGCCCCAATCTACTCGAACAGTTTTCCGAGCCGCTAACCAAACCCGTGCTCGCCCTAGTGAATAAACTCAATTCTGAGCAAGTGCAGACCCATATCGGCGTTAACTGGTATCAAATGGGACTGAGCGCGGGCCATTTTATTAAGGCAGATGCCAAGGCACATACGCCAACCCAGCCGACCACCTTGGCCCTCTTAGCCGGCCCCGAAAACCTAGGCGGCACCGATTTAGTCGAGCAAGGGATTCGTCATGCGCTTGAAGGTAGCAATGTTAGCATCAGTGCGATTCAGCACGCCGATAACAATCGCAATCTCTACCGCGACCAATTACAGATACTGCTAAAAGCCCAGCGCCCCAACTATATTCTCGGCAGCGCGGTAGCGATTGAAGCCGCCGTCAGTACCCTCAAACAAAAACAGCTGACGCAAGATATCAAGCTGGTGAGCAGTTACTTATCCCCCGCGATTCTGCGCGGGCTGAAGCGACAAAAAGTGGTGTACAGCAATGATGACTTGGTCGTGTTACAGGGCAAACTCGCCATCGATGTCACGGTAAAACTGCTCGAAGGCGCCGCGCCATTTGGCGATATCGGTCCTGCCATAGTTGAGCGCACAACCTCAACAAATACCCTATCGGAACTTGGTTTTAGCCTTGCCGAAGCGGATTTTTATCCCCTGTATCAAGTGCGTCCCTGAGCATTAACTTAACGCCTAAGTTAGAGCTTCAGCGAGGGCTTAGCCATCCACCTTAGCAGCAAACAAATAGCCCTCACCATGGACAGTGACAAAGAGTTCGGGATTAAGCTTATTACGCAGGCGGCGGATGATGACGTCTATGGTTCTGTCATTCACATCCTGATTGCGATGGCTGGTTTGCTGCATTAAGCGCTCGCGGGAAAGCACCTGCTGCGGATGCAGCGCAAAGGCAGTTAATAACTCAAATTCGGCCTTGGTGAGCTTGATAAGCGTCTCCCCTTGGCGCAGCTTACGGCTGTTTAATTCGAGCTGATAGCCTTCGAAGCTAATCACATCATCGGGCTCAGATAACTCCTGCACCAGCGCCTGCTCGGCTTGTTTTACCAGAGAAATCCGCCACAGTAGGTTTTTCACCCTAACCAATAGCTCCCGCAGCTCGAAGGGCTTAGTCACATAGTCATCGGCGCCCATCTCGAGGCCGACGATTTTATCAATCGATTCATCACGGCCCGAGACCAAGATAATCCCCACATGGGAACGGCTGCGTAGCTCACGGGTTAAGCTTAAGCCATCGACCCCAGGCAGGTTAATGTCTAACATAATTAAATCAATATGTTGACGATTAAACTCGTGCCACATCTGCTCGCCATCGGCAGCCTCAACGACGCGGTAACCTTCTTTTTCAAAATACCCTTTCAATCGCGCACGAATAACCGCTTCATCATCGACAACGAGCACACTATAGGCCATGTTCTACATCTCTTATTTTGCTTAACTGAATTATTCATACTTTTTCATATTTGCATATGAGGAAAAGGTAAAATATGCGATCTCCGTTACTTTCTCGCACAAAAAACTGCCGAACTTTTACAGTAACATCAATATGACATATGCTTATGCATATTGATTGGGGTGAGCACTAACAAACTATGAACGATAAAAAAGTAGTGATTGATGAAAGACGTAAGTTCTCGCGGATCCTCTTTGCCGCAAACGCATCGGTGCACCAAGGCGATAAACAGTGGCAAACCACCATACTCGACCTCAGCCTAAATGGCGCACTGGTGGACGAGCCTGCTGGGTTTAGTCATTCAGGTGAGCCCATCACCCTCAGTTTTACCTTGCCGGGCTCGGATATTGAGCTGCAAATGGAAACCGAGTTGGTGCATCAATGCAATCAACAGTTAGGGCTTAAATGCAAGTTTATTGATGTTGACAGCATCAGCCACCTCAAACGTATCGTTGAGTTGAACTTAGGGGATGCGTCGTTACTGAATCGTGAATTAGTGCTATTTATCGAAAAACATAACAGCGCTGATTAAATATAAAAGTTCATTATGACAAAGACTTGGCGGCCAATGGCACCATAAAAAACAGCGCAGTTAGGCGCTGTTTTTTTGTTTTAGGATTATATCGCCTCAAGGGCTTCGGATAATTTTGCCACGCCCACCACTTCCATGCCCGCAGGCGGCTTTTTCGGCACATTGGCGCGGGGCACAATCGCCCGCTTAAAGCCATGTTTGGCGGCTTCGACGAGGCGCTCCTGACCATTTGGCACGGGGCGAATTTCGCCTGATAACCCCACCTCACCAAACACCACTAAATCGCTCGGTAAAATATCGCCACGGAAACTCGACACCATGGCCAGCAGCAGGGTTAAGTCGGCACTGGTTTCGGTCACTTTAACCCCGCCCACGACGTTGACAAACACGTCCTGATCCGACATTTGCAAACCACCATGGCGATGCATCACAGCCAGTAACATGGCTAAACGGTTTGCATCCATGCCCACAGCGACGCGGCGTGGGTTCGACATCGCCGAATTGTCCACCAGCACCTGAAGTTCTACCAGCAGCGGACGCGTACCTTCCCACACCACCATCACTAAGGAGCCAGAGGACTCTTCCTCGCCGCGGGAAAGGAAAATCGCCGAAGGGTTAGCAACTTCCTTCAAACCACGCTCGGTCATGGCGAATACGCCTAACTCGTTAATCGCCCCAAAACGGTTCTTGTGGGAGCGCAAGGTGCGATAACGGCTGTCGCTATCCCCTTCAAACATCACAGAACAATCGATACAGTGCTCAAGCACTTTAGGCCCTGCGAGGCTGCCGTCTTTGGTCACATGGCCGACCATGATCACGGCAATGCCGTTTTGCTTGGCAAAGCGAGTTAAATAGGAGGCCGATTCACGCACCTGTGACACACTGCCGGGGCTCGATGCTACATCGCTCATGTGCATGACTTGAATAGAGTCGACGACGATGACTTTTGGCGATTCTTGCAGGGCGACTTCGCAGATCTGCTCCACACTGGTCTCGGATAACATCCGCAGTTTATTGGTCGGCAACCCTAAGCGATGGGCGCGCATAGCGACTTGCTGCAGGGACTCTTCGCCCGTCACATAGAGCGCTGGCATTTGCTCGGCTAAATGGCACAGGGTTTGGAGTAACAGCGTACTCTTACCGGCACCGGGATGACCACCAATCAGAATCGCAGAGCCTGGCACTATACCGCCCCCGAGCACCCGGTCGAGCTCGCCAAAATGGCTCACAATCCGTGGTAACGCATTGAGGTCAATTTGGTCTAAGGTTTTGACTTCGCTACTACCAGCACCGGCATAACCCGCAAACTTAGTTCTCCGTCCGGGCGAGGCGGCGCCTAAGCGCACTTCGGTTATCGTATTCCACTCCTGACAAGCACTACACTGCCCTTGCCAGCGAGGAAAATCCTGTCCACACTCATTGCACACGTACGCGGTTTTATTCTTTGCCATAACTTATTAAAATCTGTATAAAATCAATTTAAGTAACTGTGAATACTGCCGACATTAGACTAACACAGCACGGCATAAAATCAGCATTAGAAAAGACCCTACATGAGTTTAGATAACCATAATGCACTCATAGAACAGCTCAAGCCGCTACTCATGGAACCGAATTTCCAAGAGATTTTTCAGCAGCTGACTGCCGATGAAAACAATTCGACCCGTTTTCTATTGAAAATGGAGTTGAATCGTTTGGCTTCGCCCTGCACTCGGATTATCGATCTTAGGGACAAGTCTGAGCTGCCCTGCACCGAAGTCATGCTCGGCCAGCAGCGCCATTTTCTCGATGAACCAGCCAAACATAGCCTGCAAGCGGCCATGTCCCTTTACCGCAACAAATACACCTTAGGCGTGTATGAATACGTCATCAATGCCCATCAACAGCGGCGGCAAAAACTGCGTCAAGTGACACAACAAACGGATGGCGTTGAACCCGAACCTTTTATGGTTCCCGGAGTGGTGCTCGGCAGTTATTTTAATCGCGCCGAAGAGCGGATGAATTACAGCATCCGCATTGCGGTCTCCCAGCCTGGACGGCCAGAAATGCCAGGGATCACTGTTGATTTATCGATTGGTGGTGCACGTATTCGCTTGGCGGCAAATCATCACTTCGATCTCGACAAGCCCCTCAAGGTCAAACTGCTCGAACTCAGTGAAGAATATTACTACCCCGACTTGCAACTTGGGGTCGATTATCAGATTGTTGACAGCCAAACCAATGGTGAATTCATTTGGTTAAGATTACGACGGATTGGTGGCACCGATGCCTTAGGTGAAATGCTGGGCAATTTAATCCGGGGCTATAAACTTCGCTATAAGCTGGATGTTAACGATGTTTTAGTGACTGCATCGGGTCTGGGGTTCGAGCGTCATTACCTGCCGCACCTGCCGCATCTGCCTTTGTTTCTCAATCAGCAGTCCCAATCGATCACTCATATGCTGCTGAGCCGCGACAACCAGCAGATAGTACATTATTTTCAGGATGAGAATGATATCAGCCAGTTGCCCGCCATGCTGACGCCAGCAAGACTCTCTGCACTGGTCAATCATCCCGAAAATCCCGATTACGGATTGTTTTTTAGCTTTACCTACAACGCCCAAGGCTCACTGTATTTTTACTCGGCCACCTTAGCCGAATTAAAAGCCAAGGGCATGACGTCATTATTCCTCGGTTTTGCCTCAACCAAACCGAGCTGGCGCATTTACAAACTCATCCCCGATAAGATTTACCATGCCAAAGGCTATCGCCGAGCCACTCTTCCGGGGGATGATGCCAAATACAGCCCGCTGGTGGAACAACAATTGGCCCAGTTCAGCCATATGCTGCAGCTCATCGATCTCACCAATGAAGATGAAAGAGCCACCTATAAAGCCTGGCAGGACGATAGCAATGCCAATGCCCTCAAAGCCTTCGGCCAACAGCGGCTCACCGCGCATCAAATAAAATCGGTTTCGATGCAATTTAGTGAGCGTCGACAGGAAGCGCGTTTTGCCTTCAAAACCTTAGTCAATGTGTCACAGGGTGGCATAAAAGCGACGGGGATTACCTTAGATATTTCTGGGCGTGGCATGCAGCTCACCTTAGATAATCCAGCAGAGTTTGTTGCAAACAAACCTCTAATGATCAGCTTGCCTAAGTTGCAGACCATTGCCGGTAAAACCCAACTGGATAATTTACCCTATCGCCTAGTGCGTACCCGTAAAAATGGCGTGACGCTTCATCTCGCCGCAGTCATGGGCCATACGCCCCACGTTGGTGTGGAGTTTTTAAATAAACTAATTGCCCATAATCGTGAAAAACTGGAGCAGTTGACCGAAAACAATAGTGAGATCAAAGAGCTAGCCGATGGTCTGAAAAACATCCTGTTACGCGAGCTACATTCGGTTCCCTACTTTGTTGAAAAAACAACAAAATCAGCTCAAATCGCCTGTTTAGGGGTCAGCACTGAGCATGATGAGATCAGTAATATTTTTGCCGCAGGCTCCTCGGATACTTTGCAATATAATCTCGCGCCGCTGCTGAAGGATGGATTCTTCAAACGGGATATTCTCGAGCCTATTCGCCAAATGAAGCCGCAGCAGGATATGGATTTTATTGAGGTATTTATCCAGTTAACCCGCCAGTCCCGCGGTCAATTCCATTTAAAATGTATGCCCGCCACCGAGCTTGGTGATGCTCAGGCTAAAGTCGCCTTTATCAATCAAAGCAAACTGGCGGGACGTTTTATGGCGCTGCGAATTTATCGTGGTGCGACCGAGAAACCCGATATAGGTTACCTGAGGCGTGAATTGGAATATATCAACGTCCACGCAAACCACAGGGCAAAGCAACTTGAAGATCAGCTCTGGCGGATTATCGGCGTGGGAGAGTTACTGGATATCACCCAAGAGGTGGAGCTGCGCTACCCTGCACTGCAAAAATGATATGGGGCGCTGTGTCCTAATCTTTTAAAACAGCTAATTCAAACCCTAAATACCAATCGCGGATCTGCGGGAAATGGTCATTCATCGCATCCAGATGAGTCAGCATATCCGCATGCCCATAATCATGTTTGAAGCCATTCGCCTTTGAGAGCAGAATGTATTTTACTTGGCGAAAACCACACTCAGAGATCATATCGGCGACATCTTCGGGATGACCAAGCACAGTGTCGTTTTGCCCTGCAATAAACCACGCGACGGGCCAGTTAGCCGCCTTCGCCGCCTTACCATAATCGAAGCCATCGTCATGGTCACGCCACTCTCCACGCACCCAATCAATGCTTTGAGTTAACGAGGCGCGGCTCTCGTTATCCATACCGACACGCAGTTTATCGGCGGCGAGATATCCTTGCCCCACAGCTAAACTCGGGGCGAGACGATTCCAAAACACATCGACCATCAACCATTTTTTAAAGGACTTCACTCGGATCGTGCGCTTGCTGCCAAAGGTCAGTAGTGAAAGCACACTCTGCTGCAATTCGGGATAACGCGCCAAGGCACTCGCCATCAAGACGCCGCCCCAAGAATGCGCACACCAATGCACCTGTGTTGGCACAGGCTTCCCCTGCTGCTGACAAAGCTGTTGATGTATCTTCAAAATATACTGCTGTACTAATGGCAGTTGCTCGCGGATCACCTCCCCTTGCCCCAGAGTAAACCCACGCGCAATTTTGGGTAGACTCAAACCTCTCCCCGCCGTATCCAGCACATAAACCACAAAGCCCGCCTGAGCGAGAAAGCATCCTAAGCCTCGACCACTCTGGCTGTAAAATACCCGGCCATTGGACATAGCGCCATGCAACATCAGGATCGGAGGCTTTGAAAAATCCGCATTAGCAGGTAACAACTGGCGCAGATGCAATTGCCCATCTCGGTACGGAATATAGAGGGAAGTTTGAGCAGGTGTTTGCGCCGAGAGCAGAGGTGAAGTGGGAGTCAAAGTCAGTCGCTGGTAGTCCATTAATGAACACTAAACTACCAGCTAAGCGTCAAAACACAAGAGTCATTACTCTAATGTAACGACTCGGATACAGCGGATGAATTAAAACTGCAGCAGATAAGGCAGTACTCGTAAATCTAAACTGCGGATCCGCGCATCCGCCGCCGCAGAAAGTTTGGGCTTGGCATGGAAGGCTATCCCAAAATCCGCTGCCTGCACCATAGGGATATCGTTTGCACCATCGCCTATTGCGACACGCTGCCCTGAAGGGATCTGCCATTCTTGGCTACAACGGCTAACCACATCGGCCTTAAACTGGGCATCGACGACTTTCCCCGTGACGGTTCCCGCGAGCTTTCCGTCAGTAATCACTAACTCATTGGCAAAAGCCGCGTCTAAATTCAGCAGCAATTTTAGATGACCAACAAACGGTGTAAAGCCTCCCGAAGCGACGACTAAACGCCAACGGTGAGACTTAAGCTCGGCCAGCATGGCCTCAAGACCTGGCATCAATGGCAAAGTATCACATAAGGTTTGAATAATCTTGGCATCGGCGCCCTCGAGCTGGGCAACCCTTTGACGCAGACTCTGCTCGAAATCCAGCTCGCCCAGCATCGCGCGCTCTGTGATCGCCGCTACTTGTTCGCCGACCCCTGCCATCGCGGCAAGTTCATCAATACATTCAATTTGGATCGCGGTAGAATCCATGTCCATCACCAGTAAACCGGGTTCGCTCAGTTTAGGTAATGGGCCGCGAATAAGATGTAACTCCACCTGTAATGGACAGGTGGCTAACAGCTCGGCACTCGGCTCCACAGGAAGCGCTAATTCAACACAATGCAGCGCCACTTGACGGCGAATGGGTGCGATGGAGAGCGAGGTTAATTTGAGGCTTTTAGCCAGAGAAACAATCCAAGCCGCTAATGAGTCTTCAAGGCTTAAATCTTCGTAAATCAGACGCATAGCAAATCCACTCTGGGATGGCCGTGTAGACGATTCCTGATAAGCCTCGAAACTGAGCCCCTGATATTCAAAGCGAGGTGAAGGGCTAGCAGCTAACCATACAAACAGCGCATTTTGGTTCAAGCTTTCCATAGGACTCGTGTTCTCCAACTATCGGGCTCACTCAGAATCAATTATGATTAGGCAAGCGCTCTAACTATTAAGGGTCAAAGTGTTATATCTTAAAGGGCTAAAGAAAAGCCATAAAATCAGTAGACTGCTCCAAATCGCCATCGCCCTGACCTTGATGGTCGGCTTAGTGCAATTGTGGCAGACAAGCCTACTACAAGGTCAGCTGCTTCTAAAGTCCCAAACGCAAAAGATGGCCAGATTACTGGTGCAACAAACGGCCTACAGCGCGGCGCCCGCCCTGCAATTGCAAAACGATGAACAGCTCCAATGGCTGGCCAGCGCCCTAGTCGAAGATCCTAAGGTGATGTCGGCGGCGATTTTCAGCGATCAAGGTATCCGTTTAGCCTTCGCCCAAAGCCTCACCAATGAAGCCTTAGATCCCGAATCGGAAGACATGAGTTTGCTCCTGAGCAAATATCCGCCCTATGTCGAACCCGTGATCCAAGATGGAAAAAATTTAGGCTATGTCGAGGTTAGACTCGATACCAAACTATTTTTTAATGAAATCAAAGAGGCACATAACCTGAATATGGAGCAACAGCAAATGATGCTGCTGGTTGCTGGCCTCATCGGTATGTTGTTATCCCGCGCCTTATCCTTTAAACGCGCCGATTTTGATCGCCGCCGCACCCGCGCCAAATTGCGTAAAAACCCTAAGAAGAATAAAGCCATAAAAGCAGACGAAGCGTCCGAGGAACCTAAACCTGAGGATAATCTGAATGCACACCAGGATGAAGTGGCAGCAAGCGATACTCAACCTCCTCATAATGCAGCTCAAAAGCCCACAGAAGACAAAGAGGCCAAAGAAAGCAAAGAAACAAAAGCCCTCGACACTCAGCTCTCAGGGAAAACCGCAGTAAACACCGAGGCCCCGGATGAGGATAGCAATAAAGCCATTGCCGAACCTAAAGCGAAGAAAGCCAAAGCGATAACAGAAACAAAAGCTGCACTTGCGCAAGAACAAGTATCAGAGAAAGCGCTTGATGTGAAACCAGAGCTTAAACCAGAGATAAAACCAGAGAAAGATACAAAGGATGAGTCATCATCTGAGCCAAGGTCTCAATCTCAGTCTCAATCTAAAACGGATACCAAGGAACAGACGACTCAAGCTACAGCTTCAGTCTCCGAGCCGAAAAGCCCAGAGCCCACACCAAATAAACCTAAGGTTAAATCGGTGCGCCGAGTCAAAACCAATGCGGCCAAATCCACCGCTGAGAAAGCCCCGGCACAACCGAGCGATTTAGATACCGATTCTACGGGTTAATCGGGCGTCTCTGCCCAAACTGAAGCGTCTTGGGTTCAGCGCCGCATGGCACAGAATTATCCATCTATAATTCAGCAGCACAGCTAAACCGATTGAACGTGAAGATAACGAGGTAATAAAAAAGGGTTCGCAGTGCGAACCCTTTTTATATGACGAGATTAGCGACAGATTACAGCGTAATTGCTGCGTCTAATGTCATCACGATCATATCGTTGAACGTGGTTTGACGCTCATCAGAAGTGGTTTTTTCGCCAGTACGGATATGGTCAGATACAGTTACCACACACAATGCACGGGCACCGAATTCATGGGCAACACCGTATAAACCAGCGGCTTCCATCTCTACGCCTAACACGCCCATTTTTTCCATCACGTCAAACATTTGTGGATCAGGAGTGTAGAACAGATCGGCAGAGAAAACGTTACCAACACGGATCTTAGTGCCTTTCACTTTGGCAGATTCGATCACGGCATTCATCAGCTCGTAGTTCGCAATAGCAGCGAAATCTTGGCCTTTGAAACGTAAACGGTTAACTTGCGAATCGGTACAAGCACCCATGCCGATGATCACATCGCGCACTTTAACGTCAGTGCTGATCGCACCACAAGTACCCACGCGGATCAGGTTCTTAACGCCGTAGTCTTTAATTAATTCAGTTGCATAGATTGAGCATGAAGGAATACCCATGCCTGAACCCATAACAGAAATACGTTTACCTTTGTAAGTACCGGTAAAACCTAACATGTTTCGAACGTCAGTCACTTGCTCAACATTTTCTAAGAATGTTTCAGCAATATATTTTGCACGTAATGGATCGCCTGGAAACAGAACTGTCTCAGCGAATGCGCCCTCTACAGCATTAATGTGTGGTGTTGCCATCGAAATAACCCCTGTTTATTTTATTAAGACTTAAGTCTTTGTTTACTGGCGGCCCAATCTTGGCCGCCAAATCGAGATCTTGCACGTTTACTTAGATAAACGATTCACCGTATTCCATCGGTTCGAGCTTGAAGTAGCTTGCGATAGATTGGCCGATATCGGCGAAGCTGTTACGACGACCGAGTGAACCAGCTTTCAGCCCTGCACCATAGGCCAATACAGGCACATATTCACGGGTATGGTCAGTACCTTGCCACGTTGGATCGCAACCATGGTCAGCGGTGAGGATTAACAGATCGTCCTCATCCAGCAGCGCGAGCATTTCAGGTAAACGCGAGTCGAAATACTCCAGCCCTTTCGCATAACCTGCCACATCACGGCGGTGCCCATAGTGGGAGTCAAAATCAACAAAGTTAGTGAATACAATAGTATTTTCACCTGCTGATTTCACTTCGGCTAAAGTCGCATCAAACAATGCTTCTAAACCGTTTGCCTTCACCTTTTTGGTGATACCACAGTAAGCGTAAATATCGGCAATCTTGCCCACACTCACCACTTCACCACCGGCGGCTTTTAACTTATCTAATACTGTCTTCGCTGGCGGTTCGAGGGAGTAATCCTTACGGTTACCAGTACGAGCAAAGTCACTTGGGCCAGTGCCATCGAATGGACGCGCAATCACGCGGCCAATGTTGTAAGGCTCTAACTCTTCGCGGGCAATTTCGCAAAGACGATATAAGTTTTCTAAGCCAAATGTGCCTTCATGGCAGGCAATTTGGAATACCGAATCCGCCGAGGTATAAAAAATCGGTTTGCCAGAACGCATGTGTTCTTCGCCTAATTCTTCCAGAATAGTAGTACCAGAAGCATGGCAGTTACCTAAAAAGCCATCGAGTCCTGCACGGGCTAGAATCTTATCTGTCAGCTCTTTAGGGAACGAGTTTTGGTGCTCACTGAAATAGCCCCAGTCGAACAATACGGGCACACCCGCCATTTCCCAGTGACCGCTCGGGGTATCTTTACCCGAACTTAATTCCTGAGCGTGGCCATAGGCACCAATCAGCTCAACATTGTCAGCAAAACCTGGAGCAAACGCGCCAGTACTTTCCATCGCCGCATGGGCTAAACCTAAACGCGCTAGGTTTGGAAGCTTTAATGGGCCTTCACGACCAATATCCGCTTTACCTTCGGCGCACGCTTTGGCGATATGGCCAAAAGTGTCAGAACCTAGATCCCCAAATTTGGCGGCGTCACCTGCTGCGCCCACGCCAAAGGAATCCAACATCATTATAACTGTACGTTTCATAATTCTTCCTTAAAGATCCGCTGCTCGGATATAAGCATAGATCTCAGGTGTTTTTTCTGGAGCGACTTCATCAATACGAATCGCTTTTTTCACGGCCTCTTCCGCCTGAGCAAAGGCATCTTCGGATTGCGCGTGGATAACGGCAATCGGCGTAGAAGCATCAATCTTATCGCCAAGGGCACAGACTTGCGTCAGACCAACACTGTAGTCGAGTGCATCACCAGGCTTGCGACGACCACCGCCTAAGGTAACTACGGCTAAACCGAGTTCACGGGTGTCCATGCTGTGGGCATAACCTTGGGTATCAGCAAAGACTGGGCGAATAATTTGTGATTGCGGTAAGTACTTACTGTAGTTTTCGACAAAATCGACTGGACCACCGAGACCTGAAACCATCTTGCCAAAGATCTCGGCAGCGCGGCCGTTATCTAATACGCGGTTTAACTTGGCACGGGCATCCGCTTCATCGGTAGCGAGGCCACCAAGGAGTAACATCTCGGCGCAAAGCCCCATAGTCACAGCGTATAGACGAGGATTACGGTAAGCACCGGTTAAGAAGTCGATGGCTTCTTTCACTTCAACCGCATTACCCGCACATGAGGCTAATACTTGGTTCATGTCAGTGAGTAAGGCTGTCGTTTTAGTGCCTGCGCCATTAGCTACCGCAGCAATGCTGCGAGCAAGCTCTTCAGAGGCTTGGTAGGTTGGCATAAATGCACCGCTACCGACTTTGACGTCCATCGCCAATGCATCGAGACTACAAGCTAATTTCTTAGAGAGAATAGAGGCGGTAATGAGGGAGATGGATTCGACGGTCGCGGTGTTGTCACGGATGGAGTAGAAACGTTTATCGGCGGGAACCAGATCGCCTGTTTGGCCGATAATCGCCACACCAACGTCTTTAACCACTTTGCGGAACAATTCACTCGAAGGTTCGGTTTGATAACCGGGAATAGCGTCGAACTTATCGAGTGTGCCGCCTGTGTGTCCAAGTCCGCGACCCGAAATCATCGGCACATAACCACCGCAGGCCGCGGCCATGGGGCCGAGCATCAGACTAATCACATCTCCGACACCACCTGTGCTGTGCTTATCGACGATGGGACCATTGAGGTTTAACGCGTCCCAATTGAGCACAGTGCCAGAATCGCGCATTGCCGTGGTCAAAGCGATTCTTTCATCCATATTCATGTCATTAAAGTACACTGCCATGCCCAATGCGGCGATCTGACCTTCCGACACTGCATTGGTGGTTATGCCCTTAACGAAGAACTGGATCTCTTCGGTACTCAAGGCTAAACCATTGCGTTTCTTACGTATAATTTCTTGAGCTAGAAACATGATACTGCCTCCAAGCTAAATACTAATACAACATATCCGTTATTTAGCTTTGCAATGAAACATCAAAACTGTAACAATATTACAATTACATGCTATCGAAGTTTTGATGTTTCCAACTAGATTTAGGTCACACTTAATTAGTTTCGATATACGATTTTGGTATTAATCGAGACGCAATGTTCGATTAATAGCCTTGAGTCGGCTTAGGCGCATCGGCTAATTCTAATGTGTGTAACAAGCTGTTGAGTAAGCTTGAAGCACCAAATCTAAAGGTACGTGGAGAGACCCAATCCGCACCGAGAATACGCTCAGCCATACCTAAAAACTCAGCAGCTTGAGCAGCATCACGTACGCCACCAGCAGGCTTAAAGCCCACTTTGGTGTTCTTTTCACTGATCACAGTCAGCATGATTTCAGCCGCTTCAAGCGTCGCGTTAACGGGCACTTTACCGGTAGAGGTTTTGATAAAATCAGCACCCGCATCGATTGAAAGCTCTGACGCACGGCGAATAAGCGCAGGATCGGCTAATACACCAGATTCGATGATCACTTTCAGTAATACTTCACCACAGGCTTCTTTACAGGCTTTGACTAACTCGTAACCAACAGTTTCGTTGCCTTCCATCAGCGCGCGGTATGGGAATACAACGTCGACCTCATCGGCGCCATAGGCGACCGCTGCACGGGTTTCTAAAACCGCAATTGCAATATCATCGTTACCGTGTGGGAAGTTAGTTACTGTCGCGATTTGAATGTCTTCAGCGCCCAGCTCATCGAGGGTCTTACGTGCGATAGGAATGAAGCGAGGATAGATACAGATGGCAGCAGTATTACCCGCTGGCGTCACGGCTTTGTGACACAGGTCGATCACCTTCTGATCGGTATCGTCATCGTTTAAGGTGGTTAAATCCATAAGTTCGATGGCGCGTTGTGCTGCTTTTTTTAAATCAGTCATAATAGCTCTCCAAAAGAAAAACAAATAAATAGAAATCAGTCGCATAAGCAACGCTTAGAGGTGGCATTATTGTGATTATTTTTATTGGCCGGGCCTTCAGGCGATGCCGAGTAATTTGTGTAGGGCAAATTACATGTTTATTAGGTATTCAATCTTGCCTATACATTACACATAGGCATCCTGACACTTAAATTAACTATAAGTGATCACGACTTGAATCCTTGAAGACCGGAAGAGAGGATACGAATAATGTCTTGTTCCTACTTTTCCGCGAAAAATCCGTTTTAGCGCGAGAAAAACACAAACCTTTATATAAACGCACTGCTCAAATTATAAATGGGTTTAGATAAAGATTCATGACACATAAAAGATGGAGCCGCCATCGCGGCTCCAACGGCTCTTACAAGAAATTAGAACTTGTAAGTAGCTGACAGGTAATGTGACCAACCTGTTGATTCTAAACCAACTAAGCCACCTTTATCTTCCAGTAAGTAAACGTCTTTGAAGCCTTTCAGGCCATAGCCCAGAGCATAGCGATCTGAGTGCCAGTATAGACCGAAGAAGATGTTACCACCGTTAGACGTTTTAGGCACATACAAGTCATCAGTTGCATCAGCACCGAATTGGTAATCGATGTAACCTTGGAATGACAGGAAGCTCTTGTTGTCGAAGAAGTAGAAAGGCTTGAACCAGTTAGCAGAGAATTGGTAACCGTTCCACTCTTTAGCGTTCATGTCGTAGTAACCGTACAGGTTCATACCTGTTTTGCCTAACCAAGGCACGTTTACATCAGCACCAATACCCCAGAAAGTAGAGTTAACGCCTTCACCATTCAGACCGTCCCAGTTGAACAGAGTAGAGAAGTAAACTTCTTGGATTGGACCGAAAGATAAATCTTTACCCGTTAATGCATCGATAGAAACACGTGGAGCAAATTTCATGAACAGCTTGCTGGTACCAGAACCTGGGTTCTTGTCACCGTCTTTGGTGTTCTCGTTTGCTAAGTTGAATACGTCAACATAACCATAGAGATCGAAAATACCAGAACGGCCGCCGAACTCCATTTCTAAGTAGTTGTGTTGGTCGCCAGAAGCTGGGTTATCAGGCTTTTCGCCGATAGAGTACATAGCGTTGAACTGCATCCACTTGTAGTCAGAACCGTGAAGGTCTGTACGGTCTGCAGCAAATGCGTTACCAGAGATTGCAGCTACTGCTGTAGCAGCTAAAGCTAAAGTTTTAACGTTTTTCATCATCAACCCCATTATTTTGTTTGCTACCATCTAGAGTAGCGTTCTTTTTGTGGCGCTCGCATTCTACCTCGATTAAAAAAAATCTCAATAATCTAGTGTAAAATCACGAACACAAAATTCTTAATTGTGAACAAAGTCGCGACTTGTTATTTACGATTAATTAACTTAACCATATGTCACGACCGTAAGACAGCATCACAGCTAAAGTTTAGTTGTAATCAGGCCTATACAATCGGGAAATATTCACTACTGGAAAATGGTTGAATTAACTTAGGTCCTGCCCTGCATGGTCAGGACCCAGTTAGTGGGGATCGTCTCCCCTACACGCCTATGCTTAGATAGCTAAGAACAGACCTGCAATTGTTGCACTCATTAAGTTAGCTAAAGAACCAGCGATAACAGCACGGATACCTAACTTAGCTAAATCGTGACGACGGTTAGGCGCCATTGCACCTAAACCACCCAGCAGAATCGCAATCGAAGACAAGTTAGCGAAACCACACAGTGCAAACGAAATAATCGCTTTGGTTCTGTCAGTCATTGCTAAACCAGTTTCAGCTACAACCATACCGCCATCAGCGATGTCTTTTAAGTATGGTGCGAAGTTGAGGTAAGCTACGAACTCGTTAACAACGATTTTCTGACCGATGAAAGAACCAGCAACCAGTGCTTCGTTCCAAGGCACACCGATTAAAAAGGCTAAAGGCATGAAGATGTAACCAAGGATCAGTTCCAGTGTTAAACCTTCAACACCAAACCAGCCACCCACACCACCGATGATGCCGTTGATCATAGCGATCAAACCAACGAAGGCTAACAGCATTGCACCTACGTTTAACGCTAAGTGCATACCAGATGAAGCACCCGCTGCTGCAGCATCTAATACGTTAGCTGGCTTATCAGGATCTTCCGGTAATTCATCCATGTCGTTTTTAGCAACTTCAGTCTCTGGGTGCATCAGTTTAGCCATTAATAGACCACCTGGTGCCGCCATGAATGACGCAGCAACTAAGTACTCAATAGGCACGCCCATTTGCGCGTAACCAGCAAGTACAGAACCTGCGATAGAAGCTAAGCCACCCACCATGATCGCAAACAGTTCTGATTGAGTCATTGTAGGAATGAATGGACGAACCACTAACGGCGCTTCAGTTTGACCAACGAAGATGTTAGCAGTCGCAGACATAGATTCTGTACGGCTAGTGCCTAATGCTTTTTGCAGACCACCACCGATGATACGGATGATCCACTGCATGATGCCTAAGTAGTACAGAACGGCGATCAGAGAAGAGAAGAACACGATAACTGGCAACACGTTTACCGCGAAGATAAAGCCAAGTTTGAAGTTAGCTAAATCACCGAACAGGAAACCGATACCGTTTTGTGCATAACCGATAACGCTAGAAACCGCGTCAGATACACTTTTCAGGATATCTTTACCGACAGGAACGTACAGTACAAAACCACCGAAGGCGGCCTGGATGGCTAATGCACCACCCACTGTACGCAAGTTAATTGCTTTTTTGTTATTTGATAGGAGGAAACCTATCGCAAGTAGGACGACCACCCCTACTAAGCTCATCAATATATTCATTAACCATCACCCTATTGTTAACACTTTTTAATTATGTTGTTAATCAACCTATTTCCGAGTCAGATTATACCCGAGAGAAAGTCGAAAATCGTCGTTTTGATCAAAATTTTGGAGTTTAATTTCAACCGCTTAGAGCAAAATGCTATTGCGACCTACACCTGTTTAACCAAAAACAACTAAAGGTCAAACAGTTGCATTGCATTTGACACCAAGTGTTCTGATATTAGAACACTAGATTTTTTTTGCAAAGTTGCAATTTTGTCTAGAAAAAGTACAGCATTAGCGGGTTGGTTCCGTTTTTCTGTAACATTTAGCGGGGTCATGGCAGGAGAATCAGTCTCAAGTAGGAAGCTGTCTAAGGGCAATTCGCTGACAGTTTTAAGCAGTTTTTTCGCATTGGGATTCATCACTAAGCCCCCAATACCTAACTTAAAACCCAGCTTAATATATTCGGTCGCAATGTCGGGACTGCCAGAAAAGGCATGTATCACGCCACCTCTGGCGAGTTTATGACGCTTTAAATGGGATAATATCTCTTGGTGAGCTTTGACGGCATGAACGATCACGGGCAAGTTCATCTCATGGGCAAGTGTGAGTTGCGCATCGAAAAATACTAACTGCTTACTCCAATTATCAACATAAAGTTTGTCTAAACCGCATTCACCAATAGCAACAAAACGGGGACATTCTCGTAACTGAGAAACTTGAAATGTTAATGCAGAAATCGCCTTATCAACATCTTCGGGGCAAAACCAAGGATGGATCCCTAAGGCAAAATAACACTGATATTGTTCAGCAATCGCCAATTGTTTTGGCCAGTGCTCAGGGGAAACGCCGGGAATAATCAGATTATCGATGCCCACTTGCCGCATTCGTTGCACGACCTGTTCGCGGTCAATGTCAAACTCTGCAAAATCGAGATGCGCATGGGTATCTAACATCATCAATCTGTTACTCCGATTTTGTTTCTCCATTGGATAAATGAGCCTTTGCTTGGCAATTTACTTTATTGCGTGCTAATGGCGGATCTTCCAATCGCGGCATGCAGCAACGGCGATTCTCTGGCGTCAGCCCCATCTTGTCACACCAACGAATATAGGCACGCCACGCCTGAGTTATCCAATGAATCATGTGTCATCCCCAAATTGTAGATACAAAAAAGGCGGTGAATCACCGCCTTTTACCCTAGAGTCACTTACCTGTTAGTGTTCGCGTGTTTTAGCGAACTCGATATCAGGGTATCTTTCCATCGAAAGATTTAAGTTAACCATAGTTGGCGCAATATAAGTTAAGTTATCACCACCGTCGAGCGCCAAGTTTTGGCTACACTTGCGGCGGAACTCTTCTAGCTTACGCTCATCTTTACAATAAACCCAGCGTGCCGTTGAAACGCTAATACCTTCGTAAATCGCCTCAACGTTGTACTCACTTTTTAAGCGGCCGACAACCACTTCAAACTGCAGTACACCCACAGCGCCGACGATTAAATCGTTCGAGTCTAATGGACGGAACACCTGCACGGCGCCTTCTTCAGACAACTGAACTAGGCCCTTAAGCAATTGTTTTTGCTTGAGCGGATCGCGCAGACGAATACGGCGGAACATTTCGGGCGCAAAGTTAGGCACACCGGTGAAGCGGAACTTTTCACCTTGGGTAAAGGTATCACCGATACGGATTGTCCCGTGGTTATGCAAACCAATAATATCACCAGGATACGCCACTTCAGCGCGCTCACGATCGCCCGCCATAAAGGTCAACGCATCGCTGACGTTGACATCTTTACCGATGCGGACGTGGTGCATCTTCATACCTTGCTCATAACGACCCGAGCAGACACGCATAAAGGCTACGCGGTCACGGTGCTTAGGATCCATGTTAGCTTGGATTTTAAACACAAAACCGGTGAATTTCTCTTCGTCAGGCATGATCATCCGCGCATCGCTTTCACGAGGCAGCGGCTTTGGCGCCCACTCAACAATACCATCGAGGATATGGTCAACACCGAAGTTACCCAATGCGGTACCGAAGAACACTGGCGTAAGCTCACCTTTTAAGAAGGCTTGATGGTCAAATTCGTTGGATGCACCGCGAACCAGTTCCATTTCATCACGTAAATCAGCTGCATAACTACCAATAGCTTTATCTAGCTCTGGATTATCAATACCTTCAATCACGCGGCGCTCTTGAATGGTATGCCCCATACCGCTTTGGTACAGCACCACTTCATCACGCAGAATATGGTAAACACCCTTAAACTCTTTACCGCTACCGATAGGCCAAGTGATAGGCGCACAGGCGATATTGAGTACGTCCTCAACCTCATCCATTAGCTCGATAGGATCGCGAATATCACGGTCGAGTTTGTTCATAAAGGTGACGATAGGCGTATCGCGCAGGCGCGTCACTTCCATCAATTTGATGGTACGATCTTCGACCCCTTTTGCCGAGTCGATAACCATCAGGCAAGAGTCAACTGCAGTCAATGTGCGGTATGTATCTTCCGAGAAGTCTTCGTGGCCGGGAGTGTCGAGTAGGTTAACGAGTGCGCCACCATAGGGGAACTGCATGACAGACGTTGTAATCGAAATACCACGGTCTTTTTCCATTTCCATCCAGTCAGACTTAGCATGCTGACCCGATTTTTTGCCCTTAACGGTACCCGCTTTCTGCAGCGCGTTTCCGAATAACAGCACTTTTTCGGTAATGGTGGTTTTACCCGCGTCGGGGTGCGATATAATCGCGAAGGTGCGACGTTTATCGACCTCTACTTTATTGTCTGACATTTAACCTATGCACTCGTATCGCTAAAAAAGGCGCAAATTATAGCGCCTCAGTGCGTACTTGGCTAGGTAAAGCCCGAGATGAGCCTCGGGCGATATGGCTTATTTTGTGCCTTCGAGCAAACCTTTAACTTTTGCTAGCTCAATTCGCGCGTATCTGTGCTCAACAAAGTCATAAATATTAGTCGCTAAGGCAAGACGGAAATAATTCGCCGCCTCTTGATATTGATTGTTGGCGATTTCCATTTTAGCGAGGTAAAAATAAGCCTCGCATAAACGTTCGGCATATTCTTTCGGGTGAGTCAGCCCTAACTTGGCGTCGGCAAAAACTTGCTCGCGGCTCTTCACGCCAAGGTAGTAATCAACAATCACGGTTGACCAGGCATCGGTCTCTAGCCCCTTGCGGTGTTCTTGTAACTGACGTTTAGCCTCTTCGGCGTTATCCTTAGATTGGATTAGGTATAACCACAGGGCGCGGTAACCATCTTTATTATCGCCAGCGTAAAATGCTTGCATATCTTTTAAGGCAAGATCGTTTCGATCGCCATAATAGAGCGCTATGCCGCGATTCAGGTAGGCATAATCATAGTTTGGCGACAACTCTAATACACCGTCGAATGCCTCATAGGCACTATCATACTCGCCTTCTTGAGTGTAATAAATACCAAGGAAATTATAAGCATCGGCTAAATCAGGCTGCAGTTTAAGCGCCTGCATAAAATCGATACGCGCCATTAAGCGTAAACCGACACTGTCGTAAATCACGCCACGATCGTAATGAAAACGGGCTCGCTGCTCGTTGGTTAGCTCAACCGCTGATAAAATTTCGTTCAGCTTGGCAAGGGTGACTTCGACTTTATAGTCAGGCATCACAGGCGCGATGACTAACTTGCCTTCAACGTCATTTTGGTTGTCTAAGGGAGACTTAGTGGTCGCACATCCAGCCAACATCAAGCTGGCACCCGCCAGCACAGCAACAACAGCGGTTCTAATTTTAAGACTCATCCATTTCTACCTTTTTAGATTCCCAACTAACGCAGAAGAATGTTCATGATAGCAATCCCACCTCAGGACTGCTATTGAGGAATAGCATTAAACGCAATTTTATTAAACCTAAACAAACAAAAAGGAGATCAACCGATCTCCTTTTAGTCACGTCATATCAAAACTGACGCCGATAATGTCAGTAAAGACGATTATTCAGCAGCCGCTTCTTTAGTCTGTGCTTCTTTGATTGACAGTCTTACACGACCTTGACGATCCACTTCCATTACCTTAACGGTAACTTCTTGGTTCAGTTCAAGGTGGTCAGAGACGTTAGCAACACGCTCATCGCTGATTTGCGAAATGTGCACTAAACCATCTTTGCCCGGCAGAATGTTAACGAAGGCACCGAAATCAACGATACGGATAACTTTACCGTTGTAGATACGACCCACTTCAACTTCTGAAGTAATTTCTTCGATACGACGAATCGCTTCTTTTGTCGCTTCACCGTTAGAAGAAGCAATCTTCACAGTACCATCATCTTCCAGTTCGATTGTGGTACCGGTTTCTTCTGTCAGGGCACGAATAACCGCGCCTCCTTTACCGATAACATCACGGATCTTCTCTGGGTTGATCTTGATAGTCGTGATACGTGGAGCGTGGTCAGAGATATCATCACGGTGTGAACCAATCGCTTGGTCCATCACGTTCAGGATATGTACACGTGCGCCGTAGGCTTGTTGCAGTGCAATTTCCATGATTTCTTTGGTGATACCTTCGATCTTGATGTCCATCTGCAGTGCAGTTACACCGTCACGGGTACCCGCTACTTTGAAGTCCATATCACCTAAGTGGTCTTCATCACCTAAGATGTCAGACAGAACAACAAAGTCGTCGCCTTCTTTTACTAGACCCATAGCGATACCCGCTACAGAAGTCTTGATTGGTACACCCGCATCCATCAACGCAAGAGAAGTACCACAGACAGATGCCATAGAGCTTGAACCGTTAGATTCAGTGATTTCAGAAACCACGCGAACACTGTATGGGAACTCTTCGGCAGATGGCATAACTGCGTTGATACCACGCCATGCAAGCTTTCCGTGGCCGATTTCGCGGCGCTTAGGAGAACCAACCATACCGGTTTCACCCACAGAGTATGGAGGGAAGTTGTAGTGCAGCATAAAGCGGCTAGTGCGCTCGCCCATGATGCTATCAATCTTCTGCGCGTCACGCTCAGTACCTAAAGTACAAGTCACCAGCGCTTGAGTCTCGCCACGGGTAAACAATGCACTACCGTGAGTACGTGGTAATACACCCGCTAATACGCTTAATGCACGAACCATATCTGGCTCACGACCGTCGATACGCGGCTCACCACGGATGATGCGACCACGAACGACTTTCTTCTCTAAGCTACCGAGCAGGCCGTCAATTTCACGTAAATCCACATCTGGATTTGTCGCCAGCAATGCTTCTTTAGCAGCCGCTTTAACTACAGCAACTTGAGCATAACGGTCTTGTTTAACTTGAATTTGATATGCTTGCGCTAAACCGGCTTCAGCTAATTCTTTTACTTGAGCAACTAAAGCTTCGTTGGCAACAGGTGCAGTCCAATTCCAAGCTGGTTTACCCGCTTCTGCTTTGAATTCAGCAATCGCTTTGATAACCACTTGTTGTTGGTCATGACCATAAACCACTGATCCTAACATCACTTCTTCAGGTAAGGCTTGAGCTTCTGACTCAACCATCAATACCGCACCCTCAGTACCAGCAACAACTAAGTTCAGTTGGCTGTTTGCTAACTGGGTAACCGTTGGGTTCAGCACATATTCGCCATTGATGTAACCCACTCGCGCCGCACCTAATGGACCGCTGAACGGAATACCCGAAATGGCCAGCGCAGCAGAAGTACCGATCATCGAAATGATATCCGGCTCGATTTGTGGATCGACAGATACTACAGTGATGATGACTTGAACTTCGTTTGTGAAACCATTAGGGAAAAGAGGACGAATTGGACGGTCGATCAGGCGAGCGATTAATGTCTCATCTTCTGAAGGACGGCCTTCACGCTTAAAGAAACCACCAGGAATTTTACCCGCTGCGTAGCTCTTTTCTTGATAGTTAACAGTCAGAGGAAAGAAGTCACGGCCTGCTTCAGCTTCTTTTTTACCAACAACAGTGACTAACACCGTTGTGTCACCCATGCTAGCTAAAACGGCAGCGTCTGCTTGACGTGCAATGACACCTGTTTCCAGGGTGACTGTATGTTGACCATACTCAAAACTCTTTACAATTGGATTCACGTGACCCATTCCTTAATTAATGACCTTGAATTACGCGCGTAAGTATACTGCAATTAGGAACAATAGATAAAGAGCAGATAATGATGACAAAGGTCTATCTTTTCACTAAAGTGGATAAACGAACAAAGAGTTATGTTGTAACTTTATGTAGCAATATCCCCAATAGCGAAAACAACAATAATAAAGGATGGGCTTAATGACGGGTCGCTTTAAATCCCTAACTTGGAAACAAACTAATCTCGTCGTTTTTACAGCGCTTTTTTTCGCTATTGCTATTTTTATTGTTGAAATCGCCCTCGTTGTCGTTTCCACCAAACAGCAACTCACCACCACTCAGCAGGAATTGCTTGATTCTGTTGAACAACCCGCAGCCAACGCCGTTTGGGCGTTAGACGATAATCTCGCAAGGCAAACCCTTGAAGGGGCGATTAAAGTAGAGCATGTAGGTTCGGCGGTGATTGAACTCGATGATGGCTCCATGTTTGTGTCAGTCAGCAATAATAAGAAAAACGACTCTCAGACCTTTATCAGCCTTAGCAACAAACTCTTTGATGACTTAAAAGAAATTTCGCGGCCCTTATACCGTCCCTTCTATTTTGAAGGCACACAAAAACAGCAACTGATTGGCACATTAACCATTTTTTACGACACACAGGAGCTGACCAACACACTCTTTAGTCAGTTAAGATTCAGTTTTTTTGCCACCCTAGCCCGAGCGCTTCTACTCACTTTAGTGCTATCGGTCGTATTCCACCGCTTCTTAACTCAGCCTATCGCTCGCATTAGTGAAGCGATAGATAAAATCTCCCCCGATTCACCCGATGAAAACCTGCTGCCCATGTCTAATGCCCATAAGGATGATGAACTTGGCTTGGTGACATCGAAGTTTAACCAAATCCTTATACAATTCAGTCAAACCCAATCCAAACTGCGTAAGATGGCAACCCGCGACCCTCTCACAGGCCTGCCCAATCGAACCCTATTACTCGAAACCATTGCCGTCACAATCCAGCGCTCACGGGTTCATAAAAGCAGTTTTGCCTTGATGTTTATCGATTTAGACCGTTTCAAAAATATCAATGATTCCCTAGGCCACGCCCTTGGCGACCAGTTCCTTGCCCGCATTGCCCGTATTTTAGAACGCGTAGTCGGCGATAAAGGTTCAGTGTCACGCTTAGGCGGCGATGAGTTCGTGATTTTAGCCGACTCAGTTCACTCCCCCGATCAAGCGGCCGACTTTGTCGATAAGCTCTTAGTGCAGCTCAATGTGCCGATTCAGTTAAATGAGCATGCGATTCATCCTGCGGCATCAATTGGAATTTCCATCTATCCAGAAGATGGCAATAGCGCCGAAGATCTTATCCGCCATGCCGACATAGCGATGTACAGTGCTAAGGCCGCAGGGTCGAATCAATGGGCCTTCTTCAAGCAGCAAATGACCGAGCGTGCTGCTGTACGGCTACGTACCGAAGCCTCGCTACATGATGCGTTGAAAAATAATGAATTCTTGCTCTACTTCCAACCCAAGTTGGATTTGCAAACCGGTAAGATCACAGCCTGTGAAGCCCTGATCCGTTGGCAAAAAGATGGCCGCTTAATCAGCCCGATTTCTTTTATTCCAGTGGCAGAAGAGACTGGCATTATCATTCCGATTGGGCGCTGGGTGATTGAACAAAGTTGCCGAGTACTGCGTGAATGGCAGAAAAAATATAACTTTGCGATTCCTATCGCCATCAACGTTGCTTCACAACAATTTGCCGATGCAAGTTTAGTGTCGGATATCAAGCAAATGGCGCTGCGTTATCAAATTCAGCCGGAATTACTCGAAATTGAAATAACTGAAACCTCATTGATGAATGATATTGAGCTGGCAATCAACAAGTTGGAACAACTCAAATCAGCAGGTTTTGGTATCGCCGTTGATGATTTCGGCACGGGTTATTCTTCCTTGTCTTACCTTAGACACCTGCCGATCACTACGATGAAAATCGACCGTTGCTTCGTATCCGACTTACCGGGGGATAGCGCAATTGCCTCGACCATTTTGATGTTAGGTAAACAGTTAAATCTCACTATTGTTGCTGAAGGGATTGAAAACGAAATGCAACTCGATTGGCTCAAGCGTAATCAATGCCAAATTGGTCAAGGCTTCTACTTTAGCCAGCCTTTGCCGCAGGCGGAGTTTGAGGCGCTGTATATTGCCAATCAAACCGCAACCATTAGCAATATCGATGGATTACGTGGCGCCTAATAAGCGATCAAATAGTGTAGAACACTGAATTTGAGGCAATAAAAAAGGAGGCTTAGCCTCCTTTTTTACGTCAGTAAACGCGTGATTAACGACGTAAACCTAACTTTTGGATCAGCTCATTGTAACGCGCTGCTTCAGTACGCTTCAGGTAAGCTAATAACTTACGACGAGCGCTAACCATGCGTAACAGACCACGACGTGAGTGGTGATCGTGGATGTGCTCTTTGAAGTGATCTTGCAAATGGTTGATTTGAGCAGTTAACAGCGCAACTTGAACTTCAGTTGAACCAGTGTCGTTTGCGCCACGGCCAAATTCAGCCAGGATCTTTGCTTTCGCTTCAGTACTTAGTGACATGTGTCTCTCCAAATATAAAATGTGAATCTCTAGCCGATCACTAACTCAGCCAGAGGGCGCGCTATTCTACCCATAATCCTTGGCGCGCGCAATAAATGCGATGGATTAATAACCCAAGATAATCAATTAAGATGCTTTAGCTTGGTCGTG
>NZ_JBKEDJ010000004.1:0-274344 GCF_047975355.1 Shewanella sp. | reverse complement strand
CTCAAACCCACAGCACAGGTTGCGGAGGTTTGATAATGACCCCTGCTAAACATGTTAGCCACTTAGCGCCTAAACCTATCGTCTGGACCATAGCCGGTTCGGACAGCGGTGGCGGCGCTGGGATCCAAGCCGACTTAGCCACCATCAAGGATTTGGGCGGCCATGGATGCAGCGTGATCACCACATTGACGGCGCAAAACTCGGTGGCGGTTAATTTAGTCGAGCCAGTGAGCGACGCAATGTTATTGTCGCAGCTTTCGACCCTGTTAGCGGATCTACCGCCTCAAGCGATTAAGATTGGTTTACTGGCAAATCAGCAGCAACTGCGCCAGCTTGCCGACTGGCTAGCCGGTTTTAAAATCCAGTTTCCGCAAGTACCCGTTATTCTCGATCCCGTCATGGTAGCAAGCTGTGGGGATGGGCTAGGGGATAAGAGCACGGAGAGCACGCCATTGGATTTTACCCCATTTAAAGGTTTGATTAGCCTGATAACACCTAATGTGCAGGAGCTAGCAAGACTTACGGCGTTCACTGATAAACAACAACCATCGTCGATTTTGATTAAAGAAGAGTTCGCCGCTGCGGCAATGCAATTATCTGAGCAATTAGGCTGTAGCGTGTTAGCCAAGGGCGGCGATATTGATTTTGAGACTCTTTTTAATACAGGCATTAACTTGAGCACTGATTATCAGAGTCAGGCCGAAGATCTGCTGATCTGTCGTGATGTCACCGCTTGTTCACCACTCGACACTAATGGTTGTTTTTGGTTCAGCAGTGCACGGATAAACACGCCCCATAACCACGGTAGTGGCTGCACTCTATCTTCGTCCATCGCCTCTGTATTGGCATTTGGTTTTGTATTGCAGGATGCCGTTGTTGTAGCAAAGGCCTATGTGAATCAAGGCTTAACTCATGCGCAAGGTATAGGTCAAGGGCCTGGACCATTATCGCGCACCGCTTGGCCGCAGATATTAAACTACTATCCAAAAGTAAGTGCCTGTCCTAAGTTAACTGCCCGTCGTAAGGAGTTGAGTGAATTTAGTGGTGCGTTGCTATGTGGCGAGTTTAAGCGCCTTGATCCTGACTTAGGAATTTATCCAGTTGTCGATAACTTACTGTTACTCGAGCAGTTATTGGCGGCTGGCGTGAAGACGGTACAGCTCAGGATAAAGTCTAATGCGCTAACGTCGGACGAACTTGAGGTACAAATCCAAACCGCGATTGCCTTAGGTAAGCATTATGATGCGCAGCTTTTTATCAATGATCATTGGCAGTTAGCGATAAAGCATGGCGCATTTGGGGTACATCTTGGCCAAGAAGATCTGGCTGTTACAGATCTTAGGGCGATTCAAGAGGCTGGATTAGCACTTGGCATCTCGAGCCACGGTTATTTTGAGCTGCTTCACGCCCATCAATACGCGCCATCATACATTGCCCTCGGGCATATTTTTCCTACGACCACTAAGCAAATGCCGTCAGCGCCTCAGGGATTATTCAAATTAACTCAATATGTTGAGTTGTTAAATACGCACTATCCCTTAGTGGCAATTGGCGGTATTGGGCTTTCGAATCTTGACCAAGTTAAAGCGACTGGGGTGAGCAATATTGCCGTGGTGCGTGCAATTACAGAGGCCGCTGACCCGATTGTAGCTTTGGCGGAGTTGACGCGTGCTTGGGAGCAGGATCTATGAGTGCAGCAGAGCACCTGGTGCAATCCCTTACCGATAAAGATTTTATTCGTTATTCACGGCAAATTTTTCTGCCTGAAGTTGGTGAGACCGGCCAGCTACAGCTTAAACAGGCTCATGTGGTTATCGTTGGTTGTGGCGGCCTTGGACAATTGGCGGCGCAGTATTTGGCCTGCGCCGGTGTAGGACGCCTGACGCTTATTGATGGCGATAGGGTGGAGTTATCCAACCTGCCGCGGCAGTTACTCTTTAGTGCCTATGATATTGGCCACCATAAAGCTGTTATTGTGAAACAGAAATTGGCTGTGTTGGCGCAAGGTTGTGAGATTGATGCCTTTGCACAAAACTTGACGCTGGAGACTGCATTGCAGGTATTTGCTCAGGTGTTGAAGGAGAAAAAAAAGACGAGATTAGTACTTGATTGTACGGATAATCTTGCCGCGCGGTATTGTATTAATCAGTTTTGTATTGAGCATGCCTTGCCTCTCGTTAGCGCATCTATTGCCGCTTTCAGTGGTCAATTGTTTGCCGTTGATCAGCTGCGTTTCCCCCAGGGGGGCTGTTATCACTGCATTTTCCCCTCTAACACAAGTGCGCCACAAAACTGCGCGAGCCAAGGTGTGCTCGGCCCTAGTGTGGGCGTGATGGCTTCTATGCAGACGCTGCTGGCGATGCAACTATTGCTACGAGCGATACAGGAACCCTCAACTACACACCAAGTATTTACTTCACGGCAAACGGGAAATAAGTCTTCCGATAATCTTGAGCCGCCAACGGTTTCAGCCGAGGTGCTACTTGGACGATTTTGGCGCTTTGATGCCAAGTCACTGCAATGGCGTTCGGTTGCGTTAACCCGTGATCCAGAGTGCGAGGTATGTGCGTCAGTGCCAAGTAAAAATACCAGTCATTCAATTGATTTAGCCAAAATTCGAGGTTTGTTATGATTTTAATTCATCTCAACAATGTTCCCCAAACACTTCCACAACCGCTTAGTTTAGCTGCGTTGTTAGAGACACAAAAAATTAGTCAACAATCGGTCGCCTTGGTGCTTAACGAGGCTGTTGTTCCAAGGCATAGATGGTCATCAATTCTCTGTCATCATGAGGATAAAATTGATGTGTTCGCAGTGGTCGCGGGAGGCTAATATGTTAACAATTGCGGGTGTGGAATTTGAATCTAGGCTCTTTACGGGCACGGGCAAGTTTAGCTCAAGTCAGCTGATGCTTGAGGCGATAAAGGTTTCTAAATCACAGCTGGTTACCGTTGCGATGAAAAGAATTGATTTAAAAACTGGGGCCGATGATTTGCTATCACCGCTTAGGCAAACGGGCGTGCGGATCTTGCCTAATACTTCTGGTGCTCGAAATGCTAAAGAAGCAATATTTGCCGCCGAACTGGCGCGGGAAATGTTAGGTACTGAATGGATTAAACTCGAAATTCATCCTGATCCTAAATACCTGATGCCAGATGCGGTTGAGACTCTCGCAGCGGCTAAAACCCTATGTGAACGCGGTTTTATCGTGATGCCCTATGTACACGCAGATCCTGTGCTGTGTCGCCGCTTAGAAGAGGTTGGCTGCGCCGCCGTGATGCCACTGGCAAGCCCAATAGGGACTAATCAGGGGCTGGTGACAGAGCCTTTTATCAAGATGATTATTGAGCAGGCAAGGGTGCCAGTGGTGATTGATGCAGGGATTGGCGCGCCATCCCATGCGGCGCACGCGATGGAGCTGGGTGCTGATGCTGTGCTAGTCAATACCGCTATCGCCAGCAGTGCATCCCCCATTGAAATGGCGCAGTGCTTTAAGGACGCGGTGGATTGTGGCAGGCGAACCTTTGAAGCGGGGCTGGGCCGAGTGCAAACTCAGGCTATGCATACCAGTCCGTTAACGGGATTCCTACAGCAATGAGTTTTGTCGATCAATTTGCCCGAATAGAACGGGATAAGTTATTGCTGGCGCTTTATTCCTGCACTGCTACGGAGGTTGAGCGAGCCCTAGCTCAACCCGAAGGCAACTTGCAGAGTCTACTCGCCTTGTTGTCTCCTGCGGCAGAACCCTATATCGAGGAGATGGCCCAGCGCTCGGCAGCCCTCACTCGGCAACGTTTTGGGGCCAATATCGGACTCTATTTGCCGTTATACCTATCGAACCTGTGTGCCAACGAGTGTGACTACTGCGGCTTTAGCATGAGCAATAAACTTAAACGCAAAGTGCTTAATGAGCAGGAACTTGCGGCCGAAATGGCGATTATAAAATCCCGTGGCTTTGACTCCATCTTACTGGTGTCGGGTGAACATGAAACCAAGGTGGGGATGGATTACTTTAAGCGCATGTTACCCATTGTAAAACAGCAATTTAGTTATTTGTCCATGGAGGTACAGCCGCTTGAGGAGTCTGATTATCATCAGCTCGTCGAGCTAGGCCTAGATGCCGTGATGGTGTATCAAGAAACCTATCAAGTGGCGACCTATGCTAAGCATCACACCCGAGGCAATAAGCAGGACTTTACTTATCGACTCGCGACCCCCGACCGCGTTGCCCGTGCGGGTGTCGATAAGATAGGCCTAGGCGTCTTACTGGGCTTAGATGACTGGCGACTCGATGCTTTACTCATGGGCCATCATCTGGATTACTTAGAGCGGCACTATTGGCGCACCCGTTTTAGTATTTCTTTACCACGATTGCGGCCTTGTACTGGCGGCATTGCACCTAAAGTGCATTTAACCGATCTTGGACTCGTACAAATGATCTGTGCCTTTAGGCTTTTTAATCAGCAACTTGATATCAGTTTATCGACACGCGAGGCGTCATCGCTTCGGGATAATTTACTGCCACTTGGGATAACACAGATGAGTGCGGGCAGTTCAACACAACCAGGCGGCTATCAGGCGCCTGACAGTCAATTAGATCAGTTTGAGATAAGCGATGAGCGTAGTGTCGAGCTGGTGATGGCTCAGATGCGGCTGAAGGGATTTAACCCTGTATTTAAGGATTGGGAATCGGCTTGGATTGCGCGTTAGCATTGTGTTGAAAGTGATTTTAAAATGCCGTAAGGAAGGGGGATAAACCTGTACTTTGCCTTAGGTTTGATTAATAATTAACCCAATCATCACCAGATGCAGGAATACTCCTATGCAAATCCAATCTGCTTATGCCTCCGGTCTGCAAGGCTTGCAAACGGCTCAATCAGGGTTAACGCAGGCAACGATTGATGTGGCCAAACCTAGTCCTTCGCAAAGTGCAGCGCCAACAGAAACCGCTAAGGCGGTAGATGAACCCGATAAATCCTCGGCGTTACTGTCGGCAAACGAATCATTACGACAAGGTGAGGCCTCGACTGAGGTGCTCGAACGTGAATCTGAAACCATAGGTTCGATTATCAATATTAAGGTATAGCTATGTCGGTTATGGCGCTGTCATCTCAAATTGGCGCGCCATCCTCTTCGTTTTTGGGCGCGGATAAGTCGATTGAGCCGCCAAAAGGGGGAAAACCTCAAAGCGGGCAGACTTATCAAGGGGGAAATGGTCAGGCGGTCGTAAACCTATCCACTTCAACTGTTAGCCTGAATGCTCCTAAATTCGAAGCGAGTGGAGCACTTGAACCATCATTAAGCGGCCTAGGTGCTGTGATGGATAAAGCTGCGCCTGTGAGTGCGAGTCAGCCCGAGTTAACCATTGGTGTCGCATCTTCCCGTCCTTCTATGTCATCCAGCGTTGATGGCACATCTGCTCAAAAGGCATTCACCGATCTCGGTGCTAACGCGAAGGCTCAGCTTCATTCAAATCCTTTCGATTCAAGACTTGTTAATTCAAGGCTTGTTAATTCAAGCCTACTAGCTTCGAACAATAGTAGTTTTAGTTTACTTACTGGTGCTCGCTCGATTAGCGGATTGAGGGATGGGCAAATTGCTGCGATGCCCGCAGTGTCAGCCCTGAGTGTACCGGATGTGGGTCTGACAGCCCCGAGTAGCACTATTAACCCATTTGCTTCTCTGGCGCCCAGTTTCACGGCGGCAACGGTTGCAACGAATGGTGGCAGTGTGAATTCTGCGAGCTTGGGGCTAGCCAATATATTCTCAACATCAATTGCTACTTCACCGAGTACCACTTCACAGGGACATTCAAATGTCACCACAGCGATAAACCCTTTTGAGGCTGAGTTTGCCGGTGTCGATGTGGCAGGCACGTATTCAGGCTCTACCCCGTCAGCCTTTGCCAATCCTGGTGCACAGCCTGATAGTGATCAACCAAGCAGTCTGAGTGAGCAGTTTAATAACATCTTTGGTCAACCCGAGGCGGCAAATGGTCCAGCAGATGTTGGAACAACGGCAAATGCTCAAACGCAACAGCAGCAATCCCAAACTGAACAAAACCAAACTCAAGCTCAATTGACCCGAGATGAACAAGCCAAACAGGCGAGGGGGCAGGCTGCTCAAGAGCAAGAAAAAAAACAACAGACGTTAGCTGAAGTATTTGCTAAAGTCGACCAGAGTGAACAGGCTCAGCAAACTCAGAACGAACAAACTCGTCAGCAAGACTTAGCAAAGGAGCAAGTTAAACAGGCTCAGGAAAAGGCGATTGAGCAGCAAAAGGCTCAAGTGGAGGAGTTAAAGTCTCGGGATACAGAAGTCAAAGCCCATGAGCTTGCTCATGCGACCGTGGGCGGTCAGTATGCTCAAAGCCCCAGTTTTAAGTATGAAAAAGGCGCCGATGGTCAGCGCTATGCCACCGACGGTGAGGTGCAGATCGATGTTTCCATAGTACCTGGCGATCCATTAGCAACCATCAATAAGATGAAGCAGGTCTATGCGGCAGCGATGGCGCCCGTTGACCCATCCTCTGCGGATATTCGCGTGGCGGCGGAAGCCTTGCAGAAAATGAATGATGCCAAAGCCAAACTTGCACAGGAACGACAGCAGCAAATTATTGACCAACCCACAACGGAAACCCTGATAGGCGCTGAGGCACAGATTGAAGGTTTACCGCCGCTTAAAGAACGTCAAATTCAAGTGACGGGCGAGATTGATGCCAATGGCAATATCGCTGCGCCCCAAGACGCGCCAGCAGCCCCTGTTACAGAAGTGATTGATAAGATTAAGCAAGCCATCGCGGCGCAGGTTGCATCGAACAACACCTCAGATACTGTTAATGCCACAGAGGTTGAGCCCACAGAACCCATTGAGCCGCCAACGGCGACCCTAGCCATGGGCACTGCATCAAATAGGGATGAACCTCCACAGGTTTCTAAGCAGCGGTTGGAGTTTTCTTCTCGTTACGACAAGGACCTATCGAATACGGCGCCAAGGGACAGCAATGCGATGCGCTTCTATGGCTCGGTCGCCGTGGCAACGCTGGCAAGTAAAGAAAACGCTGAACTAAGTCAACATAGTTTGAGTGTGAACACCCTTGAGCGGATAAGCAATTCAGCGCTACCAACTCATTCGATTACCCATGAGGGGGAAAGTGTTATTTCCAATGGATTAGTGCTCGAGTCTTCGAACCGTCAAGCATCGCGCGGCCTGTTTAATCCTCAAACCTTGGCGTTACATCGTCCAAGCTTTTTAGATGTGAATGCCTAGTCTCTGATATCGCAATGCATCAGTAAATCTTAACGAAGCTAAACGTGCGCGCTTTATGCCAAATCGTTTAAGCTTTTTTGCTTGGAAACTCGTTATTTCTTTTTTAAATCAATAAGTAAGATTAATCTGTAAAGCGTCTAATTTTGCAGAGGTAAAGAGGTTAATGAGCATTTTAATCTGTTGTACTCACCCCATGGTGCTTGAGGATATAGAATGCCAACAGTTTAGAGGCGGGGCCCTGCTGGTCACGATTCGGGATCACAAGGCTTAACATAATACGCCGTTTCTGGCTACCTTGAAGGTGTAAACGCACCAGTTTGCCTGTGGCCAGTTCTTCTTGAATAAGGAAGGATGGGATCCAACAGAAACCAATTCCTTGGTTTAAAATGACTTTCGCCTCATGGAAGTTCGATACAGTCCAGCGCTGCTCGGCTTTTAGCCAGCCGATATCGATATTCGACTGCACCCCCGTGTCTTTGATTACCAGTTGCAGGTGCTGCGCCAGCAGCTTGTCATCGTCTAATGTGCCCATTTCGGCCAAAGGGTGACTTGGATGGCATACCAGATGCAGTTCCTGCTCGCATAGCGGCTCGGATAAATATCCCTTAGGGGGAATTCCTGCGCAAATGGCGATATCGACTTTATTTTGAAGGATTAACTCCTGCGTACCCGTAATGACTGAGTCCAACATAATGATGCGAGTGCCACGGCTATGGGGCAAAAAGTCACTCAGTGCACACACCAGACTTTCCATCGGATAGACGATTTCGCGAGCTATGGTCAGCGTTGGCTCCCAGCCTTGCTCAAGGTTGCTGGCGAGTTGCTCTAACTCATTCACCGCCTGAGTCACATGACGCGAACGGCGCAATAATACTTCGCCCTGTGGTGTCAGATAAGCTTTGCGACCACGAACCTCGAGCAGCTCTATGCCTAGCTGGTGTTGCAACTTAGCCACCGCATGATTGAGTGAGGATTGGCTCTTATTGAGCTTTTCTGCCGCCTGCGCGTAGCCGCCATAATCGACGACAGCCTGTAAAATACGCCATTGCTCAAGGGTGGATTTCGCGCGAGTCATGGTTGTCCTAATGTCGAAAACGACAGGTTTCTAAAAAAGCGATAGATTGACGCTTATAGTGGCGAGCTATGATCGTTTTTTCAATACTATTATTGTGTTAATTAAGAAAACGGCCATCGCGAGGCAGAGCTTTGCCGCTATGACCGTTTATCCCAATGTTTATTAGCACTGAATTAATCGATAGCTTTTGGCGTGACACCCATGGGCAAATACTTTTTGGTCGGCTTAAGCTCATTAAGATAGGGGCCGGGATGAAGCGTCTCGGGCCAATTGAGCAACATAATGGCGAGTACATTACGATGCTCGCCTAGGGCTAAATCCGGATTGCCCTTGGGTGAGGGGATAATTTGGCTATTGGCATCGAACGAGTTGGCAATGTAAGCCCGTGTTTGGGCCACGACCGGATGGTTAGTTTTACCCGCTAGCAGGAAACTAATGCCCACTTCGGCAATAATATCGTCGGTTGCCTCTTGCAAAATGCGCTCAATATTGGCGTTAAAGTAGTCTAAAATCCATGCAAATTCAGTGACATCCACCTGATGCTGATAATATTCACTCGCGGCGAAGATAAAATGCGTCATGCCATACAGCTTATTGCGAAATTGTGCTTTGCTGAGTGTGGTATCTCGCGAATCAGGGTAAACCGCAGTAAACGCTTTTTTATAGTCCTCAAGATAATCACCCACGCCTAATTGTTTGGCCCAATACACATAGTTAATCAGCTGCGCCGCCCATGCTTTAATCATCGCAGGATCGGTTAAACCTTGGCGTAAGTCGGCTTTTTTGAGGGCTTGGACCATTTGACTATGGCAAGGGCCAGTAAAGCCTAACTCATCGATACGACTGGCAAATCGCAACAGCACATCGGAGTAAAATAAAAACTCGGGAAAGGGCGCGAGGGCCTTTTTACGAGCCTTGGCCCTGGGACCATTGCCCAATTCTGCGATGGCGACCTCAGACGCTTGGCGAATAAACTCAGGGTTATCAACTTGGCAGGCATAAAAAGCTTGGGCTTCGGTTACCGCATAGAGATCGACTAACGCCGCGTTTGCATATTGCTCATCACCCGTTAGGCGATAAAGGCGGATCCCATAATGACCTTGCACTCGAGGCGGCAATTTATAGAGATTGGTTTCCAGGTTTTGTTGAATAAGCCGTGCAACTTCGTTTTGAGTTAACTGACTTTTATCTGATGCGTTTGGCTTTAACGCGCTTTTCGGCTGCTCAAGCCCAGTGCTACTTAGAGCAGCGCTGGTGGCATTAGCGAAGGCATTATTTGCCGTAAAGAATGCTAACCCGCTAAAAATCGCAATGGAGAGCGTGAGTTTGTGTAACTTGTGGGTGATTTTCAGATCCTGAGACATGGATAATCCTTTGGATAAGCGCAGCGGCATCCACGGGTTCGCCAACAATGGCGCGCAGTTGCTCGCTCAAGGTGAGTGCGGTCTCATTGACCACGAGGAGATTAAAAAGCCCAAGTTTATCTTGGCAGTGTTGTGTGGATTCATAGACAAGCTTAGCTAACTGCGCTTGCCATAGGGATTGATAATAGCGTGGACCTTCGTTGGCGATCGCATTAAAACTGTATGGATAATCAATCGCTTGTTTCCAATTTACGCCAAAGCTTTTGCTAAATTCCGCTTGTAGATCCGGATAGCTTTGCTGGTTTAAGGACTGGTAAAAGTTAAGTGCTACCTTAGCGCGAAAGACTTTAAGCTGCGTTGCATAGGCGCTTGCGAGCGTTTCTCTTGGTTGAATATATTGGGTATCAAATTGGGGAAATAGCGCTTGGCGTAATGCCTTTGCGAGCCAAAGACTCGGTAATTGATTGGTATCGAGCGTCGGGCCTAAAGTGTTGTTAAGGTAAAAATGACTGCCGCGCGCCAGTGAAGTCATTGCATCGGCGAGGGTTTGGGTAAAGCGTTCGATATCTTTGAAATTATTGAGTGTCGCGGGGAGCTCAAGCGCCTGTTGACCAAATTGCTGTCCAATCACATTTTGCCTGAGGGTGTGTTGGCTAGCATTCCTAGGTTTATTCACTTTATCTTGAGCGCCAATGGCCAGATACACTTCTCCCAATAATCTATCCATATGGTAAACGCGGAGGATCTGTTGCTGCGCTTGTGCGAGTGCCGTTTGAGAAAGTGCCGTTTGAGTAGCTGTCGAGTCCTGATGCTCGCCAATCACCTCAAAACGCAAACCAAACTGGCCTAAGGTATTCAAGCCCTTGTCGAGCAGGTCTAGAGTAATTAGGGCATTGTTTTTCGCACTAGGTAATTGCGACAAGGAACGGCCAATATCCCAAGGGGCAACCTTAATCGCTTGCGTTTGGCTGTCGAGAAATTGTTTAACCAACTCAGGGGTATTGAGTAGCTGGTCATTGAGGCTATAACTGGCGAAATCGGCAAAGCCTGCGTCATCGGCAATACTTTGTCGCAGCTCTGCAATACGATGCAAGGCGACTTGATTATGCTCCCGCGCTCGACCTTGATAGGCTTGCCACAGGGTTTGTCGACATTCGGCATTGGCTTGCTTTAACAGATAACTGGCAATGGTGTCTGAGAAGCGAGGACTTTGCGTCTCAACGGGCTTGTCTGCCGCCTCAGTATCGATATTTTCGGTATTGACTTTAGCATCGTCTGCGATGAGTTGGCATGTAGCCTCCTGGATATCCATCTGAAACTGTTGGTTGCCTAAACCTTGGCGAATCGTAGCCTGCGCCGTATGCAGCTTGGCCTTATCCATGATGGACAAATGTTGACGTAGTAACGCTGTTAATTGTTCACCGAGTAAGTACAACTCCTGATTTGGTACATCGTTATTTGCCGCAGCCGCTTGAGTCAGCTCAAAAGCCAGTTGGTTAAACTCTGTTTGGCTAAACAGATCGATCAGGCTATCGGCTAAGCGCAATTGACATTGCAGTAACCCTTGGCGCTCGTCCCCCGAGAGATTTAAACCTCGGTAGTAGGTGAGTCTGTCGTTGACATTATTCAGCCCAATGGTTTGCTGCTCTAGTACTAATGCCTTATCTGCTAGTGTTAAAGTGGAAAGCTGATGGATGCTGGCATAGTTGGCGTAGGCGCTAGCCAAGTTAATATTGGGTTGACGCAAACATTGTTCTACCAGCAGCGGCACAGGACTTGGCGCAGCATAGGCTGCACCGAGGGTGGATAAACACCAGCCAAGCAGGCTAGCCGTTAAAATGTTTTTTTGCATAGGCAACACGTTTTGCAACTGTCATTGAATGGGATGACATGGCTTCGACATGCTTAAGTCTAGGCAAAATGCCT
This sequence comes from Shewanella sp., assembly GCF_047975355.1. GTDB lineage: Bacteria > Pseudomonadota > Gammaproteobacteria > Enterobacterales > Shewanellaceae > Shewanella. Next base: position 262,710 of record NZ_JBKEDJ010000004.1, on the reverse strand, counting down.
TTTCCATTTGCAATCTGGATCGCCAGTCCTGGGCGTGCATTGAGTTCCAATAACAGCGGGCCTTTGGTCTGATCAAGCACCATATCCGTGCCTAAATAGCCCATCTCACACATCTCATAGGCGCTCGACGCGGTATGAAGCAGGCTGTCCCAATGGGGGACGACGATATCGGTGAGCTTTTTGCCAGTGTCTGGGTGAAACTCAATTGGAGCATCAAATTGCACTGCATGTAACCCTTTTCCCGTGGCAATGTCAACGCCTACGCCAACGGCGCCTTGGTGCAAGTTGGCCTTACCATCGGAGGCGGCGGTGGAGAGCCGTAGCATTCCCATCACCGGAAATCCTTTAAAGACAATCAACCTGATATCGGGCACGCCTTCGTGGCTGTAACCATCAAACACAGGATCGAATTCAATTAAGCCTTCTACAATTGCCACATCGGGTTTGCCGCCAAGGGAGAATAAACCGCTGAGGATGTTAGATACGTGTCTATCCAATTCCGATGGACTAACTTCGTGTCCACTGGGTTTATAATAACGACCTTGTTCGATATGGGTGATCACTAAGATCCCTTTGCCGCCGGAGCCCTTGGCCGGTTTGATCACAAACCCAGTGCGGCCTTTGACACGCTCTGGAATATGCACGATTTCGTGTTGCTCGCGCACAACAGCGATTAAATCGGGCACTGCGATGTCATTGGCCAGTGCCAACTGTTTAGTGAGTAACTTATCGTCCACCCGCTTGTAAAATTTGCGCGGATTATAGCGACCTATGTAATCGATATTGCGCTTATTCATATTGAGTACGCCGCGCTCGCGAAGCTCCCATGGCCAGGCAAAATTCATTAGTCGTCCCCCGCGAGTGGTTTAAAGCGTTTTAGTTCCAGCAAGCGATAGCCTGTGTATTGGCCCATTAATAGGACTAAGGCCAAGATCACTAAGTGGATACCAAGGAAGTTAAACACCCAGTGTTGTACCCAACTGGCGCTCATGGCTAAGTAGGCGAGGGTTGCGACCATTAGACTGCCACCGCCTTGCACTACCACTTCTTTCGGGCCTTCTTCCTCCCAGAGGATAGACATACGCTCGATGGTCCATGCCAAAATAATCATCGGGAAGAAGGTAATCGTCAGTCCTTCGCTTAAGCCGAACTTATAGGAGAGCAAGGTAAAGACGCCGATAATGCCTATCACGACAATGATTACCGCCGATCTTCGCGAAATCAGCAGCAAGTTTAACTGGGATAGATAGGAGCGGATCATCAGGCCACAGGCAACGATCAGCAAGAAGCCAACTAAGCCCGTGACTAAACTGGTTTGAATAAAGGCGAGGGCGATGAGGACTGGCATAAAGGTGCCTGAGGTTTTCACCCCAATGATCACCCGTAAAAACACCACCATCAGCACCCCGATGGGGATCAATAAAATGCCCTTAAATAGACTCTGCTCCTCTAGCGGTAATTGATAGAGTGAAAAATCCAAGGCATTGTTATTCATCATCATATCGATGGATGTCGCCAATGCTGAGCGAGTGTCTTGCAACATAGAAAAATGCACCTGCGAGTTTACCCCGCCCATCACATCGAGCACCGAATGGCCCGAGCGTTCCCATAGCAGTAAATTCTCTGGACGGCCTTGCTTGCCTTTGACTAAATCAAACAATACCCATTCACCGTTGTGGAACACTTCCACAAAGGGTGAGAGGGATTGACGGCGACGTTGATCCTCAAGGTAGAGACCATTGACTTCGCGGGCTGGAATACCTTTGGTTTGTAGCATATGCAAAAACACTTGCGTCGCGGTTTGGCTCGACAGCAATAACTCAATATTCTGGCTGCGCTTAGTGGCCGTGATCGCATTCATTAATTGCTGCGCGAAGGATAAGTTTGATGCACTGCGTGCCCATGTCTCGCTGATCACTTGTTCTGCGGCGGTTTTCTCGGTCGCGGGCCAGAGGTAAGGCTCTGGTTGACTTGGGATTTCGTTACTGTGGATTTGGGTGACACCCGTCGGCACTAAGGTCACTTTATAGTAGAGATCTTGTCTGCCATAGGCTTTACGAATAGACCAAATTGCACGGCGCGCGTTTTTGTCATCGCTCACCGATAACCCAAAGCCTGGGGAACTGGCGTTCTCGACCAAGACTTCATAGGCGGGATCCTGCGGTAAGGAGAAGGACACTTCGGCCGCATCGCCAGTGCCATCAAAGCTTATCTTGGCGTCTACGGCCCAGCTTTGCACTTGCTCGCCGGGTAAAAAAGGCACCTGATGTTTAAAGCCGCGGTAGATACTGGCGCTTAAACCGACAATAAAAAGTAATGCCACCAGAATGTAAAAAGGTTTACGTGAATGCATAGGTGTTTCCCATATTGCGCCAATGGCCTAAAAACGTGGTACAAACCCAAGGCATTGGCGGTTCGAAATCGACTTAACGCGTCAGATTTTGTGCGTGTCGGATTTTACGTACTTCAGACTGAGTTGTGCTATCACAAGCTTGATAGACAAATATAAAGGGCAGTCCAGCCCCATCAATCTTATCTTGTGATTAGCCTTTGGTTCAAAATAGCCTTTATTCTTTGGTGCTGGAAGCTATAGCTGACTCAGTTTTGGGTGACTGTGGTTTGGGTTGTTTGGCTTTACCGTGCACATAGCGCTGGCCGACATCGACAACCGCGATATCTTTAATAAATTTACGGCCGAGCAATAAGGGGTAGTCGAGATGACTACGGTCGGTGAGGTTAAGATCTGTCTCTGCCGCATATTGACCAATCTTTAGGTGCGCGTGGATCACGGGGCGGCGGTCGTCCTTTTCATTGGCGTCCTGCTTGATCCGCACAAAGCGCACGACCTTAGATTCGTAATTGGTCGCCGGCTGTTTTTCCCCTTGCGTATGCACATCGAAACGCACCCACTGGGCGCCATCCCGTTCAAATAGGGTGATATTACGGGCATCAATCGAGGAAGACTCGGCGCCTGTATCAATGCGAGTGGCAAAGCTGGCGTTGAGTTCATCGACAAACACATTTTCGACTTCACCGAGTATGAACTTGTCCCCAAGAGCGGATTTGGGGCATTGTCTCGGCGCTGGCGTCATTACTGCGGCTTGTTTTTGCGCGGTGAGGTTTTTTGCCGCTTGATTTAAGTTATCGATTTGCTGGCTTAACTGCTCGACTTGGCTGTTGAGTGTAGCAAGCGCCGTTAAATCGGCAGGCTGGCATTGTTGGGCAATCGTCGCCTCTAAATGGTCTTGCTGCTGATTAAGACGGGTATTAAAGGTATCGGTGTCGAGTGGTTTGGGGGCGTTGGCGGTCGGTTCTGTCGCTGCGCATCCCATTAAGCTGCTGGCAACGGCGATAGCGATCAACTGCTTTAGCATAATACTTCCTATTGGCGTTAAAACGGATGTTATGCCTAGGCGATTGCCAAGGCATAAGCGTATTAGGCCACTGGAGTTAACTCGTTAGGTCAAATCTTGATTGGGTTGATTTTTCACTGCAATAATCGTTGCGCGTTTCGGCGCGGGGTAACCTTCGATTGTCTTAGTGATATCGTTAGGGTCAAGATATTCAACCAGTGACTCATTCGGCATCCAACCGGTTCGACGTTGCTCAGCAAGGGCAGTGACATCGGTATCCACACAACGTATGTCGGTGAAATCACACTTCTTTAACCAGAGCATCAGCGCGGCAACGGACGGAATAAACCATACATTATTCATTTTCCCATATCTATCTTGAGGGACCAGAACGGCGTTTTCATCACCATCTATTACCAAAGTTTCTAACACTAATTCTCCACCCATACGTAATTGATCACGTAATTGCAACAAGTGATCAATGGGCGAACGTCTGTGATACAAGACGCCCATGGAGAAAACGGTATCGAATGCATCAAGCGGCGGCAGCTCTTCAATGCCAAGCGGGAGTAGGTGCACGGGATGATTTTCACCACTTAAACGTTTTACCGCTTCAAATTGGCATAAAAACAACGGTGAAGGGTCGATACCGACCACGCGTTTGGCACCAGCACCAAGCATGCGCCACATGTGATAACCGCTACCGCAACCCACATCGAGCACAGTGCGGTTCTGTAAGGGGGAAATATGCGGGCTTACACGGTCCCATTTCCAATCGCTGCGCCACTCAGTATCGATATGAATGCCGTGGATATGGAATGGGCCTTTGCGCCAAGGCATAAACAGGCGCAGTAGATTCTCAAGTTTTTCCTTTTCGCCGGGAGTGAGTTGCTCACCCGTGCCGACCGTGACGCTGTTTACAAAGTCAACGTGGTCGGGGGCGGGATAGTGCAGTTTATTGAGCACTTTTTCCCACTTGGGCAAATTGCCGTGTTTATGTTCTCTTTGCCACTTACCTAGGATGGCGGGCAGGGTCTCGAGCCAATGCTGTAAATTGGAATCGGCAATTTGTTGGTAAAAGGAGCTGAAACTGATCACTTGATGGCCACCATAGATGCAAAGTTAAAACATTGGAACCACATGCTAAAATGGCTAAACCCTTGGCGAGTCAAACGCTGCTGGTGGATGCTTAAGGTATCGGGCTTCATCACGTTTTCGAGCGCGCTGCGTTTTTGGCTAATTTCTAACTCGCTATAGCCATTGGCGCGTTTGAAGTCTAAGTGCAGCTCTTCGAGCACACTTTGAATTGGCGCATCATCGAAACGAATTTTTTCCGACAGCACTAAGAGGCCGCCAGGATTTAAACCATGATAAATTTTTGCGATCAGTGCTTCTCTGTCTTCTGGCGGTAGAAATTGCAGGGTGAAGTTAAGCACGACTAAGGAAGCGTTTTCGATGTGAATATCGCGAATATCGCCACAGATCAGCTCAACCTCGGTATCACTCACATAGGCATTGAGGTTTTCTTGGCAGCGCGTCACCATGGATTCGCTATTGTCCACGGCAATAATGCGACAATCGCGGCCCTGGATCTGGCGACGAATACTCAAGGTGGCGGCACCTAAAGAGCAACCTAAGTCATATACTTGGGTATTAGGCTTGACGAAACGATCCGCAAAATCGCCAATGGTATTGATAATTTGCGTATAGCCAGGCACCGAGCGGCGGATCATGTCACTAAAGACGCCCGCTACACGGTTATCAAACTGGAAATCGCTAATGTGTTCACTCGCTTGAGCGTAGATAGTATCTTGGGAAGCGTTCATTTGGGAATATCTCGAAAATTCAACCCCGCATTTTAACGAATACGGTTGACTAGCAGCAAGTCTCAGGCTAGTAATTTGCCAGAAATTTCTGTCTAATATGCATCAATAACAAAATATTTACATTGTACATCAAGTACTAGGGAATCCAGTTGAAGTTAGTGCTCCAGCTTATCGTGATCCTGTGCTGCACATTCTCAAGTAGCGCAGTAAACGCTAGTCAAGGACAGACTGAGTCACTGATTGTGGTCATGGGAGAGGACAGCTTTCCCTATCAGTTTGTCGATAACGATGGCGAAGCCACGGGACTATTGGTCGATCTTTGGAAGGAATGGGGCAAGCGTACTAATACGCCACTCGTGTTTGTTGCGCGCCACTGGAATGAGTCACTCGGGCAATTACAGCAAGGCAAAGCCCAAGTGCATATCGGTATGGGACAGACGCCAGAGCGGGAACAACTGTTTGATTTTGCAGAGCCCATTGTTAATGTCAGCACCTATTTATACCTACATAAATCCTTGCAAGGCAAAAAATTCATCAAGGAACTCATTCCTTACCAAATCGGTATAGTGAGCGGCTCATCCCATGAGGCGGAGCTGCGCCGTATCGAACCTGGGTTAGTGTTTAAATATTATGAGAGCAGGGAAAAGTTACTCGCCGGAGTGGCTGCAGGCGAGACGGTCGTGTTTGCCGGACTCGATGGGTATCTTCGCGATCCCGCGTCTAGTCAAGCGATTGCCGGCAGTTTTCCTATCAGCGCCCGCATTCCCATCAAGGCCATGCAGTTTGTGCCTGCGGTGATGAAGGGCAATCACGCCTTAGTCGAGAAGATTAATAATGGTTTCCAAGCACTCGAACCGCGTTTTATGCAACAAACCGAGCGGCGCTGGCTTGGGTATCATGGTCAAAAGGCAGGCCTAGTAGTGGCCATGCAATTGGGCGTTGAACCCTTTGTTGATCTCGGCGTTGACGGTTTGCCCCATGGGCTTTATGTGGATCTATGGCAATTATGGTCGGCAAAAACGGGTATCAATGTCGATTTTATCCCTGGCGACATGAATGCTACCGTCAACGATGTGCGTCAAGGCTTGGCCGATGCGCATATTGGTTACCCAGAAAGTGACGATCTGAAAACCGGCTTAACCCGTGCGTGGCAACTCTATACGCTCAAGAGTCGGCTGTTTTTATATCAGCAGCAATTAACTGATTTACAGAGCTTAAAAGGCAAACGTATCGGTGTTGTGCCTACGGCACCTTATTTAGTGGCGCTGCGTAAAGCGCTGCCCGACATTACTCTGCGTTATTACGACAATATGGATAACATGGTGGCGGGGGCGAGATCTGGGGAAATTGTCGGCTTTGTGGCTGCGGGGGCATGGACTTCCCATTATTTATTGCAAAATAAGGCCTGGTCAGAATTTTATCAATATCCTGAGCTTGAGTTTCCGACCGATGTGTATGTGCTCACGCGAAGTGACGATCCAGGCTTAACCCAACGCATCGCCAATGGTTTTCGCAGCATTAGCATGCAGGAATTTGCCGAAGTTGAGCAGAAATGGATGCTGAATCCAAAAGACCGTATTTTTAACCAGAAGGGATTACATGGTACTCAGCTCTCAAGAAGCGAACAGGATTACCTCGCACAATTAGGTGAAGTTAAGCTAGGTTACTTAAAACAGTGGCCACCGATGGAGTTTAACGATGACGAGGGTCAATTTGCGGGGATTAATAGTGATGTAAGCCATATCCTCGCCGAGCAATTGCAGATAAATCTTCGACCCGTTGCCTTCGATGATTGGCAATCGCTGATCAGTGCTTTACGCTCGGGGGAAATTGCGCTTGCGGGTAGTATTGCCCAAACGGCTGAGCGACAACAATATTTAACCTTCAGCGATCCCTACTGGCCATCGCCGTGGGGTTTGGTGTCACAGCTTGAGCAGGTGTCGGTATTTAATCTGGCGCAATTGGCGGGGCAAAGAGTCGCTGTGGTGGAGGGGTATCATCTTGTGGCACAACTGATGGCGTTGCAGCCGTCGCTCAAGCTCGTGTTGGTGCAAGATATCCAGTCGGGACTCGCTGCGGTCAATGAGGGTCATGCGGATGTATTTATCGACAAAGTAGTGACGCTGGCCTCTGAGTTAAAAACGGGCCAATATCCGCTACTCAAAATGTCGCTACTCAGTGATTTAGCCGATCAGCACAGCCACTTTGGACTTAATCCGCAATATGCGCCTTTGGTTCCCTTAATCAATCGTGTGTTAGCGCAAATAGACCAGCATACTCAGCAACAAATCTATTCCCATTGGGTGAGTTTCTCCCTTGATTCGGACAATAGCCGCTATGTGCAATGGATCCGCTATCTATTGGTTGGTGCGCTAAGCTTAGCGGTCGTTATGGTTGCGGTATTAATGGTGAATCGTCGCTTAAACTTGGAGATCACTTGCCGCATTGCCGCAGAAAAACGTTTACAACACGTTGCCAGCCACGATGCTTTAACCCAGTTACCTAATCGGGCACTCTTGGATGACAGATTGTCACAGGCTTTGTTGGCCCATCGGCGGGATCATAGTCATTTTGCCTTACTGTTTATCGATTTAGACAACTTTAAACAGATTAATGATCAATATGGTCACCCGGTAGGAGATGCGTTGTTATTGCAAGTGGCGGGATTACTGACCAAAGCCATTCGTCATTCTGATACAGTGGCAAGATTCGGGGGAGATGAGTTTGTGATCCTGCTAAATCGTGTGCAAGATCTCGATGCTGCCACCCAAGTTGCTGATAATATTCTGCACTCGCTTTCGTCACCTTTTAGCGTCGAAGGGGTGACAGTCGAGGTTGCCATCAGCATAGGTGTGGTGATTTATCCCCGCGATGGCGATACGGCCATCGATCTATTGAAGAAAGCCGACCAACTGATGTACCAAGCCAAAACAGCGGGTGGCCGTTGCTACCGCGTGGCTTGATGATTTTTTGAACGCTTATACGCAGATAGTGCGTTCGCCTCTAGTCAAGGGCGTAAAACTGTTTGATACTTCACCGCCTAAAAGTGAAGTACTTTGGTAATCGGCATTATTTGACTATAATGCCGCTTTTATCTCGTTTTGATTATTTCCAAAGCACCGGTTTCCGGATAAAGGATAGAGTTAGATGCGCAGTCATTATTGTGGAGACGTCAATAAGTCTCACGTTGGACAAGAAGTTACCTTGGTAGGTTGGGTTAATCGTAGCCGTGATTTGGGTGGCGTAGTCTTTTTAGATTTAAGAGACAGAGAAGGTCTGGTCCAAGTGGTTTACGATCCAGATTTACCTGAGGTGTTCAATGTGGCCAGTACGCTGCGCGCCGAGTTTTGTGTGCAGGTAAAAGGCGTGGTTCGTGCCCGTCCTGATAGCCAAGTTAACGCGCAAATGAAGACCGGCGAAATTGAAGTATTAGGTAAAGAACTGACGATTATCAACAGTTCTGAGCCGCTGCCGCTGAGCTTAGATAACTACCAAAACAACAGTGAAGAGCAGCGTCTAAAGTACCGTTATTTAGATTTACGTCGCCCAGAAATGGCGCAGCGTTTAATGTTCCGCGCGAAAGTGACCAGTGCAGTGCGTCGTTTCCTCGACTCAAACGGCTTCTTAGATATCGAAACGCCAATCCTGACCAAGGCAACCCCAGAAGGCGCTCGCGACTACTTAGTGCCGAGTCGCACTTACAAGGGCCAATTCTTCGCGCTGCCACAATCGCCACAGCTGTTTAAACAATTGTTGATGATGTCAGGGTTCGATCGTTACTATCAAATCGTAAAATGCTTCCGTGACGAAGACCTACGTGCTGACCGTCAGCCTGAATTTACTCAAATCGATATCGAAACCTCATTTATGACGTCTGAGCAAGTTATGGCTAAGACTGAAGAGATGATGCGTGGCCTGTTCCTTGAGATGCTGAATGTCGATTTAGGCGAATTCCCACGCATGACCTATAACGAAGCCATGCGTCGTTTCGGTTCAGATAAGCCCGATTTACGTAACCCATTAGAGCTGGTGGACGTTGCCGATTTACTCAAAAACGTTGAATTTGCGGTATTCTCAGGTCCAGCCAATGACGAAGAAGGCCGTGTTGCGGCGCTGCGTATTCCAGGTGGCGCGAGCTTATCCCGTAAGCAAATCGATGATTATACTAAGTTCGTGGGTATCTACGGTGCTAAAGGTTTAGCGTGGATGAAGCTAAACGACCTGACTCAAGGGTTAGAAGGCATCCAATCGCCTGTGCTGAAGTTCTTGAATGAGAGCATTGTTAACGAAATCATCAGCCGCACTGGCGCACAAACTGGCGATATTATCCTGTTTGGTGCAGACCAAGCGACCGTGGTTGCTGAATCGATGGGTGCACTGCGTCTTAAAGCCGGTGAAGACTTTAATCTGCTTGAAGGTCAATGGCGTCCATTGTGGGTGGTTGACTTCCCAATGTTTGAGAAGATCAACGGCAGCTTCCACGCGGTTCACCATCCGTTTACTGCGCCGCGCGGCGTGACACCACAAGAGCTGGAAGCCAATCCGGCTAACCGTGTGTCCGATGCCTACGACATGGTATTAAACGGCTGCGAATTAGGTGGTGGTTCAGTACGTATTCATAACCAAGAGATGCAATCTGCGGTATTCCGCATTCTGGGGATTACCGATGAAGAAGCCAAAGAGAAATTCGGCTTCCTACTCGAAGCGCTGCGCTACGGTACGCCACCACATGCGGGTCTAGCATTCGGTTTAGACCGTATTATCATGCTGATGACGGGCGCAAGCTCAATCCGTGATGTGATGGCTTTCCCGAAAACCACCACAGCGGCGTGTCCGTTAACCAATGCCCCAGGTTTTGCTAACCCACAACAATTAGCTGAATTAGGCATTTCCGTGGTGAAAGCCGCGAAGACTGAAGACTAATCTTTAGTGATAATCGAGTACCGAGGCGCAAGCCTCGGTCTATTTTTACCCCGTCATTTCATTTCTTATCAATATCTGCGTTATCGACGTCACTGAATTTGTCGTCAATCTTTGTGTAAAGGAACATAGGTATAGGAACCTCACAAGAGGCGCCGTCAAGGTTACCTTAGGCTATTGATAAGATGTGCAATGGCTATGTGTAGAGGAGAACTCCCATGGCAGGTCATAGTAAGTGGGCCAACATTAAACACCGCAAAGCAGCACAAGATGCTAAACGCGGTAAACTTTTTACTAAATTTATCCGAGAGTTAACTGTGTCGGCCCGTGAGGGCGGCTCCGATCCCGATTCAAATCCGCGTCTGCGTATCGCCATCGATAAAGCACTCGGCGGTAATATGACCCGTGACACCATCGAGCGCGCAATCAAACGTGGCGCAGGTGAGCTTGAAGGGCAACAACTCGAAACCATTATTTACGAAGGTTATGGACCGGGCGGCACGGCGGTGATGGTCGAAACCATGACGGATAACCGTAACCGTACCGTCAGCGGCGTGCGTAATGCCTTTAGCAAATCCGGCGGTAATTTAGGTACCGATGGCTCGGTTTCCTATTTATTTACAAAGCGTGGAGTGTTGTCCTATGCGCCTGGTACCGATGAAGATGCCCTGATGGACGCGGCGTTAGAAGCTGGCGCCGAAGATGTGGTGAGTTACGATGATGGTGCGATTGATGTATTTACTGAGCCTACCGAGTTTTATGGCGTTAAAGATGCCCTCGATGCTGCGGGATTTGTCAGTGATAACGCTGAAATCGCAATGATTGCCTCGACCAAGGCTGAGTTGGATGCCGAGACCGCAGAGAAGTTTATGCGTCTTATCGATACCCTCGAAGAGCACGATGATGTGCAAGAGGTGTATCATAATGCCGAAATCTCCGATGAGATTATGGAAAGTTTAGGTTAGGCCTTAACGTTAACTTTAGTTAGGTGGCCTAAAGTCAGCTGGCAAACTTAGCTCCAGAGCTGTAGAGACTATGATTGAGTTTAGCGCCAGTGTTTCGCTATAGGGCTACCTTTAATTTGTCTCAGTTTGATTTATGATTTTTTGCGCTGTTGCGAGTGCTTAAGTTAGCCGCGGAATGGGTTGTCTTAAGTCGGGCACAGGCATTAGGGATAGCATGGCGATTATTTTAGGGGTTGACCCAGGTTCACGGATCACTGGCTACGGTGTTATCCAGTGCCAAGGGCGGCAGCAACTTTATTTGGGCAGCGGCTGCATTCGTACCTCGGGTGAGGATTTACCATTAAGACTCAAGCAAATTTTTGATGGTATAAGTGAAATTATTTGCCAATATCAACCCGATGAATTTGCGATTGAGCGGGTGTTTCTCGCCAAAAACGCCGACTCGGCCTTGAAATTGGGTCAAGCCCGCGGCGCGGCTATTGTCGCTGCGACTGTGGCTAACTTACCCGTCGCAGAATACAGTGCTACCCAGATTAAAAATGCCGTAGTGGGCACGGGACGAGCCAAGAAAGAACAGGTTCAACATATGATCCAGCAATTGCTTAAGCTGCCCGCTGCGCCGCAGGCCGATGCTGCGGATGCGCTCGGCGTTGCGGTATGTCATTATCACACCAATCAAAGTTTGGTTGCCTTAAGTGGCCGAGCGACAACAAGAACATATGGACGGTACAGATGATAGGTCGTTTACGTGGCGTGTTAATTGAAAAGCAAGCGCCTGAGGTGTTGATTGATGTCAATGGCGTGGGGTACGAGTTACAGATGCCCCTCACCAGCTTTTATGAGCTCCCCGAGGTCAATCAACCGACCACAGTGTATACCCATTTTGTGGTGCGTGAAGATGCCCAGCTGCTTTACGGCTTTATCACTAAGCAAGAGCGCTCACTGTTTCGATTACTTATCAAGGCCAACGGCGTGGGCCCTAAGCTCGCGTTAACCATTCTTTCTGGCATGACCGCCAGTGAGTTTGTCGGCTGTGTTGAGCGTGATGATATAGTGACGCTGGTGAAATTACCCGGTGTCGGTAAAAAGACCGCAGAGCGCTTATTGGTTGAGATGCGCGATAAACTGAAGAGCTTGATGGAGGCATCCATGGGCTCTGAGCGTGAGTTTGTGTTGCAATCCAACTACTCACCAGCACCGACGGTCAACAGTGCCGAAGAGGATGCGATTTCAGCCTTGATCTCCCTCGGCTATAAACCACCACAGGCGAGTAAAGCCGTTTCCGCCGCCTATAAAGAAGGCATGGACAGTGAGACCTTGATTAAGGCCGCGTTAAAATCGATGCTCTAATGGCATGGTTTTTATTGAGGCGAGTGTTATATTGCGGTACGCGATTTTTGCAGCCAGTTAGGTTGCAACTGCGCCCAAATTGCAAGGTGCCGTATGCCGATGCGGTAACAGGAATAGGTAAATGATTGAAGCAGATAGACTGATCCAGCCGCAGCTGCAAGGTCAAGATGATGTTATCGACAGGGCCATGCGCCCTAAATTGCTCGATGAATATACAGGGCAGGATGATACACGTGCCCAATTAAAAGTGTTTATTCAAGCGGCAAAGAATCGCGAAGAAGCCTTAGATCATATGTTGATCTATGGTCCGCCGGGTTTAGGCAAAACAACCCTAGCCATGATTGTGGCCAATGAAATGGGTGTAAATATCAAATCGACATCGGGTCCCGTGCTTGAGAAAGCAGGGGATTTGGCTGCATTGCTCACGAACCTTGAAGCGGGCGATGTACTCTTTATCGATGAAATTCACCGCTTAAGTCCTGTCGTCGAAGAAATTTTGTATCCTGCGATGGAAGACTATCAGTTGGATATTATGATCGGTGAGGGGCCCGCAGCACGCTCGATTAAGTTGGATTTACCTCCTTTTACCTTAGTCGGCGCCACGACTCGAGCAGGGGCGTTAACCTCACCGCTAAGAGCGCGCTTTGGCATCCCGCTGCGACTCGAGTTTTATAATGTCAAAGATTTAAGCACCATTGTGACCCGTTCCGCGCAAGTGATGGGATTAGCCATTGATAGTGAAGGGGCAACCGAAATTGCTAAGCGGTCACGGGGTACACCAAGGATTGCCAACCGTTTACTGCGCCGAGTGCGTGATTATGCGGAGGTCAAACACGATGGTGCAGTGACCAAGAAAGTCGCAGAGCACGCGCTAGATTTACTCGATGTTGATGGCGAAGGTTTCGATTATATGGACCGAAAACTGCTGCTCGCGATTATAGATAAGTTTATGGGTGGCCCAGTGGGACTTGATAACCTTGCTGCGGCCATTGGTGAGGAGCGGGAAACCATTGAAGATGTACTCGAGCCTTTCCTAATCCAGCAAGGTTTTATCCAACGTACCCCACGCGGCCGGATTGCCACAAACAGAGCGTATTTGCATTTTGGTATGATAAAACCAGAGTAATCGTCTAAGACGAATAACTTTATGATGATAAAAGCGGCCTTGGCCGCTTTTTTGTCTTTGTAGCTCGATCAAAATCTAATCTCAATATGTAGATAAATATAATTTAATGATGAGCAACTCATTTTAAAAATGCGTTATTGAGCTGCTGTTTTTATTTGAATTTATTTGGTTGAAAAATAACCGTCGCTGAGTTTATAAATAATATTTAATGCTTGTGGTTAGCATTAACGAAACAAATGTATTTTTATGTTTAGATTTAATAGGACATGATTTTATATTATTGTTCATAAAATAAGCTTTTGTGGTGTGACTTATTAAGCTGTTTCATTCTATTGAATTTTTTTACTTGCCCTTTCTTAGTGTCAATTCTGTCTTTCTGCGCCTCGTTATTATTCTCGATATTAATTGACGGTAATTTGTTGCATTTGTGTTTTATGCACTCTTGTGGTGCATAAAAATCACAATTTATTCATTTTGTATCAATGCTAGGTGTGAAAATGCTGATGTTTACTTGGTTATTTGTGTTGCATCTAATGCTTATATGCATATTTCTCCATAATTAATCGACACATTATTCTGTGCGCTGGATGGTTCACCTTTTATAAAATGTGATGTGGATCACATTTATGAGGAGATGCTATGTTTTTAAAATGTTGCATTATTAACAGTCTATATCGCTATTTTTTGCGGATTTATACGGTTATTAATGCTGTAAATAATTAAATTCTAGTATTCAAAGTTTTGCTTAAACATGTGGTTAACAAAATTGGTTAATTTATTAAACAATAATTCGTTTAAGGTTAAAAAAATGAATATTGACTGAATGAAAGTGAATCCTCAGTATCAAGCGCAACAGTCGTACAGCAATAGTTGTACAAACTGTAAGCATAAAAATAATAGTAAGATCTAGGGAGCATTCATTCATGATCAAAAGAACCAAAGTTGCGTCGGCTATTAATTTAGCTGTCGTTAGCTCAATTGCTGCTGGTACATTTGTTGCGTCAAGCGCATTTGCAGCTGAAGAGACTGCAAAAGTTGAGCGTATTGAAGTCACGGGTTCACGTATTCAACGTCAAGATATGGAAACAGCTTCTCCTGTTACCGTTATTGATGCTGCTGCAATTAAAGCCGAAGGCTTCACCTCTGTAGACCAAATGCTACAAGTTCAAACCTCAATGGCAGGTGCTGCGATTGGTTCAACCACTAACAACGGTGCTGACGGTGTAGCACAAGTTGACTTACGTGGCATGGGCTCGCAGCGTACTCTCGTGTTATTAAACGGCCGCCGTATGGTGAACTCAGGTTCTGGTGCTGACAGTGCTGTGGATTTAAACTCTATTCCTGTTGCTATGATCGCTCGCGTTGAAATCCTGAAAGACGGCGCTTCAGCGGTATACGGTTCCGATGCGATCGCCGGTGTAGTGAACATTATCACCAAGAAAGATTTCGATGGTTTCCAATTAGACTTCAATGGCAGTGGCACCGACAAAGGTGACGGTCAAAACGGTGATGTCAGTGCATTATATGGTTTCAACACCGATGGTGGTAACTACACCTTTGGTGCTGCTTACTCAGATCGCCGTGGCGTGATCCAAGGTGACCGCAACTGGACTGAACCAGGTGCCAGTTCATTTATTCCAACAGGTTCTTTAGGTGGTAAAGTTCAAGACGCTAACGGCAACTGGGTTGACCGTACTTATGGCTATGACTTTACTCAAGATAGCTACTACCAAACACCAAACGAGCGTCGTAGTTTGTTCGCAAACATGACTCAAGAGCTAGGTAACGATGTGGTATTAACCGCTGACGCTATCTACACTAACCGTCGCTCAAATCAGCAAATGGCTGCTCAACCAGCAGATATTATGCTGAATGTTTGTGGTGATTCACATGTGCCTACAGGCGCACCTTGCGTAACTTTAGACAGCGCAATGACTGCAGCTGGTATCAAAGCTGATGAGAAAGGTTTAGTAAACTATCGTCGTCGTACTAATGACGTCGGTCCACGTATCTATACTCAAGATACTGACACTTGGCGTTTATCTGGTGGTTTAGCGGGTACTTTGGATGTACATACTGGTATGAACTGGGATGTCACTTACACCTATGGTAAAAACCAAGCTAAAACTGCGGTAGAAAACTCAATCAATGCTTCTGATATGGCAACCTCAATCTATGCAAGTCCAGATGCATGGTTCAGCGGTGCACCATTAACTCAGCAAATGATTAATGACATTAGCTACACAGAAGAAGCTAAAGGCGGTAACGAGCAACAAACTCTATCAGCTGGCTTAAACGGTGAATTATTCGACCTGAGCGCGGGTGCTGTAGGTTTCGCTATCGGTGCTGAATACCGTCGTGAAAGTGGTTTCTACACGCCTGACGAAGTGGTTATTGCGGGTGAGAGTACTTCTGCTCAACAAGATCCAACTGATGGTAACTACAACGTTATTTCTATCTTCCAAGAAGTGAGCGTGCCATTTACTGAAAAACTAACTGGTGAATTTGCTCTGCGCTTAGACGATTACTCAACCTTCGGTAAAGCGACTACTTGGAAAATAGGTTTAACTTATAATGCGACTGACGAGCTGATGGTTCGTACTGTTGCTGCAACAGGTTTCCGTGCACCAAGCGTAGCTGAGCTATATGGTGGTAACTCTGGTTCATACGACTACTTAGATGACCCATGGGGTAACGCTCAAGATCCACAGATCTTAGTAAACCGTACTTCAGATCCAGATCTTAAGCCTGAAGAGTCAGAGTCATATACAGCTGGTTTAGTATACTCACCAAGCTATCTCGATGGCATGTCAGTGACGCTTGACTACTGGCGCTTTAAAGTAGACAACGCAATTGCGCGTATGGATACTCAAGCTGGTTTAGATGCTTGTTATGCTGGTGATCAAACAGCTTGTGAAACTTTCAATATCGGCCCTAATGGCGATTTGGAGAACTTAACAAACGCGTTAACTAACGTAGGTTCACAAGACACTAGCGGTATCGACTTCAACTTAGCATACAACTTCGAGTTAATTGGCTTAGATTGGAAAGTAAACAACGATACGACTTACTTAGTGAAGTTTGAGCAGGATGGTGAAGAATACACTGGCACTATCGACGGTAACTTCGGTGCTTATGCTCGCGTACGTAATAACTTCAGCATCTCTGCTGGTCAAGATGATTGGAGCGTAATGTACTTCAACCGTTTTATCGGCGACATGCGTGACCTGAGCGCAGGTAACAAAGTGGGTGATATCCTTTATCACAACATTTCTGGTACTTACCATATCAATGATATGGCAACTGTTAGCTTAGGCGTGAAGAACTTTACCGATGAAAAACCATTGACTGTATCTAACGGTAGCGATGGTGGTACTGTTCCAGAAGTTTACGACACTATCGGCCGTACCATTTACGGTGGTGTAACAGTTAAGTTCTAATCTTTAATAGAACATATCCTCCAAAAGCGCCTTCGGGCGCTTTTTTGTTTTGGTGCAAAAGGTTACAACCCATTATTCATCGCTGCCAACTTGATCACAAATAAGCTAAAACTGATTTTTAATCACTTATGATGCTAGAGACATATTTTTAGTTATGGTAACATAAATGATATTGATTCTCGTTTGGTGTTTAGGGATGAGTAGAATACTGTTAGTCGATGATGATCCTTTATTCAGAGTTTGGTTAACTGATGCACTTAAAACTCAGGGACATGAGGTTGAATGTGCCATTAACGGCCTTGATGGGTTGAAGCGTATCCGCAGCTTTATGCCCGATATTATTATGCTCGATTTAGTGATGCCGCAAATGGATGGTTTTTCGCTATTGCAGGCGCGGGACTGTATGACGCCGATCATGATGCTGTCTGCCCGTGACAACGAGGCTGACAGGATCAGAAGCTACGAGCTTGGTGCAGATGATTTCCTAACGAAACCCTTTAGCATTAAAGAGCTATTGGTGCGTATGCATGCATTAGAACGGCGATTAATCCCTCGCGCCACAGAGCCAATGGCAATCGAGCAGGCGACAATCCAGCCAGTCAAATTCGATGATGCTACCTATAGGATCACTATTGGTAAAAATGCCGTGGAACTCACGCAAACCGAGTTTAGGTTGTTTAAGTATCTGTTTGAGCGTAAAGGGCAAGTGATCACTAAGCAAGAACTGCAAAAATCTGTATTGCAGAAGGACTTAGGACGCTTCGATCGTAACTTGGACATGCATATCAGTAACACACGGCGCAAACTGGCGAATACCCGTTTGCCACGGACATTAATCAACACTGTTCGCGGTCAAGGATACAGTTTTAGCGCTTAATGTTTTGCGAATGCGGCTGACAAACACAGGTGCAGATGAATAAAAGCACGACTGCTGGCTTCTTAGGCAAATTTGGTCGCTTTCATTTTCCCCTGATACGGATTTGGTTTATTCTAACGGGCATTATAGTAGATGCGAATTCAGCATCATTACCCTCACATGAATAACCAAGTAGGAATCATTATGCGGATCAGTGCCAATTTTGATGGCGGTAATATCCAAGTCATTAATCTTGATAATAAAGACGATATTCAACTGGCGATCCGTCCCGATGCGGGCGGTGAGTTTTATCAATGGTTCAACTTCCGATTCGAAGGTGAGGTAGGTAATCAATACACCTTGAATATCATCAATGCGGGCACCGCTTCCTATCCTAAGGGATGGCAGGATTACCACGCGGTCGCCAGTTACGATCGCCAGCATTGGTTCCGTGTGCCAACTCAATATATTGATGGCAAACTGAGCATTCAGTTAGCACTTGATTGTGATGCGATTCAAATTGCCTACTTTGCACCCTACAGCTACGAGCGTCACTTAGATCTACTGAGCAATGCACAATTGCATCCCGATGTTAATCTAGAACATTTAGGTCTGACCTTGGATGGCCGTGATATCACCCTGATGAAAGTCGGTGATGGTAATCCCGATAAACGTAATATCTGGATCACCGCAAGACAACATCCCGGTGAAACTATGGCGGAATGGTTAGTCGAAGGCTTAGTCAACCGTCTGCTGGATAACGATTGTCCAACGGCAAAAGCGTTGCTCGATAAAGCAAACTTCTACATAGTGCCTAATATGAACCCAGATGGCAGCGTAAGAGGGCATCTGCGTACCAATGCGATTGGGGTTAACCTTAACCGTGAATGGCAAACCCCAAGCTTAGAAAAAAGCCCAGAGGTCTACCATGTGGTGCAGAAAATGCAGCAGACTGGCGTAGACTTATTTTACGATGTCCATGGCGATGAAGGTTTGCCCTATGTGTTCCTCGCAGGTTGTGAAGGTGTGCCAGGTTACAGTGAGCGATTGACACAGTTGCAAGCTGACTTTAGTCAGGCATTAACCTTGGCCAGTGCCGATTTCCAAACCGAGTTTGGATACGCCAAAGACGAGCCAGGTCAAGCCAACTTGACCGTGGCATCTAATTGGGTGGCGTATACCTTTGATTGCTTGTCGAACACCTTAGAAATGCCTTTTAAAGACAACAACAACCTGCAGGATCCGTTTGTGGGTTGGTCGCCAGAGCGCAGCATTTATTTAGGCGAAGCCTCACTGATTGCCATGCTCGCCGTGGTTGATAAGTTAAGATAGGTGCGACTATGGCATTAATCGAATGTCCAATCTGCCGTAAACGGATGTCGAGCAAAGCGCCTGCTTGCCCGCATTGTGAGGCAAAAACCAATGGTGATAATGGCTCGCTCGTACGGATTAATCATATCCAAAAATCAAGCAACTTAATGAACCAAAGCTTTGTCGCTATGACGCTGTTTATTGCAGGTGTGGTGATTTGGTTTTGGGGTGGAGAGCCTGCCGAAGGATTACGCGCGACCATTGGAGCCATCTGTTTTGTCTTTGGTTTTGTGGGCTATTTAATTACCCGCGTTAGAATCGTATTACATAAGCGAAAGAGTGTATGACCGACATTAATCAAGTAATCGACCAAATGCCCGAGGAAGTCTATGAAAGGCTGCGTAGCGCCGCTGAATTAGGTAAATGGGAAGATGGCACTGTATTAACCGAAGCCCAGCGTGAATCGACCCTACAAGTGGTGATGCTCTATCAGGCGCGCCGCTTAGATCAAACTGAGCATTTCACCATAGCGGCCGGTGGAAAATTAAATGAGCTGTCGAAGGCGGAGTTGAAAAAACAATTCCGTGGCGAGTCGATTGCCGAGTTTAAAGCTGATGAACTGTAATAGCAGACGTTGATGCTTAAACAATAAAAAGCCCACTAATGTGGGCTTTTTCATGTGTAAGGCTGCGATATTTAGTCGGGGCTGAGCTCACCAACCAAGTTTTGCAACATGGCAGTTTTAATTTCGCTCGGTTTTAGGTTTTTCGACAGCAGATAATGTAACTTCGCCAATGCGGCTTCAATGGTCATGTCAGCGCCACTGATCACGCCCGCTTTAGCAAGGGCATTCCCCGTGGCATAACCGCCCATATTGACCTTACCTTGGAAACACTGAGTCAGGTTCACGAGTACAATTCCACGTTCATCCGCTTGCTTCAGGGTATTGAGTAATGCTGCATCCTGTGGGGCATTGCCCACGCCAAAAGTCAGTAAAATGAGTGCTTTAACGGGTTGCTGTAGAATGTTCTCAAAAATCTGCGTCGAAATGCCAGGATAGAGAGTAACCACACCGACGGGCTGTGGACTGATATTGGCCACTTCTAAAGGTTTGTCGCTTGGTGTCGCAATTTTACCTGCTCGCAGATTAATTTTGATCCCCGCTTCAAGCAATAAGGGGAAGTTTGGCGAGGCAAAGGCATCGAAGCCGTCGGCGTGGGCTTTGGTAGAGCGATTGCCGCGGAACAGTTTGTTATTAAAGAATAAACACACTTCAGCCACCGGATAGTTGGCGGCGATATACAAGGAGTTGAGCAGGTTAGTTTGCCCGTCAGATCTCAGCTGTGCTAAAGGAATTTGTGAACCGGTGACGATCACAGGTTTTGACAGGCCTTGAAGCATAAAGGATAAGGCTGATGCGGTGTAGGCCATGGTATCTGTGCCGTGGAGGATCACAAAGCCATCGTACTTATCGTAATTGGCTTTAATATCGTCGGCGATCATTTGCCAGTCGGTCGGTGCCATATTTGATGAGTCGATGAGTGGGCAATACTCGTGGATCACAAATTCAGGCATTTCGTCATGGTAGAACTCAGGCATGGATTGGACACATTGGGTCAAAAATCCTGCCACCGGTGCAAAACCATTCGCGGTTTTTTGCATGCCTATGGTGCCGCCCGTATAGGCTACATAAATGGAGCGTTTAGTCATTCTTGTCATTATCTTAGCTGCAAGTGAGCTAATTATACGATTTTGCAGGCATAAACCCAATAAAAAAGCCCGAGGCTTCGGGCTTTTCTCTATCATCTTAAGTCTGCGTTAGTTGATCGCACAGCTGTCACAATACACATACACATGGTTAGGGTCGTTAAAGGCGGCGATCGTCTTTAAGCTGCCAGTCCATTGAGCCAGCATTTGCTCAAACAGCGTTGAATGGCTAAGTGACGCGGGTAAATAGGCTGAAACTGAGGCAAACATTTGCTGCACAAAAAGCTGCTCAGGCGTTAATTCCTGCTCAATCACACGGGTATCGAACAGGCTTAAATCCGCGAGTTTAGCGGCTTTGGCAACAGCTTGGTCGATATCGCCAAGTTCATCTACTAAACCTAACTCTAGGGCTTTTTTGCCGCTCCACACGCGGCCTTGGGCGATGCTATCCACTTGCTCTAAGGTCATTTTACGTTCCTTAGCAACCAGTGAGATAAAGTCTAAGTAGCCACGCTCGATATGGCGCTGGATAACCGATTCAATTTGCGGCGAGAGGGTGCGAGTCACTGATAATCCCGCCCATTCTGAGGTCGATACCCCATCTGTATGAATACCTAAGCTGGCGAGTGAATCTTCGAAGGTGGCGATCATCCCGAAGATGCCGATAGAACCCGTCAGCGTTGTTGGTGTCGCGAAGATATAATCGGCGCTTGCCGAAATCCAATAGCCGCCAGATGCCGCAAGACTGCCCATACTCACTACCACTGGTTTACCCGCCGCTTTGAGGGCGAGTAATTCTTGGCGGATTTGTTCAGAGGCAAAGGCGCTGCCGCCAGGGCTGTCGACTCTAAGCACTAGCGCTTTGATATGCTTATCAAATCGTGCCTTACGCAACAGTTCTGCCGTGCTGTCGCCACCAATTTGGCCTGCGGGTTGGCTGCCATTTAAAATGGTGCCGCTGGCAACGATAATGCCGACACTGTCTTGCTCAACAAAGCTTGGCAAAGGTGTCACTAAGGTTAAATAGTCGTAGAAGCTGACCTGCTTGAAGCTGTCACCCGACTTCTCTTTACCCACGGTATCGAGCATGACTTTACGGAACTCTTCATCGGTCGCTAGGGTATCGACCCATTTCATATTGATGGCCATAGTGGCGGAGTCGCCTTCGGCCTTATCGAGTTGTGCCAGATAGTTTGCCGAATCCAGCACTAAGGTATTGGCATCGATGTGGCGATTAGCGGCCACCGTTTGAGTGTAACTCTGCCAAACATCGGCGATTAGGGCGCTGCTGGCCTCTCTGGCCGCATCAGACATATCGTCACGCATGTAAGGTTCTACCGCGGATTTAAAGGTGCCGACGCGGAAGATATGCGCTTTTATCTTGAGCTTCTCGAGGGCGGACTTGAAGTATTGGTTATACATACTCAAGCCATCGAGGGAGACGCTGCCTTGGGGATTGAGGTAAATGGTATCGGCAAAGCTGGCAAGAAAGTATTGGTTTTGCTCGTAATAATTGCCGATTGCGACGACCTTTTTGCCACTTTCTTTAAAACGATTTAGGGCATCGCCAATTGATTGTAATTTGCTGATCCCCGCGCGTTTCAGCTCGGCCAAGTCTAAAACTATGGTGCTGATCCTGTTATCGTGCGTCGCGTTATCAATCACATAGATAATGTCTGCCAGCAGGATTTCGCCGTCACCGCTGCCGTTATTGCCTTGTTTGAGTGCGGCTTCAATCGGGTCGACCTGTTGTTTTTGATCGACGATAGAACCCGCCAGATTAAGCACCAGTGCCGAGTTATCTTCGACCTGAATATCCTCACTGCTCCCTATGGCAATAAGAATGATGGCCAGGAAGCCAAAAAAAATCAGGTTGAGTATGAATTTACGGATCCCGTTAAGGGTATTCCAAATAAATAAACATATTCTCTTGAAAAACGATGGGTTAGCGGACATTAGCCACTCCTTTGCTTATCGAATGTGCCAATGCTAACTGAAAATCCCCTCACTGGCTAAACACAATTGTAAAGGATTTTAACTTTTAACCCCCAAGCAACAGTTGAGCTTACATTTGACTAAAGGTATGCTCATTTAAATCACTTGTTTAAAAAGGATGTTTGAATGTCGTTTCCCCATTTATTAGAACCCTTAGATCTGGGATTCACCCAGCTCAAAAATCGTGTGTTGATGGGTTCCATGCACACGGGTTTAGAAGAAGAAAAGGGCGGATTTGAGAAACTGGCCGCGTTTTATAAAGAGCGCGCGTTAGGCGGAGTGGGTTTGATTGTCACAGGCGGTATTTCGCCAAACCTACGTGGCCGATTGACTCCCCATGCTTGCCAGCTGAGTTTCCCCTGGCAGGTTGGTAAACATCGCATTGTGACTCAGGCGGTACATGAGGCTGGCGGTAAAATTTGCATGCAAATTCTGCATGCAGGGCGCTATGGTTATCATCCTTTCTCGCAAGCGCCAAGCAAAATTAAATCGCCGATCACTCCCTTTACACCCTCGGCGATGTCGACTCGCCAAGTACGTGCCACGATTAAAGACTACGCCAGTTCTGCAGCGTTAGCGAAAAGAGCGGGCTACGATGGTGTTGAGGTAATGGGCTCTGAAGGGTATTTGATCAACCAATTTATAAGTTCGCGAACCAATACGCGCATCGATGAATGGGGAGGCAGTTTCGAAAAACGTGCGCAATTCCCGATTGAGATCGTCAATGCCATTCGCG
This sequence comes from Shewanella sp., assembly GCF_047975355.1. Taxonomy (GTDB): domain Bacteria; phylum Pseudomonadota; class Gammaproteobacteria; order Enterobacterales; family Shewanellaceae; genus Shewanella. Next base: position 239,125 of record NZ_JBKEDJ010000004.1, on the reverse strand, counting down.
CCAAAGTGGGTAAAGACTTTATCATTATCTTCCGTTTATCTATGCTCGATTTAGTCGATAACGGCTCCACTTGGGATGAAGTTGTACAATTGGCCAAGTGGCTTGAGCATGCGGGCGTGTCAATTATCAACACTGGCATCGGTTGGCATGAAGCCCGTGTACCGACCATTGCGACCAGTGTGCCCCGCGGTGCCTTTGCTTGGGTCACGGAAAAGCTCAAAAAATCGGTTTCTGTGCCTTTGATTGCCACAAACCGCATCAATACACCTGAAATTGGCGAGCAAATCATTGCCTCTGGTCAAGCTGATATGGTGTCTATGGCGCGGCCGTTCCTTGCCGATCCTGACTTTGTCAATAAAGCTGCGGCCAACACGCCAGAGCTTATCAATACCTGTATCGGCTGTAATCAGGCCTGTTTAGATCATACTTTCTCACTGAAACGTGCCACTTGCTTAGTCAATCCTCGTGCCTGTTATGAGACCGAAATAAACTTTTTCCCCACCAGTAAAAAGAAGCGTATTGCAGTGATGGGCGCGGGCCCTGCTGGAATGGCATTTTCAGTGTATGCGGCGATTCGCGGCCATGAGGTGGTACTCTTTGAGGCGAAATCCGAGGTGGGTGGTCAATTTAATCTGGCACGTAAAATCCCTGGAAAAGAAGAGTTTAACGAGACGATTCGTTATTTCCTCAATCAAATTAAATTGCATAAAATCGATCTGCGTTTAAATACCCGTTTGGATGCTAAGGTGTTGGAAACGGAAAAGTTTGATGAAATCGTCATCGCCTCGGGCGTGGTACCACGTGAGTTAAACTTGCCAGGATTTGATAGCCCCAAAGTGGTGGATTATCAACAAGTACTGACGGGTCAAGCCACAATCGGCGACAAAGTGGCCCTGATTGGTGCCGGCGGTATTGGGTTTGATATGGCACATTTCCTCTGCGAATCTGAGTCGAGCACCCTCAATCCAGAAAAATGGTTAAAGCAGTGGGGTATAGACAAGCAATATCAGCATGCGGGCGGTTTAGCCGAGCCTGAAGTCGATAATAGCGTTCATAGACAAGTCTACTTGCTACAACGTAAGACTTCTAAGATGGGCCAAGGCTTAGGTAAAACCACTGGCTGGATCCACCGTTTAGTGTTAAAGCAGCACGATGTGAAGATGAAAACGGGCGTCAGCTATGACAAGTTTGACGATGCTGGCCTACATATCCGCATTGGTGAGCAAACCGAAGTGTTAGTCGTGGATAATGTGATCCTCTGCGCCGGACAAGAATCTAACCGCACCTTAGTCGATGAGATGAAAGCAACGGGTATTCCGGTGCATTTGATTGGCGGTGTCGATGTGGCCGCCGAACTCGATGCGAAACGCGCCATTCGTCAAGGCGCCGAACTTGCTATGCGACTGTAGTTGTTAAGCGGTTTATGAATAAAAAGCCTGAGTCTGACTCAGGCTTTTTTGTTGATTGTTATGAAGATAAGAGCCAAGCAGAATGAGTAGGTCATCTGCTTAGTTGGGTAAATGCCCATAACTGACGACCCGAGTGACTTGCCACTGGCCATTGGTGCGTTGCCAGACCATTAAAAATTTGGCTTTGCCATCACAACTGCCTGTTTCTAGACTGCAAAATTTATGTACCCCTTCAGTTATCGCGCCAAAGTCTTTGATGGGATAGGCTTGAAAGCTTTCCTCAACCAGTGAGCGAGTGTATTTGCCGCAGGCATAGTTTTTAGTGTTGTTGATCATCGATTGGCGATCCCAAGTCACACCGCCATTGTCATGGTAAAACTCTACCCTCTCGGCAAAGTAACTTTCGTGCAGCTTGAGTTGTTGCTCATCGGCACAACGATTAAATGAATCAAATACTTTGCTATCCATGTCTTTCATCTCGGCAACAAGGTTATCTTCATCCGAAAATGCACTCATCGACACAAGCAGCAAGATGATCGCGATTAACTGGCCCATAAATCTCCTTGGAAATACTAGTCCATTAAAAAAGGTGAAAGTAAGTGGAAAGCAATAACATAATGCTCTTTAGGCAAGCTAACAAGGGCGAGTGGTAAAGCATTTTGGAAGTTGAAAAGATGTAGTCTTTTACTTAATCAGCAGATGTTGTGCAGGAAATACCAATCCCTTACAGACGACTCAGTTAGTCTTCTACCACTTCTTGCTTTGCCACAGCTTTTAGATTGGCGGTTTTACGCGTCGATGGGGCTTGGGCGCGAGTGTTACTGCAAGGATAGGTTACCACGGCAGCACCTTCGGGGGATAAATCGAGTTCTAAATCTTCGCTGGGAATACAGCAGCAGGGCAGGCATTCGTCGGCATTAAGTTCGGCCAAAGGTTCGGTTAAATAGCTGACGCTGCCGCTAATAATACGGGTCTTGCAAGCGCCGCAAAAACCACTGCGGCACTCAGAGAAAATGGTCACTTTTTTGGCTTCGAGTGCTTGCAACAACGAATTGTGCTGCTCGGTAAACAGCAGCACAGGTTGCCCCTGAAGGCGCACAATGGGCGCCTTCGCAAAGGGGTTGTTTAAGAGCAGGTTCGATTTAGCCATAAGCAATCAAATCCCGTTATAGATCGAAATCGAGGAATTCATCACTGTCGACGGCCGAATCGATTTGACCGACAAGATAAGATGACACTTCGACTTCCTGCGGCGCTACTTGTACCGCGTCACTCTCTAACCAGTTCTTCATCCAAGGAAGCGGGTTAGACTGCTCGGCATAAGGAAGCGGCAGGTTAACGGACTTCATCCGTTGGTTAGTGATGTACTCAACGTATTGGCAAAGGATCTGTTCGTTTAGACCGATCATCGAACCATCTTTGAACAGGTATTTCGCCCATTCTTTTTCTTGCTCGGCCGCTTTGAGAAATAAGTTGTACGCTTCTTGTTGGCATTCTGCGGCAATTTCACCCATTTCAGGATCGTCTTTGCCGCCCTGCATAATGGTTAAAATATGCTGAGTGCTGTTTAAGTGCAGCGCTTCGTCACGGGCGATAAGACGAATAATTTTCGCGTTACCTTCCATGAGCTTACGCTCTGCAAACGCAAAAGAGCAGGCAAAACTGACATAGAAGCGAATCGCTTCGAGGGCGTTGACTGACATCATGCACAGGTATAGTGCTTTCTTTAGCGTACGTGTATTGACTTCAATCGGCTCGCCGTCAATCACGTGAGTGCCTTCACCTAACAGGTGGTAAACCTGCGTCAGCTTGATTAAGTGATCGTAGTATTCGGCAATGTCGGTCGCGCGGCGCAGGATCTCTTGATTCACCACGATATCGTCAAAAATCACGGAAGGATCGTTTACGATATTGCGAATAATGTGCGTATATGAGCGCGAGTGAATGGTTTCGGAGAAAGACCAAGTCTCAATCCAGGTCTCTAACTCGGGCAGCGACACTAATGGCAGAAATGCCACGTTCGGCGAACGACCTTGAATAGAGTCGAGCAGTGTTTGGTATTTCAGGTTTGAAATAAAAATATGCTTTTCATGATCTGGCAGTGAGTTGTAGTCGATTTTATCGCGGCTCACGTCGACTTCTTCTGGGCGCCAGAAGAAAGACAGCTGCTTTTCAATCAGTTTTTCAAACACTTCATATTTTTGTTGGTCATAACGTGCGACGTTAACCGATTGTCCAAAGAACATAGGTTCACGGGTGGCATCGTTGGGTGTTTGGCAAAAAGTAGAGTAGGTCATGGTACGAGTATTCCAATAAGTCGGGATCCCAAAGGGATCCCGCAACCGTAAACATTGAAGATTAGATTTTGCAGGCGCCGCCAGCACAGCCGTCATCTTCTTTCTCTATGTTGGTAATGTCATCGTGTTGATCCGATGCACCATCGCGAGTGTTATGGTAGTACAGCGTTTTTACACCTAACTTATAGGCATTGAGTAAGTCTTTCAGCAGAGTCTGCATCGGAACCTTACGGCCTTCAAAACGCGTTGGGTCATAGTTAGTGTTGGCCGAAATCGCTTGGTCAACGAATTTTTGCATGATACCCACGAGCTGTAAGTAACCTTCGTTGCTTGGCATTTGCCATAGCAGCTCGTAGTTGTATTTCAGCTCATCAAAATCAGGCACCACTTGCTTTAACTGGCCATCTTTACTCGCTTTAACGCTGATCAAACCGCGTGGCGGTTCGATACCGTTGGTCGCGTTTGAGATCTGTGATGAAGTCTCAGACGGCATCAGCGCAGACAGGGTCGAGTTACGTAAACCGTGCTGTTTGATGTCTTGGCGCAGTGTTTCCCAGTCTAAATGCAATGGCTCGCTGCAAATCTTATCTAAATCACGTTTGTAGGTATCGATAGGTAAAATACCTTGAGCGTAAGTGGTCTCATTAAATAATGGGCACGCACCTTTCTCTTTCGCCAGATTCATTGACGCCTTGAGCAGATAGAATTGAATCGCTTCAAAGGTCTTATGAGTCAGGTTATTTGCGCTACCATCGGAGTACTTCATGCCATTCTTCGCTAAGTAGTTAGCGAAGTTGATAACACCAATACCTAAAGTACGACGGTTCATCGATGAAATTTCGGCCGCTTTGATTGGATAATCTTGGTAATCAAGCAGGTTATCCAGTGCACGTACCGCTAAATCGGCTAATGGCTCAAGCTCGGCTAAGTTTTTGATCGCACCTAAGTTTAATGCTGACAGTGTACACAGCGCGATTTCACCGTTTGGATCGTCAATGTTGTTCAATGGCTTGGTCGGCAGCGCGATTTCAAGACAAAGGTTAGATTGTCTGATCGGCGCCACTTTCGAGTCGAACGGGCTGTGGGTGTTACAGTGGTCGACGTTTTGGATGTAGATACGGCCCGTTGAAGCACGCTCTTGCATCATCAATGAGAACAGTTCGACTGCTTTTAATGTCTTCTTACGAATGCTGTTGTCTTGCTCATATTGCAGGTACAGACGTTCGAATTCCTCTTGATCTTCGAAGAAGGCATCGTAAAGACCTGGCACGTCCGATGGACTGAACAGGCTGATATTTTCGCCTTTGATCAGACGTTGATACATCAGCTTGTTGAGCTGCACGCCGTAGTCTAAGTGACGAATACGGTTATCTTCAACACCGCGGTTGTTTTTCAGTACCAGCAGGGATTCCACTTCTAAGTGCCAAATTGGGTAGAAGAGGGTGGCTGCACCACCACGAACGCCGCCTTGCGAGCAAGACTTCACTGCCGTTTGGAAATACTTGTAGAAAGGTAAGCAACCAGTGTGGAAGGCTTCACCGCCACGGATTGGGCTACCTAAGGCACGGATACGACCGGCGTTAATACCAATACCCGCACGTTGACTCACATACTTCACGATAGAAGAGGCGGTCGCGTTGATAGAATCTAAGCTGTCGCCACATTCAATCAGTACGCAGGAGCTGAATTGACGGGTTGGTGTACGCACGCCCGCCATGATTGGCGTTGGCAGTGAAATTTTAAAGGTCGATACCGCGTCGTAAAAGTCTTTCACGTATTGCAGGCGCGTTTCTTTTGGATAACGGGCAAACAAACAAGCCGCCACCAGAATATAGAGGAACTGGGCGCTCTCGTAGATCTCATGGGTCACGCGGTTTTGTACCAGATACTTACCCTCGAGCTGTTTTACCGCCGCGTAGGAGAAGTTCATATCGCGCCAATGGTCGATATAGCTGTCCATGATATCGAGTTCTTCGCGGGTGTAATCCTGCAGAATATGCATATCATACTTGCCCAGCTCAACCAGTTTAGTCACATGGTCATATAACTTTGGCGGCTCGAACTGACCAAAGGCCTTCTTACGTAAATGGAATACGGCTAAGCGCGCAGCCAGAAACTGATAATCCGGTGATTCTGGGGAAATTAAATCCGCAGCAGATTTGATGATCGTTTCGTGGATAGCTTCGGTTGGGATCCCGTCGAAAAACTGTAAATGCGTGCGAAGTTCAACTTCAGAAACAGAAACGTTTTTTAATCCCTTGGCTGCCCAAGTAATTACGCGGTGTATTTTGTCGAGATCGATAGTCTCACGTGCACCACAGCGTTTTGTGACTGTCATATTGCTATTCATTGAAGAGAGGCCTTGGTTCTGATATCTGTTCAGGTGAACTAATTCACCGTACGTTTCCTTGTAAAACAATCAACCTGAAAACCCTTAATACAGCTGACTATGCAAGAGATAGTCGATTTAATGGGGAACTTCTAGTGTGTCTGATTGCTACCTATACACAAGATATGGTGTTTTAAATAATCTGAGATACAAGATAGTGAGGTTTGCCGCTATTTGCAAGTCTCAATTCAGGGGGTATCTTGTGGATATCTTGAGGATAAGGAAAAGCGTTAGTGATGACTAACCCTGAAGCTCAAATTGAGATTAGCGTGCGTCTTCCATGGCGGTTTTTTGCCCAAATATCACAGTGTGATCGATCGCTACAATAAGCAGCGATCGCGATCGCAGGGATTGACCCTTAGCATGAATTCCATTATCGGACGATTTGCTGAATATGAGCTTTTATCGTTGGCCAAACAGTAACATTTATTTGGTTAATGCTTGGCTTAATGCCGAATGTAAATTTGAAGGCGAAGTAAACTGCGCATAGGATGGCCATGCATCGGGTGTATCAGCCTCACCTAAGTATCCCCACAGCGCCACACCGCCGAGCATGCCCGCCGCTTGGGCCGCCAGTAAATCCCGCTCGGCATCCCCTAAATAGAGGATTTGCTGTGGCTGGCATTGCAATTGCTGGGCGCCGAGTAGCATAGGTGCGGTATGGGGCTTAGGGTAACGAGTCGAATCGCCACTGATCATCACAGGCATACGCGAGGTGAGCTTAAGCTTATGCAACAGAGGGCGAGTAAAGCGGGCGGGTTTATTGGTGATCACCCCAAACGGTATGCGGCATAATTCGAGCCAATCGAGCAGTGGGGCGATACCTTCAAACAACTGACAATGGTCGCCATTAATCCGCTGATAGTGTGCGAGGAGTCCCTGCTGCACTTGGGTGCGCAGTGCGTCATCCGCGCCCGGAATGGCGGCATCGACTAAGGCAAAGCTGCCATGGGAGGCGGCGCTACGCATATCTGCGAGGGGTTTTGCCGTGATACCGACATCAGACAAACTGAGGTTAAGGGCCTGAACCAGATCCGGCGCGGTATCGGCAAGGGTACCGTCAAGGTCGAATAAGACCCCTTTAACCTCAGCTAAGCTCATCTTAATCTACCTTTTGCGTCGCAATCATATAGTTAACATCGACCTTTGGTGTGTACTTGAAGATCCCCGTCAGTGGGTTATAGGTGATCCCAAGTGCATCTTTACAGAGAAGATCGGTGTTATCGACTAAGGCTATTAACTCTGAAGGCTTAATAAATTTATTATGATCATGGGTGCCAATCGGTAGCATCTTTAATAGATACTCGGCGCCGATAATGGTCTCGACAAAGGACTTAATGTTGCGGTTAATGGTAGAGAAAAATACAAAACCGCCGGGTTTAACCATATCGCAGCAAGCTTGAATGACCGATTGTGGATCTGGCACATGCTCGAGCATCTCCATACAAGTCACCACATCGTAGTATTCGCGGTGATCTTCTCGATGGGCCTCGGCAGTGTTTTTGACATAATTAATGCTCACACCGGTTTCCAGTGCATGTAAACGCGCGACTTCTAATGGTTCTTCACCCATATCGAGGCCGTCAACGACCGCGCCGATACGCGCCATGCTTTCGGATAAAATACCGCCGCCGCAGCCGACGTCGAGTACTTTTTTACCAAAAATCCCGCCCGCCGTTTGATCGATATAGTTAAGGCGCAGGGGATTTAATAGATGCAGCGGCTTAAACTCGCCGTTCAGATCCCACCAGGTTTCGGCCATACGTTCAAACTTTGCGATTTCCTGCGGGTCTACGTTGGTATTCTGTTGCATGCTATTACCTATAGCGGCTGTATTGTGCGGCTATTATAACGACAATGGGGCATAAACACAGTATTGCGCGGATCTAAGTCTTTGTGGTTGAGTGAAATTTCAGCAATTATCATTAATTCTTCGACACTTTGTGATGCTATGCGGATTTTTCTGCTCAGAGATTAATCAAGTCTTGGCATCAATTTAGCCGTTAACGACGGATTTTATTGGGTTTAATAGGCCAAATTGACAGTGTTTTCATCTATTAAGCCACATCCTTCGCAATTCACGTAGGATAGGTCTGGCGACATTAAATAACTGTGTTAGAATGCCAAATCACGTTTTTGGGCCGCTCAATGATACGGATTATGCGTTGTCGGCTAATTTTCAGGGGAACGAGCAGTTTATGACTGATCTGGCATCATCTATTTCGCCAATTAATATCGAAGACGAACTAAAGAATTCGTACCTTGATTACGCAATGAGCGTCATCGTGGGACGTGCATTACCAGACGTGCGTGATGGCCTTAAGCCTGTACATCGCCGCGTGCTGTTTGCCATGAGTGAATTGAAGAACGATTGGAACAAGCCGTACAAAAAGTCTGCCCGTGTGGTCGGTGACGTGATCGGTAAATATCACCCCCATGGTGATTCGGCGGTTTACGATACTATCGTTCGTATGGCTCAGCCTTTCTCTCTGCGTTACACCTTAGTCGATGGTCAAGGAAACTTCGGTTCGGTTGACGGCGACTCCGCAGCGGCAATGCGTTATACCGAAATCCGTATGGACAAGTTAGCGCACCAGCTCCTCGCCGATCTTGAAAAAGAAACCGTTGACTATGTGCCTAACTATGATGGTACAGAACAAATTCCTGCGGTGTTGCCAACCCGTGTACCTAACCTGTTAATCAACGGTTCATCGGGTATTGCGGTCGGTATGGCGACAAACATTCCGCCCCATAACTTAACTGAAGTTGTGAAGGGCTGTTTAGCGCTTATCGCCGATCCTGCGCTGTCTATCGAACAGCTGATGGAACATATTCCTGGCCCAGATTTCCCAACCGCAGCGATTATCAATGGCCGTAAAGGCATTATCGATGCATACAAGACGGGCCGTGGCCGTGCAGTAATGCGCGCTCTTGCCGAAGTCGAAACCGAAGACAACGGTCGTGAACGTATTATCGTTACCGAAATTCCTTATCAAGTGAACAAGGCGAAACTCATCGAGAAAATCGCTGAGTTAGTTAAAGATAAGAAGATTGAGGGCATTAGCGGTCTGCGCGATGAGTCTGACAAAGACGGTATGCGCATCGTTATCGAAATCAAACGCGGTGAAGTGGGCGAAGTTGTCCTGAACAACCTCTATGCCCAGACACAAATGCAATGTTCTTTTGGTATCAACATGGTGGCATTGACCAATGGTCAGCCTAAGTTGTTCAACTTAAAAGAAATGCTCGAATGCTTTATTCTGCACCGCCGTGAAGTAGTAACACGCCGCACTGTATTCGAACTGCGTAAAGCGCGCGAACGCGCCCATATTCTTGAGGCATTAGCGGTAGCGCTGGCCAATATCGACCCGATTATTGCGCTGATCAAAGCTTCACCAACCCCAGCTGACGCGAAAGTGAAATTGGTTGAGCAAGGTTGGGAATTAGGCCACGTTCAAGGCATGCTTGAAAAAGCGGGTGACGATGCAGCGCGTCCTGAATGGTTAGAGCCAGAATTCGGTATTCGTGATGGCTTATATTATCTGACTGAGCAACAGGCTCAGGCGATTCTAGAGCTGCGTTTACACCGTTTAACCGGTCTTGAGCACGATAAGATCATCGCCGAATACGAAGAGCTGCTCGAGTTTATCGCAGGACTGCTGTTTATTCTGCGTAGCCCTGAGCGTTTGATGGAAGTCATCAAAGAAGAGCTAGAAGAAATTCTTGCTGAATACGGTGATGCTCGCCGTACTGTCATCAACGCCAATGAAATTGATATGAGTCTTGAAGACTTAATCAACGAAGAAGACGTGGTTGTGACCCTGTCACACTTAGGTTACGCCAAGTACCAACCGCTGAGCGATTATCAAGCCCAGCGCCGTGGTGGTAAGGGTAAAGCCGCAACTAAAGTGAAAGACGAAGATTTCGTTGAAAAACTGCTGGTTGCCAACACCCACGATACCATTCTGTGCTTCTCAGATTTCGGTAAGATGTACTGGCTCAAGGTCTATCAATTACCGCTTGCGAGCCGTACTTCCCGTGGTCGTCCGATTGTTAACTTACTGCCGCTGTCCGATGGCGAACGCATTACTGCGATTCTACCAGTGCGTGAATACGCAGAAGATAAGTACATTATCATGGCGACCTCTAACGGTACCGTGAAGAAAACTGCGCTGACAGCTTACAGCAACCCACGTGCTAACGGCATTATCGCCGTGAACCTGAAAGACGGTGACCAACTGATCGGTGTCGATATCACCAACGGTGATGATGAGATCATGCTGTTCTCGAACGAAGGTAAAGTGGTTCGCTTTAAAGAAGGCGAAGAAGTGGCCGTACTCGATGAAAACGGCAACCCAGTACTGGATGAAGAAGGCAACCCACAAATCAACTTCAAGGGTGTGCGTCCAATGGGTCGCGGCGCGACCGGTGTTCGCGGTATCAAGCTTGAAGAAGGTCAAAAAGTGGTGTCTCTCATCGTACCTAAGGGCGATGGCGCTATCTTAACCGTGACCGAAAACGGCTATGGTAAACGTACTGAACTGTCTGAATACCCATCTAAGAGCCGCGCAACCAAAGGTGTGGTATCTATCAAGGTGAGTGAGCGTAACGGAGCGGTTGTTGGCGCGGTACAAGTTGGCGGCAATGACGAAATCATGCTGATCAGCGACAAAGGCACCTTAGTGCGTACGCCGGCGAACGGTGTGTCAATCATCGGCCGTAACACCCAAGGTGTGACCATTATCCGTACTGCAAGTGATGAGAAAGTGGTTGGTCTGCAACGTATCGATGAGATCCAAGGCGACGAAGATGAAGTCGAGCTGGATGAAAACGGTATGCCAATCGTCCCTGTTGTCGCTGAAGGTGACTCTGTTCATGAAGAGCCTTTAGAGGATGAACTGGAAGAAGAATTAGATGAAGACGAAGAGCTTGACGACGAGCAAGACGAAGACTAATTCGAGAGTATGAAAACGAGCGTCCAATTGGACGCTCGTTTTTTTCATGGCAACGTTTTATTTTATGAATTCTAATATCATGGTTTGTAAATAAGGAGAGTGGCAGTGAACGCGATTTATAATTTCTGTGCAGGTCCTGCAATGTTACCCGCAGCGGTAATGAAAAAAGCACAACAGGAATTACTCGATTGGAATGGGCTAGGTGTCTCCGTGATGGAAGTCAGCCACAGAGGTAAAGAATTTATCGCGCTGACCAAGCAAGCTGAGGCGGATTTACGCGAGCTGATGCACATTCCACAGAACTATCATGTGCTATTTATGCACGGCGGTGGTCGCGGTCAGTTCTCTGCCGTTGTGAATAATTTTTTAGGCAACCAAGGCCGAGCCCTGTATTTAGTCAGTGGTCAATGGTCTTCTGCGGCATTGGCCGAAGCACAAAAGCTGGCGGGCGATGCGCAAATTGATAGCCTTAACATTGTTGAAAAACATAATGGACTCAATACAGTAGTGCTGCCTGATCTGCATAAGATTGATGCCGATTACCGTTATGTGCACTACTGCCCAAATGAGACAGTTGATGGTATCGAAATTTTTGATGAGTTAGACAGTCCATGGCCGATTGTTGCCGATTTATCGTCAACCATTATGTCGCGTGAAATCGATGTAAGCCGTTACGGCTTAATCTATGCCGGTGCGCAGAAGAACATTGGTCCTTCTGGCTTATCCATCGTGATTGTGCGTGATGATATGTTGAAACTGCCGAGTTTAACTCAATCATCCATCATGGATTACCGTTTAGCGGTGGAGCATGATTCTATGTTCAATACGCCACCAACATTTGCCTGGTACTTAGCGGCCGAAGTGTTTGCTTGGCTCAAATCCTTAGGTGGTGTGGCCAGTATCGCTAAGATTAATCAGCAAAAAGCGCAAATGCTGTATGCCTGTATCGACGCCAATCCTTTCTATAAAAATGGTGTCGTCGCGGCAAACCGCTCACAAATGAACGTAACTTTCCAACTGGCTGATGAATCCCTTGATGGTGCCTTCTTAAAAGAGGCCGAAGCGGCGGGTTTAGTGGCCTTAAAAGGGCACCGAATCGTCGGTGGTATGCGTGCAAGTCTTTATAATGCGATGCCATTGGAAGGTGTTACCGCTCTGGTGACCTTTATGAACGAGTTTGCGGCTAAGCATAGCTAAGCCTAGTGAACGGAGTTTAACTTGCTTGCTTTAGCTAACTGATTGATACACGCGGTTTAAAGTTAGTTTTAACAGCGTAAAAGCTAGAACAAAAAACGAATACCTTGGCATTCGTTTTTTTATTGGTTGCATAAAAGCTGAGGGCTTAAGTCAAAGCATGAACTAAGCGAAAGCTGGTTACTTAGGCGCTTTCATCTTAGCAGCCTTGCCTACAGCACTTTGGCAATCGATTTGGCTAAGTAATCCACATTGTCTTCGCTAATGCCTGCAATGCTAATGCGGCTCGAACCCACCATATAGATGCTGAATTCTTTCTGCAGGCGTGCCACTTGCTCAGGATTAACCCCTAGGAAGGAGAACATACCTTTTTGGCGAGCGATAAAGCCAAAGTCACGCTCAACGCCATTGGCTTTGAGTTTTTCGACTAAAATCGCGCGGTTACCATTGATGCGGTCGCGCATCACTTTGAGCTCATTTAACCACTCTTGCTTTAATTCTGCCGAACCGAGAATGGTTTCGACAATTGCCGCGCCGTGGGCTGGCGGCATTGAGTAGAGGCAGCGAACCACATAAAGCAGTACAGAGTGCGCGATGTTTGCCGTGTTCGCATCCTTTGCAACCACAGAGCAAGAACCGATACGCTCACGGTACAGACCAAAGTTTTTCGAGCAAGAGCTACACAGGATCATATTATCGACAGCGGCGGCCATTTTACGCACGCCATAGGCATCGATATCGACACCATCACCAAAACCTTGGTAAGCCATGTCGATAAGTGGGGTAAAACCTTGCTCCTTGGTGAGGGCAACCACTTTATCCCATTGCTCAGTGGTTAAATCCATCCCGCTCGGGTTATGGCAACAGGCGTGGAATAGTACCACATCGTTCGGGCCAATTTGAGTAAGTGCGCTGAGCATCTCATCAAACTTTAATGATTTAGTGTCGTAATCATAGTAAGGGTAGGTTTTAACGGTAATGCCTGCCGCTTCAAACAAGCCTGTGTGGTTCGCCCAGGTGGGATCGCTTACCCAGAGCACCGCATTAGGATTGCAGCGCTTAATAAAGTCACCGGCAACACGCAACGCGCCTGTACCACCAGGTGTGGATACAGTGCGGATACGGTTGGCGATAATCGCGCTGTGATCTCTGCCAAAGGCTAATTCTGTGATCAGGGTATTAAACTGAGGCGAACCGGTTGGGCCTATGTAAACCTTAGTTGTCTCGGTTTCTAAACGGAATTTTTCGGCTTTTTTCACGCAATTAAGGATTGGAGTGTTTCCCGCGGGATCTTTATACACGCCCACACCTAAGTCGACTTTTTGAGGATGTGAGTCTTCGCGGTACTGGGTTAATAAGCCGAGGATAGGATCCGCAGGCATTGCGACGAGTGAGTTAAACATGGCTCCATCTACCTTTTTGGTTATATTGCGACAACATGAATTGCAAAGAATATGCGTGATTTATCGTTTGAAACCTAGAATAGCGTGGATAGATGAAAAATTTAAAGCAAAAACTGTAAACTATGGCCAATTAATCTGGCAAAAAAGCCTGCCAAAAAACGCTTTAGATCACAATTTCACCGCTGATATTTTGTATTTTTGTTATTTTTAGACTGACTTGAGTAATTTTCCGGTTTAAAAAGCCGTTTTTTAGCAAAAAACGGTTGAATCCTGCGTCACTATCGGTAATTTTATAACGACGAAGCACCAACAAGGTCCCCAATCTCCTTTAATTTGTAATCTTAACTTGACGCTATGTAGCGTGAGGTTGCCATTTTGCCTATTTTCAATCCGCGTGCCGTCGATGGTTACGCACTAAGAGAAAGAAGATTTATTCATGAAGCAATTACGTCTTGAACCTGTTGTGCAAGTCCGCGGTGAGATCAACATTCCGGGCTCAAAAAGTATTTCTAACCGCGCGTTATTATTAGCGACCTTAGCCAAAGGCACCACCACGCTAACCAATTTGCTCGATTCCGATGATATTCGTCATATGTTGGCGTCTTTAAAGCAGTTGGGCGTCGAATACCGCTTATCGCAAAATAATACTGTCTGTGAACTGACTGGCTTAGACGGCGTGATTTCATCAGATACCGCGCAAACGCTGTTTTTAGGCAATGCGGGAACGGCAATGCGTCCATTGTGCGCTGCGCTCACCTTAGGTCGTGGCGAATTTACCTTAACGGGCGAGCCCCGCATGGAAGAGCGTCCCATTGGTGACTTGGTCGATGCTTTAAAACAATTGGGCGCTAATATTGTGTACCTTAAGAATGAAGGATTTCCACCACTGACCATCAATGCAACCGGTCTTAACGGTGGCGATGTGGAAATTGCCGGCGATCTGTCTAGCCAGTTCTTAACGGCGCTGTTAATGGTTGCGCCCCTCGCTAAGGGCAGTGTGAATATTCATGTCAAAGGTGAACTGGTTTCAAAGCCCTATATCGACATTACCTTAGCGCTGATGGCACAGTTTGGCGTTCAGGTGATTAACCATGACTATGCCCGCTTTGAGATCCCAGCCGGACAGCAGTATGTGTCACCGGGTAAAGTGTTAGTGGAAGGGGATGCCTCTTCTGCATCTTACTTTTTAGCGGCGGGAGCGATTAAAGGCGGTGAGGTGAAAGTCACTGGCGTTGGCCGTTTAAGCATTCAGGGCGATGTGAAATTTGCCGATGTGCTGGAAAAAATGGGCGCCGATATTGAGTGGGGCGATGATTACATTATTGCGCGTGGCGCGCCGTTAACCGCGGTTGATTTAGACATGAACCATATTCCCGATGCGGCGATGACCATTGCCACTGCGGCCTTGTTTGCTAAGGGCACGACCACCATCCGCAACATCTATAACTGGCGCATTAAAGAGACCGACCGATTAGCGGCGATGGCCACCGAGCTACGTAAAGTGGGCGCGTTAGTGGAAGAGGGCCACGATTATATTCAAATCACCCCGCCAGTAGTGCTCAATACCGCAGAGATTGACACCTATAACGACCACCGCATGGCAATGTGCTTCTCCATGATGGCCTTTGCCGATTGCGGGATCACAATCAATGATCCCGATTGCACCTCGAAAACCTTCCCAGACTATTTTGCCCAATTTGCCAGTCTCAAAGCCTAACCGCTTCCTGTAATAGACTGACTTTGGGTCATATCAAGATGATGAAGCCGCATTTGAGCGGCTTCTAAACTTCATAAAAAATCCACGGATTTTATTTGTATAGTATTGTACAATGCGGCGCGCTCATTTTCGGGGCTCTAGTTAAGAACTCACGGATGATGATTATTTTTTGCGGAGGAATGTATGTCTGAACGGGCTCCTGTAGTCACAATCGACGGCCCAAGTGGTGCTGGTAAAGGGACAATTAGCCAATTGTTGGCTAAGCATCTCGGATGGCAACTGCTTGATAGTGGTGCTATTTACCGAGTGCTTGCGTTAGCTGCAATTCACCACGATGTAGAACTGGAAAATGAAGAATCCATCACACTCCTTGCTGCGCACCTTGATGTGAAATTTTTAACCGGCAATGAGAAAGACCCAGTTCAAGTGATCTTAGAAGGTGAAGACGTCACTACTGCGATACGTACTCAAGAATGCTCAAATGCGGCCTCTAAAGTGGCGGCATTTCCCCGTGTGCGGGAAGCCTTATTACGTCGTCAACGTGCCTTTAGAACGGCACCTGGATTAATCGCCGATGGCCGCGACATGGGCACGGTTGTTTTCCCAACGGCATCGGCTAAATTATATTTAACTGCTTCTGCAGAGGAGCGGGCTCAAAGACGCTATAATCAGTTGCAGGACAAGGGCTTCGATGTTAATATCGAGCGCCTTTTAGCTGAAATTATCGAGCGTGACGACCGCGATATGAATCGTCCAGTGGCCCCTTTGGTCCCTGCCGAGGATGCGCTCGTTATCGATACTAGCGATAAAGGTATTGATGAAGTACTTGAGCTTGCGCTCAACTACATCAACCAAAAATTATCCAACACTAACTAAGTTATTGTTTGGATAGGTATTCGTATTAAGGATGATACGGATAATTTGACTGACTCCACGTCTAGGATTGACTGTGGTTTATTACATTAAAGTAACTTAAACATGACTGAATCTTTTGCTGATCTATTTGAACAATCCCTTCAAACTCTGGAATTCCGTCCAGGCTCTATCGTTCGTGGTACTGTAGTTGCTATCGAAAACGGTATGGTTCTGGTTGATGCAGGTCTGAAGTCTGAAAGCCCAATCCCAGCTGAACAATTCAAAAACGCTCAAGGCGTTTTAGAAATCGCTGTTGGTGATGAAGTTGACGTAGCTCTTGACTCTGTTGAAGACGGCTTCGGTGAGACACAACTGTCTCGCGAAAAAGCGAAACGTCACGAAGCTTGGATCGTTCTGGAAAAAGCTTACGAAGATGCTGAAACTGTAATCGGTATCATCAATGGTAAAGTGAAAGGCGGTTTCACTGTTGAATTAAACGGTATCCGTGCCTTCTTACCAGGTTCTCTAGTTGACGTGCGCCCAGTTCGCGACACCGCTCACTTAGAGTACAAAGAATTAGAATTCAAAGTTATCAAACTAGACCAGAAGCGTAACAACGTAGTTGTTTCTCGTCGTGCAGTTATCGAATCAGAAAGCAGCGCTGAGCGTGATGCACTGTTAGAAAACCTGCAAGAAGGTCAAGCAGTTAAAGGTATCGTTAAGAACCTGACTGACTACGGTGCATTCGTAGATTTAGGTGGCGTTGACGGTCTGTTACATATCACTGATATGGCATGGAAACGCGTTAAGCACCCATCTGAAATCGTAAACGTTGGTGACGAAATCAACGTTAAAGTTCTGAAGTACGATCGTGAGCGCACTCGTGTGTCTCTAGGTCTGAAACAACTTGGCGAAGATCCATGGTTAGAAATCAGCAAGCGCTACCCAGAAAACACTAAGTTAACTGGTCGCGTAACTAACCTGACTGACTACGGCTGTTTCGTTGAAATCGAAGAAGGCGTTGAAGGTTTAGTTCACGTTTCTGAAATGGATTGGACTAACAAGAACATTCACCCATCTAAAGTGGTTAACTTAGGTGACGAAGTTGAAGTTCTGGTTCTGGACATCGATGAAGAGCGTCGTCGTATTTCTCTAGGTCTGAAGCAATGTAAGACCAACCCATGGGATGACTTCGCAACTCGTTACAACAAAGGCGACAAGGTTTCTGGTAAGATCAAGTCAATCACTGACTTCGGTATCTTCATCGGTCTTGACGGCGGTATCGATGGTTTAGTTCACCTGTCTGACATTTCTTGGAACGGCACTGGCGAAGACGCAGTATCTGAGTACAAGAAAGGCGACGAAATCCACGCAGTGGTTCTGTCTGTTGACCCAGAGCGCGAGCGCATCAGCTTAGGCGTTAAACAAACTGAAGACGATCCATTCAACGCTTACTTAGCTGACAAGAAGAAAGGTACTATCGTAAACGGTACTGTTTCTGCTGTTGACGCTAAAGGTGTGACTGTTGAACTAGCTGACACTGTTGAAGGTTACATCCGTGTAGCTGACATCAGCCGTGAGCGCATCGAAGATGCATCTACTGTTTACTCAGTAGGTGACGCTATCGAAGCTAAGTTCATGGGTGTTGACCGTAAGAACCGTTCTATCAGCCTGTCAATCAAAGCGAAAGACGAAGCTGAAGAAAAAGAAGTAATGGCGACCTTGAATAAACAAGAAGACGCTGTTATTAGTAATGCAATGGCTGAAGCGTTTAAAGCAGCTCGCAAATAATCGCCTGTTGTATGGGGAGTTTTTTCTCCCCATTAGGTGACTGTGTTTGGCTTGATAATAGGGGATAGCTAGGATGACAAAATCCGAACTGATCGAAAAACTCGCCACCAGGCAGTCGCAGCTGTCGGCGAAAGAGGTTGAAGGCGCAATCAAAGAAATGCTGGAGCAAATGGCTACAACATTAGAAAGCGGTGATCGTATTGAGATCCGTGGCTTTGGTAGTTTCTCGCTTCATTATCGTGCACCGCGTACTGGCCGTAATCCAAAGACTGGTTCATCAGTTGAATTGGAAGGCAAATACGTCCCGCACTTTAAGCCAGGCAAAGAACTGCGCGAACGCGTTGACGCAGTTAATGTATAATTGACCGCATTACAAAAAGCCTCCGTAAGGGGGCTTTTTTATATCTAATGCAAGGCAAAGCTGGTCAGCTCAGTAAATTTCTTGGATAATCAGAAAATTGAAAGGCGTTTAAGGGAGTGCGACGTGAAATCTTTTGTAGTGACAGTCCTTGTGGCACTGTTATTTATCGTGGCATTGATTTTTGGTGCGCGTAATGAACAAGTAGTGACGATCAGCTACTTTGTGGCTCAGGGTGAGTACCGTTTACCCGTAGTCTTAGCCGTGGTTTTCTTTGCAGGCTTTATGCTCAGTTGGCTTGTAGCCAGCTATTATATTGTCAAATTGAGATTGGCTTTAGTGGCGACCAGAAAGAAATTAACGGTCCAAACAGCTAAAACTCCTCAAGGTGTAGACGCCTAATATGCTTGAGATCCTCTTCCTGCTGCTCCCAATTGCTGCCGGATACGGTTGGTATATGGGGCGGCGGAGCATAAGGCAAAATCAGAGTAATCAGCGTAAGCAATTAAGTCGTGATTATTTCACTGGCTTGAATTTCCTGTTGTCTAACGAGTCGGATAAAGCGGTCGACTTGTTTATCAGTATGCTTGATGTGGACGATGAAACCATCGATACCCATCTTTCCCTCGGCTCTTTATTCCGTAAACGTGGTGAAGTCGACCGTTCCATTCGTATCCATCAAAACTTAATCGCCCGTCCAACGCTCACTAATGAACAGCGCGATATGGCTATGATGGAGCTGGGTAAAGATTACCTTGCAGCAGGGTTTTACGACCGCGCGGAAGAGATTTTTCTGAATTTAGTGAGTCAAGATGACCACAGTGAAGAGTCTGAAACTCAGCTGATTGCCATTTATCAGGTGATTAAGGAATGGCAAAAGGCCATCGATATCACCAAACGTTTAAGCCGTAAGCGTCAGCTGGCACTTAAACCGATTATTGCCCATTTTTATTGCCAGCTTGCGGATGAAACCAGCGACGATGCTGACAAGATCAAGTTACTACAACAAGCCTTAAAACAAGATCCTAAGTGCGGCCGAGCCTTACTCACACTTGCGAAAAAATTTCTCGATACCAAGGATTATAACCAGTGTAAATCTATGCTGATGGCACTGAAAAAGGCTGACATAGAACTCTTCGCCGATGCCTTACCGACGGCGAAACAAGTATATCGTGATACCCAAGATAAAGAGGGCTATCAAGAATTATTAGCGGGCGCGATGGCCGAAGGGGCGGGCGCATCCGTGGTGGTAGCGCTGGCTCAGCATATGATTAGTCTCGATGAGATAAAAGCTGCTGAAAACATGGTGTTGGATGCCCTGTACCGCCATCCCACCATGAAGGGATTCCAGCACTTAATGCAGATGCATCTGCGTCAAGCAGAAGAAGGGCAAGCCAAGCAAAGTTTAACTATGCTTGAGCAACTTGTTGAACAACAAATTAAATTCCGTCCAAGCTACCGCTGCAAAGAATGCGGTTTCCCATCCCACACGCTTTATTGGCATTGCCCCTCTTGCAAAAAATGGGGCACCATTAAACGGATCCGTGGCTTAGACGGTGAATAACCTTTAGAAATACCCTGTTAGTGTAACCCTGTTGGAGAGATGATGACGACTAAACCTATCCTCGTAGCGCTTGATTACGATAATAAAAACCACGCCTTACAACTGATAGAACAGCTCGATCCCAACATGTGCCGCCTCAAGGTGGGCAAAGAAATGTTTACTCTGTTTGGCCCCCAATTGGTCAAAGACATCCACGACCGTGGTTTCGATCTTTTCCTCGACTTAAAGTTTCACGATATTCCTAATACTGTCGCCAAAGCGGTAGCTGCCGCAGCAGAACTTGGCGTGTGGATGACAAACGTGCATGCTAGCGGTGGCTTGGCCATGATGGAAGCCGCGAAAAAGGCGTTGCTGCCCTATGGTAACGATGCGCCTATACTGATTGCCGTGACAGTACTAACCTCAATGAGCGATGACGATTTAAAGCTTATCGGTATCGATGTTCCTGCATTTGAGCATGTACAACGTCTCGCAAAACTGACCAAGCAAGCAGGGCTTGACGGTGTGGTCTGTTCGGCTCAAGAGGCAAGCGTACTTAAGTCACTCTTAGGCCAAGACTTTAAACTTATCACCCCAGGTATTCGCCCGGTGGGCAGTGAAGTGGGTGACCAACACCGCGTAATGACGCCACCTGAGGCGTTGGCTGCAGGTTCTGATTATTTAGTTATCGGTCGACCAATCACTAAGGCCGCCGACCCTTTGGCTGCGCTGCAGGCGATTCATCAATCTTTAGCTTGAGAAACATGATGGAAGCCATTGCGGTTTAAGCACTTGTTCGCACGTTAATTTGACCGTTCACGGAGAATGCCCATGCTGAATACTACGATGTTTAATTATCAAGGTAAGAATGTTGTCGTTGTCGGTGGTACGAGTGGAATTAATCTCGCGATAGCCAACGCCTTTGCGCAGGCTGGCGCGAATGTGGCGGTAGCGAGTCGCAGCCAAGACAAGATTGATGCCGCCGTGTTGCAGCTCAAACAGTCAAATCCAGATGGTATCCACCTCGGAGTGAGTTTTGATGTCAGGGATTTGGCTGCGGTTGAACAGGGCTTTGACACTATCGCCGCCGAATTTGGCTTTATTGATGTATTGGTAAGTGGCGCGGCGGGTAACTTTCCTGCAATTGCTGCAAAACTCTCTGCTAATGGCTTTAAGGCCGTGATGGACATTGACCTGCTGGGCAGTTTTCAAGTGTTAAAGACGGCTTATCCTTTACTGCGTCGCCCCCAAGGGAATATTATTCAAATCTCGGCGCCGCAGGCATCGATAGCTATGCCAATGCAAGCCCATGTGTGCGCCGCTAAAGCGGGTGTGGACATGCTTACACGGACACTGGCGATTGAATGGGGCTGTGAAGGGATCCGAATTAATTCCATTATTCCTGGCCCTATTGCTGGTACTGAAGGCTTTAACCGTTTAGCGCCGAGTGCTGCGCTGCAACAACAGGTGGCACAATCAGTCCCCTTTAAACGCAATGGTGAAGGGCTGGATATTGCCAATGCCGCGATGTTTTTAGGCTCTGAGTTAGCCTCGTACATTACGGGAGCTGTACTTCCTGTTGATGGTGGCTGGTCGCTCGGTGGAGCTAGTATTGCGATGACGGGGTTAAGCGAGTTGGCGCAAAAGGGTCTGCAGTGATAGCGCAAAACTTAAATATTGTAACTAATTTATTTGATAGAGAAATCGGGTGAAAATCCATGGCGAATGCATTACAAGAGCAACTGCTTAAGGCAGGGCTTGCCAGTAAACAAAAAGTGCGTGATGTGAAAACGCAAAAACGTCGCGATAAAAAGGCGCGAGTTGACGATGGTTCAAGCGCATTGAAGCATGAGATTGCCGAACAAAAACGATTGCAGGCAGAGAAAGATAAGGCATTGAACGAACAGCGTTTTGCAGAAGCGACGGCCCGTGGGCAAGTGCGTGGCTTAGTGAGTGAATTCACTCAATTTGCGATTAAGATCCCAAGCCATACCGAGGTGAAGTTTAACTATACCCTCGATAATAAAATCTATTCAGTCTATATCGATGAAAAGATCCAATCAGAACTGCTAAAAGGTCTATTAGGGATTGTTCGATACGAAGATAAGAGCTATCTAGTCCCCCATAAATTGGCCGAGCGCGTTAATCTCTTGGTGCCACAATGGTGCGGTTATCTATGGCAACAGGACGAAGGGAAGGCGGTAGAGGTCGAAGATGACCCCTATGCTGATTATGCGATCCCAGACGATTTAATGTGGTAATCAATGCGTTAATCGTGAGCTAAGCCGACGACACATCGCTTATCTCTGGCTACACTAAAACCCTTAAGGCAACTTAAGGGTTTTTTATTGCCCGTATTTAACATTAACGGTTTTGCTGGTTCTGAGTTGCAAAGTGAATTTGTAATGAGATTGTTTTCTGTATAGAACTGGTATAAATTAAAACAACTGTTTAAATCCTACGTTTAAGAGTCTACCCATGAATCCTTACCAAGCTCCGTTAGCGGATATGCGTTTCTTATTGGAACAGGTTTTTGATGCGCCAAATACTTGGGCACAACTCCCTGATATTGCTGAAATGGTCGATATGGATACGGCCGGCGCGATTCTCGAAGAAGCCGCGAAAATCAGTGCTGAATTAATCCATCCGCTTAACCGTGCAGGCGACGAGCAAGGCGTTCTTCATCAGGATAATCGAGTGATTACCCCTGATGGTTATAAAGCCGTTTACGATCAATATTCCCAAGGCGGCTGGGTGGGCCTGTGTGGTGAACCCGAGTTTGGCGGTATGGGCATGCCGAAAATGCTGGGGGTGTTAGTCGATGAAATGGCTTACAGCGCCTGTAATGCATTCACTCTGTATGGTTCACTCACGGCGGGGGCGGCATTGTGTATTAATGCCCACGGCAGTGAAGAGATTAAAGAAACCTATTTGCCGAAACTCTACAGCGGGGAATGGGCAGGGGCGATGGACATGACTGAACCTCAGGCTGGCTCAGATCTACGTAATATCCGTACCCGTGCTATCCCACAGGATGACGGCAGTTATGCCATTAGCGGCAGCAAAATCTTTATCACGGGTGGCGATCATGATTTGACCGAGAACGTCATTCACTTAGTGCTGGCAAAGCTTCCTGAAAGCAAAGGTATTTCACTGTTCCTAGTGCCTCAAACCACGGTGAATACCGATGGCAGTTTAGGTCAAGCGAACGGTGTGAGTGTCGGTTCAATCGAACATAAGATGGGACTTAAGGGCTCTGCAACCTGCGTGATGAACTTTGATGAAGCCAAGGGTTACCTGATTGGTGAACCAAATCGTGGTCTAGTGTGTATGTTCACTATGATGAACTACGAACGCTTAGCCATTGGTATTCAAGGGCTTGGCAGTGCGCAGGCCGCTTACCAAATGGCTGCGGATTATGCTAAAGAGCGTAATCAAGGCGTCGCCGCCGGTGGTTCGCCGACTGGCAGCGACTCCGATCCGATTATTGTGCATGGTGACGTGCGTCGTATGCTGCTGACGATCAGAGCGATGACGGAAGCGGGGCGCGCACTCTCGGTATTTACGGGTAAACAACTCGATTTGGCAAAATATGCCGAGGATGAAGTTAAAGCCAAGGCCGCACGTTATGTGGGCTTGTTAACTCCCGTGGCTAAAGCGTTTTTAACCGACCGTGGTTTAGATGCCACTATCATGGCACAGCAAGTATTTGGTGGTCATGGCTATATTCGCGAAACTGGTATAGAGCAGCTGGTTCGCGATACCCGAATTGCTCAGATTTACGAAGGCACAAACGGTATCCAAGCGATTGACTTCCTAGGCCGTAAAGTCACTGGCGATAACCTGGGGACCCTAAAAGAATTTGTTGCCGACTTAAAGGCGCAAATGCGTGAATTTACTCAGGTAGACGCCGTGAAAGTGGCCGCCGTTTGTGCCCGTTTAGATGCCTTAGTCATTGTCGCTGAGTCAGTAAATGAACACAAAGTCGCTCAGCCAGCGCTTATCAACGCCAGTGCCGTCGACTTTTTGGATGCCTTTGGTTATACCCTCTATGGTTTCTATTGGTTAGCCATGTTAGATAAAGCCGTGGATGCTGAAGATAAGTATTTTGCCGAGCAGAAATCCTACCTAGCGAAATTCTATTTCGACAAACTGCTGCCTAAAGCGGACTATCACTTAGCGCAAGTTCGTGCGGGTGATACGAGCACAATGGCGATGCCTGCGGAACTGTTCTAATGTTGATTAATCATATTGAAAGTTAGGATTCAAGTAATAAAAAAAGCACTGATAATTCAGTGCTTTTTCTTTTATTTTTTGAAGGTTTTTGTTTTAGTCAGTCAATTTAACTGTGTTCAGCTCTGTAGTTATTGTTTGGCTGGTTTGAGTTTGTGACTCGATAAAGTTCAACAGCAGAGTTAAAAAATCGGCGCTAAAGGCGGGTTTGCGCTGTTTTTTAGTTTCGGGACCAATGCCATTTTCAAGTACCACAAATAGGATATCCCGTTGCTGCGCTAAACGCATAAAGCCGGCTAAATTGGCAACACCCTGCATCGAGCCCGTCTTGGCAAACACCAGATGTTTCAGCGGTGGTTTAGTGTATCCCAAGCGATATTGCAGCGTGCCGCTGACACCAGCCTCGGGCAAACTGTCGACCAGGCTATGAAAGCGAGCATCTCGATAGAGCAGTGCCAGAACATCGGCTAATTGTTTCGCGCTCAATAGGTTATAACGAGAAAGCCCTGAGCCATCGACGATATTGGCATTGGTTAAGTCAATCCTCAGATCGGTAAGGATATGGCGCATGGCCGCTGCACCATTGGTAAAGCTGCCTTGGGTTTTGTAATAGCTTTGTCCTACGCGTTTAAACAGGCTGTCGGCGATAAGATTATCCGACTTCAGTAGCATGGTTTTTAACAACTCTGGCAAGGGATCGCTGCTATGACTGGCAATAAGTTTAGCCTTGGCAGGGATGGCGTTACCCATTTTAACCTTGCCCGAGAGTGACATTTCGCCCTTGAGAGTCGCTATTAGGGTGTCCATGGCAAATTTTTCGGGATCGCTAATGGCAATCGCCAGTGGTATTGCTTCACTTCCAGGATAGCAACCCCGTAGATGATATTGATTCTGGCCAAGGCGCACCAAATCGAGCTGGCAAAAATCATGGCCAGCTTTTGGGGAGAATATAGCATCACTACTGACTTTCACCCCAAAACTGGATGCCCTTAATTTGACCTCAGAAGCATGCTTGGCCGAGCTTGGGGCAAACTGCCCATAAACACAGTTTTGGTTGATGATATAACTCGACACTGGCGCTGCAAAACAAATACCGAGGTCGTCCCATACCCAACCAGGTGCTTGTAATTGCTCTTGTTTATCCCCAATAAGATATAAATGCCCCTCAATGCTTTTAATGCCTTGTTTTTGTAGGTGAGCAAATAAAGCCTTTAGATCGTCTTGGGTGAGGGTAGGATCGCCGCTAAAACGTAGATATACACTACCCGCAATATGGCCTTGGCGAATGGGTGCATCACTCCACAGCTCGGTCACATAACGAAAATCAGGCCCAAGGCTCGCCATAGCAGTGACGGCGGTAAGCACCTTTTGAGTGCTGGCGGGGATAAATAAGGTGTCGGCCTGTTGACTGTATAACAGTTTATCCGTGGTTAAATCACGGGCCAGTAGCGCAACTTGTGAATGGCGTGGGGCAATATCGGCGATTTGCTTGGCAAGGGGCGATTCATCCTGGGGATGGATTGCTGCATAAGCCTGGGTTGACAGCAGAATGCTTGCCAAACAGCTTAGGATTACCCCCTTAGTGTTGGGCCGAATGAATAATAGAGACTTGTCCTTGTGTACCTTATGCGTTATACGCGCGATAAGTGTGCTGAATTTCATTTGTTCCATTAGCGGTCATTGCTACCATCGTCTTTTTCCATAAGACGATACAGCCTTAGAGTGACAAATAAAACCAATCCGATAAAAAGGGGCAAAATGAGTAAACCGAGTTGTGCTTTAAAATGAAAAATTCCCCAAGCTAAGGCTAAGGTGAGGGCGAGGGTCAGTAGGATTTTTTTGTTCATGGTGTTTGGTAATAGGGACATATGACGTTTTAGTTTACGCTAAAACAATATGGACAGGCAGGCTCGACCGCGGGATAACCCCTTTTTTGTGACTCACGTACCATTTTATTAATGCTGCTTTTCGTATGAGCAAATTCGCTCAGTGGAAAAAGAATAAAAGCATTTAGTTAGCTTTTAACACCAGCATGTTAATCTGCACCTTATGAGACAAATCGCTGTATTTTAACCCTTAGGATCGGCAATGAGTCGTTTCAGGTCAAATTACCAGCAAAATAGGCGCTATCCCACGTCCTTTTCGCCGAAAAGTCTTGCCGAGTCGCAGTGAAGTCGGTAATTTCTACCCCTTACGATTTTAGGATCTTAGGTAACCACTAAAACCATGCCTCATATTAGTATGCGCGGCTTACCACAGGCTGTCGTTGCAGAGCTTAGCCAAACATTACTGCAGTCTTTGGCGGCTATATGTAAAGGTAATGCAGAGAGTTTTACATTAGATTGGATCCCGAGCATCAGTTACCGTAATGGCAGAATTGATCAACGCTTTGTCCAAATCGAATTGCTTTGGTTTCCGGTCGACCCTGATATCCATCTTAAAGTAGAACAAACGATCAGGCTGGCAGTGACAGAAGCCTATCCAGAATTAACCCAAATTGCTGTGATGTTTTTGTCACTGACCCCAAGCGCTTCCTATCGGGGTGGTCAGCATGTTTAAAGGAGGATGCCTTGCTAGATAAGCTTGGTGGAATAGCCGTTCAACCCGAGGCTTTAACGTGGTTGCTTACGCCATGCCGATTTAAGGCAGAATTGCTTACCCGTATCGAAAATGCCAAGGACAGCATTTATATCGCCGCACTCTATCTTGAAGACGATGAGGCGGGACGCGAAGTTTTACAGGCCTTGATGACGGCTAAGGCGAATAACCCCGCGTTAGATGTCAAGATTTTGGTCGATTTTCACCGTGCCAGACGCGGCTTGATTGGTCACAAGGGCGATAGCGGTAACTATCTGATGTACCGTAAGGTCATGGCCGAGGCAGAGCATCCTATCGACATTATGGGCGTGCCGGTAAAATCCCGCGAGTTTATGGGCGTACTGCACCTTAAGGGCTTTGTGATCGATGACGCTGTGATTTACAGCGGTGCCAGCCTGAATAACATCTATCTGCAGCAAAACGATAAATACCGTTTCGACCGTTACCATGTGATTGAGTCGGCAGAGTTAGCGCGCAGTATGCGCACTATGATCCAGCGTTATATCATTGCCGATCCTGCCGTTGCCTCACTCACTCAAGATGCGCAGCAAGAAGTCTTGCCACCTAAAACCGATGTGCGCAGCTTTAAACTCAGGTTATCGCAGGCACAGTACGAGTTTAACGCGACCCGCAGTGGTAATCGTGTCACCCCTTTGCTGGGATTAGGTCGCAAGCATAACCTGCTGAATAAAGCCGTGATTGCCATGGTGGAAGAGTCAAAAGACAGGCTGTTTATCTGCACGCCTTATTTTAATCCTCCCTATATTCTGGTGCGAGCCTTAGCTAAACATCTGCGTAAAGGTAAACGTATCGACATAGTGGTTGGCGATAAAACCGCGAATGACTTTTACATTCCGCCCGAGCAGGATTTCTCCACCATTGGTGCCTTGCCGTATCTGTATGAGCAATCGTTGCGTAAATTTGCGAAACGTCAGCAATGGGCAATCGATAATGGCCAGCTCAATATTCATCTGTGGAAACACGGCATCAATAGCTATCACCTCAAGGGGATCAGTGCCGATGGTCGTAAGCATTTGATCACAGGCTCAAACTTAAATCCAAGGGCGTGGGCACTGGATTTAGAGAATGGTTTACTCATTCACGATGAAAACGGTAGCTGGAAGGCGCAATTTGAGGACGAGCAAACCCATATCCTCGAACACACGCAAAGGCTGTATCACTACAGCCAGGTGGATACTTTGCAAAGTTATCCTGAGCCAGTGAAGAAGATTATGAATCGCATTAGAAGGTTAAAAGCAGACTTCCTGCTCAGACGCATTCTCTAATGACACCCAATAAAAAGCCCACTGATGTGGGCTTTTTATTGGGTGTCATTTGTCCGCTATGAATTTTGTGGCAACAGGGTGTGATGGCTATCATTTTGATCCCTTGCATAATGCAATGCGACAATCACTAACACCACCATTAGCGCACAGAGCAAACCAATACTTAACTGGCCGCCCATTGGCACGAGCGACATGGTTAAGGCAGCGAGTCCCGCACCAAAGTTTTGCAAGCCACCGAGCAGAGCTCCTGCAATGCCGGCTTGACGCGGAAACGGCTCTAGCGCCGCCGAGGTTAATGTCGGAAATAACATACCTGCGCCGCTGAAAAACAGAATCGAGCCTATCAATAAACTCCAGCCCACGACCTGTTGAAATATACCGGGGATCAAGATAAACAGCGCACCGGTTCCCAGTAAGGCAACACCTTGCAAAACAGACCGTTGTGGCTGTTTTTTTCTGCCTGCAATTAGTGCGCCGAGCAAATAGCCAGGGATGGGCGCCACAAAATAACAGCTCACCATAAAAGGCGAGAGTTGCAAATATTGGCCATAGAGTACGCCAGCGATGGCTTCGAAGGCGGCAATTCCTGCAAAAGTCGCGACAAGGGAAAGCAAATAGGCCCTAAAACTGCGGTGGTGCAGTACATGGCGATAGGATGCCAACATGGGTTGTTGCTCTCGCTTATCCTTTGGTAAGGATTCCTTAAAACCAAAGCAAAGGAGCAGCCAAACAAAGACGCCGAATCCAAATAGCACCCAGTAAACGGCATGCCAACCAAAGTAAGCCGAAGCAAAGCTGCCTAAAAAGGGGGCGACCAAGGGAAGAAAGACCACGGCCATAGATATGTAACTGTTAAATTTTACTAAGTTATCACCAAAGTAATGATCCCTAGGAATACTTCGGCATAAAGCGCCCGCACTCGCGGTACCCATCCCTTGTAGTAAGCTCGCGAAAATCAATTGACTAAAGCTTGTGGCCCCAGCAGCCATAAAAGCACCCACGATAAAAATCCCAATGCCAATCAGCAGCGGAATTTTACGCCCAACTCGGTCGGATAACGGGCCATAGATAAACTGACATAGGCCGTAGGCGAGCAGATAGCAAGCCATGACGGCCTGCAATTTACTGGCATTCACGGCTAAGCCTTGGGCTATAAGGGGGAGTGCGGGGACAAAAATGGTTTGTGCCATCTGCCCACAAGCCACCATAAATACCAGCATAAAGAGTAACCGAGTGATGCTGCCTGCTGCGGGTGCCGGCGCTTTTTGTGAGATTAAAGACGGTATTTTGTCTGACATCATAATTCCATTAAAAAGCAAAGCTGAACGGTGAGGCGCATATTACGCCCAAAAAGTTTCAGTTCAAGTATCAATCATATTGATTCACATGGATATTTTTTGAGTAAATTGATAAGTTTTTTATTAATTTATAGTTGTAAAACTTAGCTTACACTTAGTTTTTAAGTGGTTAATATAGTTTGATTATTGATAACTGAACGCTGGTAAAGTTAATTGCCACAAGCTTTTTATTGACAGTATTTTGATGTCAACAGATAAGGATGGAGAGCTAACTTGGCTCTCCATCGATATGGACTGTGAACACTATCGCAAGAAAAAGGGATAAATACCTAGAATGTGGATCAGTTTGGCAGTGTTTCTAAGCCGGTTAATATTTGGTAGCCCACAGTAACCCGAGGGGGCACGGGATAATTTTTATTGCTGAGTAACACCATGGCCAGTTTCTTTGCGGGAATATAAGCCACATAGGCGGCAAAACCGCCGGTTGAGCCAGTCTTATTTACCCATTGCGCAGGCTGCGGTTTTTGTGGAGGTTTAATGGCTGTCACTGGCATGCTACCAAACACCACTTCTTGTGTATGTCCCGCAAGCAACTTATCGAGGGCGATGGGATAGGGGTAATGTTCCCAAATCAGTTCCTGCGTCATCATGCCCACATCAAAATAGTCCATATGAGTGGCATCGATGGCCTGCTGCAGCGCGTTAGAAATTGTGTGCAGTTGCATATTAGTTTCAATAAAACGCAGCAGATCGACTGCGGACGTTTTTATGCCGTAGGCCTCATCGGCCAATACGCCTGGATTAAGGCGCACTGGCTGGTCTTGCTTATTGTAACCTTGGGCATATTCAGCCATTTTGTTGGTTGGCACCTGAAGATAACTGTGAGTCATGCCAAGTTGTGGGAAGACGGTTTGCTCCATGACCGCAGGAAAGCTTTGCCCCAACTGCTTTGCTGTAATTAAACCGAGTAGACCTATGCTGGGATTGGCATAATTACGATGGGTTCCTGCGGCATATGCGGGTTGCCATTCTTTAAAATAACGCATCAATTCAGCATTATTGGTCACTTCATCTGGTACTTGCATGGGCAAATTGCCCGCAGTATGAGTTGCTAGATTGATAAGGCTAATCTCATCAAAGTGGCTGCCCCTTAATTCGGGTAGATATTGGCTAACCTTATCCGTGAGCGTGAGCTTACCTTGTACTTGAGCATAGGTTGCGAGTGTCGCGGTAAAGGTTTTACTGATTGAGCCTATTTCAAACAGGGTACTCTCGTTGACTTTTTGGTTAGTGGCTTTCGAGCTGACGCCGTAAGGAAAGAAATATTGTTGCCCATTCATACTGATCCCTATGATGGCACCAGGGATCCCATATTCTTTCATTAAAGGCTTTACTGCTGAATCGACAAGGGATTGGATTTCCTTAGTTTGTAAGTCTCCAGCATTGCGCGTTTCTGATGCGGCATTGACCATTAATGGCGTCGCAGTGAGTAGCACTAAACCTAGAAGGGGTGATGGATTCGATAAGCGTAAAAAGCGCGCGGTTTTTACGGCTGGCTGAAGAGACTCTGGCATACAATTCCTTTCGCGATGATGGGATGACTGAACGGCACGGGTTATAATGGGCGCCGTTTGAAAACTCGATTGTGATGAAAGGTTTAGCATGATTTAGACCCGTTCTGCCATTTAATTTGAGTAGAGGATCATGATTAACGACGAAATTTTAGTAAAGGGTGAACAAGCGGTTGTGATGCCAACGTTGTAATGCTGAGCTTTTGATCCGATTAAATTGCATTTCTGTAATATAAAGCAGCACAAATGCTCTTAGTTAAGAAGATCTGAATACTGATTTTCGTTCAAAATACTGAAAAGAAAAATATAAGAGTTTTGGCACTTTTACACTAGGCTAATTGCGCCTTACACAACCAAAGGATAAACTGCGCCACCGCACGCAAGTACATGCATAAGTGGTGTATACTAAGTACCGCTTTTTATTATAGATTTGACAGATAATTGACTGAGAATTGGCTGCCATGGCTCTAGCCCCCCACGCTGTACATCGCTTATATGAATACCGTAAATCCATTTCAACTAAGCCCTTTGGCGCCCGCGGTAAAAAACTCATCCGCTGTCGTTTTTGTTTATTAGGTGAGCAATTCTGTACCTGTTCACTGCGTAAACAGTTGACTACTCAGGCAAGTTTTATGCTTATCATGTATAACGATGAGGTGCTAAAGCCCACCAACAGTGGCCGCTTGATTGCCGATCTTATCCCTGATACCCATGCCTTTCTCTGGTCGCGCACTGAGCCGGCCCCTGAGCTGCTGGCGCTTTTGGCATCAAGCGACTATCAACCGTTTTTAGTGTTTCCGGCGCAATATGCTGACCAAGGTCAAACCGTATTGACTGAGGTGCCTATGGCAAGTCTTGCCGAGGGTAAACGGCCTTTGCTGATTATGCTCGATGGAAGCTGGCGTGAAGCGATTAAGATGTTCCGTAAGAGTCCTTATCTGCGGGGCTTACCTATCTTGTCCTTCGACCCTGATGCTTTAGCCACCTACGCCTTGCGTAAGGGGAGCCATGATTTTCAATTAGGTACGGCGGAAGTGGCGTCACTGGCACTGGCGGCAATGGGCGAGGAGGCCAATGGCAAGGTATTAACCGCATGGTTCGATCTCTTTGTCGAGTCCTCATTACTCGGGCGTAACCGTCGTTGCCGTGAAGACATTTTACCTATCAGCGATTTTACCGACGCCTTTGAAGCGGCTTACCATGCCGCAACGCCAGCCAACCTATAGTCCCAGTTCATTCATAGAGTCATTCTCCCCGAGAGTGCTTACATTCTTGGGGAGTGATTTACCTAACTCATACCATTGTAAATCCTCGCTTTAGCACACCCATCACAAATCATTGAACTTATTGATTTTAAAATTTCAATTTTATTCAGTTTGCCTTACACTGAATTTGCATTGGTCACAGGATGTTACCTAGAACCGACTAAAATTGTTAAAACCACTTTGCCTATGGGCCTGGTTCCACTGTGTTTAGAGTGCGGGATTCGCATATGCCTCAACTATCTGTTATAGCTCGTTTTTCAGTATCACGCTTAGGTTCATTTCCCCTTTATCTGAGTGGTGTTTTGCTCTGTCTCTCCATTAGTGGCTGCAAGGACCCCGAGATTAAAATCTCCCCCAAAATGGTGGTGGTGGAAAAAGTCACTACAGCAACCGTGCCACTCTATGGCAATTATATCGGTGTCACTCAAGCCTCCTTAGACGTGGAAGTGCGGGCGAGGGTCGATGGTTTTGTGGAGGAAAAACGCTTTGTCGAAGGCAGCGCAGTAAAAGCAGGGGAGCTACTATATCAGATTGATAATAAACCCTATGTGGCGGTTGTGAATCGATTAAAGGCTAAACTCTCTTCGCAGCAGGCCATTCTAGATAAGGCCGAGCGGGATGTGAAACGCTTAAAGCCACTGTATGAACAGGATGCCGCAAGTCAGCTCGATTATGATAATGCGCTTTCCACCCTTGCACAGGCGCGCTCTAACCTCACAGCAAGTCGCGCCGAGGTGGAAGAAGCCGAATTAGAACTCAGTTATACCGAAATTAAAGCGCCGATTGCTGGGCTCGTGAGCCGCTCCGAAGTGGATATAGGCGCGCTTGTTGGCAGTAAAGGTCAGTCGCTGCTGACCCGCGTTAAACAGGTCGACCCGATTTATGTCAGCTTTAATATGTCAGCACTGGATTATTTAAATGCTCAGCGCCGCCTAACCAGCTACTCGGCTAAGAAGGAAGCGGAGGTAGAAGGTAAGGCGCTAGCAGGCTTTGTGCGGATCACGCTCCCAGATAACAGTGAATACCGCTATTTGGGGGATGTGAGTTTTACCGATCCCCAGGTCAACCCCAACACTGGCACCTTTGAGGTGCGGGCGATTCTACCCAATCCCGAAAAAGAATTGTTGCCCGGTCAATATACTAATGTTCGGATTAAATTATCCGAAATCCCCAATGCAATTGTCATCCCGCAAAAGGCCACTCAAGTGGATCAGGGCGGAGTATATGTGATGGTGGTATTGCCGAATAACACAGTAGAGCGACGTTTTATTGTGATCGATCATCAAGGGATTGAAGGCGTTGTGGTCAAAAGTGGCCTCAAAGCAGGGGAAATGGTGATCACTGAAGGCATGCACCGCGTGCGTCACGGACAAATTGCCGAGCCGTTAAGTGCCAAGGAATACGCCGAGAAGGAAGACGAAATGTCAAAAGCCGAGGCACTTAAGCGCCAAGCCTTGGAGCAGCAAAAGCAGGAGCAAAAATAATGGCGCAGTTTTTTATTAATCGGCCGATTTTTGCCAGCGTTATCTCCATCGTAATTGTACTGCTTGGGGTAATCGCTATGTTTAAGCTGCCCGTCGATCAGTATCCTTATATCACGCCGCCACAAGTGACCATTTCGGCCTCTTATCCTGGTGCCAGTTCTACTACGGCCGCCGAGTCCGTTGCCACTCCACTTGAGCAAGAAGTGAACGGCGTGCCCAACATGATTTATATGAGTTCCAAGAGCACGAACTCCGGTAGCACCAGTGTTACAATCACCTTCGATGTGGGCACTAATGCAGACTTGGCTGCGGTCGATGTGCAAAACGCGGCTCAACAAGCTTCGGGTGGGCTGCCCATCGATGTACAAACCGAAGGGGTGACAGTCTCGAAAGATGCTTCGGTGGAATTACTCAAACTGGCATTAACCTCAAACGATGAAAGATTCGATGAGATTTACCTAAGTAATTACGCCACTATCAATATCGAATCGGCGCTGAGACGTATTCCCGGTGTGGGCCGCACCCGTAACACGGGCTCGCGCAGCTATTCGATGCGAATTTGGTTGAAGCCCGATGCAATGGCGGGTTACAGCTTAACCACTACAGATGTGATCAGTGCCATCAAGGCACAAAATAAAGAGTCCCCCGCGGGCACCATTGGCACTCAACCCAATAGCGACGACATCAGCTTGACCTTGCCTATCAGCGTGGCGGGGCGGTTGAGTTCGGTTCAAGCATTTAATGAAATCATTGTGCGCGCCAATCCTGATGGATCGATTATCAGGTTGCGGGACATCGCAGGCGTAGAATTAGGATCGTCTGCCTATACGCTGCAGTCCCAACTTAATGGTGAAAATGCCACTATCTTGCAGGTGTATTTATTGCCGGGCGCCAATGCACTCGAGGTTACCCATAAGGTGAAACAGGCGATGGCGGAGTTGTCGCAAAAGTTTCCCCAAGGAGTTAAATGGGAAGTATTTTACGATGCCTCCATCTTTATTCAAGAGTCCATCGATGAGGTGATCCATACCCTAATTGAAGCCTTAGTGCTTGTGGTATTGGTAGTCTACCTGTTTCTACAAAACGTGCGGGCGACGCTCATTCCCGCCATTGCGGTACCGGTTTCCTTGATTGGTACTTTAGCGGCCATGCTGGCCTTTGGTTTTACGATCAATACCGTGAGTTTGCTCGCACTCGTGCTGGCCATCGGGATTGTGGTCGACGATGCGATTGTGGTGGTCGAAAACGTAGAGCGTTTAATTCACGAGAAGGGCATGAGTGCTATCGATGCGACCCGCATTGCGATGAAAGAATTGTCGGGAGCGTTGGTTGCCACCAGTTTAGTGCTCTGCGCCGTATTTGTACCAGTATCATTCTTGGCGGGGATCACCGGCATTATGTACCGTGAATTTGCGGTGGCGATTACGGTAGCGGTATTGATCTCCACCTTAGTGGCGCTGACCTTAAGCCCCGCACTCTGCGCCTTATTATTAAAACCTAGTAAGGCGCCAGAGCGGGGATTCTTCCACTGGCTGAATCGCAAACTCGACCTTGGCACCAATCAATATGTCGGCTTAGTCGCTTTGACCAATAAATACGCAAAACGCAGTTACTTAGCCTTTGCCATTATGTTCGGTGGCACCTATTTCATCATGTCCCATTTGCCGAGCAGTTTTATGCCCGATGAGGACCAAGGTCGGTTCTTTATCGACATGACGTTGCCCGATGGCTCGACGGTCAATCGCACCGAGGCGATTTTAAAGAAAGCCGAGCAATATGTACGCGCCAATCCTGCGGTAGCCTATTCATTTACCCTTGCGGGGGAAAACCGTCGCTCGGGGTCGAATCAGGCCAATGGTCAATTTGAAGTAGTGCTCAAGCCTTGGGCCGAGCGCGAGGCAACTAATGCAACTGTGCAATCGGTGATGAAAGCGATAGATAAAGAGTTGAAAAACGTGCTGGAGGCCGAGTTTAATCTGTATCTGCCATCGGCAGTGCCGGGCCTAGGCAATGGCTCAGGGGTCGAAATGCAGTTGCAGGATACCTCAGGAACGCGTTTCCAAGGTTTGGTTGAAACCGCTAACGAATTAGTCGAGCAGCTAAAACTCCAACCCGAAGTGGACAGTGCCAGCGTGTCACTACAAAGTGCTATCCCGCAATTACATTTATCAGTCGATGAGGCCAAAGCGATGGCGATTGGGGTGAATGTGAGTGATATTTACAGCACAATCAAAACCTTAACTGACTCTTCAACAGTAAATGATTTTAACCTCTTTGGCCGTGTCTATCGGGTGAAAATTCAAGCGGAAGAGAGTTATCGTCAATTCCCACACCAAATAAAAGATTATTATGTGCGCTCATCGAGCGGCGCTATGGTGCCGATCGGCGTGCTGGCTAAGTATGATTATACGGTCGGCCCGTCTTCCGTGACCCATTACAACTTATTCTCCAGCGCCTCAATCAATGTGACGCCTGCAACGGGTTATGCCACTGGCGATGTTATCCAGGCCATTGAGCGGGTTGCTACGCCCATTCTGCCCGATGAGTTTAAATATGAATGGACTGGCATTACTTACCAAGAGGTGCAGTCAGCGAACCAAACGGGCATTGCTATTGGCTTAGCGCTGTTATTTGTGTTCCTGTTTTTAGCCGCGCTTTATGAAAGCTGGAGTATCCCGGTGGCGGTATTGTTGATCGCTCCCATTGCACTCTTGGGGGCGGCGGTGACAACCCTAATTAGCGGTATGCAGAGTAACCTATTCTTTCAAGTGGCGTTTATTGCCTTAATTGGCATGGCGGCGAAGAATGCGATTTTAATCGTCGAGTTTGCCAATCAGTTGCACCAGCAAGGCAGGACACGTATTTCGGCGGCGCTCGAAGCTGCGACCATGCGTTTTCGGCCTATTTTAATGACCTCCATGGCCTTTATTCTTGGGGTATTACCGCTGGTGTTATCCGAGGGACCTGGTGCTGTGAGTCGACAATCGATTTCCTTACCGATTCTGGGGGGCATGGTATTGGCGACTACCATAGGCATAGTATTTGTGCCGCTGTTTTTTGTGACGACCGCGGGCTGGATAAAAAAGAAAACGGTTAAACAATCCATTAAAACAAAAGAGGAATTACTCCTAGACCAAGAAACCGTCGAGGAGGTGAACCGTGGTTAATTGCCATCCAAAATTATCCAGCCAATCTACGGGTTCTA
Source organism: Shewanella sp. (assembly GCF_047975355.1). Lineage (GTDB taxonomy): Bacteria > Pseudomonadota > Gammaproteobacteria > Enterobacterales > Shewanellaceae > Shewanella. The sequence continues at coordinate 202,274 of NZ_JBKEDJ010000004.1, read as the reverse complement.
CGCCTGTGCAGCCCATTTTAATGGGTTACCGTTTACGCCTAACGCCAGTTTATCTGGGACTTTTGACGGCGCTAAGTGTCGCAGGTTGCACCATGGGACCAGATTATGAACGGCCAGAACTCGCGTTACCTAACCAGTATCAAGCGCAAATCCTGTCGCAAACGAGTACAGAGCTGGGGAGTTTAAAGGAAGTCTCTGCCTTATCTTGGCGGAATTTTTACCAAGATCCAGTGCTGATCTCCCTTATTGAACATGCATTGTCGGAAAACCTCGATCTGCAAATCGCCCAATCCCGTTTATTGGCTGCTCGCTCAAAAGTGACTGTTGCTGACAGTGCACTTTGGCCAGAGATTTCTGCCAAGGCGGGTTATGAACGCAGTTTAGACAGTGGCGCGACCAACACGAATCCCAGTCCAAGTACCACTTTAGATTTAGTGGGCGCAGTGTCATGGGAGCTCGACCTTTGGGGCGCAAATCGTCGAGCGAGTGAGGCCGCTGAAGCTTACTATCTTTCCGAAGTCGAAAAATTACGGCTCACCTATGTCAGCCTGATCAGTGATATTGCTAGCCGTTATTATGAATGGCTCGATATTGAACAACGTTACAGTGTGTCTACCGATACCGTGAGATTACGGCAAAAGGAACTCGATATTGCCAAGCTTCGCCATGCCAACGGTGTGATTTCGGGCCTCGATGTGCGCCAGGCAGAAGTAGAGCTGCAGAGTACTAAAGTTACCTTGCCGACATTAGACTATGAAAGGAAATTTAAGATAAATCAGCTATATATCTTACTCGGCGAGTACGATTACGCCTTACCATCTCCCCAAGGTTTACCCGAAAATGTCGGTTTACCCTATGAGCTGAGCGCGGGCGTTCCCTCCGAATTGCTGACACTGAGACCCGATGTGAAAATGTCGGAACAAGCAATGATTGCCGCAAATTCGCAGATTGGTATCGCCAAGGCAGCCTTTTTCCCTAAGTTCACAATTTCGGGCCAATATGGCCGGGAAAATGATCATCTTAAGGATATCTTCGATAGTAATGGGGTGACTTGGTCACTCCTCGGAGGCATTACCGCGCCGATTTTTAATCGTGGGAAAATTGCCGCCGAATATGATATCGCCACAGAAGAAGCGAAACAGTCGATGTTAAGTTATCGCAATGTGGTGTTAACTGCCTATTTTGATGTGAACGATGCGCTGAATAATCTTAAACGTGCAGAAGAGGCCATTAAGGCGCAAAAGGAATTAGTCCAATCCTCATCCGCCTATGCACGGCTTGCGCGATTACGTTACCAAAATGGCGTGGCCACTTCGCTGGATTTGATGGATGCGCAGCGGCAATTATTTAGCGCCCAATTAGCCTATAGCGAGATATTACGGGACAAACAGTTGGCCAAAATTGCCCTGTATCGTGCCCTCGGTGGTGGTCAGCTTGAGTGAGTTTTACCTAGTGACGGATGATATCATGTAGAGTCAGGTGGCAATTCCCTGCGAAAAATTTTGACGTTAAGTTCTTTATCATAGGAAATGCCACTCTAATGTGGAGAGTGACGCTGCGCTCATGGGGATAAATTCTCTTCAGTCCAAGGTTTGTCACACTTAGGTGTACTGCTTTTACTTTTTGACCTCAACAGCATCATTTTCAACGTGTGCCAAGGTTGACAGCACACGGTGTTTAAATTCATTCATATTTTCCCTAAAGAGATGAACATGTTGTAAAAATGCCACATAGTCATGCTCAAGCACGAAGCCTGTTGTTTTCATCCTTACGCACATTTCCTTAGCACTTGCATGCATTCTATCGTGCAGGGCTTCTATCTTGATAAATGCTGGTAAATTACGTAAATGCCGGCTATTTTCACTATATAACCACTGCCCAAACTGACATTTCTGATGGGGGCATTTACCGATAAATCTATCTTCAATGGGTAATCTGCATAACAAGGTTTTAATCAAATCCTCATACCACTTTTCATGCACGATATAGGATTTTTCGACGATATTTAACACCTGTTTGATTTCGTCAAATGATAGATTTTTCATGATTGAGTTCTCCGTTACTCGGCTTTTCCTAAAAAATCCCGCCGTTTTTGTTCTAGACAACTACCGAACCAGTATCAACATATAGTTTATATTGGTTATTTTTGGTTGATTACCAAATCCACTGAAAGGGTTAAATTGAGTCTAGTTGTGCTTGGTTATGTTTTCGACGAGATTAAGGATAAATGATGGTAGAGGTTAATGAAAGGGGGAAAACGTATAAGTCGCTCAATATTTAACCGAGATTGATTGTGTTAACGCGGTGCTAATCTTCTTTCGGTTTTAAGTAATGACGCAGTGAACGGGGATCCATATGCCCAGTTCTGGCCATAATATATAATGTATCTTTATTATTTTCATGAAGTTGGGTAACACAACCACTGCGCAGACTATGGGCGCCATAATATTGGGCAGGTAAACCCGCTTTTACACAATATTGTTTTATGATCCGATAAATATCGTCGCCGTTTAAGAATCCACTATTTTTGACTAACGATGATTTGGAAGTAACCTTATCACTTATCTGGTAGGGCCTTAATGTTTTACCGTCACGGGAAATTGAACGGAATAGATGCCCGTCTGTAATTTGACTCTCCTTTAGCCAGTCCTTAACGGCATTGTATGCAGCAAAAGGTTCTGAGTCGGGCAAATTCTTCCACTCCTTTACTCCCTGCTGGTTACTTTTAGAAAATGGCAAGCGTACTTTTAATTTATCCCGCATAAAACTTAAATATTGTACTTTTAAGTTCGCCAATTCGGAGCGACGAAATCCCCCCTGTAACCCAAGTTGAATGATGGCTTTATCCCTGAGACGGAGCAGGGGATGGGGTTGTTGATCTATTGCTTGGATCAATAGCGCTACCTCATCGTACATGATTGGCTGCTGATCATAATTTTGAACCTGTCGATGGTGATTACGACTGAGACCGCGCATTACTCGGATCACGAGCGGATGTTCGGTAGGGGATGGAAAACCAGCTTGGATATGGTAGTAACGGATCGCGGCTAAGCGAGTCGTCAAAGTCTGCTTTGATAGCAGGCTGCCAGTACTCGCTTGAAGCAATTCTTTTTGATGACCGATAAAAGAAATAATACTTCGCGGATCAGCGGGTAAGGACTGCAAGTGATGCGCAGTGCAATATTGCTCAAATAGACTAAAGCTGGTTTGATAAACTCGGCGGGTATTGCTGGATATTTCGTACTCAGTTTCGGCGGCCGCATTTAAAAAGTCATTGTGCACCGATTGCGGCAGTGACCTTTCCTCAAAAAAGGATCTATCGGTTTGTTTATATGTCGTTGTGATATTCGATGTCATATCGGCCGAACGGTTATGGTTATTTCCATCTGCTGAATAAAATGTAATCGATTTCGACATAAGGGGTATTTTTACTGGCGACAAAACTGACGCAATTATATGTAAATCTAGTCCTTAACTACCAGTGATAATCGTCATTATCACTGGTAGATGTCTTATTTGTATTTTAATTAATCGTATCGATTAAAAATAGTGCACAACCCAATGCGAATAGGTCGGGAAAGGAGGATTTATAATATGCGATTAAATAATAGAGGGAATTTACTGTTCAATTATTGAATAATTACGGCATTAAACGTCAAACTTGGCGATAAAATAACCTGCTTTAATTTTATATTTGGCTAACGCTGTAGGTTAGCTGTAATAATTCTAAACTATGGTTTAACCATTCTATCCAGCGATGCCGAAGCTCATAATATCAAGCTGGGGTTTGTTTGCTGGAAGACTGATACGATTTTAGCCATTCAAAAACAAAGTATTAGTAAGCGACACAAAAGCGGCACAAGAACAAGGTTTATTGTTGTTTACATAAAATTGGCTGTAAAAGTTTGCAGCATAAAAACGAGCAAATAAAATGGTTCAACCATTCTTTTAAATTTTGCTGTTTGTCTGTATCATAGCCTATCTATAAATCATTTAAGGGCCGTGAATGATTACTAGCACCTTATGGGAATATCATCATGCCGCGCCTACCGCGGGCCGAAAATTATTACTGTTAGATAAAACTGAATTAGTGTTTGCCTTGCCGTTAATTTATCGCATGGTTCATCCCGAGAGTGTCACTGAGCGAGCAGAGTGGTTTCAGTTAAATCAGTCCCAATCCAGTTATACCGAATTAATTGCTAATTTAAATTTACTGGTTCAACTGCGTAAAAAAAATCAGCCCGTTGACCAACAACTGCAATCTGTAAATCGAATGCTGAATCAGTATTTCAGTGATTTGGGCTGGCGCATGGTGCGAAAAGAACTTTCACAAATTAAAAAGCGCCAGAAGAAATCCCATATCGAAGTCAGTAAAGATATTATTTTACGTTTGAAGCGTTATATGGAACTCGAACGTTTAGACAGTTTCGACCAAGCACTCGATACCTTATTATCTGAACATGCCGCAGCCGTTGCCGCCATGAATAATGACGATATCGAGGCTTAAGATATTGTGTTTCCGATTTTTTAACCTTCCAGTACGTGACTTCTTACTCGAGTCACATAAACTGAAAGATAGAGCGCGTAAGTGGTCAAGATTGTTTGTCGTATCGTTAGCGTAATTTGTATAAGTTATTGTTAAAGTGTTTTATATAGGGATATTGCATGTCACCACATCGAACTGTCGCCGTCCTTTGCCGAATCGAACCCGGATGTTTAGGGCCTGATGGACGTGAACATATTGAAGCTTTCTGTGCCTTAGCACAGCAAGCCATGAAGCATTTCGCCGCCGATTTAGTAACTTGGACGCTAGTGCCCCGTTACGATAAAACGCTGCCAGAAATGGAATACAGTGTCGCCAATAAAACCTTATCTCACACGCAGGTAGCCCAATATTTCAATACGTTAGGTCAGGATGTCGATGCCTTTGAAGAAGCCTTCAACGACAAACTCACTGCATTTATCAATTTATATTTAGCCAGAAAATCGTAGCGACACGCTTATAACGCATTATTCTTTTTACGTGGTCGCAACCGTCCTCATTCTCGTAATGGGGTATAAGGATTTGTTTATGTCTTACTCAGCAATGCTGTCAGCTAACGCCTCGGAATATTCATCATTATTGCAGCAACAGTTTGGTTTTAGTGAATTTAGACAAGGCCAACATGAGGTGATTTCTCAGCTGTTATCGGGTCAATCGAGTCTTGCTATTTTCCCTACCGGCTCTGGCAAATCACTCTGTTACCAATTTACCGCTCTGCAACTTCCCCATTTAACTTTGGTTGTTTCGCCCTTATTGGCTTTGATCAAAGACCAATTGAGTTTTTTACATGAAAAAGGTATCAAGGCGGCGAGTATCGATTCGACTTTAACGCCGGAGCTGACCCAACAGGTGATGCGTGAGGCGCGCTCGGGCGAGTTGAAACTCTTAATGGTTTCGGTGGAACGTTTTAAAAACGAACGCTTTAGGCAATTTATTCAATCAATACCTATCTCTATGCTGGTTGTGGACGAAGCACACTGTATCTCGGAATGGGGGCATAATTTTCGCCCCGATTATTTGAAACTTCCTGATTATCGTCGTGAGTTAACTATTCCTTTGGTGCTGTTACTCACGGCAACGGCGACGCGGAAAGTGAAACTGGATATGGCGGCGCGTTTCGATATTAAGCCACAACACATTGTCCAAACAGGCTTTTATCGTCCTAACCTCGATTTAACAGTTCTGCCTGTGGCAAGCCAATACAAAATGACCACTTTGCAACAGCAACTGCAAAGCTTGACTGGTTGTGGGATTATTTATGTGACTTTGCAACATACAGCAGAGGAGGTGGCAGCAGAACTATGCCGGATGGGATTTGATGCAAGTGCCTATCATGCGGGCTTTGAGGATGAGAAACGTCAGCAAATTCAATATGATTTTATGCAAGGTCAGATCCGTATCGTGGTCGCCACCATTGCATTCGGGATGGGGATAGATAAAAGCAATATTCGCTTTGTGATCCACTTTGATTTGCCTAAATCCATTGAGAATTATTGCCAGGAAATCGGCAGTGCTGGGCGAGATGGTCAGCTCTCTCATTGTGTGACCTTAGCGAACTTGGATGGAATAAATACAGTCGAAAACTTTGTCTATGGTGATACGCCGGAGCTGGCGAGTATCGCTACTGTGATTGATAACATTCGCCAAGAAACTCTAGGCGGTCGTTGGGAGTTACAACTTAATCAGTTGGCCAATGTGAGTAATATCAGGCAACTTCCCCTTAAAACCTTATTGGTACAGCTTGAAATACAGGGCGTGATCAAACCACTTTATGCCTATTACGCCGATATCAGTTACCGTTTTATAGAGCCTCAAGCGCAGATTTTGAGTCAATTTTCGCCCGAGCGACAGGCATTTCTTCGCGATATCTTCGCCCACACTCAGATGAAGCGCGTATGGGGAAGTTTAGATTTTACTGCATTGTATCAGGCAACAGGTGCAGAACGGACTCGGGTATTGGCAGCATTAGAATATCTTGCCAGTCAGCAGCTTATCGAATTAGAAGCTAAGCGAGTCACTGATGTTTATCAAGTGGATACCAATCAATTAGCGCAAATAAATTTAGCCAACGAGCTCCATCAATACTTTGCCGACAAAGAAGTGGCTCGCATTGCCCAGTTAGTGCGATTTTTTGAGTTAACCACCTGCTTAAACTACAATTTAGCCCGCTATTTTGACGATAACGCTGCACCTCAATCCTGTGGTCATTGCAGTGTTTGCCGTGGTGAAGTAGCTAAATTGGCCTATTCGGAGGTGCCATTATGGCCGGATGATGCGCGGCTTCTTGCCGATTTGCATGAGCTGAACGGTGCAGCAGATGCCAAAGGCTTACCGCTTTTATCCCTCGATACCCAATGCCGGTTTTTGGCCGGAATGACATTACCTCTGTTTACTCGCTTACAAGTGCGGAAATTATCAGGCTTTGGCCGCTGTGAACATCTCAGGTATGCGGAGATTAAAGCCAAGCTACAGCAGTTATGCGGCGGTTCTTTATAATAAAAATGGCATATCTCGTTAGATATGCCATTTAATTTTTACATTAAGCACTTGATTATTAGGGTCATTTGTTGAAACGCTGGTTTATTTCGCATACTGGTAAGTAGACTCGACTTTCCATGTTCTAAAGCGCAGTTCTGTGCCTTCTGGCAGATAAAACACTTTCGGTAAACGGCTGTCGTAACGCATTTTAAGTTCACCTGGAATGCGTACAAAGGCTTCTTTCTTGGCCATATCTAGACAGGCCATCATGGTGCTCGGGCCTTCAGAAACTTCAGACACTTGGTAATAGCTATAGCCCCAGCCTTTAACTGTGTGTTCTTTCAACTCGCCGTTCAAACCATGCTTATTGCAGTCGACTAATTGTGTTTGACCAATTTGGATTTCAACCATGTAGTCGTCTTCATTCTCAAGCTTTGGTAAGGTCAAAATATGTTGCACCATACCCGCCTCAGGTGCAGGAAACATTTTAGTGGCTTCTTGTTCGGCATAATTTTTATGGGTGAAACTCGCGACACTGATCATAGGTGCATTTAATCCCGTTGGGTGTGGTGGGCTCACAGCTGCGGCATTAAAAGAAAGTAATGCAAAGGCGAGGGGAAGCGCCGCAGTTTTAAATACGTGAGTCAATTTCATAATAGTCTCCTTGTGAATGTGATAAGGCATAGCGCTGGATGGTTGCACCATCATTTGCTGTATGCCTATCTTTGTAAACGCGGTAGAAAGTAAAAAGGGTTAATTTTTTAATAAATTTTTCAAAAAAGTTTGCCTCTTGCTACAACGTTATGAAAATAATAGCTTTTAAATAATAAGTCATATTTGAATGGGTGTCGCATATTTTATGCTCACCGCAATGAACCTTAACTGAATGATTGCGAGTTACTGTTTGCCGGTTGCGTTAAGTTGGAAATAAACACACGGATCCCCGGCGCAGTGATTTGTGAGGGGCGCACGAGTTTGTCCTCAAAACGGCGAGAACTTGGGACAAAAATTTGATCGCCTGCGCTTAAGAGAAAACGTGGCACTTGGGTGCCGCTAATCACGCCGGACAAGTCCAGTAAAAAATGCTGCTGGCCGCGGATCACTTGCACTTGACGGATCTCGGCATCGGGTCTGACACCGCCGGAGGCACGCAGGGCAGCGTTTATTGTGGGATCACTTGCCTGATCGCCACTATGGCGCTTATCGTCATCCTTAATTTCAGTGTCGGATTTTTGGTTGATAAAGTGTTGTCCTGGTTCAAATACCGAACCTAACACAGTCACTTCAATCGGTGCCCAAGCAATTGGGCTGATATTGACGCGCACACTGCTGGCCTGCATCAATTGCTCACTTATTAGGGTTTGGCTGATACGCAGCGATATTTAATCCCTGCGCATTGATAGGCGGCAGATAGGGTAGATAGATTTGCCCGTTGGCATCAATTTCCACATCGGCACTAAAATCCTCGCCTAAGGACTCCTACACGCAATTTATCGCCAACGGAGAGCTGCGTATCGAGGGCGGCCTTGCCAGTGAAGGTTGTGCCAATTGTTTGCGGCTCGCTTGGATTTAACCTGATATTCTCTGACTGCGCCGTTAATAGTTGTTGATCTGCCTGACGCAGATACGAGGTTTGTGGTCCAAAGTAGTGACAATATTCTCCGGCCTGTTGCAGGCAGAGGTGTTGCTGTGATGTGGGAGTGACACAAGCCGTTAACATGCAGATAGTGACGCCTGTAGTCACTTGTGGCAAGGATAAATGGCATTTACCTGCGATATGGCCCAAATGGCTGAGTGTTAACCTTTCCATAATGTCACTCCCTCTTAGCTAAACCCTGTGCGATGCGCTAGTGGCAACTAAAATGCGCAATGGCAGCATCTTGATTTTCATAAATGCTGAAAATCTGATGTAAGCGCGTCAGTTCAATCAAGGCGCGCACATGGGCCGAAGGAGACAAAAGCAATATTTCACCATCATGCTGCTGTGCCCGTTTAAGGGCGGAGATCAGTACCGACAAGCCACTAGAGTCGATGTATTTCACTTGTTCAAGATTGATGATTAAGCGGTTGGTGTTCTGCTCCATATGGCGTAATAGCGCGGCCCTGTGGGTGGACGTATTGGCCATCATCATCTCTGTAGGAAATATCACTAGGCTCGCGTTGTATTTTTCGAGTGGGAAGAATTTCATGATAATCACCTCTGGCTGCCAGTTAATATTGAAACCGCAGTAACAGATAGGCATTAATCAGGCCAATATTTCTAATTAACAAAATCAATTAGTTAGCTTGATGCAGCCTTAAGGATAGAGCTAGGTTTGAAAATGCATTGCAATTTGCAATTGGAAAGCACTGCGAGCAAGAAACGAAACCTAGCGGTGGAAATTCCCGCCGCTAGGTACGATGGAAATGATCTTTAGTGATGACGCAGTAAGGTTAACCTCAGATGTGAGCCGAGCACTGTGGTCTGAAACCGCACCGCATCCATCCAGTTATACATGATCCATAAGCCTTTACCATGCTCGCTCAGTTGGTCCGGACATTGGTCGAAGGAAACCTTTGGCACCACGGGCGAGCGGTCCAGTAAATCGACGATAATCCGGTCATGATTACAGTGAACAATCAATACGATGGGCTCACGGGAATCTTCGGTGTGATTTATCACATTACTGACCGCCTCGAGTATGCAGGTAATGACTTTAAATCGTTGGCGTTCATGTACATTTTGCATCAGCATAAACTGCTCTAATTCGGAGCAGAAAGGCTGTTGACTCCATTGCTCATGGGTGAGGTTAAACTGCAAGCTGTTCATAATGCCTCCAAAGCCGTATTGGCATAGTTGGCTGACGGGTAGGTAATTAACATCATCGAAATATCATCTTGAGTTGTGCCGCCTTGCCAGAGTTGTAAGGCATGGCTCAAATGATGCAGCAAGGCTTCATCGCTCAAGTTGTTGGCTTTCGTACACAGGGTTTGCAAACGCGCTTGGCCGAAAAAACCGAACTTGGGGTGTTGGCACTCATAGGTACCATCGGAAAATAACAACAAGCGACTGCCAGGCAAGAGGGTGACTAGCTGATCTTGGTACTGCACGGCGCCATGGATCCCAAGAGGTAACTCAGTGTCGAGGGGCAAGGGCTCGCAGCCAGTCTCGGTGAGCAGTAAAGGCGCGGGGTGCCCAGCGCTGCACAGCCTTAGTTCACCCGTCAGCGTATTGATCTTGCCGAGTAACAGGGTCACAAAGCGTCCTGTATTGTCTGGATCGCTAAGCTCGCGGTTAAGTTGATTAACTATTTCTTGTGGTGATAACCCACTCCAATCGGTACGTTCCAGCGATAAACGTTGGGCAAGACTGACACTTTGCAGCGCGGCAGTGACGCCATGGCCTGCTGCATCAATCAAATAAAAACCCAGTTGATCGTCGCCTAAGTCGAAACATTGATAGAGATCGCCCGCCAGATAATTCGCCGGCAAAAACTCATGGTGTAACTGCCAACCCCGCGGCAGCGTTTTACTGCGGGGTAGCAATTCTCGCTGCACCTTAGCAGCTGAATACAAGTCCTGTTTTAAGGTACTGAGCAAGGCGGATTCTTTAGCAAGTCCTTGTTGCAATAACTGATTGTTGCGACTCAAATTATGTTGTAGTTGCACGATACGCATCGCGGCTAACATTCGCACTTTTAACAGTTCAGGCAGAAATGGTTTACAGATAAAATCATCCGCACCCGCTTCGATACCTAGCACAATATCGACTGTTTGATTATTGGCCGTTAAGAGGATCACAAAGGGGGGGAGATGATGATTTTTAACAATTTGACAAAGCTCGATACCGCTCATCTCGGGCATACGCCAATCGCTGAGTAAGATATGTACTTCATTCTGCAGTAAATAATCTAATGCAGCCTTACCGTTACTGCGACTCTCCACCAACCAGCCAAATTGCCTAAGCAGGTGAGTGATATAAAAGCGCTCACAATCTGTGTCCTCAACGACCAGCACAGATAAGGCAACGGCTTGCATCGATGAAAGCGAAGAGAGCGGCATAGTTAGGCTCCTGCAAAGGGAATATTCCTCGTTAGCAAGAGCTATGCCCATATAAAAAAAGCTAACTAAATTAGTTTGATACTTTAATCAAAAGTGAAAAACTTAGGTCATTAGACTGATTTTTGCCAACTTGTTGCAAAATGCAAAACCCTCATCCATATTGAGTTTATCTTTTGTGCAATGTTCCCCAAGGTGATTGTTTTTATTGGTGGTATTTTTTATGGCATAGGGGTTGCTCATAACGTTTAAGGGCGCTGTATGTTGATGCTCCCAATGTTGCCTGCATATCATTAAGAAAAGGACATTTAGCATGGATAAGTTTTCTACATTATTCCCGATGACGACAGCCAAGAAGGCGCTAAAATGGCAATTTATCAGTTTGATAGTCTTTGTGATTAGTTGGATTTTTCCAATTTATGCTCAAGATAATTCTACGGTAAAAGCCGCAAAACCCACGCTGATCTTTGGTGTGGTTCCCCAGCAACCCGCTATTCAACTCGCTAAGTTATGGCCTCCGATCCTCGCCGCCTTGTCCGAAAATGCAAATTACCAATTGCAATTTGCAACGGCACCCGACATTCCCACCTTTGAGCAACGGTTGAAGGATGGACAATACGATATTGCCTATATGAATCCGTATCATTATGTGGTGTTCCATGATCATCCTGGATATCAGGCACTCGCACGAGAAAAGGATAAAAAGCTCAAAGGACTCCTTGTTGTCCGTAGGGATTCGCCCATCAAGTCATTAGCTCAGTTAGAGGGCCAAACCTTGGCATTTCCGGCGCCTGCCGCATTCGCTGCCAGCGTCTTACCGAGAGCGCATTTACAGCAGGACAATATCAATGTGAAGGTAAAGTATGTCGGATCCCATGACTCTGTGTACTTGGCTGTGATCCAAGGTTTGGTTGAGGCGGGTGGCGGAGTGCAGCGTACCTTTAACAATCTGAGTGAGGCGCAAAAACAGCAATTAACGGTATTGTGGCAAACGCCGACCTATACGCCCCATGCTATTGCAACTCATCCACGAGTCTCGACGGCGCAGCGTCAAATGTTACTCGAGCGGTTAATGGCACTCTCGACGACGGCGCAGGGCAAAGCCCTATTAGAATCGGTCGATTTTTCAGCGTTTACCGCGGCAGAAGATCAGGATTGGGATGATGTCCGCTCGCTCAAACTCGGCTCCTTAACCAAACCGCTCGGGAAGAAATAGTGTGTCGTTTAGACTGAAAACAATTTTAGGGATCGCCTTAATCGAAGGTTTACTACTGTTTTTGCTGGTGTATACCAGCATTAACTACCTTAAGTTGTCTAATCAGTCGCAAATTGAAAAACGGGCCGAAACCACATTAACGCTGTTCTCTGTGGCGGCGCAGGATGCGGTGATCAGTAACGATCTGGCGACATTACATTCGTTAATTCAAGAGCTGTTAAGCCACAGCGAAGTCTTGTATGTAACTGTGTCAGATCAGAGCCGCATTTTGGCTTATGGCGGCGCCGATAAATACATTCAGGTTTCGCATCAAGCGGATAAACATCTGGATCAAGTCAAAGATGGGATCTTCGATCTCGAATATCCGATTGAAGTGAATGGCTATCTGTTTGGCAAAGTGAACATGGGGTTTGAGACCCAGAGCCTTGATAATCTGGTTAATACTGTGACACAACAAATCCTCTCGATAGCTGGGGTTGAAATGTTGCTGGTGGCCTTGTTTTCATTGCTGCTTGGGCATTACCTCACCCGTAACTTAACTCAACTAACCAGTGCTTCTAAACGCATTCTCGCGGGCGAGATTGGGGTGAGGGTGCCTGTCAAAGGCAAGGATGAAATCGCTCAGATGACCCGCGCCTTTAACAACATGGTCGATAAAGTCGATGCTAGGACTAAGGCATTAGAGGCGGCAAATATCCGTCTCAATACCATTCTTGAGTCGGCGGTCGATGGCTTTGTGATCATCAATGAATTCGGCATTATTACCGACATCAACCCCGCCGTCAGTAGACTCTTTGGTTATGCCCATAATGAACTGATTGGCCAGAATGTATCGATTTTTATGCCGTTCGACCAAAGGCCATTGCACGATGGTTACATTCAGCAGTACTTCACGACCCATGTTGCCAAAATCATCGGCACCAGCCGCGAGTTAACGGCGCAACGTAAGGACGGCCAACTATTTCCCATCGCTTTATCCGTGTCGCAAATGAGCATCGACAATCGGGCGATGTTTATCGGTTTAGTCAAAGACTTATCCGAAGCGAAACGCAAAGAAATCGCCGCAGCGAAAACCGAGTCAGTGCTGCTTGCCACCTTAGCGGCGAGCCAAGATTGTTTAATTACCATCGATATGTCGGGCAAAGTCATTGAATTTAACCTCGCGGCCACCAGGCTGTTTGGTTATAGCCGCGAGGAGGCGGTCGGCACCTTATTGGAGGATTTAATTATCCCCGAAGACAAACATCATGGGCACCAACAGGGGATGGCGCGTTATCGGAAAACGGGGAAAGGCCATATTCTCAATAAACGGGTCGAATTACTCGCGCGCTGCAAGGCGGGAAATCTAATCCCCATCGAGCTTGAGGTGGTACCGATCCAACTCGGGGATGAAGTGCTGTTTACGGCATTTTTGCGGGATATTTCTGAGCGCAAAGCCAACGAGCAAAAACTACAGCAGGCAAAGGAACAAGCCGAGCAGGGCAGTAAGGTGAAATCGCGTTTCTTAGCCACCATGAGCCATGAGATCCGCTCACCGCTGAACGCAATTTTAGGCGGGGTGGAATTGTTGCTCGACTCATCCTTAAGCAAAGATCAACGCATTCACGCCAATATCGCGCGGGAAGCGGGCAGTGCTTTGCTGCATACCATTAACGATATCTTGGACTTTTCGAAGATTGAAGCCGGGCAGATGGTGCTCGAGTCCCATGAATTTGAGCCGGATAAACTGGTCGCTCAAGTGCTGCAAATTCTCGAGCCAAAAGCCTTCGATAAAGGCTTAGAGCTGGTCAGTTTTGTGAATCGAAATGTACCAAGAACCGTGGTCGGCGATCAGCAGCGCTTACGGCAAGTGCTACATAATTTGGTTGATAATGCGATTAAGTTCACTACATCTGGCACCATCACAGTGGAGATGTGGCTCCCGGACAATCATCAAACCGAGGTGCAACTCTATTGTCGTGTCACTGACTCAGGTATTGGTATCTCTGCGGAGGCGCAAAGCAAACTATTCAAAGAATTTAGCCAAGTACACGATACCCATAACACAAACTACAAGGGTACAGGCCTAGGTCTGGCCATCTGTAGCGAGCTTATCACTATGATGGGCGGCACGATCGAGCTGCAAAGTGAGCTTGGTCAGGGCTGTCGCTTTACTTTTTATGTGTCTTTGCAATTGCTTGAGGGGAATTTCTTCCACAGTCATTATTTCCCCGCCCATTCTCGGGTTCTGCTTGCCCACCATGATGCAACTTGGCTATCGCTCGTCTCGAAACAATATTCGCAATACGGAGTAGAGACGGTTGAAGTGATGGACTGGTCATCAATCAAACGGGCGAAAAAAATAAAAGGACAATTCAACCTGATTTTGCTCGACGAAGGCTTCTTTTTGGATGTAAACGAACAGGATGTCTATCGCTTAAGGCAAGTGCATTTAACGGCCGATGGTTCTATGGTTGCCTTGGTATCGGGTATGAGTACCGAAATAACCCATTCGCTCGCCACGTTAGGGTTAGATCAAGTCGTCAATAAGCCCCTAAGCCGCGCCATGCAGTTAGCACTCTTGAGTAAAGATGCGCTGGCGAATGAGTTTGAAAAGGAATATGTGGCCCAAGAGAAATTCCAAGGCCATATCCTCCTCGCCGAAGACAGCCCCGCGAACCAAATTATTGCCGGAACCATGCTCACCAAGGCAGGTTTTGATGTCACTTATGCCTGCAATGGGCTTGAAGCGGTTAAGTTGGTCGCCGAAAAGCCCTTTGATCTCGTCTTGATGGATGTGCGTATGCCCGAGATGGATGGACTCGAGGCCACTGAGGTCATCCTGCAAAATCAGCCTGAGCAAGTTATTCTGGCGATGTCGGCCAATGTGATGAAAGAAGAAATAGAGCATTGCTATCAAGTCGGGATGAAGGACTTTATCGCTAAACCCGTCAAACAAAAGACCTTACTGCATGCCATTCAAAAGTGGTTGCCCAGTGCCGTTGTCAGTTTACCAAGCTCACATAAACCCGCTGAAAATACAGCGAGTTTACTGGATGAACAACTCTTAGCGGAGCTTGAACAAACCTTAGGTAAAGAAAGTTTAGCGAACATGATGACGATCTTCTGCGATGAATTGGCGCAGCGGCTTAATCAGTTAAGCGAACTCGAATCGACGCAAGTGGACGAGATTGAAGATCAAGCGCACACTCTAAAAAGCAGTTCAGGCAGTTTTGGGGCGACGGCGCTGTTCTTACTAGCTCAGAAATTAGAAGCCTGTGCCCGTCAGCAACAGCTCGGTGCCATTCCCGAGCTGATGGCACAGATTGATGTCCTCGGAAAACAGACTCACAGCCTATTAACGGAACGATTTATTCAATAGGGATAGCTATGAATTATTCAGCATTATTGGTTGAAGACAGTATGTCACTCGGTGCGCTCTATACGGAGTATTTACGCGCGGAGGACATTAACGTAACCCATGTGCATTACGGCGCGGATGCCCTAAAGGAATTGTCGAACTGGCAGCCCGATCTGTTAATTCTCGATATTAAGCTGCCGGATATGTCGGGTCTCGACATTCTTAAGCAAGTGCAGCAGAGCCATCCCCATATCAGCACCATTATGATCACCGCCCACGGCAGCATCGATATTGCCATCGATGCGATGCGCTCAGGGGCGTTCGATTTCTTAGTTAAACCCTTCGATGCCAAGCGACTATCGATAACGGTGCGTAATGCTCTTAAACAAAAACAATTACTCGAGCTTGTGACTCAGTATGAAAACAGCTTACCAAAAGGTCATTACCAAGGGTTTATCGGCGACTCGCTGGCGATGCAGAGTGTGTACAAAACCATTGATTGCGTTGCCAACAGTAAGGCATCTGTTTTCATTATGGGGGAGAGTGGCACGGGTAAAGAAGTCTGCGCTCAGGCCATTCACCAAGTGGGTAATCGCGCCGCCAAGCCTTTTATCGCCTTAAACTGCGCATCAATCCCGAAAGAACTGATTGAAAGCGAAATTTTTGGCCACTGTAAGGGCGCATTTACCGGCGCCCACAGCAACCGAGATGGCGCGGCGACCCGAGCCGACGGTGGCACCTTGTTCCTCGACGAAATCTGCGAAATGGATTTAGAACTGCAGAGCAAATTACTGCGGTTTATCCAAACAGGGACCTTTCAACGTGTGGGGGGCACTAAAGAGGAGCATGTAGATATTCGTTTTATCAGTGCGACCAATCGCGAGCCCTGGGAAGAAGTCAAACTTGGGCATTTCCGTGAGGATTTGTTTTATCGCCTGCATGTTATTCCTATCGAACTGCCGCCCCTGCGCGCACGGGGGAATGATGTGCTCTTGCTGGCCAAACAATTATTAAAAACCTACAGCAAAGAAGAAGGTAAAAAGTTTATCGACTTTAATCCTCAGGCAGCAGCCATCTTGCAAGCCTATGATTGGCCTGGAAATGTGCGGCAACTACAAAATATTATTCGCCAAATTGTGGTGTTGAATGACGCAAACCTTGTCGAGCCGAGTATGTTCCCAGTCCCGCTTAAGCAGTTAGCACATCAAACCAAGATACAGACTGAAACCAAAGCGCAGCCGCAAACTAGGATAAATATTGATAAACCCGTTCAAGCCACGGCCTGCGAATTATCGCCAGGGCCCACTCAAGAGGTGCACACACATAACGCAGAGCAACAGCGGATCCAACCACTATGGCTAATTGAAAAACAAACGATAGAAGGGGCTATAGCCCTGTGCGATGGTAATGTTCCTAAAGCTGCCGCACTGCTGGATATCAGCCCATCGACGATTTATCGCAAGCGAATGACATGGGAAGAACAAGCGGAGAGTTTGAACTAATCAATTGATCCTTTTTTTAGGGGCGCTGGCACTGTGCCTCAACAGTGACAGCCGCTCTATGTTTATCCTATAGGAGTAAATGGCTAATCCGCGATTAATCTAAAGTATTGATAAAGTTGTGGTATCTATTAAGTCTTACAATCTGTCCACTATTTGAATTTAGCAACTAATCAATAACCACGTTTAGTTTTGAAGAAGGCAAGTAGCTGCTTTTGTTTACTGGCTTCGGATAACACATCATGACAAGCCTTACTAGCGCTACCTATCCCAACCACGTTTTGATCGACCATTTCTACCGTTGCAGAGATATTTCTGGAAATATCTTCGGTCACGCTTGATTGTTCACTAGAGGCGGTGGCGACCACAGTATTCACATTAGAAATGGCATTAACAGAGGTTGAAATGCCATGGAAAGCATTACGCACTTTTTCCGATACCATTTGAGACTCATCCAATAAACTGGTATTTGCCTTCATATAATGGTCGGCCTTTTCCGCCTGCGACTGTAACTTTGAAATAATCTCTTGAATATCAATAGTTGATTGCTGAGTTTTAGCCGCAAGTGAACGAACCTCATCAGCGACTACAGCAAAACCTCGACCCGCTTCTCCAGCCCTTGCAGCTTCAATAGCCGCATTTAGCGCCAGTAGGTTGGTTTGTTCGGAAATACTGGTAATAACCTCGATGACAGAGCCAATTTCAATCGAATAGTCTTTCAATTGATTGACTATGGTGCCTGAATCTCGAATCGCTGCGCCTATTTTTGCTGAAATATTATCTGACTCACCAAGTGATTTGTTTCCTACAGAGACATTTCCCATCGCCTCTCCGGCACTGGTTTCCGCTTCTGTCGCATTTTTACTCACTTCGAGTGCCGTACTGGACATTTCATTAAGTGCTGTCGCGATTTGTTCTACCTGCACTAACATTTGCTGGGAATTATGCTCAACTTGATTCATGGTTGAGGCGAGTATTTCGGCTGAAGTCGCGGTATTGTCGGCAACGGTAATCAATTGCTCCGTCATTTCAGAGATTTTATCGGCAGTATCATTGCACCCCCGAGCTAAGATACCCAATTCGTTATTGCCAATATCGGTAATGCGATCGGAAAGATCACCATTAGCCAACTTGGCCATGAAATTCTGCACGGTTTGAATAGAAGTAATAATAAACTTTGAGATAATAATAGAGGTTACTAACACCAACAGTGAAACAATGACTAAGATGGATACCATTATTTTGATCGATTCATCGTAAATTACATCACCATAGTTGCTCGCAGCTTGCGCACCTTTAGTATTGATATCGGATAATTTCAGCAATAAATCCGAGTATTCGTTGTAAGCATCCAGTGATTCAGTCAATAGCAGTTGTTTGGCATCCTCGTTTTTATTTGCCCGTGACAAGTTTAGAAGCTGCTGTTGAACGACCAAATATTGTTCATATAAGCTCTGAAAATCATTGAAGATGTTCCGTTCTTCATTGCCACTGATCAATTGTTGGTAGGTGCGGATAGATTCATCAATATGCGTTTTTGTTTTCTCAAGTTCACGCTCGGTATCCCGCATCTGATCATCATCCAACGAGAGAATATGACGGGATTCTAATACTCTAAGATCTGCCGTTTGGCCATTCAGTCGTTCGACTGTGCGAACTGACGGCAACCAATTATTTGATATCTCCGTGGACTGATCATTGATAATTTGCATTTGATTAATCGCCAGCAAAGTTAGTCCAAGAATAGCAATGATGGGAATCGCAAAAGCGCCAAGTAACAGATGAACAATCTTTAGATTACGCATTTAAACTCCGACAATGATGACTATGTTTAAATTCAGTGATAAAGCCTGATGTAGGTTTTTTTCCTTCATTAGATATATAAGCTAGACTCTTAACTTTCGCTATGCCCACACAATTAATATTTGAATTTCACTAGTTACTTGCTTGTTTGCTAATACAGTTGTAGTGCGGGCAAGATAATTGCAAGCCAAGTCGGCGTGCCAACAAGGATGGTGTCAGTGTCAAAATCATAAAAACGTCTTGTGCCAACATTGGCACGAAATGGGCATAAATTTAGAAAAACGGCGAATTGTGGGGAACAGCGGTAAATGTGGATTAAGCAATTGAGGTGTAATTAGGCAGAGTAGAGGGGGAGTGCATGTTTGAATGTTTTAGGAAAAACCTAGAACAGGCACGAAGATTTTATCTTAGGCACAAATAAAAATTAAGCATCTTGATGGATGATTATAATAAATTGAGGGTTTATAGGGAGTTAGAGCAAGAAATGGTACACCCGAGTGGACTCGAACCACCGACCCCTACCATGTCAAGGTAGTGCTCTAACCAACTGAGCTACGGGTGCACTGTTTGAATTTCAAAATTTATACTCTTTGAATAGAGTGGTACACCCGAGTGGACTCGAACCACCGACCCCTACCATGTCAAGGTAGTGCTCTAACCAACTGAGCTACGGGTGCATTATAGAAATTGTATCGGAAGCCACATCAGTGTTGCGCTTCGGAACGAGCGCTATATTAGGGGGATAGCGAAAGGCTGGCAAGCAAAAAAACGAATTTTATTGCCAAATGGTGAATTGCTGTGCAACTTGTCCAGTGTTTCAGCAAAGTTACTGATAAAACGGCAGCTTAGACTCTAATCCGAGTTAAATCACTTGCATAAACAAAACGGCGAGCCTAATGCTCGCCGTTACATTTAATTTTCCATCACATTAGTGATGTATGCTATCGCCTTCAATCAAACTTAAATGGACGCCATGCTTTTGAATATAACGTAGGCGAATGAAGAACAGCAGCGCCGCCGAGGTGAGACCTGCAATCAATCCCGTCCAAAAACCATGGGCGCCCATGGCCGGCACGATAAAATCGGTATACGCCAAGGTATAGCCCAATGTCATGCCTATGCCCCAATAGGAAAATAGCGTGATATAAAACGCACTGCGGGTATCTTTATATCCACGCAAGGCGCCAGCAGCGACAACTTGAACAGAGTCAGACAATTGATACAGCGCGGCCATCAGCATCAAACTGCCCGCAAGTACCACAACTTCAGGGTCGCTGTTATACAGTTCGGCGATTTGGAATCGGAATAGTACCGTTAGAATCGCCGTTGATAAGGCTAATGAAAGCGCCAACCACAATCCGACCTTAGCCACCACGGCAGAAATATCCGCACGATCGCGCCCAAGGTAATAACCAATACGAATCGAGACAGCAATACCAATTGAGAGTGGCAACATAAACACTATGGCTGAGAAGTTCAACGCTATCTGATGGCTTGCCACCACAGTTGCACCTAAAGGCGCTAATAGCAGGGCAATAATTGCAAATAGACTCACCTCAAAGAAAAGCGCCATTGCGATCGGCATTCCGAGCTTGGTCATTTTCTTCATGGTGGCAAAATCGGGACGATGGAATTGGCTAAAGGGTGCCAATGCTGCAAACTTTTTATGAAACTGCATATAAATTGTCATGGCAATCAACATGGCCCAAAACACTAGTGCGGTCGCCACACCACAACCGGCACCGCCCATGGCTGGTATACCGAAATGACCATAGATAAAGATATAGTTCGCCGGAATATTCACCGCTAATCCCACAAAACCGATGATCATGGTCGGCAATGTATAAGAAATCCCCTCGCTGCACCCTCGCAATACCTGATATAGCACAAATGCGGGCGCGCCCCATAAAATACCGTCGATATATCCTATGGTTAAGTTGTACAATTGTGGCTCTAAATCCATATGGCTGAGCACGAATGGGGCGGATGCGAGAAACGCCATCACGCCAAGACCACCAATCAAGGCTAAATAGGCGCCTTGAAACGCCAGTGGTTGAATGGCTTGTTGATTATTTGCACCATTGTAATGGGCAAATAACGGAGTAAAGGCCATCAATAGCCCTTGAACGAATAAGATAGCGGGTAACCACAGACTGGTTCCCACGGCCACGGCGGCCATATCAACAGCGCTGACTCGACCTGCCATTACAGTATCGATAAACCCCATCATGGTTTGTGTCACTTGGGCGATCAACACTGGGAGTGCGAGTTGAATTAAGCGTTTGGCCTGAAAGCCTGAATGATTCATAAATACAGCCTTTAACGAATAAGCGAGCAAAAAATGTTTACTGGTATAGTTCAAGCCACCTGCGAGGTGGTTGCAATACATAAGAAAGATGGCCTAAATACCCTTGAGGTAGCGTTTAAACCTGATTTGCGTGAGGGACTTGCAATTGGGGCAAGTGTGGCAAATAACGGGGTATGTCTTACTGTGACTCAGGTCGTTGATGATAGGGTATTTTTCGATGTAGTGGAAGAGACCTTAAGGCTGACAAACCTTGCTAATTTGACCGTAGGGCAGCGCGTCAACATCGAGCGCTCTTTGACTTTCGGCAGTGAAATCGGCGGCCATATCCTATCGGGACACATACATACTAAGGCAAAAGTCAGTCACATTAGTCACACCGAGCAGCACTATGATCTGACTTTAAGCGTCGAGCCAAAATGGATGAACTATATCCTTTATAAAGGCTTTGTCGGGGTAAACGGTTGCAGCTTAACGGTAGGCGAGGTGACCGAGAGCAGTTTTATGCTGCACTTGATCCCAGAAACCCTCAAATTGACCAATTTAGGCCAATGTCAGGTTGGAGATGAGTTAAATATCGAAATTGACAGCCAAACCCAAGCCATCGTCGACACTGTCGAGCGCGTGCTGGCCAAACGTTTTAGCGGCCAATCTTAAGCTACATGCCTAGTAAATTTGCTCGTCGTCCGAGTCAATATATAACTCTATGGTTCGGCGGGCATCATCCACATGTAAACGCAGATGGATGGGATTACAACAAATTCGGCAGTCATCGTAATAATCCTGATCGCCGCTGCTGGCATCAATACTAATATGTTGATGGTGTCCGCAGTGGGGGCAGGCAATCACTTTATTCATGATCCTCATGGCGCAACTCCTCTCTAACGAATGCTAGGGATGACACTTGTCGCTAAGCCGAAACACAGGCTTTATTTGAGTATACAAGAATGTACCGTAACAACTTAGATAAAGTCGGTATCAAAATCGCCATAGCTAGATTTTTCTGATCCGGTCTGTGTTTTACACATTCAACTCATACGCCTATGTGCATTTAAGAGATTAAGAACCACAGCATAATCATTGCAAACTCAATCCTTTACCGTAATAAGCTCCACAGGTGCAGTCGCTAATACTCCTTCCTCAATATTGTTGCTTATGGCTTGCGACAGCTGTTGTATTTGTTGTAAAAGCTCGGCGTGGATATCCGCCTGTAATCCAATTGCGTCGAATTGCACCGCTTGGCTTTGAACCGTTCGCGCTGCAGGTTGTGTCAGTGTCAGTGGCATTGGGTTCTGCGTCATAGGGTTAATTGCGACGGCCAATAAGATACTCGTGAACATAACAACTCCGTTTGTTTCATAAAATGCAATGATTTGTCAGGGCAGTATTCGTTGAAGTAAATATCAAAGAATTCCGCTTTCAATTAACGCGTATAGAGTAGGAGTGTTAGATGACTGCTACGTGAACGATTGACTGCAATATAATGAATTGACGGCAATCTTATCGAATTGGCAGTAATCCATGAATGGATTTGGGAAGTATAGCCCGCAATTTGCCCATTTAACTTGCGCGCCTTAAAGGCTATCCCGTAGAATAATTGTCCTGCTACGCAAGGCGGCTAAGACTCCTGTACTGTCTTAACCTCGCGAGCATTCTCTTTTTACTTAATCACCATGTGGCCCTACGTGTGGGTCACCACTGGACAAGGATATTTCATGCCTGTAATTACACTTCCTGATGGTAGCAAACGCGAGTTTGCACATCCCGTATCGACTCTCGATGTTGCCGCTGATATCGGCCCTGGTCTTGCTAAAGCCTGTATCGCTGGTCGCGTGAATGGCGAGCTCAAAGACGCTTGCGATCTAATCGAAACCGATGCTGAACTTTCTATTATTACCGCTAAAGACGAAGAAGGTATTGAAATCCTTCGCCATTCTTGCGCGCATTTATTAGGCCATGCAATCAAGCAATTATGGCCACAAACCAAGATGGCGATCGGTCCTGTGATCGATAACGGCTTCTACTACGACATCGATCTTGAGCACAAGCTGACTCAAGAAGATATCGAAGCCCTCGAAAAACGTATGCTTGAACTGGCGAAAACCAATTACGACGTAGTCAAACGTGTTGTGAGCTGGCAAGAAGCCCGTGATACCTTCGCCGCCCGCGGTGAAGAATACAAGATCGCGATTCTGGATGAGAACATCAGCAAAGATGCGACTCCAGCGCTGTATCACCACGAAGAATACACCGACATGTGCCGTGGTCCTCACGTGCCAAACATGCGTTTCTGTCACCATTTCAAATTGATGAGCATTGCCGGCGCTTACTGGCGCGGTAACTCTGAAAATAAGATGCTGCAACGTATTTACGGTACTGCATGGGCGGATAAAAAAGCCCTGAGCACCCATTTAGCCCGTCTTGAAGAAGCGGCTAAACGTGACCACCGTAAGATTGGTAAGCAACTCGACCTCTACCATATGCAAGAAGAAGCACCAGGCATGGTGTTCTGGCATAACGATGGTTGGAGCATTTTCCTCGAATTAGAACGTTTCATTCGCCGTAAGTTAAATCAATACACTTACCAAGAAGTGAAAGGTCCGTTGATGATGGACCGCGTACTGTGGGAACGTTCTGGTCACTGGGATAAGTACTCAGAAGCCATGTTCACAACCAGCAGTGAAAACCGTGAATACGCGGTTAAGCCAATGAACTGCCCAGGCCACGTACAGATCTTCAACCAAGGGTTGAAATCTTACCGTGATTTGCCACTGCGTATGGCGGAATTTGGTTGCTGTCACCGCAATGAGCCATCAGGTTCACTGCACGGTTTGATGCGCGTACGTGGTTTTACTCAAGACGATGCCCATATCTTCTGTACTGAAGATCAAGTTCAAGCAGAAGTAAGCTCTTGTATCCAAATGGTATACGACACTTACTCAACATTTGGCTTCGAAAACATCGTAGTAAAACTGTCGACTCGCCCTGAAAAACGTATCGGTGATGATGCAATGTGGGATAGAGCCGAAGAGGCCTTAAAACAAGCCTTACGTGCGAACAATATCGAATTCACTATCCTACCGGGTGAAGGTGCCTTCTACGGTCCTAAGATTGAGTTCACATTGCACGACTGTCTAGACCGTGCATGGCAGTGCGGTACAGTGCAATTAGACTACGCATTACCGAGCCGTTTAGGTGCAACTTATGTTGCCGAAGATAACAGCCGTCAAACACCGGTTATGATCCATCGGGCGATTTTAGGCTCGTTGGAACGTTTCTTAGGGATTTTGATTGAAGAATACGCAGGTCGTTTCCCAACTTGGTTGGCCCCAATGCAAGTTGTCGTGATGAATATCACCGACAAACAGGCTGATTATGTTGAAGAAGTGGTCAAATTCTTCAAAGAACAAGGTATTCGCGCCTCATTTGACTTGAGGAATGAGAAAATAGGCTTTAAAATACGCGAGCACACCTTAAGGCGTGTTCCTTATTTATTGGTCGTAGGCGATCAAGAAATGGAAAATAAGGAAGTTGCGGTGCGTACACGTGATGGAGTTGACTTAGGTAAGATGCGAATCGAAGATTTCGCCGCCAAGATCCATCAACAAATTTCGCTCCGTAGTCTCAAATTGTTGGAGGAATAGGTCATAAAGATCAAGAAAACAGCAGGGCGTCAGCCGGCCCCTAATAGAATCAATGAAGAAATCACAGGTGTACCAGAAGTACGCTTAACTGGCATTGATGGTGAAGCTATTGGTGTGGTAAGCATCAGAGATGCTCAGAATTTGGCAGATGAAGCGGGTGTAGACCTAGTCGAAATTAGTCCAAACGCTGAACCTCCAGTATGTCGCATTATGGACTACGGTAAGTTCCTATTTGATAAAGCGAAAGCTCAAAAGGAACAAAAGAAGAAGCAAAAACAGGTTCAGGTTAAGGAAATTAAATTCCGTCCTGGAACTGACGAAAACGACTATCAGGTAAAACTACGCAACCTGATACGTTTTCTGGAAGACGGGGACAAAGCGAAAATTACGCTGCGTTTCCGAGGCCGCGAAATGGCTCACCAAAACCTAGGTATGGATCTATTGAACCGTATCAAAACAGACTTGGATGAGTATGCAATTGTTGAATCCTTCCCGAAAATGGAAGGTCGACAAGCCATTATGGTGCTAGCGCCTAAAAAGAAATAAGTAGGGCAACCTATAAAAGTAGCGAAGGCTATATGCCTTCGCTCGCCTTGCTTTTTATTTAACATCCCAATGCGGAGTTTTAGTAATGCCTAAAATGAAAACCGACAGAGGTGTAGCGAAGCGTTTTAAGAAAACCGCCAATGGTTTCAAGCGCAAGCAAGCCCATTTACGTCACATTCTGACCAAGAAGAGCACTAAGCGTAAGCGTCACTTACGTAACAAGTGTTTAGTTGCCAAAGTTGACGTTCCAGCAATCGCGCGTCAATTACCATACGCTTAATTTAGGAGATTAGAAAATGCCAAGAGTTAAGCGTGGTGTAACCGCACGTGCTCGTCACAAGAAAGTTTTAAAATTAGCTAAAGGTTATTATGGCGCTCGTAGCCGTACTTACCGCGTTGCTGTTCAGGCAGTAACTAAAGCTGGTCAATATGCTTACCGTGACCGTCGTCAGAAAAAACGTCAATTCCGTCAACTGTGGATTGCACGTATTAATGCTGCAGCTCGTCAAAATGGTCTGTCTTACAGCCGTTTCATCAACGGTCTGAAAAAGGCGTCTATCGAAATCGATCGTAAGATTTTGGCTGACATCGCTGTATTTGACAAAGTTGTATTCGCAACTTTAGTTGAAAAAGCAAAAGAAGCGTTAAACTAAGCAATTAGTTTGTCGCACTTAAGAGGGGACCATTTGGTCCCTTTTTTTGTAGCCGATTTTTAGTTCTTTCAGTGCCAAGCTACAAGATGCAGAAAAAAATAGCAGGCTAATGCCTGCTATTTTTAGAGTCGGTTAGCAATCTTGCTAAGACTCAAATGCGATTGATGCTTTGCGAGGTTACTTTTTAGCGTCTAAGTAACGCTCAGCATCTAATGCTGCCATACAGCCAGTACCCGCAGAGGTAATCGCTTGACGGTAATGTTGGTCCATCACATCACCTGCGGCAAATACACCTTCGATGCTGGTTTGGGTCGCGTTACCTTGAAGGCCGCTTTGCACCTTCAGATAACCGTTGTTCATTTCTAACTGGCCTTCGAAAATCCCAGTATTTGGGCTGTGACCAATGGCCACAAACACACCGGCAACGGCCAGATCTGTGATAGCGCCATCTTTGGTGCTCTTCATTTTCAGGCCAGTTACCCCCATAGCATCACCAACCACTTCTTCCATGGTTTGGTCTAGGTGCAGGATAATGTTGCCGTTAGCTACTTTATCCATTAAACGGTCGATAAGGATTTTCTCTGAGCGGAAGGTGTCGCGGCGATGAATTAAGTGCACTTCGGCGGCAATGTTACTCAAATAAAGTGCTTCTTCAACGGCTGTGTTACCACCACCAATGACTGCAACTTTCTGATTGCGATAGAAGAAACCATCACAGGTCGCACAGGCGGATACGCCGCGTCCTTTGAACGCTTCTTCTGACTCAAGACCTAAGTAACGGGCAGAGGCGCCTGTCGCAATGATCAGCGCATCACAAGTGTATTCACTGTTATCGCCTTTTAGACGGAAAGGGCGCTCAGTCAGCGTCACTTCATTGATATGGTCGAAAAGGATTTCAGTATCAAACTTTTCCGCATGCTTTTGCATACGTTCCATTAATGCTGGACCCGTTAAGTCTTCTGCATCACCTGGCCAGTTTTCAACTTCAGTCGTGGTCGTTAACTGACCACCTTGCTGCATACCTGTGATCATCACAGGCTTTAAGTTTGCGCGCGCAGCATAAACTGCGGCCGTGTATCCTGCTGGACCTGAACCTAAAATCAATAGGTTGCTGTGTCTGACTTGGCTCATTTTTCTCTCCGTGCCTTTAGCAAATTGCATGGATTGTAGGGAATTTACCTGTAGGGGTAAAGCGCTGTTTGGTGATTCTTTTAGATTATGCTAATCGAATCTGAAGGCAAATTGTCAGCCTGAGTTTACTTAGAATTTGGCTTAAAACCCGCACGGGTGAAGATATTTGCGATCAGCATAAAAAAATCGGCCTCAACATAGTGAGGCCGAACAAAACTGAGTAGGTCAGTGAAGACCTATGCTCTAATATGATTAGGCTAGTAAACTTGCTGGTGCTGTGTACTCAAGATTTAATGCTTGAGCCACTTCTTTACAAACCAGTTTGCCGTGCATTACGTTCAAACCGTTGAGTAAGTGCTTGTCTTGTAACAGAGCAGCTTTATAACCTAAGTTAGCTAACTTGAGGATATAAGGCAGGGTAGCATTATTCAGTGCAAAAGTTGAAGTGCGGGCAACTGCGCCTGGCATGTTAGCCACGCAGTAATGCACTACGTCATCGACAATGTAAGTTGGGTCTTGGTGAGTCGTTGCATGTGATGTTTCAACGCAACCGCCTTGATCAATTGCCACGTCAACGATAGCACTGCCTGGTTTCATGCGCGAAATCATGCTACGAGTCACCAGTTTAGGTGCAGCAGCACCAGGAATTAATACGCCACCAATCACGAGGTCGGCTTCTAATACATGGCGCTCAATCGCATCGGCAGTAGAGTAAACCGCTTTCACTGCAGAACCAAATTGCACGTTTAAGCGACGCAGAGCATCGATACTACGGTCAAGTACAACAACATCAGCGCCCATGCCCACAGCCATCTGTGCGGCATTAGTACCGACCATGCCGCCACCGATAATCACAACTTTAGCAGGCTCAACACCAGGTACGCCACCAAGTAACATGCCACGGCCACCAGAGGATTTCTCTAATGCCATCGCGCCTGCTTGGATTGACATGCGACCAGCAACTTCAGACATAGGAGCAAGCAGGGGCAGGCCACCACGGTCATCGGTTACAGTTTCATAAGCGATACACACTGCACCACTTTTAATTAAATCTTCTGTTTGCGGTAAATCTGGCGCTAAATGCAGATAAGTGAATAAAATCTGGTCATGACGCAGCATAGCGCGTTCAACTGCTTGAGGCTCTTTTACCTTTACGATCATCTCTGCTTTAGCAAAGACTTCAGCAGCAGTTACTAATATCTTGGCACCTGCATCAACATAATCCTGATCTGAAAAACCAATTCCCGTGCCGGCATTAGTTTCAACAAACACTTCATGACCTTTGATGGTCAATTCGCGAACGCTTGAAGGAACCATACCGACACGATACTCGTGGTTTTTAATTTCCTTTGGTACACCAATAATCATTTTTGAGCCTCAATTGCCTGAAAAACCCACTTTTAATGGGCATAATTGTTATTTTATCGTGACCTGAACGTGATTAATTCAGGGATATCTAGTATAGTATCGGCGACGCAGTTTATGCTGCTGAACTTTTGACATACGTAGAATAAAATGTTGTTTTAGTGATAAAGCAAGGTTAAATAAATGGCATATAATAAAAAGAGTCCTGTAAAAGACTTGGATCGCATCGATCGCAACATTCTTAATGAATTACAAATTGATGGACGCATTTCAAATGTGGAACTATCTAAAAGAGTTGGATTAAGCCCCACTCCGTGTTTAGAAAGAGTGAAACGACTCGAAAAGCAGGGATATATCAATGGCTATACCGCCTTGGTGAATCCTCATTTCTTGGGTGCATCCCTACTGGTATTCGTGGAAATCACACTGAGTCGTGATACTCCCGAAGTATTTGATAAGTTTAATCGTGCTGTGCAACTGTTAGATGATATTCAAGAGTGTCATCTGGTTTCTGGTGACTTTGATTACTTATTGAAGACACGTGTTTCTGATATGTCAGCTTACCGCCGTCTACTAGGCGAAACGCTGCTCAAATTACCTTCTGTTTCCGACACCCGCACTTATGTGGTGATGGAAGAAGTGAAACATACTAGTCGCGTCGCAATAAACCACTTGCTCTCCGATATTTAATACCCTGAACGTTTTCAATAAGGGGCTTAGGCCCCTAATTTATTCCAGTGTAAGTCGTTTCGAACACAATAATCACCTTGCTTTGCCCTTAGGTTTGCCAGCTTAGGGGCATATTTTTATCGTAAATAAATGCCGCAAATTGGTTATGTAATAACCAGTTAGTGCTCAAAAGCTTAGCTTTAAGTCATTAGCACGTTTTTTTTGTCTTGTACCAGCAAATCTTAGGATAAAAACAGCCTAAGATGCTCCACATTTAGTGGGATTCTGGTATCGTTAGCCCACCTGTTTTCATTTTTATGGATTACGTCGTTTGTCTCAAGGAAATAGTGTACGCACGCTCTCAGGCCTGCAGCGTCTGCTCGAAGGTGGACTCATCATTTGCTGTGTTTTAGCCACATATATTTTGCTCGCCTTAACCAGTTTTAGTCCGTCCGATCCGGGCTGGAGCCAGTCTCATTTTCAAGGCGATATCAAAAACTGGACGGGTGCAGTAGGGGCTTGGATTGCCGACATTCTGTTGTACTTTTTTGGTGTCACTGCCTACATCATGCCTATCATTGTGGCCTCTACAGGTTGGCTGCTTTTCAAACGCGCCCATGATTTGTTGGAAATTGACTACTTTTCGGTCGCTTTGCGCATCATAGGTTTTCTGCTGCTTATTCTCGGTTTTTCGGCATTAGCCAGCATGAATGCTAATAACATCTATGAGTTTTCCGCAGGCGGTGTGGCAGGAGATGTTATCGGCCAAGCCATGTTGCCGTATTTTAATAAGCTCGGCACTACCTTATTGCTGCTGTGCTTTTTAGGCTCGGGTTTTACATTATTAACGGGGATTAGTTGGTTAACAGTGGTCGAAAAGGTCGGCTTTGTCTCCATTTGGTGCTACAAACAACTTAAACGTCTGCCACAGGCGTTAAAGCGTGAGCGCGAAACCGAGGATACCCGCGGATTTATGACAGTCGTTGATAAGTTTAAGCAGCGCCGCGATTCCCAGCATCAGCTCGAAAAAGCCCGAGTGCGTGAGCCAGAAGTCGCACCAAGTCGTATATTCACCACTCGCCCCGCGAAGGAAGAAGAGGTTAGCGACGAAATCATCACCGAAGCAAGCACCGGTAAGGGTAAGCTGTCGGCGCTCGCAAAGATTTTGAGTTTGAACAGCACTAAAGCTAAGGCAGAAACCAAAGGCCTGCAAAGGGTTGAACCACAATTGGATCAAGCCAGCGCCGTTGCCGAACACGGTCATTTTGAAGCACCGCCTTGGGTGGCTAAGTCTAAAGATACTGATTTAGATGAAGATGAAACTGAGTTCAAAGCGCATGTATTCGAAGATGTCGATGACGATGAACCCGTATTCCACCGTGAAAACATGCTCGATGATGACGATGAAGAATTAGGTTTTAACGATGACGATGTTATCGATTTCGATACTAAAGCTTCGACGGGTGCGGTGACGCAGGCGCAGCGTCAAAAACAAGCGCCTAAGGCGAAGATTGTCGATGGTATTGTGGTCTTACCGGGACAAGAAGATAAACCTGTGCCTGCAAAACCCATGGATCCGCTGCCAAGTATCAGCTTGCTGGATGTGCCCAATCGCAAAAAAAATCCGATCAGCCCGGAAGAATTGGAGCAGGTCGCACGTTTAGTTGAAGCTAAGCTTGCCGACTTTAACATTGTGGCGACTGTCGTTGGTGTCTATCCTGGCCCTGTGATCACCCGTTTTGAACTTGAATTGGCGCCAGGCATTAAAGCTTCGAAGATTTCAAACCTTGCAAATGACTTAGCGCGTTCACTGCTGGCCGAGCGTGTGCGGGTGGTTGAGGTGATCCCGGGTAAATCCTATGTTGGCCTCGAACTGCCTAACAAGTTCCGCGAAACCGTTTACATGCGTGATGTACTCGATTGTGAAGCCTTTACCGAGAGCAAATCGAACCTGACCATGGTGCTTGGCCAAGACATTTCCGGTGAGCCTGTGGTGGTTGATTTAGGCAAAATGCCGCACTTACTGGTTGCCGGTACCACAGGTTCGGGTAAATCGGTCGGGGTGAACGTGATGATCACCAGCTTATTGTATAAGTCTGGCCCTGAAGATGTTCGCTTTATCATGATCGACCCCAAAATGCTCGAATTGTCAGTCTATGAGGGCATCCCGCATTTGCTCTGTGAAGTCGTTACCGACATGAAGGAAGCGGCCAATGCGCTGCGCTGGTGTGTGGGTGA
The DNA here is from genome assembly GCF_047975355.1 of Shewanella sp. GTDB lineage: Bacteria > Pseudomonadota > Gammaproteobacteria > Enterobacterales > Shewanellaceae > Shewanella. The sequence continues at coordinate 170,806 of NZ_JBKEDJ010000004.1, read as the reverse complement.
GATGGAGCGTCGTTATAAGTTAATGTCTATGATGGGCGTACGTAACATTAAGGGGTATAACGCGAAGATTGCTGAAGCTAAGGCCAATGGCGAAGTAATTTTAGACCCAATGTGGAAGTCATCAGACAGCATGGAGCCTGAGGCACCTGCCTTAGATAAACTGCCATCGATTGTGGTGGTTGTCGACGAATTTGCTGACATGATGATGATTGTCGGTAAGAAAGTGGAAGAACTGATCGCCCGTATTGCCCAGAAGGCTCGTGCGGCTGGGATTCACTTAATTTTAGCGACCCAGCGTCCATCGGTGGATGTGATCACCGGCTTAATCAAGGCCAACATTCCGACGCGGATGGCATTCCAAGTATCTTCCCGTATCGACTCCCGTACCATTTTGGATCAGCAAGGTGCTGAAACCTTATTGGGTATGGGTGACATGTTGTACTTACCACCAGGAACTGCGGTACCAAATCGTGTCCATGGTGCCTTTATCGATGACCACGAGGTTCACCGAGTGGTTGCAGATTGGTGTGCCCGTGGCAAGCCGCAATACATTGATGAGATCCTCAACGGCGTGAGTGAGGGCGAACAAGTGCTATTGCCGGGCGAAACCGCCGAATCCGATGAAGAATACGATCCACTTTACGATGAGGCTGTCGCCTTCGTGACTGAAACTCGCCGTGGTTCGATTTCGAGTGTGCAGCGTAAGTTTAAGATTGGTTACAACCGTGCTGCGCGTATTATCGAACAAATGGAAATGCAGGGTGTAGTCTCGGCGCAAGGTCATAATGGTAACCGTGAAGTACTAGCACCTCCGGCACCGAAACACTATTAATGTTAAGCTAAACGTCAGTTTGAACTCGCCATAATGCGGCGAGTTCAACTTTTAGTCCAAAGGATACCTATGAAAAAACTGTTGTGTGCTGTGTTGTTATCACCAATGTTATACAGCAATGCAGTGTTGGCCGATGACGCGAAGCAATTACGCGAAACCTTAAACGGCACTGAGTCACTCAAGGCTGATTTCAAGCAAACCGTTACAGATATCAATAAAAAAGTTATTCAAACGGGCGCGGGAGTATTTGCGCTTGCCCATCCAAACCAGTTTTATTGGCATTTAACTTCGCCCGATGAATCCCAAATTGTCGCCGACGGTAAAGATTTGTGGATCTACAATCCCTTCGCCGAAGAAGTGGTGATTATGGATTTTGCCGAAGCCATTAATGCATCGCCGATTGCCTTATTAGTTCACCGCGATGACGCCACTTGGTCACAATATAGCGTGGCCAAGCAGCAAGACTGTTATGAAATCAAACCTAAAGCCACGGATGCCGGGATCTCCTCGGTCAATGTCTGTTTTAGCAAAGGCACGCTGAATAAATTCAATGTGCTCGATGATAAAGGCAACTTAAGCCAGTTTGATTTGAGCAATCAACACAGCATTAGCGCCGCGGATAAAGCGCTCTTCAAATTTGTGTTACCAGAAAACGTTGATGTGGATGATCAACGTATTAGAACCCGATAGGTTTACGCGTGAGCAGTTTATCGTTTAATTTTGCGCCTGATTTTCGTCCCTTAGCCGCGCGTATGCGGCCAAGGACGATTGCCGAGTATATAGGTCAAGCCCATTTGTTGGGGGAAGGCCAACCACTGCGCCAAGCATTAGAAGCGGGCCGAGCCCATTCGATGATGTTATGGGGACCGCCGGGCACAGGTAAAACGACTTTAGCCGAACTTATCGCCCATTATTCCAATGCCCATGTTGAACGCATCTCGGCAGTGACTTCGGGTGTAAAAGATATCCGCGCTGCTATTGAGCAAGCCCAAGCCATTGCCCAATCCCGTGGACAACGCACCTTATTGTTTGTCGATGAGGTACATCGCTTTAATAAGAGTCAGCAAGACGCCTTCTTACCCTTTATTGAAGATGGCACAGTAATTTTTATTGGGGCGACTACCGAAAACCCCTCATTTGAAATCAACAACGCCTTACTCTCGCGAGCGCGTGTCTATCTTATTAAGCGCTTAAGCCAAGACGAGATAGTGCATATCATCACCCAAGCCTTAACGGATCCCGAGCGTGGGTTAGGGCAACGTCAGTTAGTCATGCCAACAGATGTGCTCAATAAGCTGGCGCAGCTCTGTGACGGTGATGCACGCAAGGCGTTGAACCTGCTTGAATTGATGAGTGATATGGTGCCAGATGGCGGCAGTTTTACCACAGATATGCTGGTACAAGTCGCAGGCCATCAAGTGGCAGGGTTCGATAAAAATGGCGATCAGTTTTACGATTTAATTTCGGCGGTACACAAATCGATTCGCGGCTCGGCTCCCGACGCCGCGCTGTATTGGTTCTGCCGCATTTTAGAAGGCGGCGGCGATCCGCTATATGTCGCCAGACGTTTATTAGCCATTGCCTCGGAAGATGTGGGCAATGCAGACCCGGTTGCCATGACAGTTGCGCTCAATGCCTGGGATTGTTTCCACCGCGTTGGGCCTGCCGAAGGTGAACGGGCGATTGCGCAGGCGATTGTGTATTTAGCCAGTGCGCCAAAGAGTAATGCCGTGTACACCGCCTTTAAAGCGGCGAGGACGCTGGCACGCGAAACGGGCCAAGAGGCCGTGCCTTATCATCTGCGTAATGCGCCGACCAAACTCATGGCGGAAATGGGTTTTGGCGCCGAATATCGCTATGCCCACGATGAACCCAATGCCTATGCCAGCGGCGAGAATTATTTCCCCGAATCCTTACAAGAGTCGCAATTTTATTTCCCGACCGAACGCGGATTTGAGAAGCGAATTAAGGACAAATTGGCGCAATTAGCCCAATTAGATCAAGCCAGTGAGAGAAAAAGATATGAATAATCTCCTACTTGTAGCCTTGGGTGGTTCCATTGGTGCGGTTTTTCGCTATCTTATTTCAATATTCATGATCCAAGTATTTGGCAGCAGTTTTCCTTTTGGTACACTGTTGGTCAATGTCCTCGGTTCATTTTTAATGGGCGTCATTTACGCACTGGGACAAATGAGTCATATCAGCCCAGAACTCAAAGCCCTGATCGGTGTTGGCCTATTAGGCGCTTTGACAACGTTTTCAACTTTCTCAAACGAAACTTTATTGCTGATGCAAGAAGGAGATTGGTTGAAGGCGGCTTTGAATGTGGTGTTGAACCTAAGTCTATGTTTGTTTATGGTTTACTTAGGCCAACAACTGGTTTTTTCTCGCATTTAACTATTAAGAATATATCACATGTTAGATCCTAAATTTTTGCGCAACGAATTAGCAGTTACCGCTGAGCGATTAGCTACCCGTGGTTTTATTTTAGATGTCGCTCATCTCACTCAATTAGAAGAAAAACGTAAGTCACTGCAAGTGGCGACTGAAGAGTTACAAGCTTCGCGTAATGCTATTTCCAAGTCCATCGGACAAGCAAAAGCCCGCGGCGAAGATGTGGATGCCATCATGGCGCAGGTTGGCGATTTAGGTGCGCAATTAGATGCGAAGAAAGTCGAGCTGGCCGCGGTACTGGAAGAAGTAAACGCGATTGCCATGTCGATGCCAAACCTGCCGGATGAGTCTGCGCCTATCGGTGCTGACGAGACTGAAAACGTCGAAATCCGTCGTTGGGGCACACCACGCAGCTTCGATTTCCCAGTTAAAGACCATATCGATTTAGGTGAAGGCCTAAACGGTTTAGATTTCAAAAGCGCAGTGAAAATCACTGGCTCACGCTTCATCGTCATGAAAGGCCAAATCGCCCGTCTTAACCGCGCATTAGGTCAGTTCATGTTAGATCTGCACACCACTGAGCACGGTTATACCGAAGCTTACGTGCCATTACTGGTTAACGAAGCAAGCTTACTGGGTACTGGCCAATTGCCTAAGTTTGGTGAAGACTTGTTCCACACTAAACCTGCGACCGAAGAAGGCCAAGGCTTAAGCCTGATCCCAACCGCAGAAGTGCCATTAACGAATCTAGTGCGTGACAGCATTGTCGATGAAGACGAATTACCAATTAAGTTAACCGCACATACCGCCTGTTTCCGCAGTGAAGCGGGCTCATACGGTAAAGATACCCGTGGTCTTATCCGTCAGCACCAATTCGATAAAGTGGAATTAGTGCAACTGGTTAAGCCTGAAGACTCAATGGCGGCGCTCGAGGCATTAACGGGCCACGCTGAAACCGTGCTGCAACGCCTCGGTCTGCCATACCGCACAGTGATCCTGTGTACCGGTGACATGGGCTTTGGCTCAAGCAAAACCTACGATATCGAAGTGTGGTTACCAGGCCAAAACACTTACCGTGAGATCTCTTCATGTTCAAACATGAAGGACTTCCAAGCCCGTCGTATGCAAGCACGTTACCGCGTTAAGGCAGATAACAAGCCAGCCTTGCTGCACACCTTAAACGGCTCAGGCCTCGCGGTAGGTCGTACTTTAGTCGCTATTTTAGAGAATTATCAAAATGCCGATGGTAGCGTGACCATTCCAGAAGCTCTGCGTCCATACATGGGCGGACTGACTCAGATCGGTTAATTGGCGTAACACAACACCATGGATAAAGGTCAACGTTATCTTCGTTGGCTTTCCTACACCGCTGTCATCGCCGTGTTTTGCGCTGTGATGTTGGCCACCCTAGGTAAAGCCGTCTGGGTTGTGTTAGAAAACGTGAAATAGCACGACTCAAATAAAAAGGTATATTCCAGTGGAATATACCTTTTTTGTTAACAGAAGTGATTAAAGCTTAAATACACTTGGCTGGTTTAGGCAGGCCCGCAATCTTTGTCGCCTGTTTGGCAGGACCAACAGGAAAGAGGGTATAGAGGTACTTGGAGTTACCTTTATCCGGCCCTAATGTTTGACCAATAGCTTTGACTAACACCCTGATCGCAGGGCTGGTTTTATATTCCAGATAAAAATCTCGAACAAAATTAACCACCTCCCAGTGAGCACTGGTCAGTTCAATCTGTTCTTCTTGGGCTAACAGCGGCGCCATATCCGGCTGCCAGTCGGCGATATTCTTTAAATAGCCTTGATGGTCGCGTTCAATTTCGACGCCATTGAATATAAGCGGATTTACCACGTGATCACCTTATCGTGCTGCAAAGATTGAGCGACAAACTCGTTGTAATCAATTTGACTAATGTTTTTAAGACGTTCCGTTAAGCCGCGGGCGATAACATCGTCTTTCAGCACCATCACCTTAAAGGGCGATAGCGCCATGGCCCATTGGCGCAGTAATAATGCGTTAACGCCATCGCTCGAGAGTAAAATTGCATCCTCTTTGCAAGCATAACGCAGGCAAAGTTTGAGGGCATTGTCTCGGCTGGGCGAGGTTTGGATATGATGTAAAATCATTAGAATACTAAGACCTCATCGACGGCTTTTAAGTGAGCCGAGATGGCTTCATCGTTTAAGATCGTCACCGGAATCGACAGCAAGCCATGGCTTAAGCCGTAGTCACCTAAGGATTGTTTGCAGGCGAATACTGATTCGATGTCGTACAGCGGGAGTGCTTTTAGCGCCGCGAGGTAATCTTTACCACCGATAAGTTCGGGTTGTTGATCTTTAAGCAGATGCAACACGCCTTCATCGAGAAACACTAAACTCACTTCTTGCTCAAAACTGGCGCTTAACAGGGCAAAGTCTAAGGCTTCGCGACCTTTAGTAGTGCCATGGGGCGCGCTTCGGAACAATATACAGATTTTTTTCATAGCATTTCCGAAGCTTAAAAGCAGATCAAACGATCGGCTGATTCAATTCCCGTGACCAGTTCACCTAGTCCACCCATAATAAAAGAATGTTCTACATTCCAGTGGCTTAAGCCGTTCTCCTGCGCCTCTTGTTGCGAGACGATGCCACGTCGTAATGCCGCTGAAACACAGTTCACTAACGAGACTTGATGCTCGGCCGCCAGTTGTTTCCAACCTTTAACCACATCATATTCATCGGATGCGGGTAAGTTAAAGTCCGTCGAGTTATACACGCCATCCTGATAGAAAAACACGCAGACAATCTCATGTCCGCTTTGCAGGGAGGCTTGGGTGAAACGTAGGGCATTCACACTTGCCGACGTGCCATAGGCTGGCCCGTTTACTTGGATAATAAATTTGCTCATCATAAAAAAAATGGCCCTAAAAGTCGGGCCATTTTAGCGTAAGTTTCCCGAAAAGGGGATTAATCATCGTTACCAATGCCAAGCAAATGCAAAATGGCAATAAACAGGTTTAAAAAGTCCAGATACAAGGAGATAGTGGCGCGGATATAGTTAGTCTCGCCGCCATTCACGATACGGCTAGTATCGAACAGGATAAAGCCGGTCATTAACAGCGCAAGACCCGCGTTAATTGCCATAAAGGCCACACTGTTACCCACGAAAATGTTAATCAGCGCTGCGGCAATCACCACAATCAATCCAGCGAACAGGAAACCACGTAGGAAAGAGAAATCTTTCTTCGTCGTGACTGCGTAGGCCGAGAGCGCAATAAAGATAACCGAGGTTAATCCTAAAGCTTGCATGATAAGCTCAGAGCCATTGGTCATGCCGGCATAGTGGTTAAGCATGTAACCTAAAGAGGCGCCTTCCATACCAGTAAAGGCAAATACCCAGAAGATGCCCGCAGCCGAATCGGCTTTGCGCAGGGTAACGAACAACAGCACTAAACCACCGATAGATAAACCGAGTGACATCAGAGGGCTGATATTGAGTGCCATCGCTAAGCCTGCACACAACGCCGAGAAGGCGAGGGTCATGGCCAGCAATAAATAGGTATTTTTGAGAAGTTTATTCACTTCTAAGGTGGATGCACTCGCTGAGTACAAGGTTTGCTGAGTCATATCTTTCTCCATTAGCTTTTAAATCCAAACTGATCATTTTGATTTTTAACGGGGACAAGAGTTCCCATTAATATCGCAAATCCAGTAAAACTGGGTGAATACTACCGAAAACAGCGCTGGGCTTAAAGGATTGACACCACAAATAACAAGTTGTAATGACTGATTTTTCTGTGCGGCCTAACGCTTAAGGTGTATTTCGTTACACCAGTGCAACACAAAGACTTTAAAACAAGCTTAATCCTGTGGTAATACGGAAATATTACGCCAGCCATTCACGGTGTAATTTATCGGTATCCCCTAAGTAGTCGAGCACCCAAGCTAGGGCGGGCGACATCTTATCGGCGTTCCAAGCTAGGCAACAAGGGCTGGTTAATTTCGGATTTTCAAGCTGCTTTTCAACCAAGGCGCCCGCTTTAATAAATACGCTGGCCAAATGCACCGGCATATAGCCGATACCTAATCCCTCTCTAAAGCAGTTAATCGCACGGATCCAATCCGGTACTACGAGTCTGCGTTGATTCTCCAATAACCAGGTCATGCGCTTAGGAATTTCCCGCGAGGTATCTTCCAAACAAATGGAGGGGAAGGGACGCAATTCATCATCGGTCAAAGGACGGTCAATACTGGCTAAGGGATGGTTTTTACTCACCAAAAATGCCCATTGAATATCACCCATGTCCTTATATTGGTATACGCCCCCCACAGGGATAGCAGTTGTTGCGCCAATGGCGATATCACTGCGACCGGTCGCAAGCGCCTCCCAGACCCCGTTAAAGACCTCGATGCGAATGATAAGCTCAATATCATGGAAATGACGGTAAAAGTCGGCAATTAAAACGCTAATTCTGTCGGCGCGCACTATGTTATCTAAGGCGATAGACAATGTGGGTTGCCAGCCGTTGGCCACACGCTGGGTGCCGCGTTTCATCTCATCCATTTGAGTCAGCAAGTTTCTGGCTTGCTTAACAAAATGCTCTCCCGCTGGCGTCAAGCTCACGCTGCGGTGGTGGCGCTCAAATAACACTACGCCAAGTTCTTCTTCGATTTGTTTAACGGCATAACTGACCGCAGAAGGGACCTTGTGCAGTCGATTGGCTGCCGCCGTAAAACTCCCAACACGGGCCACGATATCAATGAGTTCTAACGCTTGTTCCGAGAGCATAGCTGACATCCATTGTGATGAAAATAATTGATAGCATCTGTCAAAAATAAACGTTTCCAATCAAATTAACAAGTATTTAAACTGCACGCCTTAAGTCTTTTGACATGATTATTTTATGAAAACGTCTAGTAATATCTTTGTAAATATGAAGTTTTTTATATTCTTATTCTATTTAGCCTTGTTAAGCATGTTAGGCTTTATTGCCACAGACATGTATTTACCTGCTTTCAAAGCAATTGAAAGTTCGTTCAATTCTTCACCGTCACAAGTGGCGATGTCGCTCACCTGTTTTCTGGCTGGTTTAGCCTTAGGGCAGCTGATTTATGGCCCTTTGGTGAATAAACTCGGCAAACGTTATGCCCTGATCCTCGGACTCGGCATTTTTGCGCTCGCCAGTGTGGCCATCGCCAATAGCGATTCGATACTGATGCTGAATATCGCTCGCTTCTTCCAAGCCGTAGGCGCCTGTAGTGCAGGGGTCATCTGGCAAGCAATTGTGGTCGAGCAATATGATGCCGAAAAAGCGCAGGGGATTTTCAGTAACATTATGCCGTTAGTGGCATTGTCACCCGCATTAGCCCCCATCCTCGGCGCTTATATTCTGAACGATTTTGGATGGCGTGCAATCTTTATCTCATTGTGTGTGATTGCCTTTTTATTGGTTTTGATGACCTTATACTTCGTGCCGAGCCACGCAGAGCATCAGGATACTAAGCCAAGCGCGGTTTCCTACGGGCAGATTTTGAAAAATACCCGTTACCTTGGCAATGTGGTGATATTTGGTGCCTGTTCGGGTGCATTTTTCGCATACCTTACTGTATGGCCGATTGTGATGGAGCAACACGGCTATCAGGCAACTGAGATTGGGCTGAGCTTTATTCCGCAAACCATCATGTTTATTGTGGGCGGATACGCGAGTAAGTTATTGATAAAACGCATTGGTGCCGACCGTACACTCAACGTATTGCTGACCATTTTTGGACTCTGCGTTATCTCAATTGTGTTTTTCACCTTATTAATGAAGGCGGAAACTATTTTCCCACTGCTGATTTCCTTCTCGATACTCGCTGCGGCGAACGGGGCGATTTATCCGATTGTGGTTAACAGTGCTTTGCAACAATTCACTCAAAATGCGGCTAAGGCGGCAGGATTACAGAACTTTTTGCAAATCACCATCGCCTTTGGCGCCTCAAGCTTAGTCGCGCTCTGGGCAAGTTCGGGAGAAGTCGCCATAGGTTGGGGCATTCTGAGCTGTTCATTGGTAGTGATCTTGGGTTACCTGTTAAAAACCGAACAAACTTGGGCTGATTTTGCCAAACAATTTACTGCGCCGGATCCTGCTCGTCTTGGGATCAATGCTGATACGAAGCAAAATCAAGCAGATTGAATGTAATACGAGCAGTTAGCGCAGAATTATCAGTTTGTGCTTTACAGTCAGTAAACTAACTTATATTATGCGCATCGTTCGGAGGGGTGGCAGAGTGGTTTAATGCACCGGTCTTGAAAACCGGCGTGGGTTTATAGCCCACCCAGGGTTCAAATCCCTGCTCCTCCGCCATATTCTACGGAAAAGCCATCAGCAATGATGGCTTTTTTGTTTTTGTCATTTCGAAAGTTGAACCCAGGGTTCCTCATGCTAAGCGCAGCTCCTCCGCAATATTCCACAGATAAACCATCAGTAATGATGGCTTTTTTGTTTTTGCAATTTGAACCCCAAGGTTCCTGATGCTAAGTGCAGCTCCACCGCAATATTCCACAGATTTGTCATCTGTTATGGTGACTTTTCTGTTTTTGGAATTTCGGAAGTTAAACCCTAGGGTTCCTCATGCTAACCACAGCACCTCCACCAAATTCAGATAAAAAGGCCGCTAAGTCATTAGCGGCCTTTTTCTTTCGAAAGAGATGTTATTTCCCAATAGCTTGGTTGTTCAAATAGCAAAGCTGCTTAGGTTTAAGGCTAGGCTAAGTGAGCTTATGCCTGATAAGGCTTAGCGCAAAAGCTTCATAGGCAGGAACCGCTTCACTTCCCACCCATGTGCAATAAATGCAGTCGGGATCGTTCAATATAAGTCCCAGAGCGTCAAGATAGTCGGGGCCGTTGACCGCGAAGAACTGCTTTTTATAGGGCAACAACACCATCCGCGGTGCTTGCTCCAAAAAAGCCAACGCCTCATCAAAACAGCTAAACCAGTGATTGAGCAAGGTATCGCAGCGCCTGTTATGGAATAGGGTACCTAAGTCTTCACCAATTAACGCTTGCCCCGATAACACTCTTTGACAGTGATTAAAATCAGTAAAACCGAGCTCACGAGCCAATAGGCTTTGGCAATGCTTAAGCTGTATATCCTGCTGTGTTAAATCTTGCTTATTCATCAAGGAGGCGAGTTTATCTAGTGCCACTATATCGCCTGCTTGGCAGGCTTTAAGGTGCTTTTTAGCGAGGATTTTGACTTCAGTTAAGGCGCGTGGTGCTGGGGTAATTTGTTGTGTCACAAACAATTCTCCTAAGTTTTATTGGCATCTCCGCTAAGCCAAACCTAATCAATTGTTGTGTCATACATGTGATGCGTACATCGAGATATGAGTCAGAGTGATGTCATCTTCTGCGGATAGGCGTCTCTGCAACCTGGCGCCATTATTCGACTTCTTTATGCTCGAGTCAAGCTCAGCACTGCTTCGACCTTCCTTCCGCTTCATCCCCTGAATCGTTACATGCTCAGCCTTAATGTTAAAAATTTTATCACTCAACAACTAAAATCATATTGTATTACTATTGAGCTGTAGTAATATTGTAGTACTAAATAATATTTACTCTACCTGCGTAAACCGGATCGGACGCAGACAAAATGTACGGGGATACAAATGTCGAATGTTTTAGGGGCTTACGCGTTAGGGCTTGATTACGGCTCTGATTCAGTTCGCGCGTTATTGGTGGATACCCAAACGGGCGCAGAAGTAGCAACGAATGTGGTGTACTACCCACGTTGGAAGAAAGGGCTTTTTTGCGATCCCGCGAAGAATCAATTTAGACAACATCCCCTCGATTACATCGAAAGCCTTATCGAGGTAGTACAAGGACTCTGGGCAAAAGCTCCCAGTGGCGCCGCGCAAAGAGTCTGCGGTTTGAGTGTTGATACCACAGGTTCAACCCCGATTGCGGTTGATGAATCAGGTGTTGCTTTAGCCTTGAAACCAGAGTTTGCGAGTAATCCCAATGCCATGTTTTTGCTTTGGAAAGATCACAGCGCCATTCTCGAAGCCCAGCAAATTACCGCAGCGGCAAACAATTCAAGCGAAAATTACCTGAAATATGAAGGGGGAATTTACTCCTCCGAATGGTTTTGGGCGAAAGCGCTATTTGTACTGCGTCACGACACAGAAGTTAGACAAGCGGCCTATAGCTGGGTCGAACACTGTGATTGGATCACCGCATTAATGACAGGCACCACACATCCAAAAGTCTTTAAGGCAGGGCGCTGCGCTGCCGGTCACAAAGTGATGTGGCATGAGTCATGGAATGGTTATCCGCCGAATGACTTTTTCGTTGGTATCGACCCCTTACTCGATGGATTGAGAGACAAGTTACCGCTTGAAACCTGCACATCTGACAAAGTTTGCGGCCAGCTAACCTCTGAGTGGGCACAGCATTTAGGGCTATCGACCGAGGTTATCGTGTCTTTTGGCTCATTTGACTGCCACGCAGGCGCCGTTGGAGCCAATGTTAAGCCCGGCGTCTTAACTAAGGTGATGGGGACTTCTACCTGCGACATTACCGTTGCCAGTTATGAAGATATTGGTGAGCGTTGTATCAAAGGCATTTGCGGTCAAGTGGATGGCTCAGTATTACCCGGCATGATAGGGCTGGAAGCGGGTCAGTCAGCCTTCGGCGATCTCTACGCTTGGTTTAGGGATCTCACCGCATGGCCGATGCAACAGCTCGACACCTCAGCCTTATTTGATGACAACACCAAGGCCAAACTCATTCAGCAACTCGAATCTGAAACTCTGACAATGTTAGGCAATGCGGCCGCGAAAATCCCCGTTGGCGAGACTGGTATTGTCGCGCTCGATTGGATTAACGGACGTCGCACCCCCGATGCCGACCAGTCTGTTGCCATGGCTATCACAGGGTTAACCATGGGCAGCCAAGCACCGCAAGTCTTCAAAGCTTTAGTGGAAGCCAGTGCCTATGGCGCACGGGCCATTATCGAGCGCTTCAAACAAGAAGGCGTTTGCATTGACCATGTGGTCACCATCGGTGGGATCTCGAAAAAATCTGACTTCATTATGCAAACCTGTGCCGATGTGTGGAATTGCAACATCGACGTACTCGAGAGCGAGCAAAGCTGCGCACTGGGCGCTGCCATTTATGCCGCAACCGCAGCCGGGGTTTATCCCGATGTACTGAGTGCCCAAGCCGCCATGGCCTCAAACGTTGCCAAAACCTATCAGCCAAATCCTGAAAACGCAGAGAAATATGAAGCGCTTTACCAAGCGTATTTAGCCCTTGGCCACTATGTTGATGGAGCGAAATAAGATGTCTTTTTTAGAGCTAAAACGCGAAGTATACGAAGCCAACATGGAGCTTGAGAAACGCAAACTGGTGACTTACACCTTTGGCAACGTTTCACAAATTGACCGCCAACTCGGCGTCATTGGTATCAAACCAAGCGGTGTGCCCTATGAAGATTTGAAGGTTGAAGACATTGTGATTGTTGACCTTGAGAATCAAATCGTAGAAGGGCGCATGCGTCCTTCATCCGATACCAAGACACATACCTATTTGTATCGCCAGTGGCAGAGTATTGGTGGCATTACCCATACCCACTCGACCTATGCCACCGCTTGGGCGCAGGCACAGATTGCGATTCCCTGCTTAGGCACGACACAGGCCGATTATGTGTACGGTGAAATCCCATGCACAGCGGTGATGCGCAACGATCAGATAAGCCGCGACTACGAAGAAGAAACCGGCGTGCAGATCCTTGATTGTTTCGCCGACCGAGATCCCAACGAGTCGCCCATGGTGATCGTTGCAGGCCATGCACCGTTCACTTGGGGCGCGAATGCGGCTAAATCTGTGTACCACGCCGTGTTGCTCGAAGAAATCGCTCGGATGGCATATCTCACCAAAACATTATCACCAGGTATCAGTCAGTTAAAACAAGAGCTTATTGATAAGCACTATTTGCGTAAGCATGGAAAAGACGCTTATTACGGCCAAAGCAAGTAATTGCCAGTCGGGTCTCATTTCAAACTAGAGAGAGTAATATGAAAGCCTTCAAACAAAAACAAGTGTGGTTTATCACGGGTTCGCAGGATTTATACGGCCCGAAAGTATTAGAGCAAGTCGCTAAAAACAGTGAGCAAATTGTTCATGGCTTTAATGAATCATCCGCCATTTCCATCGAAGTGGTGTATAAGCCAACCGTCAAATCCCCACGGGAAATTCACGCCGTATGCCAAGCGGCCAACAGCGATGAAAACTGTGTTGGCGTTATTCTGTGGATGCACACTTTCTCTCCTGCCAAGATGTGGATTGCAGGCCTTAATGAATTAAGCAAGCCATTCATGCACTTACACACGCAGTTCAATGCTGAGCTCCCTTGGAGCGAAATCAACATGAACTACATGAACACCCACCAAAGTGCTCACGGTTGCCGCGAATTTGGTTTTATCGGCACTCGTATGCGTAAAGAGCGCAAAGTGGTTGTGGGTCACTGGCAATCGAGCGATGTACAGGCACAAATCGATGATTGGTGCCGCGCAGCGGCGGGTTGGCATGAGAGCCAAAACCTGCGTATTGCCCGCTTTGGCGACAACATGCGTCAAGTGGCCGTAACCGAAGGCGACAAAGTTGCCGCACAAATTCAATTCGGTTACGAAGTGCACGCCTACAGCTTAGGTGAACTCAATGAAGCGATTGCAGCCATTGCCGAAGGTGATGTAACCGCACAACTCGACCGTTACGCCAGCGAATACCAAGTGGGTAACGAGCTATTTGGCGATGAATACCAATTAGACCGTTTAAGAAAAGAAGCCAAGATTGAACTCGGCTTAACCCAATTCTTAACCCAAGGCGGATTTGGTGCCTTTACCAACTGCTTCGAAAACCTGACCGGTATGACAGGATTACCGGGACTGGCTACCCAACGTCTGATGGCGAACGGTTTCGGTTACGGCGGCGAAGGCGACTGGAAAACGGCTGCCATGGTGCGCATCATGAAGGTGATGGGCCAAGGCCGTACCGGTGGTACTTCATTTATGGAAGACTACACCTATAACTTTGGCGCGACTGACCAAGTTCTTGGCGCCCACATGTTAGAAGTGTGCCCATCGATTGCTGCTGCAAAACCGCGTTTAGAAGTTCACCGCCACACCATTGGTGTGCGTTGTGACGTGCCACGTCTGTTATTCACAGGTAAAGCTGGCCCAGCAATCAACGTATCGACTATCGATTTAGGCAACCGTTTCCGTATCATTCTCAATGAATTAGATACAGTGACACCACCACAGGATCTGCCAAATCTGCCTGTCGCGTCTGCACTGTGGGAGCCTCGTCCGAATTTAGCGGTTGCCGCCGCTGCTTGGATCCACGCCGGTGGTGCTCACCACTCGGCTTATAGCCAAGCTATCACGACGGATCAGATTGTCGACTTTGCTGAAATGGCCGGTGCTGAGCTGGTTATCATCGATGCCGACACTAAGATTCGCGAGTTTAAGAATGAGCTTCGCCAAAATTCCGTTTATTACGGTTTAGCAAGAGGTTTATAATTCTCGCACAGCAATAAAGCCGCCTTCGGGCGGCTTTCATTTTTCTGGCACCATTCATTTCATAGGGTTAACACAGATGTATACAGAATTTGACGGCATTATCTTCGATATGGATGGCACCTTAGTCGACAGCGGTCAGTTGCATGAGCAGGCATGGCGACAAACCTTGAATCACTTTGGGATCCCGGTAGAGCCTGCACTGATGCGCTCGTTAGCGGGCGTGCCCACCATTGGCACCTTAGAGATTCTGATCGCCCATTTTGGCGTCACGCCAACGGCCAGTTGCGAGGCCATGAACGAGTATAAAGAAGCCCTAGTGCGCGACACTATGCATTTATATGTGAAACCGACAGCATTAGCCGAATTTGCCAAGCATAATCAGGGCAAACGCCCAATGGCGGTCGGCACAGGCGCCTACACAGAGGAAGCAATTCAAATCTTGACCCTGTGTGGATTGTTGAAATTAGTCGATTATGTGGTGGGCGCCGACCAAGTCGCGTCACCCAAACCCGCGCCAGATACCTTTTTACGCTGCGCGGAACTGATGGGCATAGCGCCTGAGCGCTGTATCGTATTTGAAGATGCGAAGGCGGGCATCCAAGCCGCCGAAGCTGCGGGGATGTTTGTGGTCGATGTGCATGCCGAATTACAGATTGAAAATGACTATTTCCTAGGCGCTCAGTAGCCGTTGCGAGCTTGTCCAATCACTGGCTAAAACGCAAAATTAGGCTTTACAATGTAAAAGTTTGGGGTAAGGTAGGGACAGTAAGTTTGAGGAAATTCCCATAAATTCTTAGCGTTAACAAAATTTTTATTACCTTTATCAGGAAAGGTAGTATCATAACATTTGTTTATCAGCGTTAAGCACCTTATCCAGCTGATTGGATTGAGCACAGAGATAGAGAGTTAAAGAGGGCACTATGGCAAATCAGGCAAATAACCGTCCGCAGAATATCCATAACTGGGTGGCAAGCGAATTAGGTTCTCGCATTGTGGGCGGCTTTTATGCGCCAGGTGAATATATCCCTAATGAAAATGCTATCTGTGAAGAGCTGGAAGTGTCACGCACCTCCTTAAGGGAAGCCTTTAAGGTGCTCACGGCAAAAGGGCTTATCGAATCTCGTCCTAAACTTGGCACCCGTATTCGTGAGCGTCGCCACTGGAATATGTTCGATCCGGTGATCTTAAACTGGTTTTCCCAATCTAAACCTTCACCCGAGTTTTACACTTCTCTCTATGAAATCCGTGAAGTGTTTGAACCCGCAGCGGCGGAACTGGCGGCGAAAAAACGCACCCCTGAGCAGCTTGAGGTGATTGCGGCGGCCTATGCCAAGATGGAAGCGGCCGAATTAGGCACGGATGAAGTCTATACCTCGGATATCGATTTCCACATGGCGATTTTAGATGCGACCAATAACGAGTTTATGGTGTCCCTCGGTGTGTCGATTCAATCCGCGCTGCTCGAAATCTTTAGACTCAGTAGCACAATTCAGGATGACTTTATCCAATCACTCCCAGGCCATAAGGCCATTTATACTGCGATTGCCGCAGGGGACAGTGAAGGCGCGAAAGCCGAGATGAATAAATTACTCTCGACGTCTCAAGATACAGTGCATAAAAATATTGAGCGTAAATAACGAGTTATTCATTTTGAACGCACTCGACCCATAAAAAAGGTGAACTTAGGTTCACCTTTTTTGCTTTGCTGTGAGCAGAAAATAGGGTTACTGCGGCTCGCTGATACCTTCGCTGGTCATATGAATGCGTTGTAGGGTGCCATCGGCATTGTAATGCAGCGGGTCAATGGCAACTGAACGTCTAAATTCACCGCCACCATCCTGCGATGCGCCGGTATGGTAGATAAAGTAGGATTTACCTTTAAATTCAATAATCGCTTGA
Source organism: Shewanella sp. (assembly GCF_047975355.1). GTDB lineage: Bacteria > Pseudomonadota > Gammaproteobacteria > Enterobacterales > Shewanellaceae > Shewanella. Next base: position 154,136 of record NZ_JBKEDJ010000004.1, on the reverse strand, counting down.
TGGTTTGTCGGCGAGTTGCCCGCCACTTCATTTAAGATGCCTTGGTACTTCCACGGACCCAGAATGCTATCACTGGTGGCATAAGCAATTTTTTCAGGGAAGCCTGAAGCGTATGAAAGATAATAAGTTTTATCTTTTTTATGTACCCAAAGCGCTTCGGTAAAGTTAGGCACATCAATGGCATGAATTGGGCCATCGAGTTCAATCATATTGTCTTTAAGTTTTGCATATCGCGGTTTAGTGTTACCCCAGAAAATATAAGCTTGCTTGTCATCGTCGATAAAGACCGCAGGATCGATATCATCCCAATCAATCTCAGTATCTGTGGTCATGTCATTGGTGATAAGGGCTGTGCCGCGGGCATCCTTGAAGGGGCCAAGTGGACTATCAGCAACCGCGACACCAATGGCAAAGCCATTGATTTTGTTGTGTCTTGCCGTCACATACCAGTAAAACTTACCTTCTTTTTCGATCACATGGCTAGCCCATGCATCTCCTTTAGCCCAGCTGAAATCCTTCACCGATAACTCGCTGCCATGGGCCGTCCAATTATGCATATCCTTAGAGCTGAAAACGAGCCAATCATGCATTTCGAAGAAGGTGCGATTGTCCTTTGCTACGTCATGGCCAGTATAAAGATAGACAGTATCTTGATGCACTATAGCGGCGGGATCGGCGGTAAATACATCCGTAAACAGAGGGTTAGCAGCAATCGCTGCAGTGCTAATAGTCGTACTCAATGCCAAACACACACTCAAAAATGCCTTTTTCATACTTCCTCTATTGTTTTTTGATATTTTGGTATTATAGTAATACCAATACTTTTACGTGCTAGCAATATTAAAGTACAAATTCTTAACTCAGGGCATTAGGTTCGTCCGTTCGTTTTATGTTGAGTGTTACTCAATCGTTCGGGCAGGGCATATGCCTTGGAAGACGAAGGTGTCATATGAATAATAAAAAACCGAAAACACTTCGTTCGGCTAGTTGGTTTGGTAGTGATGACAAAAATGGCTTTATGTATCGCAGTTGGATGAAAAACCAAGGCATACCCGAGCATCACTTTCAAAATAAGCCTGTGATTGGTATTTGCAATACCTGGTCAGAATTGACGCCCTGTAATGGTCATCTCCGGGAATTGGCGCAAAGAGTAAAGAATGGCATTCGGGAAGCGGGTGGCATTCCACTGGAGTTTCCAGTGTTTTCGAATGGCGAATCCAACTTGCGTCCAAGCGCCATGCTCACCCGTAACCTTGCGGCCATGGACACGGAAGAAGCCATTCGAGGCAACCCCATCGACGGTGTTGTGCTGTTAGTGGGTTGTGATAAAACGACTCCGGCGTTGTTAATGGGCGCGGCCAGTTGTGATTTACCGACAATCGTTGTTACCGGTGGTCCCATGCTTAATGGTAAGCATAAGGGCAAGGATGTCGGTTCGGGCACACTCGTATGGGAACTGCATCAAGAATATAAAGCGGGCAACATCAGTCTCGCCGCATTTATGAATGCCGAAGCGGATATGTCACGCTCAACGGGCACCTGTAACACTATGGGCACGGCATCAACCATGGCCTGTATGGTGGAAACCCTTGGGGTGAGTTTGCCACACAATGCAGCCATTCCTGCGGTGGATTCTCGCCGCCAAGTATTGGCGCATATGTCGGGAATGCGAATAGTGGACATGGTCAAAGAGGATTTGACCTTAAGTAAAATTTTAAGCCGTGATGCTTTTATCAATGCCATCAAAGTCAATGCCGCCATTGGTGGCTCAACCAACACCGTTATCCATTTAAAGGCGATTGCCGGCAGGATAGGGGTTGAGCTGTCACTCGATGACTGGCGCCATGGTTACACAGTACCGACCATAGTGAATCTTAAACCTTCGGGTCAGTACTTAATGGAAGACTTTTACTATGCAGGTGGTCTGCCAGCAGTATTAAGGCAGCTGTTTGAGCATGATTTACTGAGCAAAAACACGCTTACAGTCAATGCAGCTAGCCTTTGGGATAATGTCAAAGAGGCGCCTTGTTATAACCAAGAGGTGATCATGTCATTTGAAAATCCCTTGGTTGAAAATGGTGGCATTCGCGTACTTCGCGGCAATCTCGCGCCCCGAGGCGCAGTGATCAAAACTTCAGCCGCCAGCGCACACCTGATGCAACACCGCGGTAAAGCCGTGGTGTTTGAAAGCTTCGACGATTACAACGCCCGCATCGGCGATCCTGAATTGGATATCGATGAAAACAGCATTATGGTGCTTAAAAACTGTGGCCCGAAGGGATATCCGGGCATGGCCGAGGTCGGCAACATGGGACTGCCACCTAAGTTGTTGAAAAAAGGAATTAAGGACATGGTGAGGATTTCTGATGCGCGCATGAGTGGCACCGCCTTTGGCACAGTTGTGCTGCATGTTGCCCCAGAAGCACAAGCCCTTGGGCCACTGGCCGCCGTCCAAAATGGTGACATGATAGCGCTAGACACCTATGCCGGAACGTTACAGTTGGAGATCAGTGACCAAGAATTGCAGGCTCGTCTTGCCAAACTGGCGGCGGTGAAATCCATTCCCGTAAATGGTGGCTATCTCTCGCTCTTTAAAGAGCATGTTCTCCAGGCGGATGAGGGCTGTGATTTTGATTTTCTCGTGGGATGTCGAGGTGCAGAGATACCAGCACATTCCCATTAAATATGAACTCGTTTTCTTTTATAATAAAACCAGATAATTATTTTAATAAAAGGTTGAGTTATGAAGTTGACTAATCAATACCCGAGTTTACAAGGGAAAACCATTTTTATCAGTGGTGGCGCAACGGGTATTGGAGCTTGCTTGGTTAATGCTTTTTTAGAGCAGGGCGCTAAGGTGGCATTTGTCGATATTTTAGTTGAGGAGTCGACTCAACTCGTCGCAGACCTTAAGCAGACTCAACCAGAGGCCAGCGTAACATTTTATCACTGTGATCTTGTCGATATCGCCGCCCTCAAGCGTGTGATTGCTCAGGTCGAGGACGATTTAGGTCCAATCTCGGTATTAATTAACAATGCCGCGTGCGATCAACGCCATAGCATCGACGAAGTGACCCCAGAATATTGGGACCAATGCCTAAACACCAATTTGCGGCATTACTTTTTCGCTGTACAAGCGGTCAGGCCGCAAATGCAGCGCCTAGGCGGAGGCTCAGTGATCAACTTAGGTTCAATGAGTTGGCACAATCGGCAGGCGGGCATGGCGGGTTACACCGCATCTAAGGCTGGCGCCATGGGCTTAACCCGTGGATTAGCTGCCGATTTAGGTAAAGATAAAATCCGGATTAATACCTTAACGCCGGGTTGGGTGATGACAAAACGTCAACTCACACACTGGGTAGATAAAGATACGGCAAAACATATCGAAAATAACCAATGTATTAAAGAATATGTGATGCCCGAAGATATTGCTGCTATGGCATTATTTTTAGCAGCAGATGATAGCAAACTCTGCACCGCACAAAATTTTATTGTCGATGGTGGTTGGATTTAAATATCACAATAAAATTTCAGTTCATTGAATAATGAGGTGAGTGCTGAGTTTATTTTAAATAAAGGTAAAGCACTCACCATGCAACTCTCTGTTACTCAAAAAAGCCTACAACACGCTGCATTTGCGGATGAATTACAATTAGTCACGCTCACCAATAGCCACGGGCTTGAAGTGGTTCTCTCAAATTACGGCGCCAGTATTTGGTCGGTCAAACTTTATGGTCAAGCGCAAGAACCTATTTCATTAAGTCTTGGCTATCAAGATATTAAAGATTGGGCGACTAATCCGTATTATTTTGGTATTACCGCCGGCCGTGTCGCCAATCGCATTGGTAAAGCACAATTCCCCTTAGCGGGTAAAACGATTCAATTAGTCGCCAATGAAGGCAATAATCAACTTCACGGCGGACCTAAAGGATTAAGCCATTGCACTTGGCAGGTTGAGACGTTGCAGGACAATGACAGTGTGGCGGCGGTTTTCAGCATTATCAGCCCCGATGGCGATCAAGGATTTCCGGGTAATCTTGCCATTAAGCTAGAATACCGCCTCAATGAAAACAATGAATTAACTCTGAACTATCAAGCCGTTTGCGATCAAACCACCCCCGTCTGTTTAACCAATCATGCTTACTGGAATCTTGCCTCCAACAAACAGCAAGGCATTTTAGGGCACGAACTCTCCATTCAAGCCAGCCATTTCCTGGCGCTCGATAATGAACAGATCCCAACAGGCGAATTAATCTTAGTCGACGATAGCGCTTACGATTTCAAACAACCAAAGCTAATTGCCACGGATATAAAGCAATTAACCAATGGTTATGATCATTATTTTGTTATGGATAGAAATCCTGACAATAAAAACAGTTTGCAGACTATTGCGGTGTTAAAAGATCCGCTTTCTGGCCGAGAAATCGAAATTAGTACCACTGAAGTCGGCGTGCAATTTTATAGTGGCAACTTTCTCGATGGCAGCCATATTGATGATGAAGGTTATAGCATTAATCAATTCCATGGCCTGTGTTTAGAAACCCACGGTTATCCGAATGCGGTAAACATTGACCATTTCCCGAGTGTCATGCTTGAGGCAAATACTCAATATCAACAAATTACGGTACATAAGTTTAAGAATATTTAATTCATTCAAGGCGAAAGAACATTTATTTGTACGAGTTAGCCTGCTGTTAACAGCAGGCTAGGGGATCTCTGTTACCTAAAATTATAAAGGGAATAATAATGAAACATAATAAAATCATTACCGCATTGGGATTATGGGCTGTCAGTGCAACTTGTGCCTACGCCACCACGGTGGGCTTTTCACAGGTTGGCTCCGAGAGTGGTTGGCGCACCAGCTTTAGTGAAGCGGTCAAGGCCGAAGCTAAACAGCGTGGCATCGATTTGAAATTTGCCGACGCTCAGCAAAAACAAGAGAACCAAATCAAAGCCGTGCGTAGCTTTATTGCCCAAGGCGTGGATGCCATTATTATTGCGCCCGTGGTAGAAACAGGCTGGAAACCCGTACTCAAAGAAGCCAAACGTGCCCATATTCCTGTGGTGATTGTCGACCGTAATATCAAGGTCGATGATGACTCCTTATTCCTTACCCGTATCGCCTCCGACTTTACCGAAGAAGGCCGCAAGATTGGCCAATGGCTAATGGATAAAACCCAAGGCAACTGCAATATCGCCGAGTTGCAGGGCACGGTAGGTGCAACTGCAGCGATAGATCGCGCAGCCGGTTTTAACCAAGTGATTGCCAATTATCCCAATGCCAAGATTGTTCGTAGCCAAACTGGCGAATTTACCCGCGCTAAGGGTAAAGAAGTGATGGAAGGTTTCCTCAAGGCGCAAAACGGTCAGCCACTGTGCGCCGTGTGGTCGCATAACGATGAAATGGCCCTTGGCGCCGTGCAAGCCATTAAAGAAGCGGGTTTAAAACCGGGCAAAGATATTCTGATTGTCTCCGTGGACGGTGTTCCCGATTACTTTAAGGCGATGGCCGATGGCGATGTTAATGCCACGGTTGAGCTTAGCCCATACTTAGGCGGCCCAGCGTTCGATGCTATCGATGCGTACCTGAAGGGCAATAAGGATCAAGCCAAGCTTATTAGCACCACGGGTGATGTATTTACCCAAGAAACCGCTGCCGCAGAGTACGAAAAGCGCCGCCAGCAATAATCCCATTGACGCTTTCTTGGGGAATAGCGCTATGAGCCTTATTTTAGAACTCAAGCAGATCAGTAAGCATTATCCGGGCGTTAAAGCCCTTGAGGATGTGAGCTTACGGTTATTTGCGGGGGAAGTTCACGCCCTATTGGGCGAAAACGGTGCGGGTAAATCAACCCTGGTGAAAGTGATGACAGGCGCCCAGTCGAAAGACATGGGCGACATCCTCTTTCTTGGCGAGCCGCAACACTTCAACACACCAATGGACGCGCAAAAAGCGGGGATCAGCACGGTTTATCAGGAGGTGAACTTAGTGCCTAACCTGACCGTGGCACAAAACCTGTTCCTCGGTTATGAGCCGCGACGCCTTGGGCTGATCCATTTTAAAAAAATGTATGCCGACGCGCGGGCCGTGTTAACCCAGTTCAAGCTAGATATCGATGTTAGCGCACCGCTGTCGGATTATTCCATCGCGGTGCAGCAACTGATCGCCATCGCCCGCGGCGTAGCCATGTCGGCCAAGGTATTAGTGCTCGATGAGCCTACCGCGAGCTTAGATGCCAAAGAAGTGCAAGTACTGTTTGGGATCTTAAACCAGCTCAAAGCCAAGGGCGTGGCTATCGTCTTTATCACTCACTTCCTCGATCAGGTTTATCAGATAAGCGATCGCATTACCGTGTTACGTAACGGGCAGTTTATCGGCGAATATCTGACGGCAGAACTGCCACAACCTAAGTTGATTGAAGCCATGCTCGGGCGTTCTCTGCAGGAGCAATTGGTTGATAAACAGGAAAAGGAGAGCACCGTCACCCGCGCTGAGGCCGTACTCTTGTCACTCAAAGATGTATCGGTAAAAGGTTCAATCCAATCGATGAATCTCACCGTGCCAAAGGGGCAGGCAGTTGGACTTGCGGGGCTGTTAGGCTCTGGGCGCAGCGAAGTCTGCAACGCCGTATTTGGGCTGGACTTGGTCGATAGCGGCAGTATCCATTTAGCTGGGCAGAAATTGAATCTGTCACAACCCGTAGATGCAATCAGCGCCGGGATCGCCCTGTGCCCGGAAGATCGCAAGATTGACGGCATCATCGGCCCTTTATCGATTCGTGAAAACATCATACTCGCGCTGCAGGCGCGTATCGGGTGGTGGCGGTATCTATCCAATACTCGGCAGCAGGAGATTGCCCAGTTCTTTATCGATAAATTACAGATTGCAACCCCAGATGCGGATAAACCCATAGAGCAATTGAGTGGTGGTAATCAACAAAAGGTGATCCTCGCGCGTTGGTTAGCCATCGAGCCCATTTTGCTTGTGTTAGATGAGCCGACCCGCGGCATTGATATTGGCGCCCACGCCGAAATCGTCAAACTTATCAGAACTTTGTGTGATGAAGGCATGTCGCTGCTGGTTGCATCGTCTGAGCTCGATGAGCTCGTGGCCTTTTCAAATAAAGTCGTGGTATTACGCGACAGATATGCAGTACGTGAACTTTCAGGAGCGGAATTAACCTCGCAACACGTAATGCAAGCGATTGCGGAGGGATAAATGAAAAGCTCAGCCGAAACCCTATCATCCACACGCATGTCCGCTGATTTGCTCTCACCCCAGATAAACGCATCTGAGGCGCATTCATCTGAGCGGCAACCGCGGATGCAGGAAAGCCACAAGACCATGGTTCAAGAAAAAAACGCCCGTTACCAAGCGGGCAAGTCGACCTCCATTGGTCGATACCTCTGGCCACTATTGGCCTTAAGTATTCTGTTACTGGCCAATCTGTTTATTGACAGCAGTTTCTTCAATATCAGCTATCAAGACGACAGACTCTATGGCTCTTTGATTGATATTTTAAATCGCAGTGCACCCGTGGCGCTGCTCTCCATTGGCATGAGTCTCGTGATTGCCACTGGCGGAATCGACCTGTCGGTTGGTGCCGTGATGGCGATTGCGGGCGCGGTTTGCGCCAATCTACTGTTAGTGCCGGATATCAGCTTAATCACCGTCATTGCAGCAGGCTTGATCGTTGGGCTCTTAGCTGGCTGTATTAATGGCGGTCTGGTGAGTTTCTTAGGTATTCAACCGATTGTCGCGACCTTGCTGCTCATGGTGGCGGGGCGCGGTGTCGCTCAGCTTATCAACCAAGGGCAAATTATCACCTTCCAGCACCCAGGCTTTGCCGCCATTGGCGTGGGCCAGTTTTTAGGCCTGCCGATGCCAGTGTGGATTGTGATTGGGATGCTAACCTTCAGCCAATTACTGCTGCGTAAAACCGCTTTAGGGCTTTTTATCGAAGCGGTTGGCTGTAATGCCAAGGCGAGTCGTTACCTTGGGATCAACGATAAATCCATCAAACTGTTTGCCTATGGCATTGCGGGTCTGTGCGCGGCGTTGGCCGGCATGATCAGCACCGCCGATATCCAAGGCTCAGATGCGAATAACGCCGGGCTTTGGCTTGAGCTCGATGCGGTGCTCGCCGTCGTGATTGGCGGCGCTGCGCTTACGGGCGGGCGTTTCTCGTTAATTTTGTCTGTCGTCGGCGCGCTGATCATCCAGACCTTAGCGACCACCATTATCGTCAGCGGTTTACCCGCTAAGTTTAACTTGCTGATCAAGGCCATCGTTATCCTGACCGTGCTGCTGTTGCAATCGGCTAAATTTAGGCGCCAATTGTCGGCGCTGTTCACATCCAAGCGCCAAACTGATGACAAACCAGCAGAAAAGGGCACAAGTGCAAAAGCCAGTACAGCAACAGGAGAAAAACCATGATAGCAAGACGTTTTATCCCGCTGTGGATCACCGCCTCATTGCTGCTGACCATGTTTCTGGTTGGCACCTTTCAGTTTGACGGTTTTGCCAGTGGCCGAGTAGTCACCAACCTGTTGCGTGACAATGCATTCCTATTGATCACCGCATTAGGCATGACCTTAGTGATTATCTCTGGCGGGATCGATCTTTCGGTTGGCGCCGTCATCGCCTTAAGTGGGGTCGTCACCAGTTTATTGATCACCGAGTACCAGTGGCATCCATTGTTGGCCTTTGCGGTTATTCTGCCCCTAGGCACTCTGTTTGGCGCACTCATGGGCACTATTATCCATGTGTATAAGTTGCAGCCATTTATTGTGACGCTTGCGGGCATGTTCTTAGCGCGGGGCTTAGCGACGACGCTCAGCGAAGAGTCGATTGCCATTGACCATCCATTTTACGATGCGGTGGCCGAGATGAGCATTGCACTACCAGGCAATGGCGCGCTCGATTTAAGCTCGCTGATCTTTATCCTGTTCTTTGTGATTATCGCCGTGGTTATGCATTACACCCGTTTTGGTACGAATGTATATGCCATTGGTGGCAATCAACATTCCGCCGAGCTAATGGGGATTTCCATCGCTAAAACCACTATCAGTATTTACGCCATCAGTAGTTTTCTGGCGACGCTGGCGGGCATTGTGTTTACCTTTTACACCTTCTCTGGCTATGCGCTTGGCGCCATTGGCGTCGAACTGGATGCCATTGCGGCCGTGGTCATTGGCGGCACCCTGTTAACTGGCGGCAGTGGCTTTGTGCTCGGCACTGTGCTTGGGGTGATTTTGATGGGGGTGATTCAAACCTATATTACCTTCGATGGCAGCTTAAGCAGTTGGTGGACCAAGATAGTCATTGGCCTGTTACTGTTCTTCTTCATCCTGTTACAGAAACTCTTGAATGGACGCAAAACACAACATGGATAATCGTCAACCTAACCTGTCGGTCTTTCGACGCTTGCCTTTGACCTGTGGCTTACTCGCCGCATTGGCGCTGCCATTAGCGCAAGCTGTGCCTGTGCTTGATATTAGCCGCGCACAATCCCACAGCGCCACGGCGCAAACCCTCGATGCGAATGCGCCCTTTATCGAGAGAAGGGCGGATCCTTGGGTGATCCGCGATGATGACGGCAGTTACTACTTTATTGCCTCGGTGCCTGAGTTTGACCGCATCGAACTTCGCCACGCCAAAACCATCGACGATTTGCAGCGAGCAACACCCAAAACCCTGTGGCGCAAGCATGAAACCGGCCCCATGAGTATCGATATTTGGGCGCCTGAGCTGCACAAAATTGATGGTCACTGGTATATCTATTTTGCGGCCAGCAATAAGGATGTGCGTTTTCATAACCGCATGTTTGTCTTAGGACTTGAGGGCGACTCTCCGATGACGGGCCAATGGCAAGAGCTTGGCAAGTTGCAATCAGCGCAGGATGCCTTCTCCCTCGATGCGACCAGCTTTAGCCTGAAGGGCGAGCGTTATTTTATTTGGGCGCAGCAGGACAAAGCCAAGCGTTACAACACTGGCTTAGTGATTGCCAAAATGCTATCGCCAACTCAACTCTCTGATAACGAAACCATTATCAGTGAGCCCTTATTGGATTGGGAGCGTTTAGGCTTTAAAGTCAACGAAGGCGCTGCTGTGTTGGTTAAAAACGGTAAAGTCTTCGTGACCTATTCCGCCAGTGCCACTGACGACCGTTATGCCATGGGGCTATTATGGGCCGATGAAAATGCCGATTTACTCGATCCCAAGAGTTGGCATAAATCGCCAAGCCCAGTCTTTACCACTGAGCCTAGTTTGAATCGTTTTGGTCCTGGCCATAATAGTTTTGTGCTCGCAGAGGATGGTAAAACAGAGCTGATGTTTTACCATGCACGAAATTACCTTGAGCTGCAGGGGACACCATTGACCGACGGTAATAGACACACTTACTACCGTGCCATTCGCTGGTCGGCGGACGGTTTCCCAGTATTTGATAATCAGCACAGCGATAGCCAAACCCTGCATCAGCAAGACACGCAATCCCGCGAATAAGCGAAATGCATTTAACAGACACGAACAGCACACTTAAGTAATCGAAATAGACAGGTTTTCCATGATAAGAGCAACAAACAGCCCCCTAGTCGAGCAGCGCGCCGATCCCTTTGTGTACCTACATAGCGACGGTTATTACTACTTTACGGGCTCTGTTCCGACCTACGATCGGATTGAACTGCGTAAATCAAAGACCTTAGACGGCTTAAAAGACGCCCAAACCTTCGATATCTGGTTCAAACACCAAAGCGGCCCGATGAGCCGCCATGTATGGGCGCCCGAGATCCATTATCTCGACGGCAAATGGTACATCTACTTTGCGGCCAGCGAAGAGGAAAATATTTGGGCCTTGCGCCCCTATGTGCTTGAGTGTCTTGGACAAGATCCCTTGAATGATGAATGGATTGAACTTGGCATGATGCAGGCGGCCGAGGGTGATAATAAGTCATTTATCGACTTTTCCTTAGATGCGACCATTTTCGAAAACAACGGTAAGCGTTACTTCTGCTGGGCGGAGAAAACCGGCGGACAATTTGCGGCATCCAACCTGTACCTAGCGGAAATGGCATCGCCCATCAAGTTAAAGACGGCGCAATTTATGCTCACCACCCCAGATTACGATTGGGAGCGAGTCGATTTTTGGGTTAACGAAGGGCCTGCAGTACTTAAACATCAGGGAAAAATCTTCATTACTTTCTCGGCAAGCGCGACAGGTGCTTGTTATTGCATGGGTTATATGGAGGCCGATGAGCATGCTGATTTGCTCGATCGTAACTCATGGAAGAAAACCCGCCAGCCAGTGCTGTGCACTGATGTCGACAAGCAAATCTATGGTCCAGGCCATAACAGTTTCACCGTGGCTGAAGATGGCGTGACGCCCATCTGTGTTTACCATGCCCGTGATTATGAACATGCAGTGGGCGATCCTAGCGTGGTGCCAAAGACAGATACCCGTCCATTAGCGCAAATCATTAAAGATCCACTCTATGATCCCAATCGCCATGCGCGGACGTTAGCGGTGTCATTTGATGAGAGCGGGCGCCCCTTGTTCAACCTCTACTAATTGATTTGCCGCCACAAATGATTCAATAACCGCGGGGCATGCTTCAGCAGCCCCGCTTTTCATGCCTGACTTATGCACTATTGTTAGGTGAATCGCGATTTTTAGGCTAGCACGCACAACAAGCTATTCCGGTCGCAATTTCAATCACTTAACCGATTCAACCCTTGAACCTATTGATGTTATATTGCCGCCCGAGCATTCACATGGAGAGCAGAAGTACTGCCTGCGTGTGGTAGTGAATATCAGTGATGATGATTTTGCCAAGTTCGAGGAGAAGGGATATGGCGACAAACAAGGACAAGCTTAGTGCAAATATTGAAGCAAGAATGGATGAGTTTGCTCAGGAAATCACTCAGGCACTTGCGAAATATTACGATTGGTGGCTGTCAGAATATCCGGCGCAAACCCTCTACGGTTTTTGCCTATACAGCACGCCCTTAGTGGAATATTTAGGCGTCACCCTTTTCACCGAGGAAGGCCTAACGGCCGTCGCAGAGCAATATCAAAACGATCATCGTTTTCGGCATAAATCCCTCGCACAGCTTAAGCAAACACTGCGCTGGTCGGCCTGTGACTCTCCACATCACGATGAAAATGAAGATATTTTTGAGGCAGTTAACGACAAACTGCAATTGCTGCATGAGGACGCTGAAGCGCTTGAGTCCGAAGAGGCATTTGATGCTTACCTCAGGCCTTGTACGCCATATTAGTCAGGGCGCTCAATGAGGTTAAAGCCATGCGCCCGCTAAACCCGCAGGCCATATTGTTCTCCGTCTGGTTTGGCGACCAAAGCGATGCTGATATCGATTATTTTGTTCGAAGTTGTAACGATGAAGATAAAGTTGCACAGTTTTATCAGCAGTGGCGATAGTTTTTGCACGCAAAAATTTTCAACTCAACTGTCTTATTTAGTCTGCAACTGATCTCATCGAACTCGATATTGGCATAGGGCCACCAGCAAAGATCCAGCAATGCCAAGAGCTGAATCGATGGGAAAGGGGATAAAGAAATAAGGAAAAGATATGCATTTTCCCTTGCCCGAGGTCAGCGTTTTTACCCTAAGTCCATATCGGCCAAATAATCGGGAAATTTCATCCTGGCTCCCTTAATTCGGATTTGGGGTTAGCGTCAGCTTTAGGGTGATAAAAAGCCCCCGAATGGGAGCTTTGTCATACTTGTGCTAAATGGGTTACGCCGAGATTTGGCGCGTCACAGCCTTAGTATTGACTTCATGGCTGGCTTTAACTTGGCTAAAGTGCGCCTGCTCTGGCAAAGCCTGTTTGATTTCTTCATAAACGCGGTCAGAAATCTTATATTTGAACATCAGTAAACCCATCAGCGCATGGAATGCGCCAGGGATCACCGTCAGCATTAACGAAATACCGGTCAACGCAAACTCGCTTTGTGTTTCACCGGGTTGATAGTTGAAGTAGGTCAGCAACATACCCACCACAAATCCCGCCGCGCCCATGCCCGCTTTTTGGGCGAATGAGATCCCGCCAAAGGCAAGGCCAGAAACCCTGTGGCCCGTTTTAACTGTGCCGTAATCTACCGACTCGGAAATCACCGACCAGAAGACAGGCGCATGTAAATCCACCACGAATGAAATCGCAAAGTAGAATACAAAGGCCAGTACTATGTCACCCGGTTGCACAGCAAAGAACATGATGACGCTTAAGATCCCAACTACGATTTGGCTATAGCGGAAGAGTTTCAATTTGCAGTAACGCTTAGTGATCCAAGTTGAAGCGACCATGGCCAGAATCGCAGCCCCCACACCGGTCGACAGGAATGCCGAGAGCATTTTGGCATCGCCGCCCAAGTAATAGGTGGCGTAGTAGGCTGCTACCGAGCCGCGGATCACATAGCCAATGGTGCCAATCACACAAATCGCGACTAAGACTAACCATTGATCGTTTTTAAACAATAATCGCAGTTGCATGCCAACAGGCTTAGTTTCTACCTTGTAGGCCACGCGCTCTGTGGTAGTGAAAAAGCAGAACAAAAACAGTAGGGTCGCCATCAACGCCATTACACCCATGGCTTTTTGATAGCCCGCAGCAATGTTCTCACCGCCCCAGGCAGACGCCAACATAGGCACGATAATGGTCACTAAAAAGGCGGCAATCTTTGCGAAGAACAAACGATAACCGTTGGCGGATAACCGCTCTTTTGGATCGTCGGTGATCACGCTGATAATCGAAATATATGGAATAGTCACAGTGGTAAAGATGATAGTGACAAGAATATAGGTCGAGTAGGCCCAGATAAGTTTGGCATTGTAATCCCAATCCGGGGTTGAGAAGGTTAAGAACACCGAAATACCAAAGGGAATCGCCATAAACAGGAAGTAGGGGCGATATCTTCCCCAGCGGGTCGTCACTTTATCGTTAATAATGCCCATTAAAGGATCGGTAATGGCATCGATAAGACGAACCAGCAGGAACAATATCCCGACATCGGCGGGTTTTAACCCAAAAATATCGGTATAAAAGAAGGTAATAATTAACATCATTGACGAAATCACCACGTTAACGGCCATGTCCCCGGAGCCGTAACCGATCTTTTCAATGACTGACAATTTATGAGAACTCATCAGAAATCCTTATTATATTTATTATAAACAGTGAGTTATTGTGTTATTTTGCGATTTAACGCCTCCGCAATGTTAACACATTTTTCTCCTGTTAATTTTTTTGCATTTGATTGTTACTTCCTTGTCCTGATAGTATGACAACTTAATTCATCATACAATAGCATAATATCTATTTTATTATATGAATGGGGTTCATAAGGAGAATTGATGCCAGCTATGAAAGTCACACCGAAAACAGCCCTAAAACGTCACCTTAAGATGCTCAATTGTGCGCTGCTAGGCGTATTGGGCACCCTAGGCCAAGTAAGTGCCAAACAGGTGAGTATTCACGATCCTGTGATGGCAAAAGAGGCCGGACAGTATTATCTCTTCAGCACAGGTCCCGGTATTACCTATTATTCCTCAAAGGATAAGATCCATTGGGCATTGGCTGGGCGGGTATTTGAAACCGAGCCTAGCTGGGCAAAGGATGTTGCGCCGGAGTTTAACGGCCATTTATGGGCGCCGGATATCATTGAGCATAATGGCTTGTTCTATCTGTATTACTCAGTATCAGCCTTTGGTAAAAACACCTCGGCCATTGGCGTGACAGTCAATAAAACCCTCGACAAAAACTCAAAGGACTATCAGTGGACAGATAAGGGAATCGTTGTTCAATCTGTGCCAAATCGCGATCCATGGAACGCGATTGATCCCAATATTATTGTCGATGAGCAGGGTACGCCTTGGATGAGTTTTGGCTCCTTCTGGCAAGGGTTAAAACTGGTCAAGCTCAATCTAGACTTTATCTCCATCGCCAAACCTGAGGAGTGGCACACGCTCGCCAAGTTAGAACGCCCCGCACTGCTTGGTGAAACCGAGCCAGGTCCTGCTGAAATCGAAGCGCCTTTTATCTATAAAAAAGATGACTATTACTATCTTTTTGTCTCCTACGGCCTTTGCTGTCGTGGAGATGACAGCACTTACCACTTAGCCGTGGGCCGCGCCAAAACGGTGACAGGGCCTTACCTCGATAAAGCGGGCAAAGACATGGCGCAAGGCGGCGGAACAGTTTTACTGCATGGCACTAAGGCTTGGCCTGGATTGGGCCATAACAGTGTTTATGCCTTCGATGGCAAAGATTACTTAGTCTTTCATGCCTACGAATCCGCCGATAATGGCTTACAAAAACTCAAGATGGCGGAACTTAGCTGGCGCCAAGGTTGGCCAGAGGTCGATCCTAAGGCGCTCAATCAATACCAGAGCGTATTAGTTGCACCCGAAGGAACAAAACAATAATGACTCACACAATCAACAAACGAATGGCTACGCTTGCGCTGGCCATGGGACTTAGTGCGACCTGCTTGGGGGCAGGTAACCTATATGCCGCAGAGAGTGCGAAGGGCGCGGATGAAAACCGCATTACCGCAGCGACCTTTGCCAATCCGTTATTTCGAAATGGAGCCGATCCTTGGCTCGAATACCACAATGGTAACTATTATCTCACCACCACCACGTGGACCTCTGAGCTGGTGATGCGTAAATCGCCCACCATTGCAGGGCTTGCCGATGCGCCAGCCCACAATATTTGGAGTGGCACAGATAAATCCAACTGCTGTAACTTTTGGGCGTTCGAATTCCACCCTCTGCAAACTGCGCAGGGATTACGTTGGTATGTGATTTACACCTCGGGCGTGGCAGAAAACTTCGATGGCCAGCGTAACCATATCCTCGAGAGTGAAGGCAGTGACCCTATGGGGCCATACAAGTTTAAGGGCACGCCAATGCCCGACCACTGGAATATCGACGGCAGCTATTTGGAGTATAAAGGCCAGTTATATTTCCTCTGGTCCGAATGGCATGGCCAAGATCAAGTCAACTTGATTGCCAAGATGAGCAACCCTTGGACCGTCGAGGGCGAACATAAGGTGATCACAGCGCCCATTCACGACTGGGAAAAATCAGGCTTAAACGTCAACGAAGGCCCTGAAATCATCCAGCATGAAGGCAGAACCTTCTTAGTTCACTCGGCAAGCTTTTGTAACACTGAGGATTATTCCTTGGCCGTGGTTGAACTCACCGGTGACGATCCTATGGATCCAGCCGCATGGACTAAGTACGACAAGCCTTTCTTTAGCAAGGCCAATGGTGTCTATGGCCCTGGCCACCATGGTTTCTTCAAGTCTCCCGATGGGAAAGAAGATTGGCTCATTTACCATGGCAACTCCTCGGCCTCCGACGGCTGTAGTGGTACCCGTGCGGCACGTGCTCAACCCTTTACTTGGGATAACGAAGGCTTGCCTAAATTTGGCGAACCAATGGCGGATAAAAAGCAGTTGCCAGTCCCAAGTGGCGAGTTTGGTCCGATAACCACCCAAGTGGAAGGCGTGAAATACCGCATCGTGAGCCGTGAGGTCGGTCAATGCCTAGTGACCAATGCCACGGGGCAGGTCAGTGTCGGTAAGTGCGAGGATGACAACAGCCAATGGGTAATTGATCCGAGTAACGATGGCCTGTATCGCTTTGCTAATGTGGGTCAGGGAACCTTTTTAACTCAGGCTCAGTGCCAAGATGAGTCTTCAACGGCACTGAATACTGCGCCTTGGGTCGCCTCCCGTTGTCAGCGTTGGTCGGTGGATTCGACTCGCGAGGGCTGGTTCCGTTTCGCAAACGATCGCTCCATCGGCAATCTGCAGGTGAAAAACTGCAGTAAAAAGGCTGGCGCCGAGGTGATTGCCGGGGAAAACCGTGTCAGTGAATGCACCGATTGGCGGATTGAGCCAGTCTCAACATTTGCCATAGTCAACGCCCATAGCGGCCGAGTGGTCAGCGCCGAACAATGTCAGCTTAAACCTAATGCCAATGTGGCTCAGTTTGAATACACCGGCGATGCCTGTCAGCAGTGGCAAGCCATGCCGACAACCGATGGATTTTACCGTCTACAATCCATCCAACGTTCAAACAACAAGGCGCAACAATGCCTTGTGACCAACGAAGGTAATCTGGAGCTAGGGGCTTGTACTGCAATCGACAGCGAGTTCCGTAGCGAGTTGATGCCTAATGGCTCATTAAGGCTAGTGTCTCGCAAGGGTGGTTCGTCGATGAAAGTGGCCAATGGCTCCTATGCCAATGGCGATAACATAGTGGAAGACGTGTGGAAAAACACCATTTCACAACAGTTCTATTTTAGAGAGGTGAAATAATTCATCCTCTAAATAACTGAGCATCACCACGGCAGTGGTTAAACGCGTGCTTGTAATGTCGTTTAAGTTGAGGTCGCTTAACGGCATCTTGGTTGAGCCTAAATTGCTCGGCACCAGAGCAGTAGTTGTGTATGCAGCTGCTGCTCTTTTTTATTCAGGCTCTTTTATCCCATGATTTTTTATCCCGTGATGGCCTGCCACAGTAACCGCACCGCAAGTAACGTGAGTATCAAATCAAAGGCTAAGTTGAAATGTTTATCCGTTACCCGAGTGAGCATCTTAAAGCCTAGCCATGTTCCAATACTGCCACTGATGATCATACAAACAAACAGAGGCCACCATGGAAGGATGGGAATATCGACCCCCTCAAAAACGATAACTTTGATCCCATGTTGTAAGGACATAATCATCGCAAAGGTGGCTACGGTACGAAATCGATCTATCTTTAATTGCTTGATAAACGCCGCAACCAAAGGGCCTGTTGCACCAACGAATAATGAGATAAAGGTCGTTATCCCACCCGCAATTAGCATGCCCATAGTACCTAGTACTACACGAGGTATTTTGGGACCCCAACAGGAATACAAAATAAATAGGGCAATGGTCAGATACATCACCCTTGGGGGGAGCGCCACCAATACTAAACTCCCAAGTGCAGCGCCAACGAGCGCACCCGGTAAAAATATCTTAATAATTCGCCATTGAATGTGCTGCCATCCCAATAGGGCTCGTCCCAGGTTAGAACCGAGTTGCACAACGCCGTGGAGGGGAATAATCACTTGTGGTGGCAGCATTTGCGCCATCACTCCCAGTAACATTACGCCACCACCAATCCCAAAACAAGCGGTAAAAAAAGCAGTAAAAGCAGAGGCGAAGGTTAACAGCGCAAATATATCAACAGGGATCAGCTGAAAGTCGAACCAAGAGGTTTGCATAGTGATGTCTAATAAAGAACAGGTATTAAGGAAGCAGTCACACTACCAAAACTTATCTCCAGACAGAAGCAATTTGGCCGCTCCAAAATAGAATGATTCTCGTAAAAATGTTGATATTGGCTTGATAAAAAAAGAAAAAGCTAATCCTGTGATTAGCTTTTTCGGTTCAAATCTAAATAATCTTTAATTAGAAGGAGTAACGCACACCTAGAGCAAAGGTACGAGTAAAGATATTGTTCGTACGGTTGAATAGGGTCGAATCCTCGTAGTATTCCTGATACACATCATCCAGTAGATTGGTTGCATCGAAACTAACAACTAAGTCATCACTGATGTTATAGCTTAACTGGAAGTCCAGTGACTGCTCGGGTTTGCGATAAATACCTCGAGGCATGGCAAAGTTAGGCGCATCATAGGAGTTTAAGAACTCACTGCGCCAAGTGTATGACATACGCGCGCTGAAGTAATCCTTATCATAAATCAACACGGCGCTATAAGATTCATCAGATACCCCAAACATATCACGGGTCGTTACACCAATTCGTTCACCCGTATCCGTGTTATATTCAGGAATATCCTGCGACGAATCAAGCATAGTCGCACTTAACTGGGTGCCTAAACCGTCTAACAGGCTAGGTAATCCTTCGGGGAAGTACACTGCACCTAATTCAAAACCCGTTAACTTACCGTTAGAAGTGTTACCAGGACGACTTAGGATATAGGTTTCATCTACTCCATCGCCATCATAGTCGTAGAGCGTGGTCGATAGAGAATTATATACCAGACCTTCAATATCGCGGCGGAAGTAAGTACCGTATATCGAATTGCCATCCCCAAAATAGTATTCGAGGGTGAAGTCATAGTTTTTAGAGGTCACTGGCTCTAAATCAGGGTTACCACCACTGGCAGAACCATAATTCGTCTTAGATAAGTCTGGTACGTAATAAGTAAAAGAGTTCAGATCAGCGAAGGCTGGTTGGCGAATGGTTTCGGTATACGCGAAACGCGCAACAAAATCATCCGTTAACCAATAACGCATCACTAAACTCGGTAACAATTTTGAGCTGTCAGTGGTATCACTGCTAATGGCGGTATAGACATTGTCATTAGCGTCTTTGGCATCATTGTCAAAGAAATCCATATCCGCTTTCGTGCCTTCGTAGCGAACACCTATTTGACCATCTAAACGCTTACCAAAGACTTCTGTATCAAAGTCGGCCATCAAGTAACCAGCCCAAGCTTGTTCAGAGATATCAAAGGTTTTCATGAGTTGTAGCTTTCTGGCATCGAAGCCCCAAAGCTTTTCAAACTCACTGCGGTTTTTGTATAGGTTATAACCATTGATTACCGCCCATGAGTCAGGCACATTCGCGCGGCCTTCAAAGAAGCCCGATGTCACCATATACATTGAGGGGTCTAAATCCGCATAAGCTATTTTCTTAGCGCTGCTGACGGAACGACTAAAGTTAGTTGCAGTACGTTTTTCATAACGCGCCCCGAATTGCAACTTAGTGAAAATGGCGTAATCAACATACAGACTGCCGTCCATTGTCCAAGACAAGGAATCACCTTCGTCTTTACTGCCATTATCAAAGAAATCAGCAGTTTGCCACAGTGCTGGGTTAGTCATGTCTGACTCATCGAGTGCGGTATCGGGATTATCTAAATAATTCCAGCTTGGGATACCATCGTCAGCATTAGCATCAATTGCCACACCATAAACCGTTGTATCACCGCGCATTGCAGTAAATTCATTCTCATAGGTACTTTGCTGATAAACGACTTCCGACTTTAATTGGAACTCGTCGGTAATATCCCATTTACCCCCTAAGGCGAATACATAGCTATCGGTGCTGGCTTTGGAGTGATCGCCACTGGTGAAGTTGTAGGCATTGTATGCGGTGCGCGATTTCACCACGTTGGTGCCATCGTACACTTCTATACCATCTTGGATCACTTGCTGCCAGTTGGCGGGAGAATCAACAAAACTAAACAACATAGAGTTAAAACTTTCATTGCGATAGCCATTGTAGAAGGCTTCGAAGGTGTATTCAGAGCTATCATTTGGCGCCCATTGCAATGAAATATTAAACGCAGGGCGTTCACGCTCGCCCTCTAGAATGTTACCAAACATCGCATCGCGGGCCAGTAGATATTCTTTACCATCAATAGTGGCGCCAGCGCTGGTATCGATACCATGGGCAGAACCAACGTTCCAACCACTGGTAATGCGTGAACCATCTTCAACAAAGTAGGGGAAGGATGCGCCGGGAGATACACTTTCGTCTTTATAGTTAGTGCGGATATAAGACACGTTAACTAAGGCGCCAACTTCACCGATACTGGTATCCCAGCGATTGCTCGCTAATGCGCTGAAGTTAGGATCGATAGTATCGGGTTGATCGGAATAGATGCCCTTTGCGGCAACTGAAACTTTGCTTTCTTCAAAATCGAAAGGCTTATGGGTGCGGATATCGATTTGACCCGCGATACCGCTGGCTACTTGAGAAGAAGAACGGGTTTTAAAGACTTCAACACTGCCGAGCAGCGCGGCGGGAATATCGGCGATAGCGACTGAGCGGCCCGTTGCAGTGAAGATTTGGCGGCCGTTCACGGTCGTCGTCACATCCGTTAAACCACGAATACTGACAACATTCGCTTCACCAGACGCGCGGTCGGTCACTTGAACACCCGTCACCCGTTGTAAGGCTTCAACCACGTTATTATCTGGGAATTTGCCAATATCTTCGGCAACGATGGCATCAACAACTTGAATATTTTGGCGTTTAAGTTCTACCGCTTTATTTAAACTACCGCGGATCCCTTGAACCTGAATGATCTCCATCTCTTCATTACTATTTTGTGCTTTGCTGCTAGAAGAGGACTGAGTCGTTTCTTCAGCCTGAGGCTGCTGTGTCGCTTCAGTTTCTGCCGCATAACTCGCTTGACTGGCAAGAGCAAGCACAATAGCACTTGCCAAATAAGTCTGTTTAAACATCTAGTTAATCTCCGGTAGTTTTATTATTTGACCCGGTAGCCTAAGACACCATCTGACGTCCCGGTCTTTTTTATTCCACTTCAGAGTCACGGACATCCCCACAGTGTCCCTGAAAATTTAGAATTTTGTAACGTACTTTTCGTCGCGAGAGGGCGATGACACCTCGACGAGCGAAGTTAATAATTTATCACAAGTGTTAAAATCATATTGTATGACTATTTGCATGTCAACTCACTGTTTGACGCAATAGAAAAGCAAGATCACATTTCTCAAAAATGCTGCACGAATAGATAAATACCACTATCAACTTGAAACAAAACAACTTATATGAATAAAACCTAAGGAGTCACAGCAAAATTGCACTGTATTGTGAAAGGATAAATTAACCCAGCAAGCTGACCTTAACGTCAAATGTTTTGCAAAATCTCACAATTCTATGTCACAAGATATTTACTTCTATCCCCATAATGCTAATGTAACTTTAGTGTTACAGTAGTATTGTATTACTTTTAAATTTGATACATTGATACACGCTAACCTAACTATCAAACACAACAATAAAAGGAACGACGCTCATGGTGCTTAAACGCTCATTCGTGTCTGCAAGCTTGATCATGGCACTAGCCTCCTGTGGTGGGGACGACAGCAGCTACAGTGCGAACGACACAAATACCTTTACCCCTCCAGCCCCTGTGACATCGGCAGATCCGACAATTGCAGGTGAGGTGAGCTACAAAAATGCAGTGGTTCATGATCCTTCCATCATTAAAGATACCGACGGTACCTATTATGTTTTCGGCTCCCACCTCGCGGTGGCCAGTTCTACCGACTTAATGAACTGGACACAAATTGCCTCGGATGGTGTCGCCTCTAGCAGCTTATTCAACACCTATGCGACCGAAATTGCAGAAGGCATCGCGTGGACGGGCGGCTTTGTTGGCTCGTGGGCACCGGATGTGATAAAGCTTGCCGACGGTAAGTACCATTTCTATTACGACTTCTGTGGCGGCCCCGATAAGATTGATTGCGTATCGCGCTCCTATTTGGGGATGGCCACCTCGGACAATATTCTCGGTCCCTATGTTAACCAAGGCTTGATCTTAAAGTCTGGGCAGGTTGGAGCCGAAAACCCCGGCGTCAATGGTCAAAACTACAACGGTTTTGTAGACCCTAACGCTATCGATCCCGCCGTGTTTTACGATAAAGATGGCGGTCTATGGATGACCTATGGTTCCTATTCAGGCGGGATCTGGGTGATGCAGTTAGACCCTGCAACGGGTAAACCGTTAGCGGATCAGGGCTATGGCACTAAGATCATGGGTGGTAACTACAGTGCCATCGAAGGGTCTTATGTTATCTACAGCCCAGAATCTGAATACTATTATATGTTTACCTCCTTTGGTGGCTTCGCCCAAAAAGACGGTTACAACATTCGTATATCTCGCTCTAAAAATCCTAACGGTCCCTATGTGGATGCTGCGGGTCTGGACATGATTGGCGCAACAGCCGCAGGCAATATCGCCGACTATGGCGTCAAACTGATGGGCGGTTTCCAATTTGTGGCCCACCCGGGCGATGTGGGTCATGATCACGGTTACCTGTCACCCGGCCACAACTCCGTTTTTTATGATGCACAAACGGGCAAATACTTCTTAGTATTCCATACGCGCTTCCCCGATACTGGCGAAGGTCACAGCGTGCGCGTGCATGAGCTATTTCTCAACAGCGATGGTTGGTTAGTTGCCTCACCACAGCGTTATGCACCGATCAACGGCGATAACATTGTCGATGAAATCGATGTTACTGGTGATTATCAATTCATTAATCACGCAAAAGATATCAATACGGCGGCGCACACCTCCCTGCACATTAAGTTATCCCGTACTTGGACCAATAAAGGCAGCGTGTCTGGCGATGTGACTGGTACTTACCAACAGGGCGATAACAACCAAATCACCTTAATGCTTGACAATTTAGGCACTTTTGAAGGCGTACTCGCCTGGCAATGGGATCCTGAGCAAAACAAACTCATGCCGACGTTTAGCGCCATTTCTAATGATGGGGTGAGTATTTGGGGCGTGAAGCTCACCGATAAAACCACTGAGGAAATTTTAAAGGCATCGGCAAACGGCATTAGCCTGCCGACCGAAGCTACCGAAGGTAAGATCGCCTTACCGACACAAGGTACCCGTGGAGCAACTATCGAGTGGCAATCGAGCGACGAGTCAGTGATCCGTGCCGATGGCACCATTATCCGACCTAACGTGGGCGAGGGCGATAAGGTCGTGACCTTAACCGCGACGATTATGGTCAATGGTAAGAAGGTGACTAAAACCTTCCAAATCACCGTATTTGCCCGTAAAACCTATAACCGTATTGCCCTGTACAGCTTCGAGAATAACCTCAAGGATTCTTTAGGCTTATTTGGTGATGGTCAACCCACTGGCGATAGGATCTTCAAAGCGGGTGATGCCATTGGCTACGCCACAGGCTTTGAAGGGCAAGCCCTATCACTAGATGGTGCTCACGGGGTGTTACTGCCATCGGGCATTATCTCCAGCTACGAGTACACAGTGTCTTTCTGGGCAAGTCCTGCGGTTATCACAGGATTTACCACGGCATTCTTCGGCGCAGTTAACGAGCAAACCGCTGAAGATGGTAGCAAGTTCTCCAATACTTGGATCAGTTTGCTGCCACAGGGCTGGGACGGTAATACCATGTTCTGGAGCCATAATATCGATACCAGCGGCAGCTCAGTGCTGGAGACCTGGTTTGATGGTGTCACCGGTGAGCGCATCGCTGAAAACACTTGGTCGCATCTGGCGTTCTCCGTCAATAAAGGGCTAGTTAAAGTCTTTATCAACGGGGTTGAGCGCTTCAGTAGCGGTAACCTTGCCAACTACTATACGGGTGCACAGGGTATTTTCGGTCTTGGTGTTAACTACTGGGATCTGCCATACAACGGCCTTATCGATGAACTGAAAGTATATGAAGCAGCATTAACAGCTGAAGAAGTCAAAGCCCTCGATATCGACAAGTTAGCCGACAGTGAACTCTTGTCCTCAGCAACGGCCATTCTGGAGCTAGGCGACTTATCTGCGGTACGTGAAAACATCGAACTGCCAGTAACGGGTCCTTATGCTTCGGCAATTACTTGGGTCTCTTCCGATCCAACCATTATCGATACCCGCGGCACGGTCAATCAGCCAGGCCGTGAGGAAACCGATAAGGTGGTGACCCTAACGGCGACCTTAAAACTCGGTCAAGCGACACAGACGAAAGTCTTCACCGCCACCGTTAAGTCTAAGGCGCCGCCAACACCGGTCGCAGTCTATAGCTTTGAAGACAATCTTAACGACAGTACCGCTAACTTCGGCGCGGGCACTGTAGTGGGTAACCTGATTGACGTTGAAGGCGGTAAAATCAGCTATGTGGATGGCGCGGTAGGCAAGGCGGCGGTCTTTGATGGTGCCTCTGGTATTGTATTGCCGAATAACCTTATCAAAGACTACACCTATTCAGTGTCAATGTGGCTCAACCCTGAGCAGCTGAATAAGTACACTACAGCCTTGTTTGGTTATGCGACCGATTCTAGCTGGACCAGCGTCTTACCAGGCGGTCAAAATGATTATGAGCGCATGGTGTTATGGTCAGGCACAGCATGGTACGACGGTAGAACCGGTTTTGTGATGCCAAAATCCCAATGGACGCACCTAGCGTACACTGTGAATGGCGGCGATGTGAAGGTCTATATCAATGGTGAATTGAAGTTTACCGGCGCGAACTTCCCGAACATCTTCTCAGTACCGACCACTAAGTTTGCAGTAGGGGTTAACTTCTGGGATGTGCCTTTCAAAGGGGCAATTGATGAAATCAAGTTCTATGACGAAGCGATTACTGAACAAGATGTAGCTGATTTATTTGGCGAATCTAATCAATAATCGGCATTAGCTGTCTATACTAAAAGCACTCATTCGGGTGCTTTTTTATTGTCTGCAACATGGCAATTGAGTTTGGTTATCCGTGACTAAGGAATTTGATGACTGTTTTTCGCCTATTTACGCTAACGACGCTTACCATGTTGGCCTTTGCCTGTAACTCGATACTTTGTCGGCTCGCGCTCAAGGATGGCAGTATCGATGCTGGCAGCTTTACTCTGATCCGCTTGTTGTCTGGGGCCATCATGCTCTGGCTATTAAGCCTAAACAAACCTGCACCGAAGGCAAAGGGCCATTGGGGCTCAGCCTTGGCATTGTTTGTTTACGCAGCGGGGTTTTCCTACGCCTATATCAATATGACGGCCTCAATGGGGGCACTGCTACTCTTTGGCGCCGTACAAGCCAACATGATTGGCTATGGGCTGTACCGAAAAGAAACCTTTAATACCAGACAATGGTTTGGGTTTGTCTGCGCCGGTGCGGGCTTGATTTTTCTGTTGTTACCCGGGCTGTCGGCGCCGCCGCTTTTGAGCTCATTGCTGATGATAAGCGCTGGAGTCGCTTGGGGGATTTATTCGATTCAAGGCAAAGGGGCCCAGCATCCCATTCCAGTCAGTGCGGGCAACTTTATCCGCACTGTGCCGATGGCACTGTTATTACTGCTATTAGTTCGAGATCCCATAGCGGTAAGTCAGATGGGAATTATCTATGCGTTAGCCTCGGGCGCCATCGCTTCGGGCGTAGGTTATGCGATTTGGTATTCCATTTTACCTTTATTGTCATCCACCTACGCCGCCACAGTACAATTGAGTGTGCCGTTAATTGCCGCCGTTGGCGGAGTGCTATTGCTGGGTGAATCCCTAAGCCTCCGATTAGTGCTAGCCTCCTGTGCCATCCTCGGTGGCATTACACTGGTTGTCCTCAACAAATCTGCACTACAAAATAAAAGTTAAATAGAAAGAAACATTTATCTTTTCCTTTTGCCCTTGCGTCTACCAACGCCTTGTTTAAGAATAAGGCCATTCTGGATAAAAGGACGTCTTGAGTAATTCATGCAAACGGTCACGGTTGGCGAGCTGTTGATGACAATCCCTGTGGGCAACCGCCTTGGTGAAGGTGTGCTATGGGATGATTTACACCAATCCATTTGGTGGACAGACATTTTATCCTCTGTGATTTATCGTTTTCATCTCGACAACCGCTCCTTAGATACTTTCCCCATGCCGCACCGCGTCGGCTCCTTTGGCCTTACGGCAAAGCCTACAACACTTATCGTCGCATTCGATATCGGTATTGCAACTTATGATATTGAAGAGCAAAGCCTGACATGGTTGGCGCAGCCAGAATCTCATTTTGCTGGCAATCGCTTTAATGATGGTCGCATCGATAGGCAAGGGCGTTTTTGGGCGGGCACTATGGTTGAGCGGCGCGATACTTTGCAACAAACGGCAGCCCTGTATTGCATTGACGAGAATGGGGATTGCCACCAACGCCTAACGCATCTCGAAATCTCCAACGGCCTATGCTGGAGCGTAGATGGACGAACGCTCTACCATGCTGATTCGCCAAAACACCAAATCTATCAATATGATTTTGATATTGAGCAGGGGTTATTGAGTCGTAAGCGCCTCTTTGCGAGCACGAGCCATCATATTTTCCCTGATGGTTCCGATGTCGATGCGGCGGGTTATCTCTGGAATGCCCAGTGGGGCGGTGGCCAAGTGGTGCGCTATCGTCCCAACGGTGAAATCGATCTGAACCTTAAGTTACCCGTAACCCTTCCAACCAGCATCGCCTTTGGCGGTGAAAAGCGCGATTTGTTGATCATCACTAGCGCCAAACACTCCCTTGACGCATCACAATTAAACCAAGAACCCCAAGCCGGTGACGTGTTTATCTATCAATTACAGGGTATTTATGGCGTAAACAATCCACGTTTTCGCGGTTAAATTAAGGTAAATATCATCGTTGCCAGTGCAAATAAAATCCACTCGCATACCTTATGGGTAAAAGCGATTCACCTGTACCTGCTGCGAACAATCTCGCGAGATATCCATCAGGTCCTTTGACGATCATAAGGCTGCCGTGCGGATTGAAAGCTGCGAGGCTTGTAAGGGATACACTAAGATGTTGTTTATCAACTGTTTGCCATTGTTAGATGCACATGATGCCTAACCAATAAACAGGGTAGAATAAACAAGACCATGGCTGGTCTTTGATAATGTATGTTCCATTCGAACACCACTTTGGTTGTGACCGAATAAGCATTGACTGTGATATCAAATAACTCGCCGATAAAGTAAGAGTGGGGCGGTTATCTGGTTTTTTGGTATACGCTGTATCGATTGAGTATGACCCTGCGCTTTGTCCTCTTCACTTTATAGCTAAAATATCTAAAGCATTATCAGGACCTTTAATGGTTATAAAGAATCCATTAGGAATACCTATTATGATAAAGCAACATTGACTATGCGTTAAATCTTCTTTATTTAGAATTACTTGATTAAAACATAGTGATTTAATTGTGCCAAGCCTGCATACACGATTACAAAGATGCCCTCAACGAAACGAACCAATAAGCATCAATCCATTCCATAGAAATACTTAAGCCGCTCAAACCAGTTTGTCCTATCGTAGAAAACCTTGAGATAAGAAACAATTGCGTTGTTCAGCTTGAACTCAAATACAACTGGGATAGTGAACCTTGAGTCGAAATCATCATTCAAGGTAACAGACTTCTCAATGTGGGTGGGTTTAACAGTCCGATCCTTGGGATAATTTCTCCAAGCAAAGCTGGAACTATGCTTAAAGACGATTGCGCAGATGGAAAGTTTGTAAATTGAGGGAATCTAAATATTGTGAGTTTTGCACCAACAGATAAGCATAAATTAAACAATGTAACATAGCGAGGCTCATCTAAAGCGCTCAATAGCGCTTAAAGCGACTCAATCCAAACTTGTCGAAATCACGGAACCTTCATATTTGGAAGTACCAAGTTCCATTCGTGCGCTACGTGAAATCTGAAAAACTTGCAGGGGCAATCTAACCAGATATTCAAGTAAGAACGCCTTTAAATAAATCCATTAAGCGCATCCTCGGGCTGATGATTCAAAATCAACGGTGAGTGTTAAAACGAGGGCAATTTTAAACCTTGATTTAAGTGACCAATAAAACTCAGTCATTTGCATAGGGAATGATAGCCAACCATATTTACCCATATGTCATTTAACATAATATACATTGTGCGCAGTTGTGGCTAGGGCTGTTCTCAATCATTATCTGAGGGCTTAGAACAGATTGCGCAGAAACTAATAAAAAAACCTATTACAACAGCAGCAAGAATTTCAGGATAAAATATAAGAGCCTCCGACATAACCTAACAGAACAAAAAAGAGATAAAGCGCGAAAAGTAACAATGCAGGTCTAATCAAATATTCGTATACGGTCATAGAATCCCCTTGGCGGCGCCGCTGCGCTTCGCTTGCTCAGGCTCCGCAGCTATGCGCTGCGGCGCCGCCCTATATTAAAACAAACTAACGGTTGGTTGATTATCATTTTTTGCCACTTCTCGAGGGACAAACTCATGAGTCTCTCGAGGTAAGCAAGTTGCATTAACAACGGAACCAGCGTTCTTGGCCACGACTAAGCACTCATGCTTATATTCGAACGTCCATCCCATTTGAGTAAGTAACTCACTCGAAATCGCGTAAGCGCCAGCTGCTCCACGTAGCTCAAAGAAGTAATCACGACCGACAAGAAACCTGTTCTGATTAAAATTAGAGATCACACCTGTGAGATATAACTCTTTGGAGTTGTAAGGCAAAGGAACGGGAGCTAGAGAACTAGCGCCACGAACAGCAGCTTTATTGCCTTCAGTATAAGAATTAACAGCAGGAGCCGAAGAAACAACTTCCCCACCGCCTTGAACAGGTTGCACAGGCTGTTCAGGATTGGCCGTAGGAGTCTCGAAAATAAAGAAGAACCAGATGTAATAGATAATGACTCCGAGGAGGACGAGTAAGACTCCGATAAATCGGATGTCGCTGAAGGGAGTTTTACCTTTTGTTTGAGCAGTGACAGCTCCGGTTGAGGTCGATTTGTAGAGCGAAAAAACCTTAACGGGAACCTTGCGAGTAAAGATTGCTGCTTTTTGTGGGACATAGCTTCCAGACTCCGATGGTTTGTGTGGATAGATACGAGGGCGACGGTCGTAATAAGGAATAATTTTACCAAGTGCATCGTTATGCTTATAAGCGTAAGCAATCTCAGCAATACCTCGAACTAAGGGATGCACTTCCTCAATAAAGGGAGTGCAGTAGACTAAATCCCAGTTATATTTTCTGTGCCTGTTGAATGCGTCAGATATATCAGCAGGGTAAATAATATGACCGTTATCATCAAACAAAGAGATACCCAAATCATCGACATCGCCCTCACTTAAAGTATCCGCTGAAATATCATCTAGACGCGCAAAATATTCTTGAAGAAATACATCAGGCAAACCTTCTAATTTATCTGGCAATACCTTAGTTAATGATTCCATCTTAAAAGACTTATCAACTTTAGCACTGGGATAAACCCCTTGAACTTCATCTATTAAGATAAATGCGCCAATTGGTGCCCAACACCAAAAGCGCCGCATGAGAGCTAGGCCAAGGGCGTTCTGTGTAGAGATACGCCAAAGTTTTGCACTAGGAGGGAATTTCTCGCAGAGAATCCCCTCAATAGTTTCTAAAGGCTTTAAGCCCTCGACATTAGTGATTACTAAGCGCCCTTCCCTTAATGCAGGAAGCATTTCAAACCAAAGCGTACTGGCACTTTTATAAGAGCCCGGTGCGCCATGAATAAAGATACTCGACATTAGATAAACCTCAGAACCATACGGGTTACATAAGCATTCAATATAACGTTTAACGCATCTATAAGACGTAAATCTGTTATTACGGCTCTTATAGTTGGTGATAACGATGATAATGATGATGTAATCGTTTCAGATATGCTTAAGTCGGAAATAATCAACTTGGCTACTTGCCAAGAGAATTTAATGGACTCGATATAAAGCAGAAACTTTATATAGATAAATGCTTCAAATGCCCATGCAGTTAAACGGTGGAAAAAGCTAGGCACCGCAATAGTAAAGAAATTCATTATATCTGTAGCAAAGTCAATTAACGCCTGAAAGGCACCGCCAAAACCAGTATTTGAATCAGCAGCAAAAGCAAAAAATGATAATGGCAGCAATACCACTAATAGAAATATCTTAATCATTACGACCTCCCATAACTATTGATGCAGCGATTAACCAAGCCAAGGCCATAATAGCCGCAGCTATGATAGATACGTTTTGCTGAAAGAACTCCCAAACCTTTGAATGAAAACTACCGTAGGAAAAATCTAGCGTTAAATCCTCATAAGAACCGCCAACAGAACTCACTTTAAATAAACCACTAAATTCATCACGAATATTATTAATTAAAGTACTAGCCTCATCTTTCTTATCTGAAGCCATGTTTTTTATTTCAGTTAAATCAGCCTCACCAAATAATTCATCAAAAGCGCCGAACTCCTTACGGCCTTCGTTCTTCTGAGTAGTGAAGTCGTTCTTCTTATTTAGTTCCTTAAGCTGGTCAACGACTGGGCCAAGGTCGATGGTCGCACCACCGCCACCAGTTTCACCACCTTCATCAGGTGGAGTTGTGCCAGTACATTTTGGATCAGTTGGATTGGCCGCGCAGAACTCAGGGTCAGGTTCTTCGACACAGACAGGCGCGTCAGGGTTAGTTTCACAGTTAACAGGTGGTGTTGGTTTATCACAATCTTCACCAGTACAAGGAATGAAGCAGTAGAACTCTTTATTAACGTAACCGCACTGGTCTTGACAGTTGCCCATTGCATCACACTTTTCTTCGGGCTTTTCTTTGCAGACCATTAGCTGGTCGTTAACCTTTGCACAGGTTTCAGGTTGTGGCATAGGCTCAGGGTCATATTCAGGCACCTTTTCACCATCACCAAAGCAATTCATCTCGAGATCTAATTGATAACTTGGGTCACCATCTTTTTTTGAATAACCACAGCTAGCACCCGTTTCGGTATCAGTCTTACAAACACGAGTTGCTAGGTTAGTGAGCGCTGGGAGCATTGAACCGACCTGATTGGCACAATTAGAAGCATTGTCTAATTCATCGGGATTGTAACATTGGTCAGCATTACCATCGTTATTAGTATCACGTTCAAAGGAATAATTTGGGTAATCCGCAGGAGGACATGACTGAGAAGTTCTCGGAGGCGAAAAGTTATAACCAAAAGAAACTATCTTTGTAGTCCATGAGTTAGGTTTCCAATCAATATTACAAAAAATTGAATCTCCACCAAGATTTTGAATTCTGGGATTTGAATACTCAGGATTAGTTGAAATTCTAGCAGTACACAATGTAAGTACAGCAGACTCTTTTGCACCAACAGAGGTAGTAATGAAATATTCATTAGGAAAATCTTTATCAGTAACATCAATAACTGACGATGACAAAGGGCCTTGATATGTAGAAGTATCAAAAATGGTTGTTGCACTTAATTGTGCAGTAAATAAAAAGGCTATCACTAGCCCGAAAGTTAGAAATAGCCTTTTCATATTGTTCACCGTGTTTATTAACTGGCTCGAATGCCTGTGCTGAACCCTTCTACAAACATATAAACAGAAATCGACACAAGCACGATTGTAGTAAGCAATTAACGCAACCAGCGAACTAACAAGCCAAGGCCGAAAGATACCGCAGCAACTGCAATTACAGCACCAGCGATAGCACCTTGGTTAGTTTCAGCCGTAGCTTTAACCGCTTCAATTTGCGCAGTGTAGTCATTCGCAAATGCAGAAGTTGAAGCAGTTACATAACCAGCAGCGGCCAGCATAGAAGCATAAATAGTCTTTTTCATGGTATATCCTTAATTAATGTTTGCCCAAAGTTCGAGTTAATCTGCCAATGCCGTGGGCAAATAGAAACGACAAAAGCAGAAAGCCATTTAATTCAGCGAATAATTCAAAATCGAATGCAAATAAGTCATTCAGTGTTTCAATTAATTGCTGATTTGATACGTTCTTATAATCCTGCTCAGTTAGTAAAACGAACTGACAATTAGTAGAGGATAAATCCGCCACTAATGAACCATCAGGATTAATAAGAACGCATTGCATAATTAGATACTCGCTGAACGGGTATCAGCGGGTTTACTTGCAACAGGCGAAGAAACAACTTTATTTTCTTCGGCCAACTTATAATCTTTAATAACGGTAACAACCTTACCCGCTTTAGATTTAGCACCTGTAGTGATTGAGATCTTAATCGGAGCCTTAGCGCGTTGGAGTTCTCCAACTAGACGTTTGCCTAACGCATTATTGTTATCGGTATCGATATCGATCTTACCGACCTGACAACCTGCCCCGCCTTCTTTGTCTGAATAGTCAGTTAACATTTGAGCATTAGCCCAAAGCTGCCCTTCCATATCACCGTAACCAACATAAAAAACTGTAACTTCCATAGGTTCACCCCTTAAACATTTGACTTGTAGGAATAGCGACTAGCTGGATTGATACCCAAGAACGCCATTTCAGCGTGAGCATCTTCAGCACTTAAAGCGGAGTCACGCGATAAGAGCCTAAACTCCAACTTATCCTTGATGCGCCGAAGTTCTTCTTCGGACTCGACAAGCTCAAAGTCACCATCTTCGAAGACGGCCAGCGACAAGTTGCGCTTACCATCAAGACGAATAGAACGGCCAGCCTTGAGACCATCGATAAAGGAATCTGATAAACCGAAGCCTTGAAGCGCGATTGCTAAACGAGCATCGAGCGTCAGAGCACCATCAGGGATTGAGCTACTGGAGATAGCTGCTATGAATTCGTCATAGTTCAGGTCGGCCATCGGCATCCGAGGCTCGATATAGCTATCTGGACGTTGAGCGTCAAAGTCGAATTTAAAGAGGTGGACAAGCGGAAGTGTTTCCTTCTTATCCAAGTTCTGTAGCTGAGCCTTGCTAAATCCTGCTTCACGCAGCTCACTTACAGCATTGTAAAATGACGATTTGCCAGTGGTTCCCATAGTACGTTTCACCTGTGCATAGCCTTCGGTCACTAGACGGCGATAGAAACCAAACAAGCGGACGCTCTTAGCAGTTCTCAGCTTGCCGTTTTTATCTATCGTGTCGTAGATTGAATGGAGCAGTTTTCTTACTTTCTGGTCGTGAACGACTGTTATTTTTTGGCCGTCGATAGCCTCTAATAGATCCTTCATTGCCTCAGTCCAGAGGTAACGACAGAAGGAGCCCTTCCCGTTCTCTTGCTCAAAGCCCTTAACGAACGACAGCAGAGACTTAACACGGGTAGGTAATTGGTGACGCTCAAAGAAGCGCGAACAGATACGGGCTTCGAAGCGTAAACGGTTAGTTGCAAAATACTGTAAGGAATCATCCTTTAGAGCCTCGATAACGGCGTTATATCGAGAGGTTTTTTCCTTCTTAGCCTTTGCCTCCAAGTCTTGAATTTGATGCAAGATTTCGTCTAGCTTGGAGTAGATACACAGTGAGCTTGAACGGCCAGTGTTGCGCCCTTTCTCACCACGTACTTTGTTGAAATAGATCGTAGTCTCATAGTCCCCGTCCCTACTTGGGCGAAGGTACTTGTTAGAGACTTTAGAAAGTGAATCGAGCGCAGAGGCCAAAGAATCGGAGGTTGGCAGCTTCAAACTAAAAGTCGCATCGATGCGGAAAAACTCCGCGGTGTCAAAGTCGAGCATTTGGGCAAAGTCAGGCAATGCGCTAACAAGAGCCTGAAAAATGTTCCTTACACCCAGTTCTAACGAGTCAGAACCGAACACGTTATGACCCTGAGAAATTTTAGCCGGTGATGCTTTCAACTCGATGCAGGGCTGCTCCCTGAAACCGCTAGACTGATACAGCTTAAACGCTATACCTGTGAAGCTAGACGGCAGAGACTCCCAAGGATGATAGAGATCGTGAACTTGATGTGACCCGTCAACGTGCCAAGTCATATCGCGAGGAACGATTTTAAGGCCACGGCGAGCAGCTTCGGTAATGTCAACATAAGACACAACACGCTCATTGGCGAACGTGGTGTGAAGGTATTCATCTTTGAAGAAAATTCGCAGTCCGTTGAAGTCGTACACCCAAAAACCTCGGTTTCTAACAATCTAAGAAATTAGTTTATGATTTAATAAGAAACAAAGGAGTAAACATGCCAACTAAGCATATCAACGACACAACATGGCGTTTGGTCGAAAAAGAAACTGTGAGAGCGGTACTAGAGACTAGAGAACCCGTGAAGGATACCGACGTTTTGAACTGGCTAATCCTGAGGGGGTTGAAGGACATTGATAAAGCTGACTATAAGGAGTTAAAAAAAGACGACAAGAAATAAGAGTGTTCAGGTCTGCCAAAGCACAATATGTAGTATTTTAAAGCGCCTTTGCATTCCTATGCCCACTATATATTGAGTTGAAACTATTCCGTAGTTTGGACGATAAGCCACTATTAGAGCGTGTGGCTTATCTCCCCCTCAAAAACCTGAAAATCGGGTTTGTCTCCGACCGTTTAGCAGCCGAGTTGCTGAAAATTTCGTGCAGAAAAGAAAAAGAGTCTGGCAGGACGGGTTTTGACACTGGAGAACCTAAAAGTAACGAGTGCGGTTTGGGCGGCTGGAGGCGTTGCACGTTCCCGCAAAAGCGCCTCGCTTCGCTTACATTAGGGTTTCACCCTAATAACCCTATTTACCAACCCAATCAGTTTGGCCGTCAGATTCGACAGCTACAGAGCGATAACGCTCGATAAGAGCGCGAACCTCATCAAGACAACCCTGAGGAACACGAACCATGACAGTCGGCTCGGACTTAGGACGGCCAGCGCCCTTGCGAGCGCCTCCACGTGTAGATTTAGATTCAGACATTGAAATGAGCCTTTAGCCAAGAAACGATCTCTTTGCGCACTAGAGCTGGCGTTGCGTTATCAGGGACGTAAATCTTGCCATAGCCGTCTGGTGTGACAACGATTTGATTAGAACGTGCTTCCCAGTAAAACTCGAAAAGCCCATCAAAAGTACACCACACGCAAGACTTTGTATTTTCTTTGAAATTCAATTGTGATTGGTTCATTTCCCTGCCCTCTGTTTGATTACTGTTTACATGATTCATTATAGCAAAAGATTGAATCTTGTAAACACTTTTCAAGCGGAAAATGAAAATATTTGTATACGGAAATCAAAAGGCGGTATGTCATTTTTTACGTTAAAAATGACATACCAGGTCAACAATTAGAAACTTTGCATGTTTGACCTGGGAGTGATTGAAATGCCACTTCGCACAATGCGGATTATATTAAACTCGGCCGCTGGCCGTCCCTCGATGCTGCGCATTATATCGAGCGCAGCAGTTCAACATAATGCCGTCTACACATTGTACGCAGTTTTATGTGGGAGGGATTTGGGATGCGACCTCAGCACTAGTCAATGCCTTGTAAATGATCTAATGGCTTATTAAAGGCGCTTTCGTGTCTTTCTATTTGCGTGGTGTGCAAATATTTCGATGTGGTGTCGATGCTCTCGTGACCCGCATCGGCCTGTACATGTGATAACGGCCGTCGATTGATATTGATGTCGTGGGTAATCCCAGTATGGCGGATATTATGCGCGGTGAGTTTTCGCATTTGCTCAGCATCTTGGTTAAAGCCATCGGTTTGTGCATTATCCGCCGCAAGATTGATAATAGTCTGAATTTCTTCACGTATTTGACGGATCCCGAGATTGGCGTTAACTAAGCCCGCATCTCGACCACGACCAGCGGCTCGATGACGCACAAACAATGGATGATTCTCTCCTTGGCGAGGATAATCTGAGAGCCCTAAAAATTGCCGATATTTCACAAGACCCTCGAGTAATGCCTTGGAAATGGCAACGCTACGCTTTTTCCCGCCTTTACTGAGAGGTATGTAAAAACTCCAAATACCTGTCTGTGGATTTTGTCTAAATTGTCCCATAACCGGCGCATAACCAACCCGAGCGGAGACATCTGAAATGCGCAGATAACAAGAATAAATCAATGAAATCAAGAACAAACTACGTTGATGCAATTCGGGTGACGTTTCAGCCGATTGAGTGACTGTGCTCATCACATAAGACCACTGTAATTCAGTAAAAGCCAAGCTGTTTTCATCTTCATCAGTTTGTCTTTGATAGTGCTTGTTTTGGCCGAAGCGGCTGTGATTCAACCAAATTTGGGCTGGATTACGCTCGCAAAACTCCTCACTTATTAAGTAGCTATAAAAAGAAGATAAAATGGCAATCTTAGTTTTTAATGCATTATCGCTCAGTACATAAGGTTGGACTTGCCCTAGCAGTTTCTTGCCGACAAATGGCCGCCAAAGACTATTGGGGATCCGCTCATCACACTGTTTATCGAGTTTAAATTGTGGCACGTTAAAGTAACCAATCAGCGCCAAGGGTGGCGTCAAACAATAATCCACATAGCGACTCATGTCCTTTCGCATCACCTGCGTGGGTGACATTTTGGCAATATCAAAACACCAATGCAGAAATGTGGTGAGTTCGCTACGGTAGGCTTTATAGTTGTTTTCACTGTATTT
This sequence comes from Shewanella sp., assembly GCF_047975355.1. Classification (GTDB taxonomy): domain Bacteria; phylum Pseudomonadota; class Gammaproteobacteria; order Enterobacterales; family Shewanellaceae; genus Shewanella. Next base: position 117,274 of record NZ_JBKEDJ010000004.1, on the reverse strand, counting down.
TTGCTCGAATAACCAATCGGTTGCGTGTTCCATCACTAAACCCGCATCAGGCACGTCAGCAAGACTGACCTGAGTGATGTATTGATTCACCACACTGTTTCCATCTTGTATGAATTCTATTGAATCAAATAATGGCAATACAGGAGGAAGTTGCATATTAACTTTAAAATTTAATGATTTATTACATGATAATACTTAAATGCAAATGCCGATAATGTTATTTATCGGCATTAACCAAAATATCAATTTGTGGACAGCTAGTTTGAGTACATTGTTGGCAACTGATACGTTTTTGACAGCAAATCAGGCAAAGTTGCCAGACTTTGCGTTTAGATTGACTATCGAGACACGAGAAATCCGCCGCGCATAACGTGCCTTCACGGATAAGCTGTGCAAGTTTTTCCTCTGAGATGGATAGATTGATGCGTTCTGCCATATAAATCCCCTGCGATTAACCCTAGCTCGATAATATCTTAATGAGAATAGTTATCAACAACATTGCTTCAATAATGCTAACTCCCCCGCTATTTTAATTATTTCCAACTGATCTGATTGGCTTCAACTACACTCTAACTGTGTGATGTTCCTTTACGTGTTGAGGTACCGGATGGTGATTGATCTTACAAACAAAAAGCCGTTGTTCTCCACTAAGAAAACCACTGAAACATCAACCTCTGGGACACCTTGGAAGATCCTCGTTGTCGATGATGAACCCGATGTCCATACCGTTACAAAACTCGCCCTTTCCCGTTTTCGACTCGATGGACGTGCCCTCACCTTTATTAATGCCTACAGCGGGGAGCAAGCGAAAGAATTGCTGGCTCAAGAGCAAGACATCGCCGTCGCCTTTATCGATGTCGTGATGGAAAGCGACCATGCGGGACTGGAGTTGGTGAAATGGATCCGCGAAGTGCAAGTGAACAAAAATATTCGACTGATTTTACGTACAGGTCAGCCCGGACAAGCCCCCGAAGAAGATGTGATTGTCAATTACGATATCAATGATTACAAAGCAAAATCGGAACTCGATTCCCGCAAATTAATGACAAGTGTCTACTCTGCCCTACGCTCCTATCGCGACATTATGGAGATAGAACAAGCAAGACGAGCACAGGTTAACCATCGTAAAGGTTTGGAACGTGTGCTTGAGGCAACCTCAGGCTTATTTGAACTCAGAACCTTGCACCGATTTGCCGATGGCCTGTTAACCCAAGTCGCAACCTTGCTCAATCTTGATACCGAAACCTTACTACTGACTTGCAATGCGATGGATGCGATCAGTGGTCATGTCGATTCGGCCGAAATCGAAATCCTGGCGGGAACAGGACAATTTGCCAATAGTCCACCACATAAGGATTTACCAGAGCATATCAGTAAGCTCCTGCGTAGTGCGTTAATGCAAAAACGCTGTTTGTACGAAGATAATTGTTTTGTTGGCTATTTTCCGACAAAGAGTGGCCTTATCAATCTGCTCTATATGGATGGAATTGATAAAATTGATGATTTGGACAAAAAGCTGGTCGATATTTTTGCGATAAACGTGGGGGTCGCCTTTGAAAATCTGCTCCTAAATCAGGAGGTCGAGGATACCCAATCAGAACTGATCTTGCGTTTGGGAGATGTTGTTGAAAGTCGCTCTAAAGAAGCCGCGAATCATGTTAAACGCATGGCGGAATACTGTGCCCAACTGGCGATGTTGGCAGGGTTAACCGAGACTGAAGCAGACTTGTTACGCCGTGCTTCACCTATGCACGATATAGGCAAAATAGCGATCCCTGATGCGGTATTGCTCAAACCCGGTAAGTTAGACGACCAAGAATGGTCGGTAATGCGTCAACATCCCACCATTGGATATCAAATACTCGCCAATTCCGAGCGGCCGATATTAAAAGCGGCGGCAATTATCGCCCTACAGCACCATGAAAAATATGACGGCTCTGGCTATCCAGGAAATTTAAAACAAGATCAAATTCACATTTTTGCCCGCATCGTAGCCATTGCGGATGTGTTCGATGCCCTCTCCCATGCTCGATGTTACAAAGCCGCATGGCCATTGGATGACGTTATCGATGAAATGCGTAAAGGTGCGGGTAAACATTTTGACCCTGATTTGCTCGCACTCTTTATTAATAACATCGATATCTTTGTTCAAGTCAAAGATAACTGGAAGGATCATGACGAATAGTTTAAATAATCTTAAAAATCAGAGCTAAGTGAATGATTAATGACCGTACACGCCGATTCTGCAACAATAATCAGCGAACCTCAGTTTTATTTAACTCAAGCGTATCTTTCAACTAGGATTATCGGCGAGAAAATCAAAAACAACGACTTGTTCAACTCCGTTTCGACTAAAACGGACAAATCCTCGCCATACCATGTATCCACTACTACAAGATCCGTAAATCATTTGGCCTTCATAGGTAGTTTTGTTTATTTCGCGAAGATTAACAGGAATAACCCCCATAAACATATCTCTACCTTCTAAACGAACCTGAAGGTTATCGATAGCCTCAGAAGATAATATCTTCAATGTTAATGGTTTTTCGCTCGGCGCATGTGCTGGTGTTAGACTAATATGAAGCTCTATATCGCCAATGCGTTTAATACAATCCCCCTGTGTAAAGGCACAAAGAGTAGGATCTGTTGCCGTTGTTTTTATCTGTTGCGTGCTCTTTTCATTGCAAGCAATGAGATTCAACATAACTAGCATGAGGGAGAACGGGATAAATTTGCGAATAAGCACAAAAATTAACCTTGTGATGCAAGATGTTAACATTCTATGGCGTAGGTTGATCTAGATCAACTTTCCACCCCCCTTCTTTGGTATCTTTTTTGACATGGCTCAAGTATCATTGCGAAACCTCATATTTGAGCACAAATGTGTAGGTTAACGCATTGACATGGCTTCACAACCCTAATAGGGAAGCGAGCTTTGTGTCATATATAACAGGTAAAGCTTGTCTTTACTAAAAGTAAAAGTAATAAGCAGTGGAAGCATTATGATGAACCATTCCCAGCCAACAGGCGCTGATTACAATTACACCATTGTCCGCCAATTTGCCTTAACCACAGTTTTGTGGGGTATTGTTGGTATGTCAGTCGGTGTATTAATTGCGGCTCAGTTAATCTGGCCACATCTGAACTTTGATACTGCTTGGTTTACGTATAGTCGCTTGCGACCATTACATACCAATGCGGTAATCTTCGCGTTCGGAACATCAGCCCTCTTTGCAACATCCTATTATGTCGTACAACGCACCTGTCAAACCCGACTATTTGCACCTAAATTAGCTGCATTTACGTTTTGGGGATGGCAAGCCATCATTCTGTCAGCAGCAATCACTTTGCCAATGGGTTACACCAGCGGTAAAGAATATGCTGAATTAGAATGGCCAATCGATATCGCTATCACCATCGTTTGGGTCTCCTATGCAATAGTGTTCTTCGGCACTATTATCAAACGAACAACATCGCATATTTACGTAGCGAACTGGTTCTTTGGTGCATTTATCATTACGGTTGCAGTGCTTCACATCGTGAACTCATTGGCCGTTCCTGTTAGCTTGTTCAAGTCATACTCTATGTACAGTGGCGCGGTCGATGCCATGGTGCAATGGTGGTATGGTCACAACGCGGTAGGCTTCCTGTTAACCGCAGGCTTCTTAGGTATGATGTACTACTTCGTTCCTAAGCAAGCGGGTCGTCCTGTTTACTCATACCGTCTGTCGATTGTGCACTTCTGGGCACTAATTGCACTGTACATTTGGGCAGGTCCTCACCACTTACACTACACTGCCCTGCCTGACTGGACTCAGTCTTTGGGTATGGTGATGTCACTGATCCTGTTCGCACCATCTTGGGGTGGTATGATCAACGGTATCATGACCTTATCTGGCGCATGGCACAAACTGCGTACTGACCCAGTACTGCGTTTCTTAGTGGTTTCTCTGTCTTTCTACGGTATGTCGACCTTCGAAGGTCCGATGATGGCCATCAAGACAGTTAACGCTTTATCTCACTACACAGACTGGACTGTAGGTCACGTTCACTCAGGCGCGCTAGGCTGGGTTGCAATGGTGTCTATCGGTTCTCTGTATCACTTGATCCCAGTACTGTTCGGCCATGGCCGTATGTACAGCATCAAGTTAGTTAACGTGCATTTCTGGTTAGCGACTATTGGTACTGTTCTTTACATCGTGTCTATGTGGATTTCGGGTGTAATGCAGGGGCTGATGTGGCGTGCAGTTAACGCTGACGGTACTTTGACTTATAGCTTTGTTGAAAGTCTGGAAGCTTCTTATCCTTTCTACTTCGTGCGTTTCCTCGGCGGTTGTTTCTTCTTAACCGGTATGCTGATCATGGCATACAACGTGATCCGTACTGTGAAAGCCTCTAAAGATTCATTGCCAGCACTGGCTGAAGCAAAAGCGGCTTAAGGAGCAAACTCGATGAAATTTAATCATGAGATAGTTGAAAAAAACATCGGTTTGTTAGCGATCTTCACTGTTATCGCTATCAGCTTCGGTAGCTTGGTAGAAATCACGCCGCTGATTTTCCAAAAAGATACCACTGAGCCTGTTGAAGGTTTGAAACCCTACACTGCCCTGCAACTGGAAGGTCGTGATATCTATGTGCGTGAAGGTTGCTACAACTGTCACAGCCAGATGATCCGTCCTTTACGTGCAGAGACTGAACGTTACGGTCACTACTCTGTTGCCGGTGAGTCTGTTTGGGATCACCCATTCCAATGGGGTTCTAAGCGTACTGGTCCTGATTTGGCTCGTGTTGGCGGTCGCTACAGCGATAAATGGCATGAAGTTCACTTAATCGATCCTCGTGCTGTGGTCCCTCAATCGAATATGCCAGCCTTCCCATGGCTTGCCGAAAACAAGTTAGACGGCAAGTTAACCGGCGACAAGATGACTATTCTGCGTAACATGCATAAAGGCGGTTACAAAGGTAACGATCTTTACACCGATGAAGAAATCGCAGGCGCGCAGAAAGCTGTTGAAGGTAAGACAGAGCTGGAAGCCTTGATTGCATATCTTCAGTCTTTGGGTCACGCACTCAAATAAGGAGGCAATATATGGATTACGGCACATTACAAGGTATTTTAACCATCATTGTGATGCTGACCTTCGTCGGTATATTTGCTTGGGCATATAGCTCGCGTCGTCAAAAATCCTTTGATGAAGCAGCGAATCTTGTGTTTTCCGATGAGGAAATCAGCAAGAAATCGAAGGACTCAGGAGAGAATAAGTGATGAGTAGCTTCTGGAGTATTTGGATTAGCGTACTCTCGTTAATTGTGATCGCAGGATGTTTTCTATTGCTGCGTGTGTGTTCTAAGAACACCACGGATGTGAAAGAAGGCGAATCTATGGGTCACAGTTTCGATGGTATCGAAGAACTCAATAACCCACTGCCAAAATGGTGGAGTTATATGTTCTATATCACTATCGTGTTTGGCCTGGTTTACTTAGCCCTATTCCCTGGTTTAGGTAACTACAAAGGTCTACTGAACTGGACCAGCTCTAACCAAAGCATTGGTACAGAGAAAGGTATTAAAGCCGATTCTGCAGCCGCGATTGAGCTGGCAGCAAAAGAAGGCATGTATGTTCAGTACGACCAAGAAGTTAAACACGCTAACGAAAAATATGGCCCAATCTTCGCGGCTTACTTGGCTACACCACTCGAAGAGTTAGTGAAAAACCAAGAAGCGTTGAAAGTGGGCGGCCGTTTGTTCCTACAAAACTGCGCACAGTGCCATGGCTCTGACGCACGTGGTAGCAAAGGCTTCCCTAACCTGACTGATAGTGATTGGTTATACGGTGGCGACTTAGCCACTATCAAGACCACTATCATGAACGGTCGTCATGGTATGATGCCACCAAAAGGTGGTTTGCCAATCGACGATAGCGAAATTGCAGGTCTAGCCGAGTACGTGATTAAGTTATCTGGCCGTGAGCACGACGAGAAACTCGCCGCTCAAGGTCAAGGTTCATTCATGAAAGGTTGTTTTGCGTGTCACGGTATGGACGCAAAAGGCAACAAACTCATGGGCGCGCCTAACTTAACTGACGATGTTTGGTTATATGGCGGTAGCCGCGGCATGGTCGAAGAAACGATCAAGCACGGCCGTGCAGGCGTAATGCCAGCATGGAAAGACGTTCTCGGTGAAGAGAAAGTCCACGTGATCGCAGCTTATGTTTATAGCTTGTCAAACAAGTAATTAGATGTGAGTAACGCTAAGGCCTCGATAACGTCGAGGCCTTTTTTTTAAAGTGCTAAAGCCACCTTTTAACGGTAAAATGGCGCAAATTTTTATTATGGGTATTTAACATGAGCGAACAACAACCCTGGTATAAGCAGTTTTGGCCTTGGTTTTTAATTATTCTTCCTTTGTGTGCCGTCGTCGCAAGTTTTACCACGCTAAAAATTGCCCTCTCAAATTCTGACTCTCTCGTTGCCGAGGATTATTACAAAGAAGGCAAAGCCATCAACATGGACCTAAGCAAGGTCAAGTATGCCAAGCAGCTTGGTATGCAATGGCAACTCGAACAAAATCACCACGAAGTGCTATTCACCCAACACGGCGGCCCAGCCTATCAAGCCGCATTAAAAGTCGAATTTTATCACCCAACGATTGCCGAAAAAGATATCAAGATGACGGTAACGGCCGATGCCAACCATGTGTATCGCATTACTCTGCCCGATGTGTTAACGGGTGCATGGGAAGTACGTCTAGAAGGATTTGATGCTAAATGGCGTATCCATCAACGTGTTGAATTAAAAGACAACGTCCAATTGTGGTTAAATTGATTGCGGTTGAATGAATATTGCTATGACACATCCAAGTTGTTTTCACTGTAATGAGCCCGTGCTCACTGGGACTCAGTTTGTCACACGTATTAATGATCGCGATGAACTCATGTGTTGCCCAGGCTGCCAAGCGGTATCCCAAGCCATTGTGGATGCTGGCTTATTAAGCTATTACAAGTTTCGAACCGAGCCCGGCAGTAAACAGACGGCACTTGTACCTGATGAATTAAATCAGTTTAGTGCCTACGATTTACCCGAAGTACAGCAGGACTTTGTTCACTCTGAGGAAAATAGTGACTCAGTGTCGCTGTCCATTGACGGCATCACCTGCGCCGCCTGTGCTTGGTTAATCGAACATAAAGTGAAACAACTGCCTGGCGTAAGCCAAGTGATGGTCAACTCCACTACCCAAAGGGCGCTGATCAGCTGGGATAAACAGCAAGTTAAACTCAGTGATATTCTTGGGCAAATTAGCCGTATCGGTTATCAAGCCGCGCCCTATCAAGTGGATGAACAAGAACTAACCGCCAAGCAAAATAGCCGCAAATTCTTACTGCGCTTAGGTTTGGCTGGCTTTGCTACCATGCAAGTGATGATGTTCGCCCTCGCCCTCTATACCGGTTACTTTACCGATTTAGATGAGCAATACCGGGATTACTTCCGCTGGGTGAGCATGATTTTTGCCACGCCTGTAGTGCTTTACTCGGCGCAGCCCTTCTATTTCAGCGCCATTCGCACCTTGCTCAGTGGCAAACTCAATATGGATGTGTCGGTCTCCATCGCCATTGGCGGCGCCTATATCGCCAGTTGTTTTGCGACCGTTAACGGTACAGGCGAGGTCTATTTTGAATCGGTTTCCATGTTTACCTTCTTCCTGCTGTTGGGGCGTTATTTCGAGCAGAAGGCTCGACAAAAAGCGTCCGTCAACTCCAGCAATCTACACAAGTTAGTGCCATTGACGGCGCATTTGGTCACGGCGCAAGGCCAAGAAGAGATCCCCGCTAAAAAATTGCGCCTCGGGGATATCATTCTTATTAAACCCGGCGAAATGGTCGCCGCCGACGGGATAGTGGTTGAAGGCCACACCAGCATCAATGAAGCCATGCTTACCGGTGAGCAAATGCCGATAGAAAAGCCTGTCGATAGCCAAGTGTTTGCTGGCACCATTAACCTTGACCAGCCTATCAAGGTTAAAGTCACTGCCCTTGGGCAAGACCAATTAGTTGCCGAAATTATCCGCCTGCAGGAATTAGCCTCAAACACTAAACCTGCCGTGGCTATGTTGGCCGATAAACTGTCGCGTTATTTCTCAGGCACCATCTTAACCATTGCGACCATCACCTATCTGGTCTGGCTGCAAATCTCCCCAGAAGATGCCTTTTGGGTGACCTTGTCGGTATTAGTGGCCACCTGTCCTTGTGCCCTTGCGCTGGCAACCCCAACCGCAGTGACCTGCGCGACCGCTATTTTTACCCGCCTTGGGATAATTACCCGCAAGGCTGGCGTCTTTGAAAAACTGCCACAGATCAAACAAGTGGTATTTGATAAAACGGGCACCCTCACCTGTGGCACTTTATCGATTGCCAAGGTTGAATACCATAAAGATTTCACCAAAGAACGAGTTCTGGCGATTGCAGCGGCACTAGAATCTGGCTCTCGCCACCCCATCGCCGCCGCCTTTGCCAGCTTTGTCCAAGTCGACATGGCTGCCGAACAGGTGCATCATGAAGTGGGCTTTGGGGTAAAGGGCCTAATTAATGGCGTTGAATATCGCATTGGAAATGCTCACTTTACTGGCGCGACAGTCAATCTTGAATTTATCAATCAACAGATTTGGCTTACCCGCAACAATAATGGACAGCTTGAAGTTATTGCCAGTATTGAGATCCAAGATAATATTCGCGTCGATAGCAAAGAAACCGTCGATATTTTGAAGCAGCAAGGTTGCCAAGTCAGTATCGCCAGTGGCGATAGCTCAGGGCATGTGCATCAATTGGCGAAAGAACTCGGCATTAACGATGTCCACAGTGGACTGACTCCAGCAGATAAACTGACACTAGTGACAAAACTACAACAGACAACACCTGTTGCCATGTTCGGCGATGGCATCAATGATGCGCCAGTCCTGGCAGGCGCCGATTTATCAGTAGCCATGGGCAGTGGCAGTGCGATTGCCAAAAACAGTGCCGATCTTATTCTGCTTGGCGATCACTTATCCCGCTTCACCCAAGCGGTCAAGGTTGCTAAACTGACCACACAAATTATTCGTCAAAATCTTGCCTGGGCCTTAGGTTATAACGCACTGATTTTACCTCTGGCGGTAACTGGCCATGTTGCGCCTTATATTGCCGCCATTGGCATGTCGGCAAGCTCGTTGATTGTTGTCGGTAATAGTTTGAGATTATTACGAATTAAATTATAAAAATGAAATAGGCTTGGCTAATGAGCATCATTTATGTACTAATCCCTATCGCGATGATCTTTGTGTTGATCGCCGTTGCCGTGTTCTTTTGGGCGGTAAAATCCGAACAGTTCGATGATTTAGACCGCCAAAGCGTGTCCATCCTCTTTGATGAAGAAGCCGATAAACCAAGTCAACCCAAAACACTGCCGCAGGCGCAAGATAAAGGCATGCCTCAGTGATTGGCTCCGTGGTTGAATATAACGTCACGGGAGCATTTCTCGTGGGGTTAATGGGCGCAGCCCACTGCTTTGGCATGTGTGGCGGCCTCGTCGGCGCCTTTTCCTCCCAACTCCCAAATCCCAAACAGGGCAATCATCTAGCCCATCAACTTACCTACTTATTGAGTTATAACCTTGGCCGGATTGTCAGCTATACCCTTGCTGGCGCCTTAGTCGGCGGCTCATCGGCCATGCTTGGGCACTTATTTGAGCTCGACACTTACCTGTTAATCTTGAGGATAATTGCCGGTGTTATGATGATTGCAACAGGGCTTTACATTGCCAAAATCTGGGTGGGGATAGTGCAGATTGAGCGCCTAGGCCAAGTATTGTGGCGTTACTTAAAACCCTTAGCCCAACGTCTCGTGCCAATTACCACGCCAATGCAGGCCATCAGCGCCGGGCTCATTTGGGGCTGGCTGCCCTGCGGCTTAGTGTATAGCACCTTAACCTGGTCAGTGGCGGCAGGCTCTGCCAGCCAAGGCGCCTTCATTATGTTCGCCTTTGGATTAGGGACGCTCCCCGCGCTACTAAGCGCCGGTGTCGCGGCCAAACGCTTAGCCAATTGGGTGCAACAAAAAACCGTTAGATTATTGAGCGGCTTACTATTAATGGCCTTTGGCGTACAAACTTTATATATCGCCCTGTCGCAGCTAAACTAGCCCAAGTGAGTGAATTGGTTTAACATGGCTGCAGTGGATTAACTTGAGAACCGACATGACAATAGAGCAGAATAAAAACCGTCGTCCCGCCGCGAGTGGGTGCACAATTCATTGTCACGATTGCAGTATGGGTACCCTTTGTATTCCGTTTACCCTCAATGCCAATGAGCTCGATCAACTCGACGATATTATTGAGCGTAAAAAGCCGATTCAAAAAGGTGAGCAGATTTTTAAATCAGGCGATCCGTTAAAATCTTTGTTTGCCATCCGCTCTGGCACGGTCAAAAGTTACACTATTACCGAACAAGGCGATGAGCAGATCACAGGCTTTCACTTAGCTGGCGATGTGATTGGTTTTGATGGCATTCACGCTCAATCCCATCAAAGTTTTGCCCAAGCCTTAGAAACCTCTATGGTGTGTGAAATCCCCTTTAATATTCTCGATGAACTCTCAGGCACAATGCCCAAGTTACGTCAGCAAATCATGCGCTTAATGAGTAATGAAATCATGAGCGACCAAGAGATGATTTTGCTACTCAGTAAGAAAAACGCCGAAGAGCGCCTAGCCGCCTTTATCAGTAATCTTGCCAATCGTTTTGGCAGCCGGGGGTTCTCACCTAAGGAATTCCGTTTAACCATGACCCGCGGCGATATTGGTAACTATCTTGGTTTGACCGTTGAAACCATCAGTCGCTTGTTAGGCCGTTTCCAAAAGTCTGGATTGATTGAAGTAAAAGGCAAATACATCACCATCCTTGACCACCACGAACTGAATCTCTTGGCGGGAAATGCCAGGATCGCCAGATAAGACACGCCCTCCCACATTTGTGCTTTAGTAATTGTAATTAATGCGCTAGGCACTGGTTTTGAAAAGAGTTTTGATCTAGAACAATACAGATAATTGCCAAAGGCTCATGATGAACATGAGCCTATGACTAAAGGAACATGTTATGAAGGATTATCAAAAAATACTGGTAGTAGTCGATCCTACGACAGAACATCAAGTTGCACTCGCCCGAGCTGTTACCTTGGCCAGTAAAAGTAACGCCCATGTGACTGTGTTTCTGTCTATTTTTGACTTCTCCTATGAAATGACATCGATTCTATCGAGCCAGGAGCGCGAAGCCATGCGCCAAGGTGTGATTGACCAGCGTCTAGCGTGGATCCAAGATCTGCTGACCGCCTACAATCACCTGCAACTCGATATTGATACTCAAGTTATTTGGCACAACCGCCCATTTGAAAGCATCATCAACCATGCGATTGCAGGTAAGTACGATCTTATCGTGAAAGGCACCCATGCCCACGACAAGCTAAAAGCCGTGATTTTTACGCCAACCGATTGGCATTTGATGCGTAAGGCCCCAGTGCCAGTGCTAATGGTTAAAGATCATGATTGGCCTGAAGCGGGCAAAATCCTCTGCGCCGTCAACGTGGCAACCGAAGATACTGATCATCAAATGCTCAACGGCAAAATTATCGAACACGCCAAGGATTTAGCCGCAAAATTTGCCGCCGAAGTCCACTTAGTCAATGGTTATCCCGGCACGCCGGTAAACCTTGCCATTGAACTACCCGATTTCGATGCGCAAACCTATAACGACACCATTCGCATGCAACACGAGCAACGGGTGCATTATCTCGCTAATGCTTATGGTATCGATACCCTGCACTGCCATGTGAAGGAAGGTCTGCCAGAGGATGTGATCCCTGAGCTTGCCGAGCAGCTCGATGCTGAGCTGGTGATCTTAGGCACTGTTGGCCGGACCGGATTCTCGGCTGCGCTTATCGGCAACACCGCTGAGCATGTGATTGATAGCATTAACTGTGATCTGTTAGCCATCAAACCCGATGGCTATAAATCGCCGCTTGAAGAAGCATAACGCACGCCGCTCTTTACCCCGCCGTCGATAGCTGGAATAATACGCGCCCTGAAACTGAGTTACTGGGCGCTTTTTTATGTTGGAAGCTATGTCTGAAGTTACGGCGAGTCAAATGCCTGAAGAATTATCAAAAAAACAAATTACCCGTCTGAATAAATTACAGAAGCGTCTGCGCCGTGAAGTGGGTAGTGCCATTGCCGATTACAACATGATTGAAGATGGCGATCGAGTCATGTGCTGTCTAAGTGGCGGTAAAGACAGTTACGCCATGCTGGATATTCTGCTTAATCTACAGCAGCGCGCGCCCGTACAGTTCGAAATTATTGCCGTTAACTTAGATCAAAAGCAACCTGGCTTCCCTGAGGACGTGCTGCCCGCCTATTTAGACAGCTTGAATATTCCCTATCACATCCTCGAGAAAGACACTTACTCGATTGTGAAAGAGAAAATTCCTGAAGGCAAAACCACTTGCTCTCTGTGCTCTCGCCTGCGTCGTGGAACCCTCTATGGCTTTGCCCAGCGCATTGGCGCAACCAAAATCGCCCTAGGCCACCACAGAGACGATATTATTGAGACGCTGTTCCTCAACATGTTCTACGGCGGCAAGATGAAGGCCATGCCACCCAAGTTGCTTTCAGACGATGGCGCAAACGTGGTTATTCGTCCGCTCGCCTACTGCCGTGAAAAGGATTTAGAAGAATATGCGGAATTGAAAAAGTTCCCCATCATTCCATGCAACCTCTGCGGCTCGCAGGAAAACCTCAAGCGTCAAGCCGTGAAAGACATGCTCAATCAGTGGGATCGACTCTATCCGGGCCGTATTGAAACTATCTTCACCGCCATGCAAAACACCGCGCCTTCACAGGGTGTTGACCGTGAGCAGTTTGATTTTGTGTCCTTGAAACGCGATCCCAACGCGCCGATGAAAGGTGATGTAGCTGAGGCTGATTTACCCGCTTTTGATTTTTTAGATATCGCCAACAGTGGTCATATCGATTTAGATGCAGCAAAACGCATCAATATCGTCAACGTTTACGAAGCGTAAACACGGCGCGCATAAAAAAGCCCACAGATGTGGGCTTTTTTATGGATTGAATTTTTCGTTACTTAACCCAAGGGCTCAATATGGTAGGCGCTTGGCTAAATTGTAGCGATGTCAAACTCTTAAGCTGTTCGGCACTCAGCTTAAAGCTGGTGTTCACCTGCTGCTCGCGTCCATCGAGCGTAACAGTAACGGTTTGATCTTCAACAAATTCAAAGTTTAGCCCTGCAATTGGCTCCTTAAAGTAACGCATCGGGAAGCCCTGCATTGCTCCGAGTAAGGTATCCATTTCGCTGGCGATTTGCTGTAATCGTGCTTTATCGTACTCCGCTAATGTTTGTTTAGCGCGCACTTGCATCGAAATGCCACAGCCCTCAGCCTTACCCTCAAACTCCAGATTCACTAAAGCGCGTTGGTCTTTTAGGGCATCATCGAAGGGAATAAATAGACGCTGAGCAGATGTATAAGTCAGTGGCGTTGAATTTAATTCACTCGAAATAGTGCCACTTTTAATATGGCAGTTAGGCAACATAGGCACACTAAATGCCACTTCGACTAACTGATAACTCCCCTTATTGACTTGCTTTAATCTGTCGTAGAAGCCTTTATATTCAAGGGAAATCGTTTCTGCTTGCAGGCTCGATGCACACAAGCAAAGTCCCGCTAACCACCATTTTTTATACATCCGCCTTCACCAAATATTTTTCATTATGACGTAACATATCGAGTAATTCGTCGATATAAGCTTCTTGTCTTTCAGAATAATTCACTAATCCATAAATCAGTTGATCGGCACTTAACTCCGCTTCCTGAGAGCGTAAATCGGCACGTATTGAACGAAATAGCGTATATGCCGTATTCGAGTTCAAATTGCGCATGTAGGAAGACACAGAAGCGTCCACCGATGGAAACACTTTCACCTCATGGATTTTGCCCGAACCTCGAGAGGATGGCACTATGCCGCAGCCGTTACTGAAACACCATTCGCCGAAAAAGTTAAAGCCTTCACGGGCAAAACGCGAACTTCCCCAACCTGATTCATTGGCCGCCTGAATAAGCACCATAGATTCAGGAATGATATCGACTCGTTTGAGTAAACTGTTAAGTGATTTTGCATCCACATTACGGGCAGCATATTGATATTTATCAAATAACTGGTTGAGCTGCGCTAACTGTTTATCCGACAGAGTGCTGTCGTTTTCCACTAAGGCTAACATTTCTGTGATAAAGTCACGTTCGGTTGCAATAATGGCATTCTGTTGTTGAATGATCGGCCTTAGAAAATCAAAAAAGACACGTTTTTTTTCCGCGACATCATTGATGGCAGAAAAGTCAGGAACTTGAGTAACGGGCTCAACGGAGTTTTCCAGTTGGTTAACGATAGATTCAGGCTCATCGATAGTGGGAATGAGCCAAACTCTCAGCGAAAAAATCGCTAAGATCACTAGGGCTAACGCGAGTGTAAACGAACCAATTCTACCTGTTTTCAATAAGTCACCTTTGATATTGAGTCACGAGTGGCAAAATAAGCGCCAGATTATATGTCATATCTTGAAATTCACGAAATATGGATGCAAAACCGCATCTCAAGCGGTGGCATGCTGTGATTACGCTGAAAAATGCGATCCCGCGCTTAACTCATACACTTTGGAACATTTGGGGCGTGAATATTTAGTGCATGCTTTTGACTGAGCTTTTATACTAAGGTTCCGTTAACTGTGCTATGGCAAACGAAGCAAAGCTTAGCAACACAAGTTAACAACAGGACAGGATTTTTGGGTATTCAGGAAGGAACCCTCATGCAGCATCAAATCTTAAATCAATACAGACATGTGGTCGCCATTGGTGGTGGTCACGGATTAGGCCGCGTACTTTCATCGCTGGATTTTCTCGGGAATCGTCTTACTGGCATTGTTGCTACCACGGATAATGGCGGCTCTACAGGCCGATTACGGGCCGAGCAGGATTGTATTGCTTGGGGCGATTTACGTAATTGTCTTTCACAACTCGCCCATCGTCCTTCAGTTAGCTCTCAACTATTTGAGTATCGCTTTCAAGGCGAAACTGAATTAAGCGGCCATAATCTGGGCAATTTGATGTTGCTTGCCCTCGACAAGCTTTGTGTCAGACCCCTCGAAGCCGTCAATCTCATTCGGCATATGCTTAAGATTGAGACCAATATTATCCCTATGTCAGAACAACCAACCCATTTAGTGGCGTTACAAGCCTCTGGTTGCAAGGTTTTTGGTGAGGTTAATGTTGATAAGATGAATGAGGCGCCCATTGCCTTATGTCTTGAGCCACAGGTCGATGCTACCGCCGAAGCCTGTGAAGCCATCAGTCGAGCAGATCTGATTATCTTAGGTCCAGGGAGCTTCCTGACCAGTATTATGCCACCGCTATTACTGCCCTGCTTTGCTAAGGCATTAGCGATGACAAAGGCGCCCGTGGTATTTATCGATAATCTAAATGAAGAAACCTCGCCTGCAGGTCAGTTTAGTATTGAGCAACGTATCTCTTGGTGTCATCAGGTGATTGGTAAGCCTGTTATCACTAAAGTGCTGCGCCACTCTGAGCAAGTACGCATAGGCACTTTGATGAATTACTTCCCGTTAAGGAATCGCCATAATCCACAATTACACGATCAATCTGGCCTGCGTGATGCCTTAAGTGCCGTGCTGAGGATAAAGTCAGATTTACCGCTAGAGACCTTGGCCTCATAAAGCTAATACAAAGCCATTAATCTCAAATGCGCCAAATTTCATAAAGTCAAAAGGACAGCCTAAGCTGTCCTTTTTAGTAAGCCCTCTTCTTATATTAGAGAACTAAATTAGAGTCCTAAATTAAAGAACCTTAGCAATCGCTTTACAGATCAGAGGCATATTGTTTTTGGTCATACCCGCCACACTAATGCGGCCAGAGCCGACGATATAAATACCAAACTCGTCTTTCAAGCGTGCAACCTGTGCCTTATTTAAGCCTGAGAAGCTAAACATACCGTTTTGACGGGAAATAAAGCTAAAGTCCTGAGTGACGCCTTCATCCTTTAAGCTTTGAACGAACAGCGTACGCATCTCGGCGATACGTTCACGCATCTCGGTCAACTCTTGCACCCAAAGCGCTTTTAACGCTGCATCACTTAAAATGGTGCTAACTATTAATGCACCGTGTGCTGGTGGATTTGAGTAATTGGCACGAATAGTACGCTTCACTTGGCTAAAGGCACGCACCGCTTCATCGGCATTTTGTGCAACCACAGTTACAGCGCCGATACGCTCGTTATATAAACCAAAGTTTTTAGAGAAAGAGTTTGCCACTAACAATTCTGGCACTTTTGAAGCGACTAAACGTAAACCCGCGGCATCTTCTTCAATCCCAGCACCAAAACCTTGGTAAGCAAAGTCAAATAATGGCACTAACTGTTTTTCTGCACACAGATTGGCGACTAGCTCCCATTGGGCTAAGGTCAAATCAATACCCGTTGGGTTATGACAGCATCCGTGAAGCAGAACAATATCACCCGCCTGAGCATTGGCGAGATCTGTCATCATGCCGTCGAAATCGATATCGTGGGCAGCGGCGTTGTAATAGCCGTATTCTTTAACCGTTAAACCCGCAGTTTCAAAAATATTCTGATGGTTCGCCCAAGTTGGGTTACTTACCCATACAGTGCGCGATGGCGTGTTACGCAGTAAAAACTCGGCAGCAATACGCAGTGCGCCTGTACCACCCGGTGCCTGGGCCGTTGCAGCGCGGCCTGAAGTCACTAGCTCACTGCCCTCGCCAAATAATAGCTCCTGTACCACGCGGTTATAGGTTTGCACCCCTTCAATACCTAAATAGTTTTTGGTCTTCTCTTGCTCAAGCAATAGGGCTTCTGCTTTCTTCACTGACTGTAATACTGGAGTCTGCCCTGCTTCATCCTTATAAATGCCAACACCGAGGTTCACTTTATCTTGGCGTGGATCGGCCTTGAAGGTATCGGTTAAACCAAGGATGGGATCAGCGGGTGCGAGTACTACCTGAGAGAAAATCATGACTACTTATCCTAAATGTTCACGTGTAGGGGAAATTCGGCTTATTTATACCACTGTCTTAAGAGGGGGAATAGCGCCTATTACCGCATCTTAAGGAAATAGTTTGCATATTATGGATTGATTAAAATAAATAACAACTAAATGAGAGATCAATTGTCTTGAAGCTGAGATTTTTGATAATTGTAATTTTTAAGAGGCTGATCACTCTTTGTTTAAGGATTAATTTGTAGGAGTTAGAACGGGATTTGCGGCAATAAAAAAGGCCTAACATCTGTTAGGCCTTCTCTATGTTATGGTACCCGAGGCCAGACTTGAACTGGCACGCTGTTACCAGCGAGGGATTTTAAATCCCTTGTGTCTACCGATTCCACCACTCGGGCAAACTCTTTATATTAACGACGGGAATCTATTCATTAATACCTTAATCTATGGAGGCGCGACCCGGAGTCGAACCGAGATCGACGGATTTGCAATCCGCAGCATAGCCATTCTGCCATCGCGCCAGATTTCCTAACTCGTAAAGAGTTGGAGCGACATATCGGGTTCGAACCGATGACCTATACCTTGGCAAGGTATCGCTCTACCAACTGAGCTAATGTCGCATCGATGTCACAGCTTAATCATTTATTAAGCTTAGGAGTTACGTTACTACGCTTTCCCCTGACTGCGGATTGGCATTCTACCGATTTAACCTTCAGAGTCAATCAACAAATTTGAAATATTGCGCTTAGCCGCACTGTTTGCCCAATATTCAGCCACAGAGATAAAAACTTGCCGATGGAATAAACAATTTGATGATTTTCTTTGCAACGCCAAGGGCTGAAGTGGTTTTATCCAGTCGTCACAAACTGCCTCATAGCATAAAAAAAGCGCCCTCGTTGGGCGCTTTTTATTAGAAGTTATTTATCGATGACGCTTATGCAGGCAGAGACAGTGTGGTCAAACCTAACATTGTCTGCATTACACCAACCACTTGGCAGCTGTAACCAAATTCGTTGTCATACCACACGTAAAGAATAGCGCGTTTACCTTCGGCAATGGTCGCTTGAGAATCAACCACACCCGCATAACGAGAGCCGACTAAATCGCTAGATACGATTTCAGTTGAGTCTGTGTAGTCGATTTGGTTTTGCAATGGTGATTGCAGCGCCGTGTCTTTCAGGTACTCGTTCAATTCGTCTTTATTAGTCTCAGCATTTAAGTTCATGCTGATGATCGCCATAGACACGTTTGGTGTTGGCACGCGAATCGCGTTGCCGGTCAGTTTACCCGCTAATACTGGCAGTGCCTTAGCAACCGCTTTAGCTGCACCCGTTTCAGTGATCACCATGTTTAATGGTGCACTGCGACCGCGACGGTCGGCACTGTGGTAGTTGTCGATCAGGTTTTGATCGTTGGTGTATGAGTGTATAGTCTCAACGTGACCATTCTCAATACCGTACTTATCATTAACCGCTTTCAGCACTGGCGTAATCGCGTTAGTGGTACAACTTGCCGCAGACACAATAATGTCTTCTGGGGTGATGTCGCCTTCGTTCACGCCGTAAACGATGTTCTTGATGGCGCCTTTTGCAGGTGCTGTCAGTAATACTTTGCTCGCACCAGGGCTCTTTAAGTGTAAGCCTAAGCCAGCTTCGTCTTTCCAAATACCTGTATTATCTACAACTAAGGCATCTGTGATGCCGTATTTGGTGTAATCCACTTCATCTGGTGAGTTTGCGTAAATAACTTGGATATAAGTGCCGTTAGCGATGATAGCGTTGTTCTCTTCATCCACTTCAACAGAACCGTTGAATGGACCATGGACAGAGTCACGACGCAGTAAGCTAGCACGTTTTTCTAAATCGCCCTTCTTACCACCACGTAATACGATAGCACGCAGTCTTAACTTGTTGCTGCGCCCCGTACGCTCGATGAGTAAGCGCGCTAATAAGCGGCCAATACGACCAAAACCATATAACACCACATCACGCGGAGCGATATCATCAGCATGATCAATCGCTTCAGCTAATTCGCGTGCCATATAGCTTTCAATTTCGTTGGTATCGGTATGTTCAGCCCAGTATTTAACAGCAAGCTTACCAATATCCACTTTGCATTGTTTAACCGCGAGTTTGCTTAAGGCTTGAACAAACGGGAGACTCTCGCGTAAACGTAATTTCTCGCCGACATGACGACGAACTAAACGGTGCGCTTTAATAATCTCAATAGTAGAAGCATTGAGTAATGGCTTACCATAAACCACAACTTCGACGCCTTGGTTACGGTACAACTTGCCCAGCAAAGGTTGCATTGCCTCTGCCATTTCAAAACGTTCTTGCCAACTTTGTAGGTGTTTATCAGCGCTCATTTACAGATCCTTTATCTCACTTTTCAATAAAATATATCGAAAGGTTTGAGTAACATGACGAAAAGACCAATAATCTTATGTAGGTTTTGAGGAAACCCCGTGTTTTGGTCGGCGCCATTGTAATGAAAACTGTCCCAGCTTGCCAGTAAGATATTTTCTGTAAATCTGTAATTTTATTAGAGAAAATTGCATTTTGGAGCGTATTTTGAGACGAAATCTAGTAATAATTACATCATTTGCCCTCACAACAAGCCTTTTAGGTTGTGATAATGGCCGAAACATCGAGACGATTTGTAAAAATAATCCTGAAATTTGTGCCGATTTGAATAAGGATGGTTGGTGTCTGACCGAGAAAACACTGCTGATCCAGAGCCGATTCGACCTATTAGACAACAAAAAACCAACGGGTAAGCAACTTTACCAACAGTTATCTTATCTTGAGGATTACAGTCGCTGTATTGAATTGGCCTCAGGGGTACAACATATCATCCACACCAATCGTACAGCTGACAGAGCCAGAGCCTTTCGCTTAAGCACACAAAACCTCAGTCGCTTACAGGATGAAACCCGCGAACATCAAGACCCTTTTATGTCCTACTATCAATGGACACGTTTTGGCGACACCAATGCGTTAAACCGATTATTGGCACAAGAAAATGTGGGTGAAGTCACTGAACCTTTTCTCTTGGCACAGATAGCCACCTACTACAGCAATCGTAATGCTATCAAAGCGCAACGACTCTACCTTAAAGTGTTTGCAGAGATTCAATACGCAGATTTTGATCCTAACTGGCTGCTTGGGCTCGCTTCTTCCTATCGTCAAACCCAAGAGCTTGAAAAAACTTACATGCTGACAAAGGCCAATTTACTACTTACGCAGCAGAAGTATTCCGAAGATAAGATGCTAGCCTTAATCAGTGGCAACAAAACGCTGGCGACGAAATTAGATGGATACGCCCAGAACTTGATCGATGCGTTAGAAGATGGATTCTATTCGACTAGCCCTGTCGCACTCTGGCTCGCGCCTCAACCCACTGAAGCGCTACCATCTGCGGCAGCAACAAACGACGCAGAGAAGCCAAAGTCGCCATAACGATTGCGCATGAGCGAACGTCGGCAAAATGTTTGCCATCTTGTAATTTTTTACCCAAATGCCGAGCTAAAAATGGAGTTTTCGCGACCGATGTAAAAAAAACACCTAATTTGTTAACCGAATACCGGCAAAATTGCCGAATTCACTTGACGATAGCTGTCAGTTTGGTAATTTTACTACCAGTTGAATTTTATAATCACCAGAGGGATATGAGATGACTATCCGTGTAGCAATAAATGGTTATGGCCGTATCGGTAGAAACGTATTACGCGCCCTGTATGAAAGCGAAAAAGCTTACCCAATCAAAATTGTTGCCATCAACGATTTAGGCGACGCTTCAATCAACGCTCACCTGACTAAATACGATTCTGTACATGGTCGCTTCAATGCCAAAGTTGAGCATGATGCGGAAGCCATTTATGTCAACGGCGACAAGATCCTCACCTTCCAAGAGCGCGATCCAGGTAAATTACCTTGGGGCGACTTACAAGTTGACGTCGTGTTCGAATGTACTGGTATCTTCACTTCTAAAGAATCTGTACAGCCACTTTTAGCTGCTGGCGCGAAGAAAGTCATTATCTCTGCACCAGGCAAAAACGTTGATGCAACCGTCGTTTACGGTGTGAACAACAATGTGTTGACCGCGGATATGACAGTTATCTCTAACGCATCATGTACCACTAACTGTTTAGCGCCTTTCGCTAAGCCATTAAACGATGAGATTGGTATCGAATCAGGTCTGATGACCACTATCCACGCGTACACCAACGATCAACGTTTATCTGACGTATACCACACAGATTTACGCCGTGCGCGCGCTGCTGCACTGTCTATGATCCCAACTAAAACGGGCGCGGCCGCGGCAGTAGGTTTAGTGGTGCCTGAATTACAAGGTAAATTCGATGGTTTAGCGGTACGTGTACCGACTGTTAACGTGTCTTTAGTGGATTTATCTTTCATTGCAGCACGTGATACCACTGTAGAAGAAGTTAACGCCATCATCGAGCGTGCAGCAGCTGTTGCACCACTGAGCGAAGTGTTAGCTGTCAATAAAGAGCCATTGGTTTCTATCGACTTTAACCACAATGCGTTTTCATCAAACTTCGATGCGACGCAAACCCGCGTTAACGGCCGTTTAGTTAAAGTAATGGCTTGGTACGACAACGAATGGGGCTTTAGTAACCGTATGTTAGATAACGCGGTTGCCTTGATGAACGCGAAGTAATCATCCTCCTTATGTAAAAAGCCCCGCTCTTGCGGGGCTTTTTTATGCCGATTTAACGGCTTATCAATTCACTGTCATTTGCAATTCTTGCATTTCACCACTAACAGCTTACTTTGACGATATATTAATTGATAATTCCGCAGGCCACACGCGCACCACCGCCACCTAAAGGCGCAGGATGATCGGAATGGTTATCGCCACCTGCATGGATCATGATCGCATGGCCTTTAAGGTCACTCATTTTTAAACGCGGTGCAAGCACTGCCTGGCTAGCAGCACCGTCAGCATCGACAAACAATGGCGGCAGATCGCCTAAGTGCCCTTCTCCCCATGGTGTGCTGTGGGTTTTCGAGGCTGCAGGATCATAGTGACCACCTGCTGCACCAGCAGGTACAATTTTTCCGTCCTTTTCCTTTGGATCACAGGTTCCGTTCTCGTGTATATGGAAACCATGTAATCCCGGCATTAAGCCTTTGAGCAATGGCGTAAATACCACTCCATATTGAGATTCTGAAACAGTCACTTGACCAACACTTTCACCAACGCCCTTTTCGTTGACAAGATTCATTGGCACACTAACGTCTGCAAATGCGCTGACAGCAGACATTGATGCAAGAAATAACACAATGTTTTTCATACCCTTCTCCATGGTTATCTTATACAAAATTGCATGAACACAGCGCAAAGAATGAACTCTCCTACGCTTTGCTATATCAAATTTAGGTCAACAACACGGATTCGGTAAATAACAGAGTGTGTATTTCTTTAAATTGAAGCATCTATGTATCGATAAATAACGGTTTCTAAGGCTGGAACACCTGATTAAGCACAAACTTAGCAGCTTAGTGCTTATCATTTTGAGCAGATAGCTAAAAAATCCCCGCCAAGTGGCAGGGATTCATTTTCGTGAGGTTTATGGACGCTTGATTAAGCGTTGCCTTTCACTTTCATATTCAGTGTCTTAGCGAAATCGAGCATACGCGTCAGCGGGATTAATGCTTTTACGCGTAAATCTTCATCGACAAAGATCTCATGGGTGGTTTTGTCGCTGTCACTTAATGACGCTTCAATCGCCTTTAAGCCGTTCATCGCCATCCAAGGACAGTGGGCACAGCTCTTACAGGTGGCACCGTTACCACCGGTAGGCGCTTCAATCAGTGTTTTACCCGGCGCCGCTTGTTGCATTTTGTAGAAAATACCGCGATCGGTCGCCACAATAAAACGCTCATTAGCCATGGTTTGCGCAGCTTTAATCAACTGGCTGGTGGAGCCGACAGCATCCGCCATCGCCACCACACTCGCGGGTGACTCTGGGTGCACTAAAATCGCCGCATCGGGGTAAACACACTTTAAATCACGTAGCGCATTAGCCTTAAATTCATCGTGAACAATACAGTCGCCCTGCCACATCAACATCTCGGCGCCCGTTTGTTTGGCAATATAACTGCCTAAATGACGGTCTGGGCCCCAAATGATTTTTTTACCTTCGCTGTCTAAGTGTTCAACGATTTCAAGGGCAATACTCGAGGTCACTACCCAATCGGCGCGGGCTTTTACCGCCGCTGAGGTATTAGCATAAACCACCACGGTATGATCTGGGTGCGCATCGCAAAAAGCACTGAATTTGTCGATGGGGCAACCTAAGTCCAATGAACAAGTCGCCTCTAGAGTCGGCATCAGAATGGTTTTTTCTGGGCTTAAAATCTTGGCGGTTTCGCCCATAAACTTCACCCCGGCGACGATTAACGTCTTGGCCGGATGATCGCGGCCAAAACGCGCCATTTCGAGTGAGTCAGAAACACAACCACCGGTTTCTTCGGCCAGAGATTGAATTTCAGGGTCGGTATAATAATGGGCAACCAATACCGCATCTTTTTCAATCAGCAGCTGCTTGATACGTGCCTTGTAGTCCGCCTTTTCGGCATCGGACAGAGGAATTGGCTTAGGCGGAAACGGATAATCAATAGTTTCGATTGTTGGGGCAAATGGGCTGGGGCTCATAACAAATCCATCAGGATAACAACGTTCGCGAATTATACGTAATTGGGATCAAAAGATTAACCCATTTATGGCCTGCGAATAAAAAAGGACGCTAAATTGCGTCCTTTTTTGCTGGATTGACTGTAAGTATTGGCTGACAGCCGATTAGCGCATGGCTAACAGCATATCCTGCGGTTGCTCAAGGTATTGTTTCCACAGGTTACAGAAACGTGCAATAGTGCCACCATCGATAACGCGGTGATCCCCAGACCAACTCACTTGCATGATCTGACGCGCTTCCACTTCACCTTTCGCATTAAAGCGAGGCAAGGTTTGTAACTTACCTAATGCGACAATCGCGACTTCCGGTTTATTGATAATAGGCGTTGCGACTGTGCCACCTAAAGCGCCGATATTTGAAATCGAAATCGTGCCTTCTTTAAGATCCGCCGGCGCCACACGGCCGCTGCGCGCAGCATTGGTTAAGCGAGTGATTTCGGCCGCGACCTCAAGGATGCTCTTATCTTGCACATCCTTGACGTTTGGTACCAGTAATCCCACCTTAGAGTCGACCGCCATACCTATGTTATGACGCGCCTTGTAGGTGATTTCCGTACAATCGGCATTCACTTGGCTGTTGAGCACAGGGAACTGCGTTAAGGCTAACGACATTGCCTTCATAAAGAATGGCATCATGGTCAGCTTAACCTCGTCGGAGGAGTATTTGGCCTTCATGCTTTCACGCAGAGCGACTAAGTCTGTCAAATCAAACTCTTCGCAATAAGTGAAGTGAGGAATGGTCGATACCGATTCCACCATCATTTTCGCCATCACGGCTTTAACACCACGGATAGGCTCAACAATGTCACCCCGTGCAGCGCTTGTCACTGCGGTAGAGACGGTTGATTGAGCAACAGTTGGCACTACAGCCACTGGCGCAACGGCAGGCACAGCGCCACCCTGTGCTTGGAAGCGAGTAATGTCTTCCTTATACACTCGGCCATGTTTACCACTGCCAGGAACGCGGCTTAAATCGATGTCTAAGGCTCGAGCCATACGGCGAACGGCCGGGCTAGCTAGGGCTTTACCTTGGCGAGCAGGCTCTTGAGACACGCTCGCACAAGCTGCAGGCGTGGCTGTATGAGCAACGGCGGCGCTGGTGTCATGTCCATGGGAAACAGATGCACTGACGGCACCTTCGACCTCAATCGCAAATAATGGCGCATGTACCTTAGCTAACTGGCCCTTACGGTAGTGCAATTTGACGATTTTACCCGCTTTGATAGCAGGGATTTGCACTAGGGCTTTATCAGTCATCACATCGGCGATGGGTTGGTCTTCAACCACAGTATCGCCTTCTTGGACTAACCATTCGACCAGTTCGCACTCAACAATCCCTTCGCCAATATCGGGCAGCAGGAATTCTTCCACGCTAGTACCAGCCACGTTGGCTTGGCTTGCGGGTGTTTGAGTCGCTGTGTGTGCTTCAGGTTGAGAAGCAGCAACGGGCGCGGCTTCGTCAGCCTCAATCTGCACAGCATAAAGCGGCGCATGCACCTTAGCGATATCGCCTTTGGCGTAATACAGCTTGGTCACGACTCCCGCAAAAGGCGCTGGAATTTGCACTAAGGCTTTGTCAGTCATCACATCGGCGATGGGCTGATCTTCAGCAATCGTATCGCCCTCTTGCACCAACCACTCGACGAGTTCACACTCGACAACGCCTTCACCAATGTCCGGCAAAATAAAATCTTTAATCATACCGGACTCCTAGAAGTTCACCGATGCCTTAATGGCTTCAAAGGTTTTGAGCGCATCGGGCATATATTCTTTTTCGTGGACCAGTGGATATGGGGTATCTAGACCACATACACGGCTGATAGGTGATTCTAAATACAAGAAACATTCCTGCTGAATCGTCGCGGCGATTTCACCGGCAAAACCACCCGTCAATGGCGCTTCGTGGTTGATCAGTAAACGGCCTGTCTTCTTCACAGAATCAGCAACTGTATCTACATCCCAAGGTGCGAGTGTGCGTAGGTCGATAATTTCGCAGGAAATCCCCTCTTTTGCCGCCATGTCGGCCGCTTTTTCGATGATTTCCATCTGTGCGCCCCAGGCCACTAAGGTGATGTCTTTCCCTTCACGCACCACTTCGGCTTTACCCAGCTCGATTTCATAATCGCCTGCGGGCACTTCACCCACAGAGGCACGGTATAAACGTTTCGGCTCGAAGAACACCACAGGGTTTTTATCGCGAATAGAGGCTAATAATAAGCCCTTGGCCTGCTCTGGATTACGTGGCACAACCACTTTTAAGCCTGGCGTTTGGGTAAAATAAGCTTCTGGCGATTGTGAATGGTAATGGCCGCCCGCAATACCGCCACCATAGGGCGTGCGGAACACTAAGCTTCCCACATTAAATTCATTACCACTGCGGTAACGGAATTTGGCAGACTCATTCACTATCTGATCGAAAGCCGGAAAGATATAATCGGCAAACTGGATTTCCGCCACGGCTGTCATGCCGTTAGAGGCTAAACCGTTTGCAAAGCCCGCAATGCCTTGCTCAGTCAGCGGCGTATTAAAGCAGCGGCTGCGACCAAATTTTTCCTGTAAACCTGATGTTGCGCGAAACACACCACCAAAGTGGCCAACGTCTTCACCAAATACCACCATGCGCTCATCAGATTGCATGGCGATAGACAAGGCCTCATTGACGGCCTGTAACATATTCATTTCTGCCACGGCTTATAGCCTCCCTGCACTTTTGGGATAGGATTGCGGATATTTCTTGATGTGCTCTTTAAGCTCACTCAGCTGCTTTTTCAGCGCTGGTGTTGGCTTGTCGTACACATCTTCAATGATCTCATCCAGCATAGGGATAGGTAATTTTTCAGCGACTTTAACGGCGGCTAAGACTTCTTCACGGTACTTCTCGTAACGCTGGGCATCATCGGCCTCGGCCAACCAGCCTTTGTTGATTAACCACAACTTGAAGCGTTTGACCGGATCATGTTGTTGCCATTTCGCCTCTTCTTCTTTGGAGCGATAACCAGAAGGATCGTCAGAAGATGAGTGAGCGCCCAAACGATAAGTCATGGCCTCAATCAACACGGGGGCATTGTGCTCAATCGCATAGGCTCGCGCCTGCTGCGTTGCCGCTAATACCGCCAGCATATCGTTACCGTCGACACGAATGGTGTGCATACCGTAACCCACACCGCGGCTAGCAATACCGTTACCGGCAAATTGCTCTTCGGTTGGAGTGGAAATCGCATAACCATTGTTACGGCAGAAGAAAATCACTGGGCATTTTAACACCGCCGCCATATTCAAGCCGGCGTGGAAGTCACCTTCAGATGCGGCGCCTTCACCGAAATAACAGACGGCAACATTACGTTTGCCCTGCATTTTCAGGCTATAACCGACACCTGTCGCTTGCGGAATTTGCGTGGCCAGTGGTGATGAAATGGTTTGGTAGTTTAACGCCGCACAGCCGTAGTGGATTGGCATTTGGCGACCTTTACCTAAGTCCTTTTCATTGCTGAACATCTGGTTCATAAACTGTTCAGTGGTAAAACCACGATAACGCAGCGCCGCATGTTCGCGATATTGCGCGAGGATCACGTCCTCAGCGTCCAGCGCCGCGACACTGCCGACGATCGCCGCTTCTTCACCCGTACAGGTCATATAGAAGCTGATCCGTCCCTGACGCTGCGCGCCTAACATACGTTCGTCGAGTACCCGCGTGAACACGCAAGTATCGTAAATTTTGGTGGCTAAGGCTTCATCTATTACAGGCAAAACCGCGGTTTCATAGGTAGTGCCGTCTGCTTGTAGAATTCGAAGGATAGGAATGTGAAGCGATGCCTTATCCAAGAAGCCGACACGGTGCACTGTATCAGTGTTGAGTGTTGCTTTGCTCATATTGTGCTCTTGTTATCTCGTTACGCCATGGAAAATCCACAACGCCTAATTTATACGAATATGCCGGATGAACATTACGTTAACGTAAACTACCTATCAACCGTTGGCACAGTTCAAACGACAACTAATCCCCTGTTGGCATGTATATAATGCTTTACAAAACTAGCGAACATTCGGTACGACAGCTGGGATCAGGCAAATCACAGTGCGATTGCCAATGGGCACTTTGGCATTGGGGAAGACAATCGCTTCGAACTCCTGCTCGACTTTAATTTCCTGCCCTCCCTCACGGGCCAATACAAAACCTTTAGGGAAAGATCGGAAGTTTTCGACATCGGTGGCGAATGTAAATTCAAAATCATCGAAGTGTTTGTTAATCACCCGGCACACTTGATACAGATTCACCTTATCCGCTGAGAATGGCTCAAGCGCTAAGGGTTTGTCTGTGATAAGGCGCATAAACATCTCTTGGGCGGCAATAAAACGCGTCATATCGTTTTGCCCCATGGGATACACCTTACCTAACTCAATGGTAAAGGCATCGGCGCCATACTGCTCGGAGGAAAAATAACTAAAGGTGGTCGTTGGCTCATGATGAAATAACACTGTATCTACGCCACTGGCTGCCAAAAACATAATCTGCTCGGCGCAGTAAGCACGGCCGGGACGATAGGGATAAATTGCAAACTTTTCATGTTTTGACGCCCGCATCGCCGTGTGTAAATCATAGTGAATACGCTGACGTCCTGCGGCTACACCCTTAAAGAAGCGGTCGACATAGGCTTCTAATTTTTTCGCCCGTACCCGCTCAGGATTCACTAATCCCGGTGGATTTGAATGCTCGCCACTAAACAGACGATTCATGTTCTCGTCGATAATGCGAGTCCCGTTATTAATCGCTAAAGGGTTACCAATAAGAAAGAGCGTGCGTTGTTTGGCGATGATTTTTTGTTGGAGAAGCTGTTTGATTAAGGTATTGCAGAGTTCGATGGGGGCGGTTTCATTACCGTGGACACCGCAGGAGAGAATGACATCCTTACCTTGGGCTTGTGCTGGCTCAAAGACGATGACGCCAGTGTCCCACACTTCGACTCGAGTATGTTCCCCTAAGGTGAAACTAAACTCATCCCCGAGGGTTTCAGGATTGGCGAGGGTCAGCGCGAGAAAATCCTTCGAATCTAACAGAGCTTGTAACACAGAATTCTCCTTATAATAGCGTGTTAAAGACGGGAGTGATGGCAATAACTGCCTGTTTCATGCCACTTATAGCTACCCGCCTTAAAAAGCGCATCCATACTAACACAAGTTTTTAGGCCGTTACTCTGTCATTCTGGTCAAACAAGCGCATTTCGCGGCAAAACAACAGCATCTTAGCCGCATTTGGTCGACATAGAATTAATTTTGTCGACACACTTGCTTTTAGGGATGAGTTTTATCACAATCTTTAGCCATCTAGACTTCTATCAGGATTTATCATGGCGTTAGCAACTTTCGGTGCCGGCTGTTTTTGGGGCGTGGAGTATTTCTTTAGACAAGTCAACGGCGTGACCAACGCGACCTGCGGCTATATGGGTGGCAATAACGAAGCGACCACCTATGAGGAAGTCAAAAAAGGTAAGACTGGCCATGCCGAAGTCGTGCAAGTGGAATTTGAGCCCGCGATTGTCAGCTACGACGAGTTACTGGATGTGTTTTGGAAGAACCACAACCCGACCACACTCAATATGCAGGGTGGCGATATTGGCACTCAGTACCGCAGTACCATTTTCTTCCACGATCGTGAGCAAAAAGCCGCGGCAGAAGCCTCAAAACTAGCCTTTGCCCGTTCAGGTCGTTGGGGATTGCGTCATATCGTTACTGAGATTGTGCCGTTACAGCAATTCCATGTGGCTGAGGAATATCATCAAAACTATATCGATAAGAATAACTTACCAAGTTGCCATATCGAGTACTAGGCTTAACGATTCAGCTCAAACCTGAATAATATGACCTTACAATCGCTGCAAATAAAAACGCACTCATAGGATTTCATGAGTGCGTTTTTTATCTGTAAAAAGAATGCTTAAACGCCAAATTAGGCGTTAAGAGCCTTATCAATTAACGCTTGTGCGTCCTTAATGATATCGGCAAGATGTTGCTCACTGATAAAGCTCTCACCATAAATCTTGAATAACGCCTCGGTGCCCGATGGCCGCGCAGCAAACCAACCATTGGCCGTGGTCACTTTAATGCCACCAATTGAAGCATTATTGCCAGGTGCATGGGTCAATACGGCCTCAATGTTCTCACCCGCCAGCATAGTGGCGTTTAAGGTTTCGGCATTAAGCTTGGCAAATTTGGCTTTGTTCTCGAGGCTAATCGGGCTGTCGATACGCTTGTAGAAGCTTTGACCGAATTGCGCCACTAATTCTTGATGGCGTTGCCTCGGCGTCTTGCCAGTAACCGCGAGCATTTCGGCCGCAAGCAGTACCAGAATAAAACCGTCTTTGTCGGTACACCAAGTCGTGCCATCACGGCGCAAGAACGCAGCGCCCGCACTCTCCTCACCACCAAAGGCAATGGTTGCCTCGGCTAACCCATCGACGAACCACTTAAAGCCAACGGGGACTTCAAGTAATTTTTTGCCGTGAAAGGCACAGATTTTATCGATAAGCGCGCTCGATACCAGCGTCTTGCCGATAGCTAACTGCTCGCTCCATTCAGGTCTGTGGGTCAGCAGATAATCAATCGCAACCGCTAAATAGTGGTTGGGATCCATCAGCCCAGTGCCCGGACACACGATACCGTGTCTGTCGTAGTCAGGGTCGTTACCGACACATAAATCGAAGGATTCTTTGTGGGCCAGTAGACCTGCCATTGCATAGGGAGAAGAGCAATCCATGCGGATCTTGCCGTCCTTATCCAATGACATAAAGCTGAAGCTTGGGTCGACCTTATCGTTAACTAAGGTGATATCGATGCCATAGTGCTTGGCAATCGGCGCCCAATAATGAATACCCGAACCGCCTAATGGATCGACACCCAGCTTAAGTTTAGCCTTAGCAATGGCATGCATATCGACGACATTGTCTAAATCCGTCACATAGGGCGTGATTAAATCAATGGCATGCACATAACCCGAAGCCAATGCATCTGCATAAGCGAGCTTATTAACGCCCTTGAGCGCTGCGCGCAGGTAATCATTAGCGCGGGACTCAATCCACGCAGTGATATTACCTTCAGCAGGGCCACCATGGGGTGGATTGTATTTTATCCCACCATCCTGCGGCGGATTATGGGACGGCGTAATAATAAGGCCATCACTTAAGGCAGCACCACTCAGTGCCGCCTCGCGATTTGCACAAATAATCGCATGTGACACCACAGGCGTTGGCGTAAAACCATCATGTTGCTGGATATGAACTGTCACCTTGTTGGCTGCTAACACTTGAATCGCTGACACATAAGCAGCGTATGATAAGGCGTGGGTGTCGATACCTAAGAACAGCGGACCGTCGATATTCACCGATTGGCGATAATCGACAACGGCTTGGGTAATCGCCCAAATATGGTCTTGGTTAAAGCTCCCCTGAAACGCAGTTCCGCGATGGCCTGAGGTCCCGAATGTCACACGCTGCTCGGCAGCATCCACATTGGGTTTGATGCTGTAATAATGGCTCATCAGCTTTGGAATATTCACCAGATCCGTCTGACTCGCGGTTTGTCCTGCCCGTTGATGTATTGCCACCTGATCCTCTCCTACTGGAAAATCGGTTAATTAAATGGAAACGCGGCGTCGATAAAGGCGTTATACGCGTTCGGCAATGCCGTTGGCGATTTCGGCATCGCAGCCAAATTGCACTAAGGCTTCGACTAAAATTGCCCGTTTTTTGGCGGTGTTATTGTTGGTCGTGACCCAAAATCCGGTATTACCGATTTCCTTCGGGTTGGCGGTAGCACTCGCCTTGAGTAACTCTTCCCGTGAGCGCGCAAAATAGAGTCGATCGCGCCCGTGGATCTGTAAAATTTGCGAGAATTGCGCTTGGCTCTGTTGATATAAACTCTCGAGCAAGAATAAGAAGCGACCCACGGCGCCTTTTTGCTGCGCTAACTTATGCTCATCCACCAATTGATTGAAATCGGTCGCAGAGACTAAGGTTTCGACCTGAGGCGCAACCTGTGGCTCAGGCGTCGCCGCCTCTAAACTCGGTTGGCTAATCGCCTGTGGCTGTGCCTGTTCAACCGCATCGACGGACAGGCCGAGTAATCGACGGAGAATGTCAGAGGCGCTCTCACCAATACGTTCCGTTTTGCTGGCAATATGACGATAGAGCTCTTCATCCACTTCGATGTATTTCATAACCTTTTTATCCTTTGTTATTCGATAGGCTTAACCGAAAAAGTGCACCACAGGCGATCCTCGCAAAGGATCTGTGCGATCGTTGCCCCAGTGTATCTATCTCTATCAATCTGATAAAGCATCATTAATCTAAAAATGCGTGAAATCGCACATCAAATTAGCACAAGCGCGTTAATCGCTGAAAAAGCCAGCAAGTTCGGCGCACTATGCCCCAAAATCACCTCCAGACTTGTCAAACTTAACCCATTAGGGGCACAATCCGCAGCACTTTATGTACCACAGCACAGGCTATTCCATGAATTTTGCATCCACAGGTCAAGGAGAAGCGGTTCTCCTTATCCACGGACTCTTTGGCAATTTAGATAATCTTAAGGGGCTAGGACAGGTCCTCGAAGCAAATCATCAGGTTATTCGCGTCGATGTGCCCAATCACGGTTTGAGTGAACATTGGCAAACGATGGATTACCCAAGTTTAGCCAAGGCAATGGTGGCATTGTTAGATGAACTTGCGCTTGAGCGCGTGCACATTGTTGGTCATTCCATGGGCGGCAAAATCGCCATGGCAACCGCCCTTTCCTATCCCGAGCGGATGATCAGCATGGTGGCCGCCGATATTGCGCCTGTGGCCTATCAACCGCGCCATGACGTTGTATTTGCAGCCCTAGAGAGCCTGCCGCTTGAAGGTCACACCGACCGCCGTTTCGCACTGTCGCATCTATTGGCGAGTGGTATCGATGAGCCAACGGCGCAGTTTTTACTTAAAAACTTGCAGCGCACCGACACAGGCTTTCGTTGGAAAATGAATCTCAGTGGCTTAAAAAGTTGCTATTCCAACATCATTGGTTGGCATAACCAAAGCCACGAATTACAGCAAGTATTTACCGGACCAAGCCTTTTTATCCGTGGTGGCGATTCCAATTATGTGACTGCCGAACACCGTGATGAGATCATGCGTCAATTCCCGGCGGCGCAGGCCAAAACCTTAGAAGGTTGTGGCCATTGGTTACATGCACAAAAGCCGGCCATCTTTAATCGTATTGTGTCTGAATTTATTGACAAACACTCAGTGTAAATGACAATGATTCTCGACCTAAATCATATAGCCGACACCCTGTTGATATGATATATTCGCGCCTCTTTTAGCCTTAGAAGACTCTAGAGGACTAAGAAAGTATGTTATCTCAGTACATGGAACAAATTGAAACCATTGGCCTGAACCTGTTTTTTGCCGCGATATTTTTCTTTATCGGCATGGCCATCCACGATGTGCTAAAACAAGGTAATGTGCCGAAATTTGGTCGATTTATTGTGTGGTTAGTGTTATTTCTCGGCTGCGCCGGGTTTATTGCAAAAGGTATTATCCAGATGTCCTGGGAAGGTTCAGGCATCGGTTAAACAATAAGAACATGGCAAAAGAAGCAACAGATAGAACTACCATTGACCTTTTTGCCAATGAAAAGCGCCGGGGCCGCCCACGTAGCAATCCTTTGTCCCGAAGCCAGCAACTTAAGGTCAATAAGCGCAACCAGATCCAGCGGGATAAAGCCAAAGGATTAAAGCGAATAGAGTTAAAGGTGTCACAAGATTTATATGACGCCTTGAATGAGCAGGCATTGGCCAGTAACATCAGCCGAAGCCAGTTAATCGAATTAATTCTTCAGCAAAAAATAGAATGCTGAGCAATCAATAATAGCAGCAAGATTAACGTATAAGTGAACTAGACATAAAGGATAGACAATGGCAACTGTAGGTCTTTTTTTCGGTAGCGACACAGGCAACACCGAAGCTGTCGCCAAGATGATCCAGAAAAAACTGGGTAAGAAAATGGTTGAGGTGAAAGATATCGCCAAGAGCACCAAAGAACAGATCGCAGAATACGACCTGCTGCTGTTCGGCATCCCAACCTGGTATTATGGTGAAGCACAGTGCGACTGGGATGACTTTTTCCCTGAGTTAGAACAGATTGATTTTACAGACAAACTGGTTGCTATCTTCGGTTGTGGTGACCAAGAAGACTACGCAGAATATTTCCTCGATGCCATGGGCATGATCGGTGATATCGTCCAAGCCCGTGGTGGTATCATCATTGGTCACTGGCCAACGGCTGGTTATAACTTCGAAGCTTCAAAAGGCTTAGTGGATGATGACCACTTTATCGGCTTAGGGATTGACGAAGACCGTCAACCAGAGCTGACTGAAGAACGTGTCGACGCTTGGGTTAAGCAAATCTACGAAGAAATGTGCTTAGCAGAACTTGAAGACTAAACCCAGTTCCATTGATCGAGCTTCGTAAAAAAGCGGCCTAAACGCCGCTTTTTTTATGTTTGCTCTCCATGTTAATGAAAGCGATATCACCAATGACAAACACCCCAACTCCCCACTGGGACATCTTCTGCACTGTCGTCGATAACTACGGTGATATCGGCGTGACTTGGCGCTTAGCTAAACAGTTGGTCAATGAATATCAAATCCCTATCAAGCTCTGGGTCGATGACTTAAAGAGTTTTTCACATATTTTACCGACCCTTGACCCTAAGCTCGTTAGCCAAGTCTTTAACGGCGTGACCATCCATCATTGGACAACGCCCCTACCCGTGCCATTTGAGCCTGGTGCAGTCTTGATTGAAGCCTTTGCCTGCGAACCGCCTGACGAGGTCAAGCAACAACTTATTACACTGCACAGCACAACACCGCAAGCGGTGCCCGTGTGGCTTAATTTGGAATATTTAAGCGCAGAAGACTGGGTCGATGGCTGCCATGGTTTACCATCGATGCAGGCAAGCGGCATTAAAAAGTATTTCTTTTTCCCGGGTTTTACTCCCAAAACTGGCGGCCTGATTTGTGAGCGTGATCTGTTTGCCGAGCGTGATGCATGGCAACAAGACAGTGCCAATAAACTGCAATTATTCGAACGTCTTGGCCTTAAAGATATTGAAGCACAAGACACTGTCTACAGTGTTTTTAGCTATGAGACAGAATCGCTGCCAACCTTGTGTGAACTCTGGCAAGACAGTGCGAAAAGCGATGCTAAAATCCATGTGCTTATCCCCAAGGGACGCAGCTTAAACAGTTTACAACACTTATTAACTTGCCCGATTGAGGCGCTGAGCCCTGGGCAGCAAATCCAGCTTGGTGATTTGACGCTGCATATCTTGCCGATGACAGATCAACAGGGATTTGACCGCCTGCTGTGGAGCTGCGACTTTAACATAGTCCGCGGTGAGGACAGCTTTCTTCGGGCCCAATGGGCCGCGAAACCCTTTATTTGGCATATTTATCCGCAAGAAGATGATTACCATCTCATAAAATTAGAAGCTTTTATCCAACTTTACTGCGATAATCTGCCCCCTGATATTGCTGGTACTTGGACTAAATTGAATGTTGCATTTAACCAAGGCGAGCAATCTGCCGTGAGGACTCACTGGCAAAACCTAAATCCTGTCAGTTTGCCACTCTTGCAACATGCTAAAGAATGGCCAATTGACGCAATAAATGCTGCAGATCTTGCAACTCGGCTAGTCCAATTCGTGAAAAAAAGCTAAGATGCTGCGCTGAAATAGAAAATCGACATATAGGAAATTGTGTAATGAAAACTGCTCATGAAGTCCGTCCAGGTAACGTGATCATGTTTGAAGGCAGCCCATGGGTTGTACAGAAAACAGAAACAACTCGCTCTGGCCGTAACGCTGCTATCGTTAAGTTAAAGCTGAAAAACTTACTGCTTAACTCTGGCACCGAAACCACTTTCAAAGGTGAAGATAAGATTGACGATATTATCCTAGATCGTCTGGATTGTACTTATTCTTACTTTGCTGATCCTATGTATGTGTTCATGGATGCAGAATACAACCAATACGACGTAGAAGCTGAAAACTTAGGTGATGCAGCGGCTTACATCGTTGACGGTATGGAAGAAACTTGCCAAGTGACTTTCTACGAAGGCAAAGCAATTTCTGTTGAAATGCCAACCACTATCGTACGTGAAGTGATCTACACTGAGCCATCAGCTCGTGGCGATACTTCAGGTAAAGTGATGAAGCCAGCCACTATCACTGGCGGCGGTACAATCAGCGTGGCTGACTTCGTTAAAGTTGGCGACAAGATTGAGATCGACACTCGTACTGGCGAATTCAAGAAGCGCGTATAATCGCCCTTCTCAGTCCCAGATAAAAAAGCCAGTGCCTGCACTGGCTTTTTTATTGCCTCGAATTTGATGCTTCTAAGGACTTGCAGCGGATAGTTATCATGGGAATTGGATATCGAGGTTAAGCAGCGAAAGCGTTCGTTTTAGCGTCGTGCAAAACAGCTCGACAATCAGCGCGAGCAACAAGTGCAATATTTAAAGTAAGCAATATACGCGAGCCATAAAAAAACCAGCCGTAGCTGGTTTTTTATATTTACTGCATCGCAGCTTAGGCAATCAAGATAAAGCCAAAGAATGCAATCACAGCGGCAATTAACGCATAGGGTAACTGAGTCACCGCATGGCTCACTAAGTTACAACCAGAGCCTTGGGCGGCCAATACGGTTGAATCTGAGTAGAAACACGCTTGGCTACCAAATGAGGATGCCGATAACAGCGCACCAATCACGAGTGGGATATCCGCACCAACCGATTGCGCCAGTGGCATCACGATCGGGATTGTCACCGCAAAAATGCCCCAGCTTGAACCCGTCGCAAAGGCCAGGATCGCCATAGAGAGGAATACCACCGCTGGCAACATCTTAGACGTCATAAATGGGCTCAATGACTCAATTACATATTGTGGCAGCAACAGCGCATCACACACATCCTTAAACACAAATGCAGCGATCACGGTACCAATGGCGGGCAACATGCTCTTAAAACCATCGATCATCTGATCCATCATCTCTGACAGTGGCATTAAACGTTGCACCGCATAGTAAGGCAACGTAATGACCAATGTCGCTAACAAGCCTTTCCACACGTCGATATCAAAATAAACGGTAAAGGCAACCAGTAGTAGGATCGGCACTAAGAAGTTGTGCAGTTTGCCCTGATTGTCAGCATGCTTAAACTCTTCTTCAATCGCGGCAATCGCATATTCGTCAGAGGTTTGCACTTGGTCTAAATCAACTTGCTCCTGCGCAGGTTCCCCCTGCGCCGCGCGCAGCTGGGCCTTTTTCATCGGACCAATGGCAGGCACAACGCCTAACACCACCAATAACACCATGGCCACGGCTAACCAGGCGTAAAGCATGTAGGGAATTGCCTGCATATACACGCTAATGCCCTGACCTTCTGCCGCCACACCGTTATCAACCAACAAACCACCAAAGAATACCGCCCAAGTAGATAATGGCACGAGCACGCACACAGGTGCTGCGGTGGAGTCAACCACATAGGCCAGCATTTCACGGGACACTTTAAACTTATCGGTCACGCGCTTCATGGTTTCACCCACGGTTAACGCATTCAGATAGTCATCGATAAAAATTACGATCCCGAGGATAAAGGTCATAAACAGGGAAGATTTAGGTCCTTTGGCAAATTTCAGCGCATTTCGACCAAACGCCAGTGCACCACCGGTGCGGACTAACAGGGCGATCAAAGCACCAAAACAACCACAGACTAAAATCAACCAACCGATAGTTTCATCGGCCATCACTTTTAATGAAGTACTTGCGAAATTATTTAAGACTTGCGTCGGATCGAGTAACAGAAATCCAGCTACCGCACCAATGATCAAAGATAAGATGGGGCGGCGTAACCAAACGGCCAACACCAATACCACCAAAGGTGGAATAAGACTTAACGCTGTCGGTTCAGACATGCACTTAGGTCCTCTAAATAAGTCGCCTAAAAGGCAAAAGTTTTTAGAACAGCGCCTGAAATCACCTCGATTACGGACGCCAATATTGCTGCTTCATGATGACTAACTCCGCTGATAAAACCTGCTAAAAGCTTGTTATCTTAGGTGCCTTGCCGAAAACATCGCGCAGAAAATAAAGCGCATCGAATATCGAGTCAACTATAAATTTATGCTAACCATAAATAATTTTCGAGACTGAAATAAAAAACGAGATATAACATTGATTCTAAATGATTTAAAACCGAATAGACGAAATCTTTATTTGACCTTAAATGCTTAATAAGCATTCAGTTAATCTGCCTAAATATCAAAAATTTATTGAATGCCAGATAATGAGGTATTAACTTGGATCAGCTTATGTAAATCAGCGGTTAAGCAAACACTGATTAACAATTTCGTTAACATTTTAAGCCAAGGATATGTTACCCGCACTAAAAAGTGAGCTTGGACTTAGGTCGAGCGCTTGATAGTGGCAAAGCCTAGCTCTTCCCAAAGCCGCAGCTTAATATGGCTATTAATTACAAAATATCAGAATATAAAACTTGTTTTAAATTATTTAAAGCTTGGTTAAAGCATATTTAACTAGCAAATTTACTAAAAAAACTTGTCATTTGTGCTCACGCCCCCTTCCTTAAGCCAGATATTTTCGTTATGGTGCACAAACTTAAGCCCAAATTAACTGCATGTTTCGAGGTGTAAATGCGCCCTATCATCAAGTCCAACAAGTTGGATACTGTTTGCTACGACATCCGCGGCCCAGTGCACAAGGAAGCCAGACGTTTAGAAGACGAGGGACACCGAATCCTCAAACTCAACATTGGTAACCCTGCCCCCTTCGGTTTTGAAGCACCGGAAGAAATTGTGCGCGATGTGATCCTCAATCTTCCCAGTGCTCAAGGCTACTGCGAGTCAAAAGGATTATTCTCTGCCCGTAAGGCGATCGTACAGCATTATCAAGCCCAGGGGATTTTTGGTGTCGATATCGAAGATATCTATATAGGCAACGGCGTCTCTGAACTCATTATGATGGCGATGCAAGGTCTGCTTAACACGGATGATGAGATGTTAATCCCCTCGCCTGACTATCCATTGTGGACAGCTGCGGCCAATCTCGCCGGTGGCAAAGCCGTGCATTATCGTTGTGATGAAGAAGCGGATTGGTTCCCGGATCTTGATGATATTAAGAGCAAAATTTCATCCCGCACCCGCGGTATTGTATTGATCAACCCCAACAATCCTACGGGTGCGGTTTACAGCAAAGAATTACTGCTGCAAGTTGTCGAACTTTGCCGTGAACACAACCTGATTTTATTTGCCGATGAAATTTATGACAAAATTTTATACGACGAAGCCAAGCATGTTCCTGCGGCTAGTCTGTCGGACGATATTTTAACTGTTACCTTCAATGGTCTATCAAAGGCCTATCGCGCAGCGGGTTTTCGTGTCGGTTGGATGATGTTGTCAGGCAATCTTAAGGCGGCGAAGAGTTATATCGAAGGTTTAGAGATGCTCTCCTCGATGCGCCTGTGTGCCAACGTGCCTAATCAACATGCGATTCAAACGGCGCTCGGTGGCTATCAAAGTATTAACGAACTAATTATACCCAACGGTCGGTTAACTGTGCAGCGAGATGCCTGCTACGAGCTGTTGAATCAAATCCCGGGCGTGAGCGTGAAAAAGCCTAAGGGCGCACTCTATGCATTCCCTAAACTGGATATGAAGAAATTCAACCTTAGGGATGATGAACGCTTAGTGCTCGATTTGCTCAGGGATAAAAAAATCCTCCTCGTGCACGGTAGCGCCTTTAACTGGCCAGAGCCGGATCACTTAAGAGTGGTGTTTTTACCCTATAAGGAAGATTTGACTAAAGCATTGACAGAGTTTGGCAATTTCCTCGAGACATACAGGCAATAATGCTGTGGCCTCATCGCCAAGAAGACCATTAGGTTAATCTCGACTAAAGCGATCCTCTGGGTCGCTTTATTTTTTGCAGTGCGTAAAAACTCTGCATCATTCCACTCACTTATCCCCTTGCCTGTGTTAGGCTAAAGCTTCATCGCCGTACTTTTTAAGCCTCACTTCTCGCCGATTTATCTCGAGTTACTGTAGTGCGGTCCGGCATTCATATAAAGGAGCATTATGAGTCATTTATTTGCCCACCTAGCCCGAATGAAACTTATCCAGCGCTGGCCCTTAATGTACAACGTGCGCACCGAAAATGTTCAAGAGCATTCACTGCAAGTTGCCATGGTGGCCCATGCCCTCGTTATTATCAGTAACAAGAAATTTGGCACCTCGCTCGATGCCCATCAGGCGACGAGTTTAGCGATTTTCCACGATGCCAGTGAGATCTTAACCGGCGACTTACCGACCCCGGTAAAGTACTTCAATAAAGAAATCGAAGCTGAGTATAAGAAGATTGAAGCCATTGCCGAGCAACGCATGCTCGATATGGTGCCCGATGAATTTAAAGAGGATTATCGCAGCCTGTTTATTAGCGATTATGCCGACCCCATTTACAAAGCCATAGTCAAATCCGCTGATACCCTGTGCGCTTACCTTAAATGTCTAGAGGAAAACCGCGCCGGCAACACCGAATTTAATACCGCGCGCAAACGCCTCGAAGCCATGCTGGCGGCCAATCCCGATCCGGCGGTCAAATATTTTATGGATTGCTTTGTGCCCAGTTTCACCTTGAATTTAGACGAAATTAACAAGATGTTGTGATGTACCACTCCCGCTAGGAATGCATATGAGCCCAAGTGTTTGGCAAGAACGTCGCCATGGCGAAGATAAACAAAGACGTAATGATCATCGTAGCCCTTTTCAAAGGGATAGAGCCCGGATCCTCCATTCCGCCGCCTTTCGCCGCCTGCAGGCCAAAACCCAAGTCCTAGGCGTGGGCATGAATGATTTTTATCGCACTCGCTTAACCCATTCACTCGAAGTGTCACAAATCGGCACAGGTATCGCAGCGCAGCTGAGCCGTAAATATCCTGAGCATAAGCCGTTATTAGGCTCGATGAGTCTGCTCGAATCCCTCTGTCTAGCCCATGATATTGGCCATCCTCCCTTTGGTCACGGTGGTGAAGTCGCACTCAATTATATGATGCGCCACCACGGCGGCTTTGAAGGTAATGGCCAAACCTTTCGTATCCTCTCGAAACTCGAGCCTTACACCGAGGCCTTTGGGATGAATCTGTGCCGCCGCACTATGCTCGGTATTTTAAAATATCCCGCGCCGCAATCGACACTGTTTGTGCCAGGAATACATCCTGAAATCACCAATCACAGACAACTTAAACCGTCACAATGGCCGCCAGTTAAGGGCATATTCGACGATGATAACGACATTTTCGATTGGGTACTTGAGCCACTGTCAGTCGCCGATAGAGTGCGCTTTACCTCTGTTCAGCCGAGCCTGCAGCCAAACTACCCGCATCTACGCACTCAGTTTAAATCCTTCGATTGCTCGATTATGGAGCTTGCGGACGACATCGCCTACGCCGTGCACGACCTTGAAGATGCCATTGTCATGGGCATAGTCACCGCATCCCAGTGGCAACAGGATGTAGCGCCGACACTTAAGCACAGTGGCGATCCTTGGATCCGCCAAGAGCTCGCCGATATCGGCGCTAAACTCTTCTCCCATGAACATCATCTGCGAAAAGATGCTATCGGCACCTTAGTGAACGGTTTTGTCACCGCCATTATCATCAACGACGATCCCGCTTTTGAGGAACCACTGCTACGTTTTAATGCAAGCCTCGAACCTGAATTTGCCCATGCGCTCAATGTGCTAAAGCAGTTGGTTTTTAAATACGTTATCCGTAAACCCGAGATCCAAATGCTGGAATATAAGGGCCAACAGATAGTGATGGGACTCTTTGAAGCCTTCGCCTCGGATCCTGAGCGCTTATTGCCACTCAATACCCAAGAACGCTGGCGCACCAGCGAGCAGCAAGGCCAAAACAGCCACAGGGTGTTGGCGGATTATATTTCTGGCATGACAGACGAGTTTGCCGGACGACTT
The DNA here is from genome assembly GCF_047975355.1 of Shewanella sp. Classification (GTDB taxonomy): domain Bacteria; phylum Pseudomonadota; class Gammaproteobacteria; order Enterobacterales; family Shewanellaceae; genus Shewanella. The sequence goes on along the minus strand of NZ_JBKEDJ010000004.1, from coordinate 75,360 downwards.
TACCAGCAGTTATTTAGCCCCAAAGCCGGCTCTAACGTAGAGCTCAGCAAAGAAATGTAGCGCTGATCATGCAATAAAAAACCACCGCAAGGTGGTTTTTTATTATCTGTACGTTCTGCGTTTAAACGGCTTAGAGTCCGCCAATCGCATCTTTACACAGTTGAGTGATGCGCGCCCAATCGCCCTGCTCCATCGCATCGGTTGGGGCAATCCAGCTGCCGCCGATACAATCTACATTCTTCAGCGCTAAGTAATCTTTATAGCTGCTTGGCGTAATACCACCCGTTGGGCAGAAACGGATATCCGCTAATGGGCCTGAGAATGCTTTTAGCGCGTCCACACCGCCCGAGGCTTCCGCTGGGAAGAATTTAAAGTGAGTGTAACCGAGCGCCATGCCAGTCATCACTTCGGAGATGCTGGCAACGCCCGGGATCAAAGGCACAGGGCCTTGCATACCGGCTTTAAGCAGTTCGACCGTCGCACCTGGGGTGATAATAAATTGCGCACCGGCAGCAATCGCTTGATCGAGCTGGGCTTCATTTAAAATGGTGCCCGCACCAACAAGCGCCTCAGGCACTTCTTGGGCGATCTTAGTGATAGCTTCAAGGGCGCATGGAGTACGTAATGTCACTTCCAAAACGCTGATCCCGCCAGCGACTAAGGCTTTAGCCAACGGCACCGCATGTTCAATCTTGTTAATGACCATAACAGGAACAATAGGGCTGCGTTTAAAAATATCTTGTGGTTGTAATGACCAGTTATTCTCAAGCATTGCGGTATTCTTCCTTTGTATTAATAAAGTTCGTCAATGGCGCTGGTACTGCGCGCACCGGTTTCTGGACTGCTTAAGTTTGAACGCAGTGCCCCAAACAACTCACGGCCCATTCCATAGCGTGAGTAGCGTAAATCGATTTCTGCAGCGGTTCTCGCGGCAAGTTCGGCATCCGAGACCAATAAGCTCAGCTCACCCGTTAGCGCGTCGACACGGATCAGATCGCCATCTTGCACTTTGGCAATCAGCCCGCCATCGATAGCCTCTGGCGTTAAGTGAATCGCCGCAGGAACTTTGCCCGATGCACCCGACATACGACCGTCGGTCATCAGTGCCACTTTAAAGCCTTTGTCCTGCAAAGAACCTAACAGCGGCGTTAACTTGTGTAGCTCTGGCATACCGTTGGCTTTTGGCCCTTGTCCTTTTACTACCACCACACAATCTCGGTCTAACGCGCCGGATTTAAACAGCGCATCGAGTTTGTTTTGATCGTCAATCACCACGGCAGGCGCTTCAACTACACGATGTTTTTCTTGCACGGCTGACACTTTAATCACAGCGCGGCCCAAATTGCCCTTAAGCAGTTTTAAGCCACCGTTGTTTTGGAAAGGCGTAGCGACTGACGTTAACACTTCAGTATCTAAACTGACAGTTGGACCATCGACCCAACGCAGCTCGCCATCGAGTAATTTTGGCTCTTGGGTGTAACGACGTAGACCAAAACCAGCAACTGTATTGACATCCTCGTGCAGTAAGCCCGCATCGAGTAATTCCTTGATAAGGAAAGCCATACCGCCCGCTGCGTGGAAGTGGTTAATGTCCGCATGACCGTTTGGATAAACACGTGCCAGTAACGGAACCGCATCAGATAATTCAGAAAAATCATCCCAGTTCACGATAATGCCGGCAGCACGCGCCGCCGCCACGATGTGCATGGTCAAGTTAGTTGAGCCACCAGTTGCCAGCAACGCCACTATACCGTTCACCACAGATTTTTCGTTAACGACTTCACCGATTGGGCTGTATTGAGTGCCCAGTTCGGTTAAGCGACACACCTGCTTGGCCGCCATTTTATTCAAGGCTTCGCGCAGTGGGTCGTCAGGATTCACGAAGGATGAACCCGGTAATTGTAGCCCCATGACTTCGAGCATTAGCTGGTTCGAGTTCGCCGTACCATAGAAGGTACAAGTGCCAGCGCTGTGGTAAGACTGCGCCTCGGCCTCAAGCAGCTGCGCTCTATCGACTTTGCCTTGGGCAAATTGCTGGCGGATGCGGGCCTTTTCCTTGTTAGGAATCCCCGACTTCATCGGCCCTGCAGGCACAAACAGCATGGGCAAATGACCAAAACTTAAGGCGCCAATTAATAGCCCCGGCACGATTTTGTCGCAAATACCTAGTAGTAAGGCGCCATCGAACATGTTGTGGGATAAGCCCACCGCCGTCGCCATGGCAATCACTTCACGGCTCAGTAAGCTCAATTCCATCCCGGGTTGACCTTGAGTCACACCGTCACACATTGCAGGTACACCACCGGCGACCTGTGCAACGCTGCCCACTTCCTGACAGGCTTTTTTCAGCAGTTCAGGATAGGTTTCGTAGGGTTGGTGCGCAGACAACATGTCGTTGAATGCGGTAATAATCCCGATGTTGGCTTTAGTCAGTTGACGCAATGAATTTTTGTCATCTGGATTACAAGCAGCAAAACCGTGGGCTAAGTTACCGCAGCTTAACGAGCTACGGTGTACGCCATGGTTACGAGCATCATTTAACGCGGCTAAATACGCTTCACGAGATGCTTTGCTACGGGCAATAATTCTGTCGGTAACAGATTGAACGACTGAGTGCATGAGAGTGACTCCTTAAGCGCTCCAGAACACGTCAACGGGCGTTTTACGCTGCGCTAACACGGCTCTGATGGGCATAGCATTAACATCATCATTTTCTAAGGCTTGACGATATACGGATAATTTCTGTTCCCCGACCAAATGCAGATAAATCTGTCTGCTATTGAGGATCGCATTCTTAGATAATGTGATCCGACCATGGGGCGCCGTGGTGGGATTGGTTGCCACACACAGGGCTTGAGTGCTTAAGGCATCATTTAGTTCTGCGCTGCAAGGGAACCATGAGCAAGTGTGACCATCATTACCCATACCGAGCACCACCACATCGAAGGGACGCGGGAAATTAGAAAGCGACTCGGCGGTCATATCGGCGCCCGCTTCGGCGGTGGAAAACATATTTTTCAATCCGCGGAACTTGGCATTGGCCGCGCGGTTTTGCAGTAAATGTTCACGCACTAAACGTTCATTCGATGCACTGTCTTCCACATCTACCCAGCGCTCATCGGCGAGCGTGACATAAACATCACTCCAATCGATGGATTTCATGCTGAGGAGCTCAAACAGTTTCAGCGGTGTAGAGCCGCCGGAGACGACTAAGCTTGCCTTACCACGGGCATCCACAGCCTCTTGTAACTGGCTGGCGATCTTATTCGCCAACTGTTGCTCGAGCGCTGCGGGTGTATCAAAGGATTTAAATACGGTTTCTTTAATCATCGAAGCCCCCTATTCATCCCACGAACGGCCGTCTTTGGTGATCAGCGCAACCGACGCTACAGGTCCCCAGGTGCCCGCAGGATAAGGTTTCGGTTTCTCGTTGCTTTGTTCCCATGATTGGATGATACCATCCACCCAAGTCCAGGCTTGTTCCACTTCGTCACGGCGAACGAACAGCGCTTGGTTACCGAGCATGGCTTCGAGCAACAGACGCTCGTAAGCATCGGCGATACGCTCGTTTTTAAAGGTATCCGAGAAACTCAAGTCGAGTTTGGTGGTTTGTAAACGTTGTTTCTGCTCTAGCCCAGGCACCTTGTTCATCATCTGGATCTCAACCCCTTCGTGTGGTTGCAGACGGATGGTTAACTTGTTAGGTGGCAAGTTACGGTAGCTTGAGCGATACAAGTTGTGTGGTGGGTTTTTAAAATACACCACAATTTCAGAACTCTTGAACGGCATGCGTTTACCGCTACGCAGATAAAATGGCACGCCAGCCCAGCGCCAGTTGTCGATATCGACACGCAGCGCCACAAAGGTTTCGGTGTGGGACTGAAGGTTTGCGCCATCTTCCTCTAAATAGCCTGGCACTGGACTGCCCTTGAGGAAGCCCGCACTGTACTGACCACGGACGGTGTTTTCGTACACATTGTCAGCATTGATTGGGCGTAGCGACTTCAGTACTTTTACTTTTTCATCGCGAATACTGTCGGCATCTAAGTTGACCGGAGGGTCCATCGCAACCAGCGTCAACACTTGCAGTAAATGGTTTTGGATCATATCGCGCATTTGACCCGCTTTATCGAAGTAACCCCAACGGCCTTCGATACCGACTTCTTCAGCAACGGTGATCTGCACATGGTCAATGGTCCGGTTGTCCCACTTAGACGCGAATAACGAGTTAGCGAAACGCAGCGCAATCAGGTTTTGTACCGTCTCTTTACCTAAGTAGTGGTCGATACGATAAACTTGGTTTTCTTTGAAGTAGGCAGAAACTTGATCGTTAATCACGCGGGAAGAAGCGAGATCGGAGCCAATTGGCTTTTCGAGTACCACGCGAGAATCGCTATGGATAAGATTTTGTTCGTGTAAACAGCGGCAGATATCGCCAAAAATCGCAGGTGGAGTGGCAAAGTAACTGACCATGACGCGCTCTTCTGGTTTGAGCAATTCATGGAAGGCGCTGTAGCCTGCTGATTCGGTGAAATTCGTGCCGACATAATGGCAGCGGGACAAGAAGCGTTGGACAGTCTCTTCGCAGAGGGCTTCTTTTACGAAGGTTTTTAACGCAAGGATGACGAGTTCTCTAAATTCATCCTGACTGAACTCATCTTTGGCAACCCCAATGACTTTGGTGTTTTTATCCAGAAGTTCAGCTTTATCTAGTTGGTATAAAGAAGGTAACAACTTGCGTCGTGCCAAGTCGCCTTTAGTACCAAAGAGTACGAAGTCACAAGCTTTGGCGCCTGATGTTGTTTTGCCCATTGCGTTACGCTCTCCTTTGTATGTCGTGTCCCTTCATGCCAATGAAGAAATCCACACTTTTGTTGTAATATAACAACAGAATTTGTTAAATGCATCTATTTTTATCAATATTAACATTCTTGCTAACTAGGCACCTAGGGCATAAATCTGATATGCTTTTTGTGCTTAAATTACTGATGATAGTAAATTCTTATTTCAAAAATGTACTTAAAACTTACTTAAGCAGTGTCGATTAGTGAGATCCTGAAACAGATCAGCAGCACTAAACAAAAATAAATAAAATTACATTCTCAATTTAGCGGACGTACGCGTATGAATACCCTAGAAAAGGTTCAAAAAAGCCTCACCCATTTTAGTAAGTCAGAACGCAAGGTTGCAGAGGTGATCTTAGCCTCTCCGCAAACAGCCATTCATTCCAGTATCGCCACGCTAGCTAAAATGGCAGATGTGAGTGAACCTACTGTGAACCGTTTCTGTCGCCGCTTAGATACTAAAGGCTTTCCTGATTTTAAGTTACATCTGGCGCAAAGTCTCGCAAACGGTACGCCTTATGTGAGCCGCCATGTGGAAGAAGATGATTCGCCAGAGTCTTATACGACAAAAATTTTCGAATCTTCAATGGCTTCCTTAGATACCGCACGTCAAAGCTTAGACGTCACTGCCATCAATAAAGCCGTGGATATTCTGACTCAAGCCAAAACCATCTCCTTCTTTGGTTTAGGCGCGTCGGCCTCCGTTGCCCATGACGCACAAAATAAATTTTTTCGTTTTAATGTGCCTGTCATCTGTTTTGACGATGTTTTAATGCAGCGCATGAGCTGCATTAACAGCAATGAAGGCGATGTTGTGGTGCTGATTTCCCATACAGGTCGCACTAAGTCATTGATTGAAATTGCGCGTTTAGCGAGAGAAAACGGCGCAGCAGTGATTGGTATTACGGCTCGTAACTCACCGTTATCCATGGAATGTACACTGCCCGTTACTATGGAAGTACCAGAAGATACCGATATGTATTTGCCTATGGCCTCGCGTTTAGCGCAATTGGTGACTATAGATGTATTGGCGACCGGTTTTACCCTACGCCGCGGCCCGCGTTTCCGTGACAATTTAAAACGTGTGAAAGAAGTGTTGAAAGAGTCTCGTATCAATAAAGATCCGATACTGTAATTCACTTCCTATCTTAAAAAAGGCTAGTGCAAATCGTTCGTCTAGCCTTTTTTAAAGCAAATTTCAGCGTTACCTCACAAATTTGAAACATAACTTTAGATCAATTTGATTGTAACTTTACTACATAATTTGGAATTGCATGGTAATATAGTCCCAAGATTTTTTAACTTTAACGGAGTATCTTATGTTCCGCAGAACCAAAATTGTCACCACTCTGGGCCCCGCCACTGATCGTGACGATAACTTACGCCGCATCATCGCGGCAGGTGCAAACGTTGTTCGTCTTAACTTCTCCCACGGCTCTCCCGAAGATCATCTCAAACGCGCTACTCAAGCTCGCGAAATTGCAAAAGAATTAGGTGTCCATGTTGCTATTTTAGGTGACTTACAAGGTCCTAAGATCCGTGTATCAACCTTTAAAGACAACAAAAAAGTTCAATTGAACTTAGGTCAAGCCTATATTCTCGATGCTGAGTTAGGTAAAGGAGAAGGTGATGAGAATCAAGTCGGTATCGACTACAAGCAATTACCAGACGATGTAAACGTTGGCGATATCCTGATGCTCGACGACGGCCGTGTTCAACTGCGTGTTGAACGCGTTGAAGGTCGTAAAGTACACACTACTGTTACCGTCGCGGGTCCTCTTTCAAACAATAAAGGGATCAACAAGCAAGGTGGTGGCTTATCGGCTGCGGCACTGACAGAGAAAGACAAGGCAGACATACTAACAGCGGCGATGATCCAAGTGGATTACTTAGCTGTGTCTTTCCCACGTAGCGGCGCCGATCTTGATTACGCGCGTTCTTTAGCACAGCAAGCAGGCAGCAATGCGCTGATCGTGGCTAAGGTCGAACGTGCCGAAGCCGTTGCTAGCGAAGAAGCGATGGATGATGTGATCTTAGCCTCTGACGTAGTTATGGTTGCCCGTGGTGACTTAGGGGTTGAGATTGGTGATGCGGCGCTCGTAGCTGTTCAGAAGAAGCTTATCGCTCGCTCTCGTCAACTGAATAAAATCGTGATCACTGCGACTCAAATGATGGAGTCAATGATCTCAAGCCCAATGCCAACCCGCGCGGAAGTCATGGACGTGGCCAACGCCGTGCTTGATGGTACTGACGCCGTAATGCTTTCAGCCGAAACCGCTGCAGGTGACTTCCCAGAAGAAACCGTTAAGGCAATGGCAAATGTGTGTATCGGTGCTGAATCTCACCCAAGCGTGAAAGTGTCTAAGCACAGATTAGATGCACGTTTCACTTCTGTGGAAGAAACGATTGCACTATCAACTATGTATGCCGCTAACCACTTGGAAGGCGTTAAAGCGATTATTGCCTTAACTGAGTCTGGCGCTACACCTAAGCTGATGTCACGTATCAGTTCATCTTTACCTATCCTTGGCTTATCACGCCATGAGACGACTTTGGCTAAGATGGCACTGTACCGTGGTGTGTTACCGATTTACTTCGACTCAACTATTTATCCTGCCGATGAATTAGCGCAAAAGGCGCTGGAATCATTAACGACTGCGGGTTACTTGCAGAGCGGTGACTTGGTATTAATGACCAAGGGCGATGCGATGGAAACTATCGGCGGCACTAACACTTGTAAAGTGCTGATCGTTGCTTAATCTTCGTTAATTGGCTTTGGCTAGATGTAAAGAATTTGGCTAATAGTCATCAAGCTTAAAAACAAAAACCACCTCAATTGAGGTGGTTTTTTTATTGCTTTTCATGGCTAGAAACTGAGTTAACTCATTCTAACTAATAAGATTATAAAGCTTCAAAATCATTCACATTGATAGCTGCTAAACGTAGCTTATCCGCATGTAACAGTTTTTCATGCTCATCGTGCGTGATAGTGCCTTGCTCCAGCGCCTTAGTAAATAACACTAAGTTAGGCACTTTAGCAGGTAACTCACCAGCACGTTGTGCTTTCTTGAGCTTTTTATAGATATCTTTACAGGCATATTGTGCCACGAAGGCCTGTTCAACTTCTGCAATACCCCCGACATCGCCTTCAAACTCAGGGCATAGGAAAGTAATGCGTTCACGGGCAGGGCTTGGTTTTAGCATGCCAGAGACCAATTCGGTGGCCATTTTATCGCTCGGGGCGTTGAAATGGTTGCCGATTGGGAAAATCAGCGCACGTAGCAGCCATGCAAATGGACGGTTCGGGAAGTTACGGATCACCTCTTCAAGCGCTTTAGCCGCTAAGTGCAAGCGATTAGCCATCACATAGCGCACAGCAGGTAAATCGTCCTGTTGACGGCCATTGTCTTCAAACAGTTTTAAGGTAGCAGAGCCTAAGTACAGCTGGCTTAACACATCCCCCATGCGCGCCGACAACATTTCCTTACGCTTCAAATCGCCGCCCATGATCAGCATCGAAATATCCGTCATTAAGGCTAATGCCGATGAAATGCGCGACATATCTTTATAGTATTGCTTGGTTTCGCCGCTCACTGGCGCACTACCGAAACGACTGGCAGTCAAGGCGTTGAATAAGGCGCTGAATGCGTTACGAGTGGCGTAACCCATATGGCCCATTAACAGCGAGTCGAAACGCTCGAGCGCATCGTGCTCGTTTTCCATCGCCGCGGCTTCCATTTCGGCCAACACATAAGGATGGCAACGGGTCGCACCTTGACCAAAGATCATCAAGGAACGAGTCAAAATGTTCGCCCCTTCAACGGTAATCGAAATAGGATTCGACATATAAGGGTGACCTAAGTAGTTTTTAGGTCCTAATTGGATGCCCTTACCCGACTGAATATCCATTGCATCGTTCATCACCGCACGGCCAAGTTCAGTCATGTGGAATTTGGCAATCGCCGTCACTACTGAAGGTTTAACTTTAAGATCGATACCCGTCGTAGTTAAACGGCGCGCCGCTTCCAATTGATAGGTATTGGCGATAATGCGCGCCAGCGCTTCCTGCACACCTTCAAAATTACCAATCGCCATGCCAAATTGGTGACGCACATAGCTGTAAGCCGTGGTGGTTTTGGTCGCCATATGACCAGAAGCCGTAGCCAATGCTGGCAGAGAAATACCACGCCCCGCCGATAAACATTCAACCAGCATGCGCCAACCTCTACCTGCGAACTCAGGGCCGCCAATGATCCAATCCAGCGGAATAAAGACTTCTTCGCCCTTAGTGGTCCCGTTCATAAACGCCATATTGAGTGGATTATGACGACGGCCAATCACCACACCAGGGTGATCGGTTGGGATCAAGGCGCAGGTAATGCCTAAATTCTTTTTATCGCCCAGCAGACCATCAGGGTCGCGCATCTGGAAGGCTAAACCTAATACGGTTGCCACAGGAGCGAGCGTGATATAGCGCTTGTCCCAGGTTAGTTTAAGGCCTAAAACTTCTTCGCCGTTAAACTCACCACGGCAAACAATACCCACATCGGGGATAGCGCCCGCATCACTGCCCGCTTCTGGGCCAGTTAACGCAAAACATGGGATCTCATCACCCTTAGCTAATGCAGGTAACCAGCGCTCCTTTTGCTCTTTAGTGCCATAGTGAGTCAAAAGCTCGCCAGGGCCTAATGAGTTTGGCACCATCACAGTGACCGCGGCACTCACGCTGCGGCTGGCTAATTTACTCACAATCGTTGAGTTAGCGTAGGCAGAAAATGCACGACCACCAAACTTTTTCGGGATGATAAGCGCAAAGAAGCCTTCTTTCTTAAAGTAGTCCCACAGCTCTGGTGGCAAATCCTTACGGTTATGTACTATGTCGAAATCATCGATCATTTTCAGGGCTGTCATCACCTGATTATCGATAAAGTCTTTCTCTTCAGCCGTGAGAGTGGGCTTACCATAGCTGTGGAGGGTATTCCAGTTCGGGTTACCGCGGAATAACTCCCCTTCCCACCACACATCGCCCGCTTCCATCGCTTCGCGCTCGGTATCGGATAATGGCGGTAAGACTTTTTTGAAAAAATGGAATACTGGCTGGGTGATAAATTGCATCCGAAGGCTCTTTACTGCAAACAGCGCAATAATCGCAATCAGGGCAATAATTATAATCGTCAACATAATCAAGACCTTTTATTAAGAGGCAACGGGAACTGATACGCCCGCGGCCATGTAGGGGATCACTTTTCGGATCACCGCTTCGATGTCGTTATGCTCACCAAATTCGGCGGCTGCAATGTCATTCAGCGCATCGGCGGAAGCCATAGTGAAAACAATCGTGCCTAGGGTAAAGTGTAAGCGCCAAAACATTTCAGCGGGAGGAATATGCGGTGCACTGGCTGAAACGGCTTTAACAAAGGTGTCTAAATGCTGCCCATAATGGGTGGTGATAAACCAACGCAGGTGCCCTTGGCTTTCAATGTAACCCCGCCCCAGCAATTGCAGGAAAATCGTTGTGCCTTCGGTGCGCAGCTCATTCAAATCCAATAATGGATCCACTAACGCAGAGAAAATCTCCTCTAACGATGCCTGTGTTGGCGCGGTATGTAAACGCTTTATGGCCGTCGATGCGGCGGGCATAAACACATCTAAATATCGAGCTAACACGGCGCGGATTAACTCTTTCTTAGAGCCAAAGTGATAATTCACCGAGGCTAAGTTAACCTCCGCCTTGCTGGTGATTAGTCGCAATGACGTCTCTGAAAAGCCCCTTTCGGCAAATAGCTTTTCTGCGGCATCAAGTATTCTGGTTTTTGTATCGGATCGACTTGCCATTCCGTGACCTTGAATTAATTTAAAACACTCGTTTAAATTAAACATTGGTATGGGAGTTGTCAAACGAAAAATGGCCAAATAAGCTGCGCAATACTTGCAGTGATTAACAGCCCACTCACATCCGTTGCAAAAAACCATCTAAAGTCATCAAGTCCTATGCAAAAAATACTGTGCTTAGGTAGAATGCTTAACACAAAAACAACAAAGGACTGCAATACATGGCTATTCTATTGAATCGTCCCACCACACTCGCGCTCACCATAGCGCTAACATTAGGCTTAACAGCCTGTAATGACGCACAAAGCAAGGCAGAGATAACCGCCGCAACACCTACTGTTAATAAGAACGCACCCGATAAAGCTCAGGCCATAGCATTTATTCAAGATGCTGAAGCCCAAATGGCACAGCTCTCTATCGAAGCTAACCGCGCCGAATGGATTTACAGCAACTTTATCACCGAAGATACCGCGGCATTATCGGCCGCCGTGGGTGAAAAAGTCAGTGCGGCTTCCGTCAGATTCGCTACCGAAGCGGCAAAGTACGCCAATGTAGAACTCGATCCGGCCAATGCGCGCAAACTGAATATTCTGCGCAGCGCACTCGTGTTACCTGCGCCGCTTGATCCCGCCAAAAATGCTGAGCTGGCGCAAATCAGCTCCGAGCTCAATGGACTCTATGGTAAAGGCAAATATTGTTTCGCCGATGGCAAGTGTATGACCCAGCCAGAGCTGTCGAGCCTGATGGCGGAATCGCGTGACCCAGCCAAACTGCTTGAGGCATGGAAAGGCTGGCGTGACATTGCAAAACCGATGCGCCCACTATTTCAACGTGAAGTCGAACTCGCCAACGAAGGTGCAAAAGACTTAGGTTACGCTAACCTCTCTGAGTTATGGCGCAGCCAATACGATATGAAACCCGATGAGTTTTCACAGGAATTAGACCGTTTATGGGGTCAAGTTAAACCCCTTTACGAATCCCTGCATTGTTATGTGCGCGGCGAGCTGAATAACGAATACGGCGATGTCATCGCGCCTAAGACTGGCCCAATTCCCGCACACTTACTGGGAAATATGTGGGCGCAGCAATGGGGTAATGTGTACGATCTCGTCGCCCCCGATGATGCCGATCCTGGCTATGATGTGACCGAACTGCTCGAGCAAAAAGGCTATGATGAGCACAAGATGGTGAAACAAGCTGAAAGCTTTTTCACTTCTTTAGGCTTTGCGCCGCTGCCAGATAGCTTCTGGAATCGCTCTTTATTCTTACAGCCCAAGGACCGTGATGTAGTGTGCCACGCCTCTGCCTGGGATCTGGATAACCTCGATGATATTCGCATCAAGATGTGTATCCAAAAGACCGCGGAAGACTTCACCGTCATTCACCATGAACTTGGGCACAACTTCTATCAACGTGCCTATAAACAGCAGCCTTTCCTGTTTAAAAACAGTGCTAATGATGGTTTCCATGAGGCCATTGGCGACACGATCGCGCTATCTATCACCCCAAGCTATCTAAAACAGATTGGTTTGCTCGAAGACGTACCCGATGCTTCCAAGGATATAGGCTTATTGCTAAAACAAGCTCTGGATAAAATCGCCTTCCTGCCCTTTGGTTTGATGATTGACCAGTGGCGTTGGAAGGTCTTTAGCGGTGAAATTACCCCTGCGCAATATAACCAAGCCTGGTGGGACTTAAGGGAAAAATACCAAGGCGTTAAAGCGCCCACGGATCGCAGCGAAGCCGATTTTGACCCAGGTGCCAAGTACCATGTGCCAGGTAACGTGCCTTATACCCGCTATTTCCTCGCGCATATTTTGCAATTCCAGTTCCATAAGGCGCTGTGTGATACCGCAGGCGATAAAGGCCCTGTGCACAGATGTAGTATTTATGGCAACCAAGCCGCTGGGGAAAAACTCAATAAAATGTTAGAGCTTGGCTCAAGCCAACCTTGGCCTGTTGCCTTAAAAGAAGTGACAGGAACCGAGGCGATGGATGCCAAAGCTGTGCTAGATTATTTTGCTCCACTTAAAATCTGGCTCGATGAGCAAAACACGGCGGCGAATCGTCAATGTGGTTGGTAATTAAGCCCTGACGAAATAAAGCTCAGACCTTAGTACCTCCTACGCTCTTAGGCGTTAATATGTAACCGATAAAAATGCCCAACAATGTTGGGCATTTTCATTTTAAGCATCTGTATTAACACGAATGCTAGTAACCATCAGATAAAATCAATGCGTCCGCAAAGCCATTAACGCCACCCCATTCCTTTACGGTTCGCTTCTTTATTTTCAATCTTGAGCTGCTCTGATTTAGTCAACATCACATACAAGGCTCCCGTCCCGCCCTGCTCGGTTTTCGCCGAATGATAGGCAAGCACCATATCAAGCTGAGATAACCAATGGCATACGGCGGATTTCAGCAGTCCTGCCACAGGCTTACTGTTATGACCTTTACCATGAATGAGCATCACGCAGCGTTCACCATAGGCCTGCGCCGCTAACAGGTAATTGAGTAACGCATCACGAGCCTGACTCAAACGGTAGGTGTGCACATCCAGCTTCATCTTAATACTGTATTGCCCCAGCCTTAGGCGCTTAAATACCGCGTTCTGCACCCCTTCACGCTTAAAACTGGCGATATCGTCGGGCGCAATGATCGGGATCAAGCTTAAAACCAAGGGCATACAGGCCAAATAGGCCTCACGTTGTAACGCATCACGGCGCTGAATTTGCTCATCCGTTAATGCCTTAGGTTGTAAATTCACAGCCTTGATATCGCCCTTAAGTGGCACAACTCCCGCCATTTCTTCAAAAAACAATGCCGATTCATCATCCAACATGGCCAGTTCCTCCACTCTTCACGCTTAGTGTGCACTTTTAGAACAGAAACACACTTTGTAAACATTCAACTCTTTAGTTCAGCGGGCACCTCCATTATAGTGGCGCCATGAATGCTTGATTAGAATAATGTAATGAGATTTTTGCTGCTAGCCCTGATATGCCTATTGTCGCTTCCAAGCTTTGCTACTCCCACAAAAGCCAAAACTACCACGACTACCGATCAGCTGATCAATGCCAATTATCCGCTGTTCACTAAAGCATTTACCGAGCTTGACCCCGAAGTTACCGCAGAAATCTATGCGAAAGATGCAAGCTATCTCTCTGAAAGTCAAAGTAAAGAAATCTATTATGGCCGCGAGAGTATCGTTGCTATTTACCAGCGATTTTTCGATAAAATCCGCAATAAAAAGGCCCGAATCGATATCGATTTTCGGGTGCTTAACCGTAAGTTATCTGGCAATAGCGCGTTCGATACTGGCTATTATCTAGTGCGCTTTTATCCCGCAGAAGAGACCGGTGAACCTGTGAGTGAATTTGCAGGTAAATTTGTGATTGGCACTCAAAAAGACTCTCAACACCGCTGGAACGTTACGCTGGATATGAACAACCGTGCAGAGCCAAGTTTCTATTTGAATGCCAAACCTGTACCCAATCTTTACTATGGCCGTCAGTTCCCTCCGTTACCTGATAGCCAAAAGAAAAGCAGTAATTGATTATATTTTAAAGCATTATGAATATGACACCCGATAAAATCTGTCCCTGTGGCAGCCAAAAAACCTATCAAGATTGTTGTCAAACACTGCATCTAGGGCTCGATTCCGGCGAGCAATTAGCGAAAAGTCCTGAACAATTGATGCGCTCTCGCTACTGTGCATTTGTGTTGAAAAATTTTGATTACGTTATCAAAACCCACCATGCAGACTTTCTCAATGACTTGACCCTTGAGCAACTTCAACAAGGTCCGCATCCCCAATGGTTAGGGCTCGATGTGTTATCCGCCGATGAAACCATACATCCCGATAACAGCAAGCATGGCACAGTGACCTTCAAAGCCTGGTATAAACTGAGCAGCGATATTGATGCGATTTATGAGCGCTCCGAGTTTATCTTCGAGCAAGGCCGCTGGTATTACACTGAGGGCCATCAAATGCATGCCAAACTGCCGGGGCGAAATGATCCTTGTGTCTGCCATAGCGGTAAGAAGTTTAAACAGTGCTGTTTAAAGCGTTAGCAATACACCTGCATATAAAAACAAAAGGCAATCGTTTGATTGCCTTTTGCTTTTATATCATCTGAAACGCTAATCTGAATATTTAGTGCGTCACAAGATTAGGTTCTTTTGCTGCCAGGAGGAATTGAGCAAATTCAGGTTCCCGCAGTGCTGGACTGTATAAATATCCCTGTGCCTGATGGCAAAAACTCTTGGCCAAAAACGCTTCCTGCTCGGCGGTTTCAACCCCTTCTGCGGTCAAGGAAATATTGAGCGCGCTCGCCATCGCGATAATGGCCGACACAATTTCTTGGCTTTCACGACTGATGGTTAAATCGGAGATAAAGGAACGGTCGATTTTTAACTTACTGATCGGGAACTGTTTAAGATAACGCATTGAGCTGTAACCCGTTCCGAAATCATCGATGGCCAGCCCAACACCCAGCTCCGCCAATTCCTGACATAAAAGCGTTGCATGGCGGATATCGCCCATTAACTCCGTTTCAGTAATTTCGAGGATCAAGGTTTTTGGCTTTAAACGATAGCGAGTGAGCAATTGCCACACTTGCTCATACAGGTTGCCGCTAAAAAACTGCCGCGCCGACACATTAACATGCATGCTTAAATCGGCATTGTGGTGCTGCCAAATATTTAATTGTCGACATGCGGCTTCAAGCACCCAGCTGCCAATGGCATTGATCATTCCCGATTGCTCGGCGATATCGATAAAAGCGCCGGGATAAAGCACACCTTTTTTCGGGTGATGCCAGCGGATCAAGGCTTCGGCGCCAATATAGGTTTGCTGCTCCAGATCCCTTAAGGGCTGATAATACAGTTCAAACTGACGGCCGCGAATCGCGCTATGTAAATCGCGCTCAATTTGCGCATCTTCCTTAAAGGCACTAAGCAAAGTGCTGTTAAACACTTGAATGGCCGTGCCCTTTTTCTTCTTAGCATATTGCACTGCAATATCGGCGCAGGTCAGCGGCGCGAACAGATTCGCCACCGAGGCAATATCGACTACCGCCAGCGCGGGTTTAGGCTCAATTTGCTCACGACCAATTAAAATCGGCATGGCTAAATGCTGATAGAGACGGGTACTAAAATAATCGAGATCGTAAACCGCATTATCATCGGTGAGTAACACGGCAAATTCGTCACTGCCGACACGGGCGATTTCGGTCGCCTTATTGATTTCCGAAAAATGTTTTAAGCGCCTGCCAATTTCAATCAGCAAACTGTCGCCATTTTCATGGCCGTAGGTATCGTTAAATCGTTTAAAAGCGACTAAATCGACCAGCAGCAATAGTCCTTTGGTAGTTTTCTCTAATACTCGATTAAAGTGACTGCGATTATTCAGCCCAGTGAGACTGCAACGCCAAGCTAAACGCTCCAGTTCCGCCTTATAGTTGTGCTCATCCGTGCTTTCTTCGCCCGAGACAAGGGCATAATGATTGCCGCGATCGGTGATAAATTGGCTGACTACATATTTTAGCCAGTATCGACTGCCATCGGCTCGATTGAATTGCACTTCGCCTTTGGCCTGCTCACCTCTGAAGATCTGCGCGAGCGTTTGTTCGGCTAATTCATTGTGTTGCTTAAAAAAACTTAACTCGCGTAAATTGGCGCCTATGCTTTTTTCTCGCGCTAAGCCCGTTATTTCTGCGTGAGCTTGGTTGACGTATTCCACTTTTTCGGTGTGCAGGTTAATCAGCATGCTCATCTGACGCGATTGCTCGGTTGCACAGCGAAATAGGCTTAGGCGTTCTTCTTTATCATAGGTATGTTTGGTGGCTAGCGTTAAGGCCAGCTGATCAGCCATTTGGCAGGCAAGATGGATTTCGCTATCGTGCCAATGGTGGGTCAGTTGCCCACGTTCAAGGCAGAGTACACCTTCGAGATGGCCGTTAATGCGGATGCCAATCTCGAGGCTGGATAAAATCTGCCGTGGAATAAAGTAGTTATCGACTAACTCAGTCAAACGCGGATCGATTAGCGTGTTACCCGCATCAATGTGTCTATGGCTTTTGAGTTCATCTAAATAGTGCGGCAGAGCCTGTAACTGCGAAGGGCGATAGGTGTCTTGTAATGCCATGGCGCCAAATTGCGCTGCTAATGACTGGGTGGATTGATCGGTTGAAAAAATCCATACCGAGACCAGAGAAACGGCTAAATTTTGGTAAAGTAACTCAGTCGCTAACTCTGCCGTCTTAGTAAAATCCCCCTGCTGTTTAGCCGTGGAATGCACTAAAGACTCTACTAAATGCTGATGTTGACGTCGCTTCACTCTGATCCCTACAAAACTTCGTGTTGGGTAAAACGATACTGCTGCGACTAACACGCCAATGTGTCGGCGGGTTAATGGAGCCGATTTATCATTATTATTTTTGTTGATGCAGATTACACTATCTATATTTTAAACAGCAACATCGGCCACAATTTATTACAAATTAACTCTGACTTATCTCACATTTCATTGAGTTACAAGCCATTCTCTAATTGGAAAATCATTTTTTCGACACTCACATCGAAAACAAGCTTGAGAGTAGCGCCCGCTTCATCCTGAGCAATACTTCCTTGAGTGTGGTTAAAGCGCGCTTGGGCCCGTTTCATCATCTCGCTGGCTTCGGCTAGTGCCTGCGCACCAGCAAAAGAGAGTTCTAGCACAGTATCCTGTTCGTCAATCACAGCGCCTATGTCCACAAAACTGCCGCAATCGGTGCATGTGTCATTCACTGTAGTCGCTTGTCCTGCAATGATACCTTTCATCTCGTTTTCCTCTTTGATTGCCATATGACAGGATTTAAAGGTGATATGTCAGCTTAAACCTGCATCGTTAACTTCTTATTATAGGTAACTGTGGACGGAGAGACTCAGCTTTAGCTCACGCTTATTATGGTGTAGCGATTCAGTTGACGGCAATTTGGTCAACAACGTTTCATGGAAGATAGTATTAGGCGCTCACTAACAATGGCACAAGATTACGTTGAATCGCGAGTTGATCGGCAAAATGCATCACTTCTACTTTAGGGGACGGCAGTTGCCCACGTTGACGCAGCCGGGTGGTGAGGTCACAGTTGCTTAAGGCTTCGGCCATGGCGATAGGTTCAGCACCGCGGATCACTAATGCCTCTGGGCGCAATGCCTGTTGTAGCTGAAACGCCCTCGCGCCTTGCTCGGCAAAAACAGCACTATTGTCGATAACCTTGTTATCCGTTGATAAATCCGCCACAAGTGCTTGCTTTGGGGGTAACTCGAACTGACGTTGTAATTTTTCTGCATTATCGAGCTCTTTTTGCCATTGAAACTGCGCCATGTCCCTCGCGTCTGCAGACAATAGCGACAGCAACAGGGCGAACTCTCCTCGCCTGTTGTGTTCTATTGCCGCATTTAAGCGGGAGCCAATTTGGGCTTCGTTGATTAAAGGAACATCGATTTGCATAAAAAAACATCATTAAAACAACTCGTTGTTAGTTAATCGACCAGTTGAACCAGAACTTTAGGAAAATTTTCATATTTAGACTTTACATGCCAAACGTTTCTGACTACTATGGCGGCCGCAATTGAGGAGGGGTTCCCGAGTGGCCAAAGGGATCAGACTGTAAATCTGACGGCTCCGCCTTCGAAGGTTCGAATCCTTCTCCCTCCACCATTTGCACTAACAATTAGCGATGCTATAAAAGATACTCGTGGAGGGGTTCCCGAGTGGCCAAAGGGATCAGACTGTAAATCTGACGGCTCCGCCTTCGAAGGTTCGAATCCTTCTCCCTCCACCACTTTTATCTTATGTAGTTCGTCAATCGTTAGTCTGCTGTAAACTTGCTTTACCCTTAAATCAGGCCAAGATTTAAGATAACTTTTAAATCAGACTCGATGAGTCAGATTAGAAGTTAAAGAAAATATGTGGAGGGGTTCCCGAGTGGCCAAAGGGATCAGACTGTAAATCTGACGGCTCCGCCTTCGAAGGTTCGAATCCTTCTCCCTCCACCACTTCTTTCTCATCTCACTCTTTATACCGCTTTATTCCCTAAGTTTTCACTCTAGCACCCCAGCTTTTACAAACTCATTGTTTTCGCTCAACTCCATATCTCTAGCCTATAGATTTTGCTGATAAAAAACGCCCCATTCCGGAGCGTTAAAGAAAAGTGCACAGCGCTAAGTGGCGATTAATCGATATTCAGATACTTATGGGTCTGAATCGATAAACGCCAGTTACGGGCAATACACACCTTCATCGCTAATTCCGTCGCCCTTGTTTTTTGGCTGATCGGCTGCAAACAAATAGTTTTCGCTGACACATCAATGCCTTTGAGCAACTCATCGAGTTCATCAATATGATTTTCGGTCGCTATCGGGTGCTTTATCTCATTGGCACGGGTCAATGCCTGCGCTAACACCTTATAACCCCCTTTCATATTGATCTTTGGCGAGACAGTCACCCAGGTATCAGCATCGCACTTCACTTCAAAGGTGCCGCTGGTCTCGATTTGAGTGGCAAAACCGGCAGCATGGAGCGTGTGGGTTAATTCATGCAGATCGTACATGCAAGGCTCACCACCGGTGATCACCACATGACGCGCCGTATATCCCTTATTATGAAACGCCTCGATAAGACTCTGCGCCGTATGGTTAGCCCAGCGCCCCACGGAACCATCGACGGTGATCACTTGTTCGGGTGGCACCTTGTTTTCCTCAAGCAGATCCCAAGTCTGTTTGGTATCACACCAAGCACATCCCACAGGGCAGCCCTGTAAACGCACAAAAATGGCGGGCACTCCGGTAAAGACACCTTCACCTTGAATGGTTTCAAAGACTTCGTTGACTGGGTAATTCATGCTAGCGTTCCATTTTTCTGGGGCGGCATTTATAGAGGATTTTAGCTGCAGCTGCAAGTTTTTACCGCCTCACACATAGTGATACCAAGAGCCGCATGCCCGCCGCCACGCCCCAGCAAAGAGTTTTCAAGCCCTAGCGCCTGAGTTACACTTACGCCCTATTTTATGTGTCAATTTAAGTGGATCCTATGTCAGCAGCGTCAATTTCAAAGGTCGTGGTCGTCTTCAGCGGTGGACAAGACTCAACGACTTGTCTTATTCAAGCCTTAACTCAGTTTGATGAAGTCCATGGGATCACCTTCGATTATGGTCAGCGCCACCGTGAAGAAATTGAAGTTGCTAAATCCCTCGCCAAGCGTTTAAAGATCACTAGCCATAAAGTGATGGATGTCAGCCTACTCAATGAGTTAGCTATTTCTGCCCTCACCCGCGATGCGATCCCTGTCTCCCACGAATTGATGGAAAATGGCTTGCCCAATACCTTTGTGCCTGGTCGTAATATTCTGTTTTTGACCTTAGCGGGTATTTACGCCTATCAATTGGGTGCAGAGGCGATTATTACCGGTGTCTGCGAAACCGATTTTTCGGGTTATCCCGACTGTCGCCACGATTTTGTCCGCGCGATGGAATCGGCACTAGTGCAAGGCATGGATAAAAAGCTTGAGATCATCACTCCGCTGATGTGGCTGAATAAAGCGCAAACCTGGGCGCTGGCCGATAAATATCAGCAGCTCGATTTAGTTCGCCACCATACCCTAACCTGTTATAACGGCATTGTCGGTGATGGTTGCGGTGACTGCCCAGCCTGCCATCTTCGCAAACGAGGTTTAGAGGATTACCTGCAAAATAAAGCGCAGGTGATGGCCTCGCTCGACAAGGCGACTGAAACGGGTAAACCGCAGGCGTGAGACTGTTGACGTTAAAAAAACTTGGCCCCTATTGGCTGGCACTTATCGTCAGTGTACTCTGCGCAGTTTTATATGTTGTAGGGCTTTCAACACCCAGCATAGATAACCTGCTTGCCTATCGTCGCAGCGCTATCAGTGACGGTGAGTGGTGGCGCCTTATCACAGGTAACCTGCTGCATACCAATCATTGGCATCTGCTGATGAACCTAGCGGGATTATGGGTGATATTATTTTTACACCACTTTCATTACCGACTTAAGGGATTAACCGCGCTCTTCATCTCACTCTGTCTATTGGAAGGGATTGGCCTGTTTCTAGGTTATCCGCAGCTTTTAGGCTATGTGGGCCTCAGCGGTATGTTACACG
The DNA here is from genome assembly GCF_047975355.1 of Shewanella sp. Taxonomy (GTDB): domain Bacteria; phylum Pseudomonadota; class Gammaproteobacteria; order Enterobacterales; family Shewanellaceae; genus Shewanella. Next base: position 54,522 of record NZ_JBKEDJ010000004.1, on the reverse strand, counting down.
GCCTATTTACCTTTGGTGCAGTGCAGGATATACGCCACAAAATCCGCTCAGGTTATTTGCTGCTGCTCGGTGTGCTAGTTAAAGTCGGCCATGAACAGTTTTATGGTGCCAGTGATGATGTGACCGCCATGATTGGTGCACGCGTGGCCACCGAGGCGCATTTAGTCGGCCTGATCTGTGGCTTAGTCTGCGCACTTATGGTGTTTGTGTACCAACAAAGCACACTAGCAAAGTAAACGTCGCGCTAATACCTCCAACTTTGATTAATCTATACAATAAAAGCCGCCTCACATTGCTGTGTTGGCGGCTTTTTATTAAGTAGTGAACCTTGGTATATGCTTGATTAGCATCGCAGTCCTACATCTAACAAGCTAAGGTACAGATTTTGTTAGGCTGTGATCAGCAACTCCCGTAAACGTTTCACCTCATCACGCAATGCCGCCGCCTGTTCAAACTCCAAGTTACGTGCATGTTCATGCATTTGCTTCTCTAACTTGTCGATATCATGGCTCAGCTGCGCCGCATCGGCTTGATAGCGCTCCGCTTTAGGCTCAGCCACTTTACCCAGTGACGCTTGGCGATAGCCCTTTTCAGTGTCTCTACCATCGTCCACATCCATCACATCAGTAATACGCTTGACCACGCCTTTTGGCACTATGCCGTGTTCAAGGTTATAGGCGTGCTGCTTCTCACGGCGGCGCTCGGTTTCACCCATCGCCTTGGCCATCGACTGGGTGATCCTATCCGCATAGAGAATAACTTTGCCGTTCACGTTACGCGCGGCGCGGCCAATGGTCTGAATAAGCGAGCGCTCCGAACGTAAAAAGCCTTCCTTATCGGCATCAAGAATACAGACCAAGGAAACTTCAGGCATGTCTAAACCTTCACGCAGCAAGTTGATGCCGACCAGCACATCAAACTTACCGAGGCGCAGATCGCGAATAATCTCCACCCGCTCCACGGTATCGATGTCCGAGTGCAAATAACGCACTTTGACGCCGTGTTCATCGAGGTATTCGGTTAAATCCTCCGACATGCGTTTAGTTAAGGTGGTGACAAGCACCCGCTCATTGACGGCAACGCGCTTGGCCACCTCTGAGAGCAAATCGTCAACTTGAATGCTGACCGGGCGCACTTCCAACTCGGGATCGAGCAAGCCCGTTGGCCGCACGACTTGCTCAACAATCTCACCACCACTCTTCTCCAGTTCGTAAGGATTGGGTGTTGCCGACACATAAATGGTCTGCGGCATCAATTGCTCAAACTCTTCAAACTTCAGCGGCCGGTTATCCAGCGCCGAGGGTAAACGGAAGCCGTACTCCACAAGCGTGGTTTTCCGGGAGCGGTCACCCTTATACATGGCACCAATTTGCGGCACGGTAACGTGGGACTCGTCGATGATCAACAAACCATCGGCGGGTAAATAATCCAGCAAAGTTGGAGGCCCTTCGCCCGGCGCTCGTCCCGACAAGTAGCGGGAGTAGTTTTCAATACCAGAGCAATAACCCAGCTCGACCATCATCTCGATATCGTATTGCACCCGCTCGTGGATCCGCTGCGCTTCGATCAGCTTATGGTTGTCGAGAAGATATTGTTTACGCTCACGCAGTTCTTGCTTAATTAACTCTGTCGCTTCAAGAATTTTTTCCCGCGGAGTTACATAGTGGGTTTTGGGGTACACAGTCGTGCGCGCAATACGTTTAACAATTTGTCCCGTTAACGGATCAAATTCACTTAAGCGCTCAATTTCATCGTCAAAGAGTTCCACCCGAATACCGTAACGATCAGAGTCCGCAGGGAAAATATCGATCACTTCACCGCGAACGCGGAAGGTACCGCGCTGCAATTCGATATCGTTGCGGGAGTATTGCAGTTCACTTAATCGCTTAAGGATATCCCGCTGCCCCATAGTATCACCCTGGCGTAGGTGTAATAACATCTTTAAGTAAGAATCGGGATCGCCAAGACCATAAATCGCCGATACAGAGGCAATCAAGACTACATCCTTGCGCTCCAGTAGCGCTTTGGTGGCCGAGAGTCGCATCTGCTCGATATGCGCGTTAACCGAGGCATCCTTCTCAATAAAGGTGTTAGATGCAGGTACGTAGGCTTCTGGTTGGTAATAGTCGTAATAGGAGACAAAATATTCCACCGCATTGTTGGGGAAAAACTCTTTCATCTCACCATAAAGCTGCGCCGCCAGCGTTTTATTTGGCGCCATAATAATGGTGGGGCGACCAAGCTGGGCGATAACATTGGCAATGGTGAAGGTCTTGCCCGAGCCTGTCACCCCCAATAGGGTTTGGCAAGCTAGGCCAGATTCGAGACCATCGACCAATTTAGCAATGGCTGTAGGCTGATCCCCTGCGGGGGCAAATTGGGATTCAAGCTGAAAAACAGATTCTGACACGCGAACATATCCTTGTGGTTAGTCGCCCCATTCTAATCAAGTCATCCACTAAGCTCCAGCAGTTATCCTTCACATAACCAAGGCTCAGCATTGTCCTAAACCATGAAAATGACAGTTTGATGGAAAGAAAGTGAAATTTTTTGACTACGAGGTTTTTACACACAAATTGGCGATAAAACGCCCTAAAAATCAGGAGAAATGCCAAATTAATACACAAGAGATGACTTTCATCTGCTTACAAAATTGCAACCTATTTCAACAGCGAAAAAGATAAGTCTTGATATTTTTATCTACTTGAAAAATAAGTATTAAAAATTTTGTCGCCAAAATAGTGCAATTTAAGTCCATCGCATGTACCACAAGGCTTTGCCGCCTGTTTCAAGCCGCAACCCACAGGGTTATCCACAGATTTTGTTGATAAGTCGAAATAAGCGAGAAACCATGCGGGATTGAGGAGTATTTAACCTTTAGCTTACCCCTTCATCGTCTTTGGTAATTTTATTACATTTGATAAATGTTACTACTTGTTACAGCCGGCAACATGCATAAAATCTGATTCATCACCGACAGTTATACAAGCTCTACTACTTAGCAGCATAAAATGACAGCGTTTTCCTCTTTAATCGGCATGAGTGAGTTTAAATTGGCTTGATATAAGGAGAATGGCCTGAATATAGAAGGACCACTCTTCAGTGCTTAAATTAAGTCCTCTGCGAGCGCGGCAGCAAAAAGCGCTTCGTCCGTCGAGGCGACCACAAAGAGGATTTCGGCTAAATCTTGGATTTTTTGAAAATCAGGATCATCCAAATGCATAGCCAACTCACGGTATTGACGCAGCACTTCTAAGGTTAAAGGCTGCTCGAGTAACGCTTCCGCTTGTTCTAATCGACTCATTGCCATCGTTATCACCTCTCGATTCGTTTTGTGGCCGCTCAACTAAGATAGGCTTCGACCTGTCGTTATGGGGATAATGTTGTGAGAAACTTGCTTATGTACTTTCAATTAAAGTGTGAACTTTAAAGCTCACCGGATTGGTGCCGGATTTTTGATTGTGACGCTGCGTAATCGTTTTGACCACAAAAGCGTCGATTCGTTGCCACCAAATTCCACTTTCTCTATTTAAGACCGAGCTTTTTAAAATTTCAAATGGGTCTTCTGCCAGATTAATGCTGATAATTTAACCGACTAGGTCTATTTATGTTTTCGGCCTCACCTAAAAATCACAATAGTTTTTAAGATGGGTACACGCTATCTTACGAAAACATAAGTTATTTCTTCATCAAAATGCTGATTTCTACACCACGATGCACATTAGATGAGCACTTAACAGCATAATTACACTTTTTTTAGTAACTCGAGTTGACTCATCCCACAGAGCGTTTTACTATGCGCTCCGTTCTCAACGAGTCATCGAGACGAGAGAAACGATTCCCCTGTAGTTCAGTCGGTAGAACGGCGGACTGTTAATCCGTATGTCACTGGTTCAAGTCCAGTCAGGGGAGCCACATTTCAATCTCGATAAAAGTGAGGATACAGTTAGGTAATTAACGATTCCCCTGTAGTTCAGTCGGTAGAACGGCGGACTGTTAATCCGTATGTCACTGGTTCAAGTCCAGTCAGGGGAGCCACTTAATTATCAAACTTTTGCGTTAACACGATTCCCCTGTAGTTCAGTCGGTAGAACGGCGGACTGTTAATCCGTATGTCACTGGTTCAAGTCCAGTCAGGGGAGCCAATAACGCAAGACAAGTTAAAGTCGATAGCAATATCGCATCATCTACTCCCCTGTAGTTCAGTCGGTAGAACGGCGGACTGTTAATCCGTATGTCACTGGTTCAAGTCCAGTCAGGGGAGCCACTTTCAAGATGATATCTCAAGTCGATAGCAATATCGCACCCTCTACTCCCCTGTAGTTCAGTCGGTAGAACGGCGGACTGTTAATCCGTATGTCACTGGTTCAAGTCCAGTCAGGGGAGCCATTTTCTTTATCCTTAAGCAATATTCCCTGTTATCCTAGTCAGTCACAAGACTCTATTTTCATTTCTGTTTTGCCTCAAATACAGTTACACTGTGATCTGTTTGTTAACCGAAATCTTGAGTATCATCACGCAGATAGGGATATTAACTGAGCACTCCTTTAATATTCTGTCCGCAATACTTCGACACATAGAGAGCGGATTTTTATGGCGATGTCTAAATCATATCCCATCTTTTTATTGCTGATTTTTTTAGGGCTGTTTGGTTGGATTTATCACAACGAAAATAACCAACTTCAAGTGCAACAACAGCAAGAACTCAATAACTTCAAACAATACTTGGATAATTTTTCCCAGTGGCAAGGCAATGGTGCCGAACTCTATCAAAATATTTCAGCGCATTATCCTCTGCAGTTTTTTCAATACATCGATGACACCGATGGACAACTCAATTACACCCAAGGCCAACTCACTCCCCACGGCCCCAACCCAGTGGCAGGATTATTTGCCTTAGATTTATCCCATACGCAAAAACTGGCCGCAGGTCGTTTACAGGTAAAATTAAGTGCCGATCAAGCGATAGAAAGTGCTATCAATAGTACCCAGCAATTGGGCCTAATACTGATAATGGCCTACGTCATTTTGATAGTTATTTTTATCTTGCTTATCAACAAATTAAAATCTTCCATCCGTTATGCTGCCGAGTATATTTCCCACATTCCTGAAATGAGTTTTTCTGCGATTGAGTCTTCCAAGCTCAATGGCGAAATGGCGCCGGTGAGATTGGCTCTAGAAGACTGTCGCGTGCAGCTTAAATCGCAAATGGATGCCCTCACCCAAGAAAACCAGAAACTGCACAAAGTGGCTTATCAGGATCCCATTACCGGATTTGGTAGTCGCCCGCGTTTTACCACTAAGTTAGAAAATATTAGTAACCGCAGCGTTCCGCAGCTCGGCCTGTTAGCCATGGTCAAAGCGACTGAGCTTTCCCATGTTAACCAGTTACAAGGCCGCTCTGCCGGTGATGATTATTTAGTAAGTGTCGCCAATTGTATTCGTAAGGCCTGTTCAAAATATCCGGATTCTGAGTGTTACCGTGTCTCCAGTGCCGATTTTGCAATCTTTTTACCCGATTTAGTGTTAAAAGACGGCCCTAAATTTTTAGAACAGCTAAAAGTGTTCCTCGATGAATACCAACAGATGACTAAAGCCGAATCTGTGGCGCACATGGGCTTAGTGCCTTATCAACAGGGCACAGACCCCGTTAACCTTCTCTCTTTGGCGGACACTGCCGTGAGCATAGCGCAAACCCTCGGCCCTAACAGTTTCCATATTCAAGAGAAACTCAATGGCGATGAGCAGTTTGGAGATGACCGTTGGAAAGTGGCAATCAACGACTTAATCACCCGCCAAGCCTTGAAGTTTTTCCAACAACCCATTCAACCTTGCCGTAATGATGTCGAGGTTTATCGCGAGCTGCTGGCACGCTTTTACAACAGCGAAGGCAAGTTTTTACCCACCACCACAGTCATCGCGATGGCCGAGCGCCATGGCATGAGCACCGAATTAGATAAACTGGTGGTGATCAGCACATTAAAAATGCTTAAAGAAAATCCGACCATTAGCGGCAATTTTGGCATCAACATCAGTGCTTTTTCGGCCCACCAAGAGTTGTTTGTCGGCTGGTTGAGGGATGTTCTCGGCAAACACAAATATATCGCTTCTCGTCTAGTGTTTGAGATCAACGAATCCGGCATGCAAGCCAATCTAGGCGCCAGTTATAAGTTCGTCCGTGAAGTGCACAGTGTCGGCTCGAGAGTCTCGATCGAACGATTCGGCATGAGCTTTACCTCCTTCAAATTCTTCAGCGAAGTGCGCCCAGACTACATTAAGCTCGATGGTAGCTATACGTCATCAATCGATGAAGACAGCAATAATAAGTTCTTCGTGCGAATGATGGTGGATGTGGCGAGACGCATCGGTATTCGCGTTATCGCGACGAGTGTCGAACGTCAGGAGGAAAAATTGACCCTCGAAAAACTCCTCGTCGATGGTCTGCAAGGCTATTATATTGCCCAACCACAGGCAATGACCTTAACTGACCAAATTTAAGCCAGCGCAGTGTTAACGGAGCGTGCAAATTTACAGTAAAGATAGTTAACCCTGCATTCTATATGTTGTTTATGCAAACGGAAAAGTCGATAATACGGCCAAGATCCGTTTAGACAAGTATTCAGATGAGTGAATATCTCCTGTTGTTGATCAGCACAGTGCTGGTTAACAATTTCGTTTTAGTGAAATTCTTAGGTTTATGTCCATTTATGGGGGTCTCCAGCAAATTGGAGTCCGCTATTGGCATGTCCATGGCTACAACCTTCGTGTTGACCTTAGCGTCTATTCTCAGTTACCTCGTCAACCAATATCTGTTATTGCCCTTTGACCTCGGTTATCTGCGTACCATGAGCTTTATTCTGGTGATTGCTGTGGTGGTGCAATTTACTGAGATGGTGGTGCAAAAAACCAGTGCAGCGTTACACCGCGCCCTCGGTATTTATCTGCCACTGATCACCACAAACTGCGCCGTTCTCGGGGTTGCCCTGTTAAACGTGAACGAAAAACACGATTTTATTCAATCTGCTATCTATGGTTTTGGCGCTGCGGTTGGTTTTTCCTTAGTGTTAATTCTGTTTTCCGCGATGCGTGAGCGTTTAGCGGCTGCCGATGTGCCTATGCCTTTTAAAGGCGGCGCCATCGCTATGATTACCGCTGGCCTGATGTCACTGGCCTTTATGGGATTCACAGGATTGGTTAAATAGATGTCCACCATGTTAATTGCCGTTATCTTATTAACCCTATTGGCATTGTTCTTTGGGGTATTACTCGGATTTGCCGCCTTAAAATTTAAGGTTGAAGGTAATCCCATCGTCGATGAACTCGAAGCGATTCTGCCACAAACCCAATGCGGTCAATGTGGTTATCCCGGTTGCCGTCCCTACGCCGAAGCGATTGCCAATGGCGATAAAGTCAACAAGTGCCCGCCAGGCGGCACCGCGACCATGGAAAAGCTCGCCAGTTTAATGGGTGTAGAACCAGAGCCGCTCAATGCCGAGGCCCAGTCTCAAGTCAAAAAAGTCGCTTACATTCGCGAAGATGAATGTATTGGCTGTACTAAATGTATTCAGGCCTGTCCTGTCGATGCCATTATCGGTGCGGGCAAACTCATGCATACCGTGCTCACCGCAGACTGCACTGGCTGCGATCTCTGTGTCGAGCCCTGCCCCGTCGACTGTATCGACATGATCCCTGTGGGCCAAAATCTAAAAAACTGGAACTGGCGCTTAAATGCCATTCCCGTGACTCTTATCCAAGAGAATCCGCACGAAGAGAAGAGAGGATAAGCGGTGCTGACTTTATTAGATCAATTAGATAAAGGAACCCTTTGGCGCTCACACGGTGGTATTCATCCACCAGAAGTCAAATTCCTCTCCAATCGCACGCCAATTAGCCTACTGCCATTAGCGCAGGAATATCTTGTGCCTGTGCCGCAAGTTGGCGAAAACTGTACTCTTGCGGTCAAAGTAGGTGACAAAGTATTCAAAGGCACGCCATTAACTCAAGGCACCTCGATTTGGCATTTGCCCGTGCATGCGCCAACCTCTGGCACTGTGGTCGCCATTGAGCCAAGAGCCAGCAACCACGCCTCGGCCTTGCCGGTCAATACCTGCGTGATTGCTGCCGATGGTGAAGACCGCTGGTGCGAGTTAACGCCAGGCTCAATTGAGCTTAGCAATCATGAAATGATTGCCAAAATCCATGGCGCGGGCATTGCTGGTATGGGGGGCGCCGCCTTCCCAAGCCATATTAAGCTCAATCCTGTCAGTGAAATCGAATTAGTGATTATCAACGGCGTGGAGTGTGAACCTTATATCAGCGCCGACGATCGCTTAATGCGCGAATATAGCCAAGATATTCTGGCGGGCATTGGGATTATCCATCGCCTCCTAGCACCCAAGCGCATCGTGATCGCTATCGAAGACAACAAGCCCGAAGCGATTAAAGTCATGCAACAGGCGGTGAGCCAATCCACGCTCCCAGCGGGCAGCACGCGGGTGACGGCTATCCCAACCAAGTATCCATCTGGCGGTGAGAAGCAGCTTATTCAGATCATCACGGGGCGTGAAGTGCCCTCGGGCGCTATCCCCGCTAAGCTTGGCATTGTCGTGCATAACGTGGGGACCGCCTTTGCGATTCACCAAGCCGTGACCCAAGGTAAACCACTGATTGAACGTGTGGTGACAGTTACCGGGCAAAATGTCGGTAAGCCCGGCAACTATTGGTTACCCATAGGCACGCCCGTTGAGCATGTGCTCAAACACACTGAATTTAACGCCGAAGCCGATCAAAAAGTGATTATTGGCGGTCCTATGATGGGCCATACGTTACCAACCATCCAAGTGCCTATTTTAAAAGGCACAAACTGTATTTTGGTGCCCAGTAGTCAAGAGATGGGAACCACTCCAGAGGAAAAAGCCTGCATCCGCTGCGGCGAATGTGCCAATGCCTGCCCTGCACTCTTGTTGCCACAACAACTGTTTTGGCATGCAAAAGCGGAAGAGTATGACAAGGCGGCCAGCTACAACCTTAAAGACTGTATCGAATGCGGTTGCTGTAGCTATGTGTGCCCCAGTGATATCCCACTGGTGGAATACTACCGCATCGCTAAATCGGCGCTAAAACAAGCCGCCGATGAAAAACATCAAGCCGAGCGCGCCAAACTGCGTTTCGAGGCACGAATTCAACGCCTCGAGGAAGAAAAACTCGCCCGCGAAGCCAAGGCTAAGGAAGCCGCTGCGCGTCGCCAAGCGACCATGACCTCAACGGATAAGGATGCCGTCGCCGAAGCCATGGCGCGGATAGCGGCCAAAAAAGCAGCTGCGGCAGAAACCACTGCCGATAACGCTCCGGTCGAGGTCGTTGCGGCTGATGCAAACAGCACTGAGGTGCCTAAGGGTAAGGCGGCCGTTGCCGCCGCGATTGCTCGAGCCAAGGCCAAGAAAGCCGCCGCTGCGGCTCAAGGGGCCGATGATGCAGAATCGTCTCAACAAGCAGTCTCTTCTGAGCAAACGGTATCTTCTGAGCAGACTGAGACTTTATCGCAAAAAGATAAAGTCGCCGCAGCCATTGCTCGGGCCAAGGCAAAAAAAGCAGCGATGAAGGCCGATTCAGATGTCAATGAGGGAACACCTGAAGTCGACGCAGATATGCCTGTGACTGAATCCTCGGCTAACACTGAGATGGATGATAAAAAAGCCAAAGTTGCCGCAGCCGTTGCCCGTGCGAAAGCTAAAAAAGCTGCAGCACAACAAACTGATTCGAATGAAGTTGCTGAAGTTCAGCCAACTGATGCGCCGCTAAGCACGCAACTCAACTCAGAACTTAGCCCTGAAGATGAGAAAAAAGCCAAAGTGGCTGCTGCCGTTGCTCGCGCGAAAGCCAAAAAGGCCGCAGCACAACAGACTGATTCGAGTGAGGCTGTTGATGCCAAACCAAGCATTGATACCGAGCCAGTATTAGCTCAACCAAGCGATGCGACGTTTAAGCCTGAGCTTAATTTTGAAGCTGGCTCAGAACTCAACCCTGAACCAAGTGCTGTTCTCAGCTCTCAACTCAGTCCCGAAGATGAGAAAAAGGCCAAGGTCGCTGCTGCTGTTGCCCGCGCGAAAGCCAAAAAAGCGGCCAGAGAAGCAAATGCGATCAGCGACGCAAATGAATAGCACTGCGGGTTTTAACCTCAGTGCTTTAAAAATGATTAGCTTAAAAATCAGTGACTCAAGATTAGATAAAAGGGATCACAATGGCGTTTAAAATAGCCTCATCACCCCATGTCACCCGTAACTTGCATACTTCCACAGTTATGCAACGGGTCATTTTATGCTTATTACCCGGCCTTGTGGTGCAATGCGCCTTTTTCGGCTGGGGCACGCTTATTCAAGTGTTACTGGCAATTGTCGTGGCCCTTAGCTGTGAAGCCGCGGTGATGAAACTGCGTAATCGCAGTATTAAAGCGAGTTTAAGCGATAACAGTGCCATGCTGACGGCAATCTTAATCGGCGTCGCCATTCCACCGCTGGCGCCTTGGTGGATGATCGTAATGGGCACCGTCTTTGCGATTGTTATCGTTAAGCACCTCTATGGTGGCTTAGGCCATAACTTGTTTAACCCTGCCATGGCTGCTTATGTGTTGCTGCTGGTTTCCTTCCCTGTGCAGATGACCAGTTGGATTGCACCGAGTACGGTTGCGCTCAATACCCCAACAGTGATCGATAGCCTGCAACTTATCTTCAATGTCGGCGCCCATGGTGGCATGGAGCAATTCCGTTTAGGGATCGATGGGATCAGTATGGCGACGCCACTCGATACCCTCAAAACCGATCTGTCACTAGGGCTCACCACCACCGAGAGTATGGCTAAAAGCATATTCGATGGCGGCACTGGCGTAGGTTGGTTTTGGGTCAATTTAGCGTATCTGGCTGGCGGTTTAGTGCTACTTAAATTAAAAGCCATCCGTTGGCATATCAGTACCGGCGTCTTGGCGGGATTATTTGTGGCATCGAGCATTGGCTTTTTACTGTCGCCCGATACTCAGGCAAGCCCACTGTTCCATTTATTCTCGGGCGCGACCATGCTCGCCGCCTTCTTTATTGCGACCGATCCTGTCACCGCGGCGACCAGTCCGCGCGGCCGTTTGATTTTCGGCGCATTAATTGGTGTCTTGGTCTATGTCATTCGTACCCAAGGTGGCTACCCCGATGCCTTCGCCTTTGCCGTGCTGCTCGCAAACCTGTGCGCGCCATTTATTGACTACTATGTGCGTCCGCGCACCTATGGCCATTCAGCGCCCTAGGCCTGTGGCATAAAAGAATCAAGCGAGCTTGAACAAAGATTCTTGAGGAATAAAAGTGAATAATCCAATGATTAAAAATGGTTTGCTGCTTGCCCTATTTGCCCTGCTCTGCACGGGCTTAGTGGCCGTGGTTAATCAACAAACCTTAGATAAAATTAAGCAGCAAGAGCAGCAGGAACTGATGCGCGTATTGCATCAGTTGATCCCCGATGAGCTCCATGACAATGAGCTGACCGCGCAATGTACCCTGTTGCAGGATAGAGAGGCGCTCGGCACCGACGATGCTATGCCCGCCTATATCGCCACCGCTGCTGGTAAACCCGTTGCTATCGCCCTAGAAGCCATCGCCCCCGATGGTTACAACGGCAATATTAAGTTGATTGTGGGCATCAATACCCAAGGTGAAGTATTAGGCGTACGCACACTTGCCCATCAAGAAACCCCAGGTCTTGGGGATAAAATCGATTTACGTAAATCAGACTGGGTGACGCAATTCGTTGGTAAAGTGCTTAAATCTGAAGATGACAAACAATGGCAAGTACAAAAAGACGGGGGGGATTTCGACCAATTTACCGGCGCGACAATCACACCACGCGCCTATGTGAAAGCGGTTAAACGCGCCGTATGGTACTTTACTCAGCATCAAGCAGAGATTTTCAGCCAACCTCTGAATTGTGGGGCCAACCATGACTAATTATCGCGAAATTGCCTGGCAAGGACTGTGGAAAAATAACCCAGGTTTAGTGCAACTCCTGGGCCTGTGCCCACTTCTAGCTGTCACGGCAACCCTTACCAACGCCCTCGGGCTTGGCGTCGCCACTATGTTGGTACTGATTGGTTCAAACATTTTAGTCTCGTTGGTACGTGACTATGTGCCCAAGGAAATCCGTATCCCCGTGTTTGTGATGATCATTGCGGCGCTGGTGACGGCGGTGCAATTGCTGATCAACGCCTACGCCTATGGTCTGTATTTGTCCTTAGGGATCTTCTTGCCGCTGATTGTGACTAACTGCATTATCATTGGCCGCGCCGAAGCGTTTGCCTCCCGTAATAATGCCTTTAGCGCCGCCTTTGATGGGCTGATGATGGGGCTTGGCTTTACCTTAGTCTTAGCGGTACTTGGCGCCACGCGCGAAATTCTCGGCCAAGGTACCCTGTTTGATGGCGCTGACCAACTGCTCGGCCCATGGGCAAAAGCCTTAACGATTCAGGTATGGCAAGTCGATACCCCCTTCCTGCTGGCGATGTTACCGCCCGGCGCCTTTATTGTGATGGGCCTACTTATCGCCCTGAAAAACGTTATCGATAAAAAGCTTAAAGAGCGTCAACCACAAGCGGCAGTGCAGCCAAGCGTAACACGGGCACGGATCACCAAAGTGAGTTAAGCCCTTATTGAGATAACAGCTTAAGTAGTGGGTTTAGCGTTAAACCCACTACTTCCAAGGATCACTATGAATCAAGAAAAACGCATCCAAATCCTCACCCGCCTGCGTGAAAACAATCCCAAACCCGAAACCGAGCTGAATTTCTCCAGTCCCTTTGAATTACTGGTGGCAGTGACCTTGTCGGCGCAGGCGACCGATGTGAGCGTGAATAAGGCGACCGATAAACTGTTTCCAGTGGCCAATACCGCCCACAGCATTTATGCCTTAGGCGTGGATGGATTAAAGGAATATATCAAGACGATTGGCCTGTATAACAACAAAGCCATCAATGTGATTAAAGCCTGTGAGATCTTGATTGAAAAATACAATGGCGAAGTCCCAGAAGACAGAGAAGCGCTAGAGTCGCTTCCTGGCGTAGGCCGTAAAACCGCCAACGTTGTGCTCAATACCGCCTTTGGCTGGCCGACCATCGCCGTCGACACCCATATCTTTCGCATGGCAAACCGCACTAAATTCGCCCCCGGTAAAAACGTAGTCGAAGTCGAGGAGCGCATGTTAAAGGTTGTTCCCGCCGAATTTAAAGTCGATGTGCATCACTGGTTTATTCTGCATGGCCGCTATACCTGTCTGGCGCGCAAACCGCGCTGTGGCAGTTGTATTATTGAGGATTTTTGCGAATTTAAAGAAAAGGTCTATCCCGAAGAGTAAGGGCGCTACAAGGCGGTCGTTAAGCGCTTTAGCTAACGGGATGAACAAGTAACAAGGGGTTTCAGGCTAGAGAATACTTTCGGCTAGTTAAGATTTTGCTCAAAGCCCTTTGGTTATTAGCGCTGTCATTAGCACCGCTCTTAGCCCTTTTGCTATTAGCCTTGCGGTGCAGATTAATCGGCTTGAGCGGCTTTTTGCTGCAATAGGGCTAGCAATTCTTCATATTTGGGCCCTTGGCCAAACTGAGGTAGCGCTACTGCAAAGACCACCAGCGCAAAGGCAATATAAATCGCGTAAGGGTGACTCCAAAATCCTGCCAGCAACGTAAGCGTGCCTAAGATAAGTAAAATAATCACCCCAACACGTACGCGCTGCGCCATTTGCACTTTTTGTTTCGCTGCAGCGATTAGCGCAAGTTCTGCATTCGTAAATTCCATATCCAATCCTTTGCAGTCAGCCTATCCGATAAAAAAATAACCCTCAGGCACAGTTTGCACCTGAGGGCTGTTTTACTGCAAACAATTTGCTAGCGGTATTACTGAACTAACACCGCTTCGGGTACGGGCCATTGGCTAACCAACCATTCACCCTGCCAATTTTGAATCGACACCCACAAGCTGTCCGTTGCCGCTAACTTAGCGCCAGTAATCGCATGCACATGCTGGCCATGTTTGCTGCCATGCAACACCCCATTTTCACCTTTTTGTAGGGCTTCCAATGGCAGAGCCTCTGGGCCGATATTGGCATAACCTTGGCGAATATGGGCCACATTCCCCTGTTCAAAGATCAACATAAAATCTTTTACGTAATCATCGTGGTGCTTATAAGGTGCCTTTAAATCTAACGGCATAGGCGCGATTTTAAATTCACCTAATTGCTGGCTCGGCCACGCGGGTGGAAAACTCGGGTTAAGCGACTGAAAGAGAAACACTAAGGGTAAAATCAAAATCAAACCACTGAGCTTGTATTTATGTTTTAACCAAAATACCGATGATGCCATTAGCGTGCCTCCCCTAACATATCTGCGGCTAAGTCTTTGCTTTCGGCCTGTTTAAAGGCACGGACATGGCGTAATCCCCACATCATAAAACCGGTGATCGACATCCCCGAAAGCACTAGCCCAAAGAAGAACCAAATCAATTTAGTCCAAATCCCACCTAACGTGCCGTAATGCAGCGGATCGGCAATATGCATTAAGGTTTGCATACCTGTCATGGTTTCTGGCGAGGTAGCACTGGCGATTTCGCCGGTCCATGGGTTAATGCTGAGATTATAGGAATATTGATCGTAGAAAATATGATCGCCACTACCGCTTAGATGATACATATCCCGTTGATGCTCAGGCAGCATCACATAACTTGGCTCAAAATCGGGGAAGCGCTGCTTAGCTAAACTTAAGGCCTCAGTAAAAGAGACATTGGTACTTGGCAATTGCGTATCACCAGCTTGCATCAAAGGCACTTGCTCAGCGGCTATCATTGGCGCATGGGATTCAATATCGATATCGGCATGCCAGAAGATGGCTTGGACTAAATACCACAGCCCTGTCAGACTCATAATCGCGATAAACCAAATCGACCAGACGCCGGATAATTTATGCAGATCCGACAATAGAGTCTTCTTCCCTTGGGTGAGTCGCAATTTAGGTGCAAAAAAGCTGCGCCAAAAACGCTTATAAACGATGAGTCCCGTTACCAATGAGGCGAGCATCAAGAGGGCCATAGAGCAAACAAGGTAATAGCCGACGCTGTAACCGCTCTGCCAAGGAAACAATAGCCAACCATGCAATGAGCGCATAAAGCCAATAAAGGTTAGGCCTTCATTTACCTGCTGAATTTGCCCCGTATATTGATTCACATAGGCGATAGCATAAGGTTTATCGGCATCGGTAAAGGTAATCGCATTGACTAAATAAGGCTCAAAGGTCATCGCCCCCATCACTTGCGCATTCGGATAGGCCTTTTCAACCACCAGCATTAATTCATCGACGGGTTTAGCGGGCAGCTCATCTGGATTGAGCGCACGGGCTGCGGGGTTGGTCAGCCAAGTCAACTCATGACTCAACACGGCCACCGTGCCCGTTAAACAGATAAAACTGAACAAAATCCAGATGGGTAAAGACACCCAACCGTGTAACATAAACCAGAAGCGATTACTTATTTTCGCCATGGGGGATTGTTCCTACCTCTTTTAGAATCCCAATAGTGTAAGGTTAATACGAATTGTTATCAATACGACATATTAATAATACGATAGGTTTATAAGATTTGTCACAAATTAAGCAGATGTGAGAGTTGGCGAGACGCCTGACTAACGCTAATAATGCGTATAGATTTCAACACTCACACTTAATCATAGGCTGGCCAACATGTATAAAGCATTAGCTCCCCTCGTCTTTGTTACATACTGTTTTGCAGCCAACGCCGATACCATCAGTGTTGAAAAAGTCTCTGATCAACTACAGCTGTTGAAAGGTGTGGACTACGGAACCAATATCGGTGTGCTATCAACAAGCGAAGGCTTAGTGCTTATCGACCCTATGCCTGGGGATGAACACTTAGATGCCTTAAGTCGTACCATCCAATCCCTCTATGGCAAACCCGTTAAGTTTATCTTGAATACCCATGAACACACCGATCATACCGGCGGTAATCAATATTTTATCCAACAAGGTGCCAGCTTAGCGCCAACACAAAGCCTAGCCTCAGCGCAGCCATTCTTGGCAGAGATAGTGACCATCCAAGTTTCATCCCATTCTGCCGCCGACAGGATCTATTTTCACCCACAAAGCAACAGCCTATTTGTCGGCGATATTGTCGATAACAGCTGGCACCCCACATTTTATGCCGGTGGCATACGAGGCTTTAATGCAGCAATCAACCACATTTTACACCTCGGCGATGAAGATAGCCTTATCGTGCCGGGGCATGGTAAGCCAAGTAATAAAGCATCACTTCGCAGCTTTCAGCAAAACACCAACGACTGGCTACAATTGATTGAAGCCCAGCTAGATGCGGGTAACAGTGTGGATGACATCATTCAACAACCACAGGTCGCGACCCTTATTGCACGCTTTAATCAGGAGGGTAAATCCCCTTTTCTACCGCCAAAGGCTTTAAGGAGATTTATCGAAAGAACCATTAGCGTGATTGAAAAAGAGCGTCTTAGCACACAGACCCATAGCAACTAAATCATCCATTCAGTTAGCCTTTTAGTTAACTCACTAAAAACGCTAAATATTGAGCTCAAAAAGGCGTTCGATGGCATAAGGTTGGAAGTGTCTGTTTAACTAATCAAACCTTAAGAAAGCAGTCTAACGTACTGTTATTGTGAAATTTTATTCATGAATATACAAAGCATCCACAGGGAATAGCGCTTTAGTCAGCGGGGAAGTTCCAGTACAATTAGCCTCTTTGTTTTACTGAGTCCTTGCGAGTATGTCCTATCCACAGCCCTTAGCCGAGGCGCCTCAATCACATACGCATATGCACCGTCCATTGGCTGAGCCACAACCTAGGATTTCGTTAAGCGCATTAGCCGAGCAGTTCAAGCTTGAGCAGGCCACCATTATCGGTAACGCTTCGGGCGACTGGCAACCCGCAAACAAAGGGCTCACCTTTATCTTTAATGGCACCCAATGCCCAGAAGATTTATCCACCCATGGCCAAGTGGTCAATATTGCTAATGGTGGCTTTGCCGAATCTCAATATGCCTTCGAAGTGCAAGGTCATCCCCAAGGCGTGCAACTGGCAAAGGCTCTCACTCAAGTCGCAACCGATCTCACCCCTTCCCTCGGCTGCTGGCCTTCATCGGGCCTAACCACAGTCGTGTTAATGATGACACTAGCCCAAAAGGTGCAAGTTCAGCGGATGTCGCTGTTGCCGAGCTTACAACGCAGTATGGACTTGCCAAACAACATTCATTTGCCCTGTATGGTACACAACTGGCTTGGGGAGAGAAGAATCGCGCAAACGCTGCTGTGCGAGCGTATCGATTGGCCGGAATTTAACTTAACGCCGTGGGAGAGCATGCCTAAGGCCTGCTTAACTGAAGCTCTTTACTCATGCAATACAGACTTGCAGGACTCAAACTTGCACCATACTCAAAACCTGCACCACTCTGAGTTAAGTCATCGAGTGGAAGATCCCTTCAGCCAACTGGATTTACTCAGGCAATCCACACTTACGCCAAACGTAAGTGAGCAAACAAAACAACAACTACGTGAACAGTTAGCCAAGCTCGCCCGTACATCCAGTGCGATTTGGCAACAATTTGCTGAAAAATCGAAGCTTAAGGTATACGAATCACTGTTTTTTAATCATCGGCCCGAAAGCCAAATGAGCCCTTGGTATCTGATGGATTATGCCGCCTCACAAACCCTCGATGCCATTCGCCACCAGCTCGCCTATTGCCAGCAGCAACTCACGAATTAGCGCCTAAGGTTTATCCGGTTTTCCCTAACGCCATGCCTAATGGCTCAAAGTAGGCAATCAAGGCATTAAAGATACGTTGTCTATGTGGCTCATCGGGGTAAGCCCCTTCCTTTGCCAGCGCTGAATAGCGCGTGCCAGAGACTAAATAGGGATTTTGGATCCCTTGATAGGATTCAATGCAAGCCTCAAACGCACGAGCCATCATTTCCGTCGGTTTAGCAAAATACTGCGCGCCATAGCGTTTATCTAATGCTATGGCGCGGCGCACATAATCGCTTGGCTCCAAATTGTCCTCGGAGAGTAATGTCACCCGAAAAATTTCGGCCAACCGCTGATTGAGCGGATGCTCGATAAGTGGCAGATCCGCAAGCCAGAGATCGCTGGCGCACTTAAAACGGCCCGTGGCTCGCGAAAACGCCTTGGGCGCCACATAATGGTCAAAGGCATGCCAAAACTCATGGGCCAGCGCCCCAGCACCCGCATTTTTGGCTAACGCCAGCTCTCGCGCTCCTGGCGCATAGTGAGCCTGCACGCCCTTTTGTCCACCATGGCCAAAGGCAAGGCTTAAGGTTTGCCTCAACCCTAAAGTCAACGGCGGTAAATTGAGGATAAAGGCAAGATCTGCCAGCGAATCAAACACTAAATTCGCGGCAATTAACGATTCCTCTCGCGTGACCCAACGCCCCACACGTACATGGCTAAAACCAAAGGTTTGCTTGACATCTAAAAAGGTCATTTGCTCCCCGAAGCGATAATCGGGGCCATGGCGGGTATATTGCTGATGGAGTAACACGCTTTCTCTAACAAACCTAAGTAAATGACAATTTAGAATCATTCTAAGTTAAATAAAAAAGCTTTTATAGCCAGACGACCATCGAGTAGACAGCACAAACAAATCTATCAAAACTAACACTATGACAAAAAAGCCGAGCGATTCTCGGCTTTTAATGGACGATAACGGAGCTGAAGCTATTTGTGATCTGCTCTAATCGAGAGAATAAACAGCAGGGATAGTGACGCCGAGATCAAAATATAACTACAGATCACCAGCGAAGTACCCGAGGGCAACAGCCAAATCAACAGACTGACTAAGGCACTTAAGAACAGACTCTCAATGGCATAATACAGAGCGGTTGCCAGCCCAGCAGAATGGGAAAACGCCGCTAAGGCACCATTAGCTGTTACGGAGCAGGTTAAGGCGATATGCACTCCTATGAAATACATAGGCAGCATAAACCCAAGTAAACTCAGCCCATTTAGTCATTCCAGCCCATACAATAAGCCGCCACTTAGCATCATGCAGATCAAGCCTCTAAGCACAGTTCCCAGTGTGCCCCAACGTTTGACGAGACGCTTAACAAAGCGAGTGGTGATGATCATGACTATCGCAACCGAGCCAAACCACAGGCTAAAGGCCACCTTATCGAGTCCTAATTTGTCCATCAGTATGCTCGGTGAAGCCGAAAAATAGACAAAGAAGGTGCCCATGGCCGTGGCGTAGGCCAAGGTATAGCCTAAAAACGCCTTAGTGCGAACGATATTAAAACATCTCGACCACTCAAAGGGATGGGTCTGCGCTGGGCGGGTTTCAGGCCATTTCAGTAAGGCATGCAAACCTACTAGCGCAGCAAATATCGCTAAGGTGTAGAAGATCCCCCGCCAGTGCCAAAGTCCATCGATAAGCGAGCCAATAAAAGGCGCTACCGCAGGCACGGCCGCGAGCACTGAGCCCATAATGGCATAGATAACGACGCCTTCTTCCCTATCGGCAAACACATCTCGCACAGTCGCAAATGCCGCCACCAGCACGGCAGAGGCGCTCAAAGCCTGTATTATCCTAAGGAGCAGAAACACACTGAAGCTGTCGGTCAATGCCATCGCCAAACTGGAACCTGCGTAAACTAAGGCTCCGGCAATCACCACTCGCCTGCGCCCGATTGCGTCGGATAGTGGTCCAAATAACAACTGGCCTAAGCCTAAAATCGCCATATAGAGGGTTAAGGTCAGCTGCATTTGTTCTTGGCTAACACTAAAACTCTGGCGAATATCATTAATGGCAGGCAGATACAGATCCATGCCAAGGGAGGCGAGTAAATCGAAGGGAATGAGTAATAGGAGTGAGTACGCAAAGGTATAATCCCATTTGCGGTCTTGCTTATATTGATTAACTTTTGTCATTTTAAAATCCAATTATTGCTATGAATGTTTACAGCGATAATTGGATAAAAGGCACCGCCCTCTTCATCTTTAACCTCCGTTTTTAACCTGTCGAATGACTTATTAATGCTTATTACAATGCCTCTGACAACATCAGTAGCCATGCATTTTGCAACACAAGGTGGCGGATCATGACACAAATCCCGCCTCGATTGCTATGGCTTATTCCCCAATCAGCCCCCAATCGCCGCCGAGAACTCAAATGACTAATCACGCTTAAATTTGCATAAATAAAATATAATCCCGGGTATTTTGCTAGCAGTTATGCAAAACAATGAATCTTCATTCAAAAACAGGGTAAAAACTTTACTGTTTTAAGTCGTAAATACTTATCTTGCTCGCTTAGGCGAGCCAAAAGCGGAAATAGGCGGGTAATTGTCCGGTCCAGCGTTTGAAAGAACGCCTAAAATTACTGGCATCACTGAAGGATAAGGAATGCGCAATGCTATTTGCATCCTGCTCTGGCTCGGCGAGAAAATACAGCGCTTTAATCAAACGGGATTCATCGACTAATTGTCCGTAACTCAGCCCCATCTCCCCAAGACGCCGTTTTAACGTGGCAGGACTTATCTCTAACAATTGCGCCATTTCCGGCAGGCTCAATGTATTGTGCATCAATTTAAGGCGGATCCCTGCCGCTAATCCATGGCGAAACCCATGCGCGAGCAGGGCTTGACGGGCATTCTTGGCCATCGTCAGTTGCGGCCTTAACACAGTACTCGCAAACGGCTCGTTAAAATGGCGATCAAATGTTCTCGCATTAGCGGGCTCCCAAGGTTGCAACGCTGCGGGCTTATTCGGCTGCTCGGTATATTTGGAGCCAGCAAAATCGATCGCATGGGTCTCGGAGTGGCTTGCAAACATCAGAGGTTGGCACAACAGGGATTTTGCCATCGAAATCCGGCAAAGGGGCGCATTAAAGCTTAACTCAGTGCCGAAATACTTATAGTAATGGGCTAAGTTCGCTGGTGCGGAGTAAGGAAAACTGATACTGCCGCGCCACGCTTGGCCAAGTAACTGTTTGCAGCATGCCGTGAGGGACGACAGGCTTAATTCGATGAAAAACTGTTTGTGCCGCTGCATGCCTAAGTCGAGGCTGAGTAGAAAGTGCCATTCCTGCTCCCCTTGCCAGCGCCAAGTTTGCAACCAAGGTTGTGTGAGCCAATGATATTTGTGCCAAAAATGCCCGAGCGATTTCAGATCCCGTGCGCAAAATATTCCCGCCGTGAGCGCGCCACTTTGGGATGGCAGCCACAGCTGACCCAATAAGAAACTTAAATCGCCACTTGGCCACAGGGGTAAGGCATTGTCCAGCAGCCGAGATAACTGCTTTGGACTAATAAGGTGATCGGGTTTACGAATGTCTGCGGTAAAAATCCCTGTGCCCCGTAACAGCTTATCGCTATCGAGCCCACGCTGCTTAAAAAGCCCAACGATGCTCGCCACCAGCAATTGACTATCGATACATTTATCCTGCCAAGTGGCGAGCGCACGCATCAGTTAAGCTCACCCAAGGTCGACAGATTTTGCATGTTACTCGCTTGAGCCGGTGTAGCTACCGAACTTCGACTCTCTTTTTGCTGTGACATTTTTTGATTCAACAATTGCAGCAGCGTAGCGGCCTCTTCCTTGGCAGGCGTTTTATGCGTTTGCAATGGCAGTACTTTAGGTGATGGTAGCGCCCAGACCACGGAGGCGCTACAACCGAACGCGCTAATACCTTGCTGTATCTGCTCCGCCATGACACTCACTAAGGGCGGAATCGCACCGCGCAAAAGAATGATAAAGCGATCGCCTGCGTAGCGGCAGACTAAATCCTGATTCCTAAGGGTTGAGCTTAACCACAATGCCAACTGCGACAAGAGCCTATCACCCTCTTCCACCCCTTGATTTTGGTTGTATTGATGAAAATTGTCGATATCAAGCATAATTAGCCCAAATGATTGATTTTTAGACAATTGTTTAATTAAGTGATGTTCAAAGGCTTTAGCATCATTGAGCAAGGTTAAGCCATCGGTTAACTGGTGTTCGCGGTGAAATTGCTCTCGAGTTTGCAACTGGCGATTGACGACGGTTTGCTCGTCCCGCCATAACCATAATCCGCAGGTCAGCACCAATAGCCCGACTGGCGTCGGCATCTTTTCAAACCAGTTATACACTGGGATGGTTTTAACGATAAAAATCTCATCTAACAAATCTAAATAGCAGCCCAAGCAGTAACATGAGAGGCCCGCGATCAACAGATTTGTCACTCGGCCAGAAGGGCGAACAGACACTATCACCATCAACCAACACATACCGAGTATAAATAAGGCGCCCTCGGTGATGACATCAAACCAATCCACCGCCGCCACGGTTTTTGCCATGGTGCTTTGCCAAAGAAACAGCGGCACGATAAAGATGATAAGCAGACTTGATCCATAGACGCTGGCGAGTCGTAATGATTTTGCAGGAGTTCCCAAAATACACACCTTGTTCTGTGAAGCCCAAACGGGCAAATACAACGTTAATGCTTTATGGGATGGCAAGTTAGCGGGCTTTTATGACAACGCCGTGACGCCATTTATTGACGCCCAACTAATAAACATAAACAAATAAAACTTAATGTATTGAATTTAATACAATAAAAATCTTAACCATATAATATTCGTGCCGACCACAGCGGCAAATTAGCTCAGGCACTTTTGAGTGGTACGGATAAAAAACCATATTGAGCTGATTGATGCTGAACTCTATGCCTGCGCGGGCTTTACTAAACCTTTGCCGCATCTCATTGTTTTACGACCGACAGCGATATAACGCTTTATAAATAAAGCCATTATTGCCAATCACACTCTTCATTCCTGCATCATTTTTGAGCGATTTTGACTAATCCATGCCTATTTTTTGCGATGATTTTCCAGCGTCATTTTGGCTCACTCACGGCCGAAAAACGCCATTTTCGTCCGTTAATAACCGTCAAACACGGCACCTCAATTATCCCGTCACAAATCTGACATTTTGCTCCCCTAACTTGGCCGCCATCACAAATAGGCCTTCACCCAAGGCTTGTAATAAACTCAACTTAAACGGAACTCAAGATGCAATCTCGTACCCCGCCATTACAACAAGAGTTACAACAAGGCTCCCAGGCGCCGCGAAAGCCACACGCCATTCTTAAAACCCGATTGGCAGCGCGTCTGTCGGCGATAAGCTTAGCCATGATGGTCGCAGGCTTTAGCAACAGCGCCCTTGCTGTTGGCAAACTTGAAGGGCAAATTCGCGATAATGTCAGTCAGCAGCCCCTTGCTGGCGCAACCGTCACGTTAAAAGAGCTCAACCTGAGCCAGCAGGCAGGCCGTGATGGGCGTTTCTTTTTTGTCGGCGTGCAGGATGGCGATTACACCTTAGTGGTCAACTACCTAGGTGCGATGCCGACCGAACATAGGATCAGCATCCGTGATAAACAAACCACACTGCAAGACATCAACTTAAATAGCCAAGATGTGGAGCATATCCGTGTGGTCGGCCAACAAGGCGCATTAAGTAAATCCATGAACCGCCAACGCGGCGCCGATAATGTGCTGAGCGTGGTCAGCGCCGATGTGCTGGGGAATTTCCCCGACAGCAATATCAGTGAATCGCTGCAGCGGGTGCCAGGGCTGTCTATTGAGCGGGATCAGGGCGAAGGTCGCTTTGTGCGCGTGCGCGGTATGGCGCCGGACTATAACTCAGTATCGATGAACGGCACGCGCTTGCCCTCACCCGAAAGCGATCGCCGTGCGGTTGCCCTCGATGTGGTGCCATCGGATCTCTTGCAATCGGTGGAAGTGAGCAAAACCTTAACACCGGATATGGATGCCGATGCACTGGGCGGCGCGATTGAGGTTAAAAGTCTGTCGGCCTTCGATCGCGATGATACTTATCTCAACCTCAACGCCGAGGCGAGCCAAGATACCTTAACCGACAATACCAATCCCAAACTCGCCGCCAGCTACAGCGATATCTTTGCCGACAAACTAGGGGTAGCCATAGGTGCCAGTTGGTATAACCGTGACTTTGGCTCAGACAACGTCGAAACCGGCGGTAAATGGGAATTCGGAGATAACGGCTTTGAGGATGCGGCGCTTGAATCCATCGATGCACGGGATTATGAAATCAATCGGGA
Organism: Shewanella sp.; assembly: GCF_047975355.1. Taxonomy (GTDB): domain Bacteria; phylum Pseudomonadota; class Gammaproteobacteria; order Enterobacterales; family Shewanellaceae; genus Shewanella. The sequence continues at coordinate 30,342 of NZ_JBKEDJ010000004.1, read as the reverse complement.
ACGTTTAGGCATAGGCGCGAACTTCGATTATCGCCCAAGTGATGATACCGATCTGTATCTGCGCACCCTTTACAGTGAGTTTGATGATACCGAAACCCGTAACAGCGCCAAAACTAAGTGGAAATCGCCGCAGCAAGCCAATGCCCTCAGCCAAGGCAAAACCACCCGCTCACTAAAATCACGCATCGAGAACCAGAACATCACCTCCTTTGTTCTCGGAGGTAAAACCCGCTTCGATCGTTGGACCTTCGACTATCAGGCGAGCCACAGCACCGCCAGCGCCGAAAAACCGCGGGATATCGCTGGCGCCGACTTTGTCGCCAAGATTGATAACACGGGCTTTAGCAATACTCAGCGGCCACAGATTATCGCCCCCGAAGATTACTTTCAAAACACTAACTTTGAGCTAGATGAGATTGAAATCGCCGCCTCCAAGGCCGAAGACACCATCAACAGTGGTCAACTGGATCTCACCCGCCAGCTAACCCTCGCGGATTACAGTGTTGAGATAAAAACCGGGGTCAAGCTGAGCCGCCGTGATAAATCCAATCGCGAAGATATCTGGATCTACAGCGACTTAGGCGACCAAGGCGTGAGCGATGACGATTTGTTATTGAGTCAATATGCAGGCAATGAGCTTGACTACGACCTCGGCCGCTTTGGCAGCGGGATCGATGCTACGCCACTGTGGCAGCTTATATACAGCCTCGATGCCGACAGCAATCGCGATGATATCGAGTCCACCATTAACGATTTTGATATCAGCGAAGATATCAACGCCGCCTACCTGATGGGCCATATCGATATCGATAAACTGCGAATCTTAACAGGGCTGCGTTTCGAGCAAAATCAATGGGATTCCAGCGGCTACGGTTATGATGGTACCAAAGGCGAATTTATCGACATAAACCACTCCCGCGATGAGGATCATTGGTTGCCCGCACTGCATCTCACTTACCGCCATAGCGACAATACTGTGCTGCGCGCCGCTTGGACAAATACCTTAGTTCGTCCGACGTTTGGCCAATTAGCGCCGGGATATTTGCTCGAAGAGGATGATGGTGATATCGATTTAACCTTCGGAAATCCACAGCTTAAGTCGCTCGAATCGATGAACTTTGACTTAAGCCTCGAGCACTACTTCGGCAATATCGGCTTAATTTCGGCGGGGTTGTTTTACAAAGATATCGACAACTTTATCTATCAGGCGGATTTAGCTGGCCGTGGCGATTATGTGGATGCCCATAGCGCCGTGACCTTTGTCAATGGCGACAGCACCGACATCTACGGCGTGGAGCTCAGCTATGTGCAAGAGTTTAACTTTTTGCCCGAGCCCTTTGATGCGCTGGTGCTCAACTCTAACCTCACTTACACGGATTCCAGCGCCAAGATCAGTTGGTTGGAGGATGGCCAATTACTGAGCCGCGATATTCCCATGCCAAGCCAATCGGATCTCACAGCTAACCTAACGCTTGGCTATGAAAACAGCTACGCCAGTGTCTGGTTATCGGCGGCTTATAAATCCGAATACTTACAGGAAGTCACTGAGCTAAGTGATGAACGCTTCGACCTCTATGAAGACAATCACTTGCAGTGGGACTTTGTCGCCAAGGCCCATTTAACCAGTAATTTAACCTTGTATTTCAAAGGGGTGAATCTGACCGACGAGCCCTACTATAGCTACACGGGTGACAGCAGCTATAACGCCCAATATGAAGCCTATGGCCGCACTTTCCAGTTAGGCGTGCAGTACACCAACTATTAATCACTTTGAAAAAGAACAAAGATATGACAACACCATTTACCAAAATTAGTGCCATAGCTGTGACCTTCGCAGGCCTTATCAGCGCGCCCTTGAGCATCTTCGCTCACCCCATCACAGTTCCGGCCCACAAGGGCAGCCAAGCCCAAGCCTTGCTGTTTAGTCTGCGTGACTTTAATAAGCATGACAGTACAAAACCTGCCGCCGATTGGCTTTGGGTGAGTGAAAAGCAAGGTTTGATGCTACAAAGCATGCCAAGCGCAGATAAAACCTCGCTGCCCGCCGCTAATACCTTAGTCAAAGGCGAGTTTGAGCTGTTAGCTTTTAGCGATCCCTATGCCTTAACTCTGGATCGCCGCGCCGATCGTATTCGCCCTATCATGATCAAACAGATTGAGGGCAAAGTCGCGACCAATGTATTGCCGCTGCTGCCGATGGCGTCATTTGAAATCAATTGGATCTGTATTCAGTCAAGGCCGCAGGATGGCAATATCTACGCTTGGTTTGGCAGCGAAGACGGTTATAGCGAGCAATGGCTGTTAGGCGATGCCGGACACTTTAAGCCGAAAAAATTGCGCAATCAGGCAATTCCCGTCAACAGTACTAGCTGCGCCATCGATGGCGACAAACTATTAGTCAGTGAGCCCGAAGCCGGTGTCTGGCAATTTGATGCCAGCCCCTTTGCCGACAATAGCGCTAAGTTGATTCTCGCTGCGCTCAATAATGATATCGCTGGCATGCAAGTCATCGATGGCAAGTTATTGTTAAGCGATAAAAAAGGCGCCCTGACCTTAGATCAACAGCCGATTGCAAACTACCATCTTGGTAAAGTGCAAGGGCTGAGCGGTTATCGCAGCGGCGGCAATATTAACAACAGTAACGACAATCACACTGCCCTTCAGCTCTCGCTTTATGATGATAAAACCGATCAATATTGGTTTACCGAGGCATCATTATCCGCAACCAGCAGTGAACCTAACGCAATAGATGCTCAAAAGGAGATAGTCGAAATCCCTACTTGGGTTGAAAGCGCCCCATCCGATAGACCCGGCGATACCATGGACGATCCGGCGATTTGGGCGCATCCAACTGAACCAGAAAAAAGCCTAGTGCTTGGCACCAACAAACGTTGGGGGCTATTGAGTTTTAATATGCGCGGTGAGCAGGTTCAAGCCCTGCCATCGGGGCGCATCAATAACGTCGATCTGCGTCAGCAAGTGTTACTGGGCGGTAAAAAGCGCGATATCGCGGTCGCCACCTTAAGGGATAACGACAGTCTCGCCTTCTATGAAATCGACGCTCAAGGCAAGTTAAGCGAGTATCCTAATCAAGCCACTAATATGGTGGATATTTATGGAATGTGCCTGTACCAAGATGCCGATACCCTGTATGTGTTCGCCAATGAAAAGTCCGGCCGCATCGCCCAATACCGCGTCGATTGGCAGGCAAATGGGCCAAGTATTAAGCTGGTACGCGATATTCATACCCCAAGCCAAGTTGAAGGCTGTGTGGTCGATGAGGCTCAGCACGCGCTGTTTATCGGTGAAGAGGACAAAGGCATTTGGCGTTTTAATGCCAAGGCCAATGGGGGAACGCAAGGCGAACTGATTATTAAAGCCGAGGGTGATTTAGTCCCCGATGTGGAAGGGATTTCACTCTATCAAGGCGCGACTCTTCACGGTAAAAAACAGGATCTGCTGGTGGTCTCCAGCCAAGGCGATAACAGCTACTTGCTGTATCAAGCTGAGCCGCCCTATGCCCAATTAGGCAAGTTTCGCATTGGAGTGAACCTTAACGGCATGGAAAATGGCCGCGAAACCAGTATTGATGCGAGTAGTGAAACCGATGGCCTAGCCGTGACCCACTTAAGCGTAGGCAAAGGTGCTTGGCAACAAGGCATGCTAGTCGTACAGGATGGGCACAACCATTTACCCGATAATAATCAATCTTTTAAATGGCTACCTTGGAGCAGTATTGTCGAGGGATTATCGCGTAACTGAGCTTTGCTTTAAACGAAATACCATTGATTTTATTAGGTTAGCTATAACCGAGCCCGAGTGGCTCGGTTCGTTTTTGCTTTAAAACCCCTGTTTGTAACTCGCATCTTGAGCCTGAAATCGCTATACTCCGCGCCCAAATCATTTGGCCAATAACTAGCTCGAGATTGCAATACTGTTTGCGGTTGTCAGCTTTTTAAGCCGTTATTAACGACTTTTTCCTAGGACATCGCTTTGATTTCTACCGCTAATATCACCATGCAATTCGGCCCAGAGCCATTATTTGAAAATATCTCGGCAAAATTTGGCAACGGCAACCGTTATGGTTTGATTGGCGCTAACGGCTGCGGCAAGTCCACATTTATGAAAATCTTAAGTGGCACCCTCGCCCCCACCTCGGGCAACGTGTCTATCACGCCGGGCTTAAAGGTCGGCACCCTAAGCCAAGATCAATTCGCCTTCGAGCAATACACTGTTATCGATGCGGTGATAATGGGTGACACTCAACTGTGGAAAATCAAGCAGGAACGTGACGCGATTTATGCCAAGCCCGATATGACCGAAGAAGACGGCATGCGTGTAGGCGATCTCGAGAGTGAATTTGCCGAGATGGACGGCTATAGCGCCGAGAGCCGCGCCGGTGAGATTTTGATTGAGGCGGGTATTGAAGAGTCTTTTCACTATGGTCCAATGTCACAGGTCGCGCCCGGTTGGAAGCTGCGGGTATTGTTAGCCCAAGCCCTGTTTGCTAACCCCGATATTCTGCTGCTCGACGAGCCAACCAACAACTTGGATATTCACACCATCAGTTGGCTTGAGACTGAGCTGAATAAGCGTAAATGCACCATGATCATCATTTCCCACGACAGACACTTCTTAAATGCTGTCTGTACTCATATGGCGGATATCGATTACGGTGAGTTGCGGATTTACCCTGGCAACTACGAATACTTCCTCGAGCAATCGGCCTTGCAACGCGAACAACTGCTGTCGAGCAACGCCAAAAAGAGCGCCGAGATTGAAGAGCTACAGGACTTCGTTAACCGCTTTGGGGCTAACGCCTCTAAGGCAAAACTCGCCAGCTCCCGCGCCAAACGCATGGACAAAATTAAACTGGATGAGGTCAAATCCTCCAGCCGTATCGCGCCATCGATTCGCTTTGCACCGGGTAAGAAGATGCACCGTCAAGCCTTAGTGCTAGAAAATCTCGGCCATGGTTTTGATGGTGAATTGTTATTCGAAGGCGGCGATTTAATCCTCGAAGCCGGAGCAAAGCTTGCGATTATCGGCGAGAACGGCGTAGGTAAAACCACTTTATTACGCTGTTTAGTCAATGAGTTAATTCATAATCAAGGCGTGATTAAGTGGTCCGAAAACGCCTCTATCGGTTACTGCCCGCAGGACAGTACCAGCGACTTCGATAATGATTTGACTATTATTGAATGGATGGACCAATGGCGTCAGCCAAAACACAACGATTTGATGGTGCGCGCCATGTTAGGTCGTCTGTTGTTTACCGAAGATGATGCCAATAAGAAAGCCAGAAACTGCTCGGGTGGTGAGAAAAACCGTTTAATTTTCGGCAAGTTAATGATGCAAGACATTAACGTTATCATTATGGACGAACCGACCAACCATATGGATATGGAAGCGATTGAATCCTTAAATAATGCCCTCAAAGATTTTGAAGGCACATTGATTTTTGTCAGTCACGACCGCGAATTTGTGTCCTCGTTAGCGACCCGCATTATTGATATTCGTGATAGAAAATTGGTGAACTTCCAAGGGACCTTTGATGAGTATCTGGCAAACCTTGCCAGTGCCTAATCGCCATCGGCATTTGTAAAAGAGCTTTCGATGAACGTCCTTTTGCTAAAGGACTCCAAAAGACCCAAAGAAAAGACGCTTCACTCGACTCGAGCTTAGCGTCTTTTTTATACCACCCTTTTGTATCACCCTTTCATATACGTAATAACTGACTGCGTTACTCGGTTTTCGCTTCAACCAAAGCCGCTAATTGTTGTAATGATTCCTGCCAGCCTAAGTAACACATCTCCTCAGGGATAACGGCTGGAATACCCTCCTGAATGATCTGCAAATTGGTACCGCAGCAAACCTCGGTTAATTCGATAGTCACCAGCATCACACCGGGCAGATTCTCATCATCAAACTGGTCAGTATGTCTAATCAGTTTGTTGGGGATAAGCTCAGTATAAACCACCTTAAAGGAGTGACTGTATCCAGTCGCAAATTGGGTAAAACTCATGGAATACCCAGCTCCAACGGCCAATTCAAACTCATGAATCGTCCCCACAAAGCCGTAAGGCGGTAACCAACGCTCTAACGCCGCTTTATCGGTAAATGCTTTGTAGACTAACGCCGAGGGCGCACGCAGCACTCTATGTAACTTCACTGTACCTGTGTTATTCGACATATCCTTATCCTTCCAATTGCTTATGGACCAATGATGTTCTTAAAGATAGCGCAAGAATCCCATTCGTTATCACCTGCGCGAGAATATTAATTGTCCCCTCAGCTTGAAATGGTTGGCTCGACGCGGCGATGCTTAAACTGCATTAAGTGCAATGATTTAGCATCAGAGTCTGATTGCTGCTGGGCAATATCCAGCCGTTCTGCGGCGCAAGTAAATGCCAGATTTGTGTTGTGAGAGGTTTCACTCATTTGCCCTTTATATTGAGCGATAAAGCTCAAAAGTCCCGACTCATTCACCACATTTTTAGGCAACGGCGTTTTAAAGCTCGCCTCATCGCTAAAAACGACAACCGAATGGAGTCCCTCGACTAACCCTAAGCAGTGGGCAACCGCTAAACAATGTTTATAGTTTTGATGGAGAGGATTTTTAAAACGGGTTTGTTTAGTAAAAATTTTCTGCATCCACTGGGCTTGCTTCTCTCCCCCAAATATCCAGCCGGAGTAATTTTTAACTTCAAGGACGAACACGCCAAAATGGGTCAGTAAAACTAAATCCACCTCTGTCAAAGCAGGCGTACCTTCAGTTATCTCATCCATAGGTAAAATTAAATTGCGATAAAGCCGGTAGTCCTCATCTTTGAGACCTTGTTTCAGTAGCTTAGCGACCCGCTTTTCACCCTGTTGGCCTAACCATTCTGCTCGGTATCGTCTGAGTGACGGACGAAATAGCAAGGTGACTATCGCAAACACAAGTATAAAAATCGGAATCACCAACAGAATCGACAGCGACTCGAGTACTGAAGAGATGGGCGAAATCGTGCTGGGAGCGAGCGTCGATTTAGGTGTTACCACGGCAGGTATTATATTGGGTTTCTGCTTAGGCGTGTCTTGGCGAACCGTAGTTGGCGTTGCAGGCCGCTTTACCGTGGATTTAACACCGTTGGCGACGGGTTGCTGGCAACGCTCATCGAATCTTGCCTTAAGCTCTTGATAACGCGGCGTGGTTGGATGCCAATCTTGCATCTCACTTTGGATAAGAATACAGATGGCTTCAGAGTCTTGTTTCTCTAATGCCTTTAGCGAAAAAGGATAAAGGCCAACACCAACGACACTGACCATTACAGCCAGCAACATGCAGAACTTGGCGTTGTGCCAGATATTCTTTACGCATCCCTTCACCTTGAAATAACTCCTGTTATTGTTTGCTATCATTGCAACGGTTATACGTTACTTGATCTAATTTATTATTTTCAACCGTCATAAATTGCTATAACGAACTCGATAGATAAATAGTTAACCCATCTGCGAAATAGATTTCTAATCACAATCAAGTAAGACTGGTATTTTTGCCCGCATTTTCTCTGCCTTGGTTTACACTCTTAAAGAACCCACAAAGCACAACTCAATGAATTGGGTGAATTAAACCTTATGGGGTATTGCATACGCGCCAGCTGTGCACCAATTTATTCTGTAAATTCTTATCATGGTGATGGTTTATGAGTCTTGAAGAATCCTTAGAACAATTAAAACGTCAGTACTTGCATGCTTTACCGGATAAAAAGAAACAAATCATTACGTTATGGATCTCACTACGGAAAAACTGGCAAGGCCATATGCTGTCGGCCGTTTACCGCGAGGTGCATAATTTAAAGGGCTCCTGTGAAACCTTTGGCTTAACCGAAACAAAAGAGATTGTCGATAGACTCGAGTTACAGCTAAAAAATCTACTGGATGCTCCTGCGCCGGAACTGCCCGTAATCAAAGGTTTAGATACCCTCTTCCACCAATTGCTGCAAAATAACCTGCGTAGCGAACCCGCTGCGCCCGTGGTTGAAGCGCAAATGCAGCTGAGTCCCTATAAGCCCACCAAAGCACGGCATGAGTATCGTATTGCGATAGTAGAAGATGACAACAATGTTGGAGTAATGATCACTAAACAGTTGCATGAGTTTGGTTTTAATGTGCAGCACTTTTTAAATTTCACCGATTTCCTCGGCATACAAAACACTACGCCATTTGATTTGATCCTATTAGATCTTATTTTGCCAGATTACACCGAGGCCGCTTTATTTACCGCCGCAACCGAATTTGAAAAAAACAACACCCGCGTGTTTGTCCTATCGTCGCGCGGAGACTTCGATATGCGACTACTCGCGATCCGCGCCAATGTCAGCGAGTATTTTGTCAAACCCGCCGAAACCACGCTGCTGGTGCGTAAAATTCACCAGTGGCTAAAAATGTCAGAAAAACAGCCGCTTAAAATTCTGCTGGTGGACGATCAACAATCCATGGTGGATTACTTTTCTAGCCTGCTACGTAGCCATGGTTTGATGGTAAAAGGGATGACTAAACCCGAACAAGTACTGCCGACACTCGAGCAATTTGAGCCTGACTTGTTTATTTTCGATTTGTATATGCCCGACGTGAATGGCTTAGAGCTGGCGAAAATGATCCGCCAATTAGATAAATACAGCTCGAGTCCCATTCTCGTGCTCAGCTCCGACGACACTATGCAAAACAAAGTCAGCATCATTCAGGCGGGATCCGACGATTTAATCTCTAAGCAAACCGCACCGAGTTTGTTTGTGACGCAAGTGATTTCTCGTGCCCAACGAGGTCATGATATTCGAAGCTCCGCCAGTCGTGATAGTTTAACTGGGCTACTCAATCACACTCAGATCCTAGTCGCCGCTCGGCGCTGTTTTAACCTAGCCAAACGTATCAACTCCTCTGTGTGCATTGCCATGCTGGATTTAGATCACTTTAAGCAAGTGAATGATACCTATGGGCATTCTGGCGGCGACAAAGTCCTGCTAGCCTTTGCCCACCTGTTACAGCAATCCCTGCGCCCCGTAGATTATATGGGACGTTACGGCGGCGAGGAGTTTATGTTGGTCTTACCCGATATGCCTGCGCCATTAGCCATTGCTAAGCTTAATGCCATTCGAGAGAGCTTTAGCCATATCGTGTTTGTCGAAGAAGGCGCCGAATTTAAAGTCACCTTGAGCGGTGGTTTGGCCTTCTCGGCCGAATGCGGCGAGTTTCAAGATTGTTTATTGCTGGCGGATAAAAATCTATATGAGGCGAAACGCACAGGACGCAACCGCTTAATCACCAGCTTAAGATAGGCCCTGTCGTGTCGACAAGTTAGTGTTAGCAATACGGTGATTTCAGCTAAATAACTCATGGACATAAGTCTGTGCGTTACCATTAATCAGCTTAATGCGCATATGCAGGGTAAGTGAACAATCTATTCTCGTTTAAGCGAGGCTAGATAATTAAGCATCTTATCCGCCAGTTGCGGCAGCTCAACCACATGATGGATAACCCCGCGTTTAATCGCCTCCCTTGGCATACCAAATACTACACAGCTCTGCTCTCCCTGGGCAAAGGTTTTGCCGCCCAGTTCATCGATTAACGCCATACCATCGGCGCCATCTTTACCCATGCCGGTAAGGATCGCTGCAGTAGTATTCGCCCCAGCACATTCGGCAACCGAGTTAAATAGCACATCCACCGAGGGCCTATGGCCACTCACCTTGTCGCCATGAGTCAATCGGCTCTTAAAACTGCCGCCGATTTTAATGATTTCTAAGTGCTGATCCCCCGGTGCGATATACACATAACAGGGCAGCAAACGCTCACCGTCTTCGGCTTGCTTTACATTCAAACGCGTGAGTTTATTCAGCCGTTCGGCAAAGGTACGGGTGAAACCCGGTGGCATATGTTGAGTGATCACAATCGGTGGCATCACAGCAGGAAACTGCTGTAACAGATACAAAATCGCTTCGGTGCCGCCAGTAGAAGCACCAATGGCCACCAACTGAGTATTGATCACCCGATTACTCAAGACGGGTTTATGGTGAGATTGAACAGCGACGGGAGGCTGAACTCTATTGGTTTTTAACTTTGCATGGGCCGCCGATTTAATTTTCTCCAAAATCAAATCTTGATATTCATTAAAATCCTGGGGCGAATCTAATTTCGGCTTAGGAATAAAATCCACCGCCCCAAGGGCGAGCGCATTAAAGGTCGCATCGGCGCCCTCCTCGGTTAACGAAGAAATCATCACCACCGCCGTGGGTCTGGCCTTCATTAATCGGTCTAAAAAGGTCAGCCCATCCACCTTGGGCATCTCAATATCTAAGGTGATCACATCGGGGCGATGCTGATTGACCATATCCTTTGCCATATAAGCGTCGGCGGCCATGCCAACGAGGCTAAGCTCAGTATCGGCCTCGATCATCTTGCCCAATAAGTTACGGACCAATGCCGAATCATCTACCACTAGTACTTTTATCGTCATCGCTTAGTCACCAAAAAGTTCCACATCTCCGCCGCGGGGCAAATTCCTGATCCTTAGGCGATATTCACTTTCCCTGTCCATAATGGTGCTATTATGCATAGTTTTGATTTTTCTAACTTTTACTAATCCTGTCGCGGGAAAGAAATACACTTTTCGAGGATAATAATCGAGTAAGTCTGCGGCCAAGATCGGAATTTGCTCCATTTGCAAATATTCAAGCACAAACTCCGCATTACGCTCGCCGATATTGTGGGCGGTGATCCCATTGAGCATGTTTCCACCACCAAACACTTTGGCGACCAATGCGCGGCGACGCGCACCGAGTTTCAGCAGCTCGTTGATCAATAGCTCCATCGCATAAACGCCATAACGGGCTGAATCCGTTAAAATTCCCGAACTGTTGCCGTTATCACTCGGTAATAAAAAATGGTTCATTCCCCCAATTCTTAAGTCAGGATCATAGAGGCATACTGAAATGCATGAGCCTAATACTGTGACTATCATGGTTTGGTCGCGGGTGGCGAAAAATTCTCCCGGCAGAATTTTTACCGCGTCACAACCAAAATGATGGTCAAAATAGCGATTCGGCTCGATAACAGGGTATTCAATATTCGGTTTTGGCACTCAAGCTCCCTTTACCGCCTTGTAGGTTGTCTGGCCCACTGGCTTAATGATCTGGGGGAACATATTAAAGTTCTCCGAATGGCCTGCGATGTAGAGTCCATCATCGGCAAGGGAAAGCATCATATGTTTCAGAATGCTTTCTTGCGTGGTTTTATCGAAGTAAATCATAACGTTTCGACAAAAAATCACATCGATAGGCGTCTTGATTGACCAAAACTCGTCGACTAAGTTAAGCCGCGTAAAATGCAGCATTTGCTTAAGTTCAGGCACCACGCGCACATTGCCTTGTTGTGCTCCACGACCACGCTGAAAGAACGCCTTCTTACGCTCGGTGCTCACCGCCTCGATACGCTCTATTGGGTAAATCCCCGCTTGCGCCTTTTTCAATACGCCACTGTCGATATCCGAAGCAATGATCTCGATGGGGGTATTGAACCGACCAAAATGCTCCGCGACTACCATAGCAATTGAGTAAGGTTCTTCACCCGTACTGCTTGCCGCGCACCAGATCCTTTTGGTGTGCGGATGAGCCTGCAAATGTTGCCGTAAGATCTCAAAGTGGTGCGGCTCTCGAAAGAACGCCGTTTGGTTAGTGGTTAGCGCATTAATAAACTCCTGATGCTCACTCTCGTTTGCCTGTAAATACTCAAAATAGGCAGTAAATCCCGCTAACTTAAGCGCCCTTATTCGCCGGACTAAACGGCTGTACACCATGGCGTCTTTACTGTCGGCTAACTTAATCCCGGCAAATTGGTACAGCTGGGTTTTCACCGTATTAAAGTGTGCCGCTGTAAAAACAAACTCTTTCCCTAGAGGTTGACGTTCGCTCAATCAAAAGTCTTCCCATTCATCTTGATCGGCTTTATTGACCTTAGGCATCGTCGCCTTAGGTTTAACGGGCATGCGAGCCACTGTCGATGGCGGTTTTACCGCTAACTTTTTGGTGTTCGCCACAGGTTTTGGCGTAATGCTGGTATCTTCATCGACAGTAAAGTTCGCCACGCTGTCGGCTAATTGCTGCGCCTGTGACTGCATGCTTTCGGCTGCAGCGGCGGCTTCTTCCACTAAGGCCGCGTTTTGCTGCGTCATTTCATCCATTTGCACCACGGCTTTGCTGATCTCATCAATACCGATAGCCTGCTCATTCGAGGCCGACGCGATTTCAGCCATAATGTCGTTCACCCGTTTAATGGCGATAACGATTTCTTTCATGGTGTCGCCGGATTTGCCGACTAAGCTGTTGCCACTCTCGATTTTGGTCACAGAGTCGGAGATCAAAGCTTTAATATCTTTGGCCGCGTTGGCCGAACGTTGGGCTAAGCTTCTCACCTCAGAGGCCACCACCGCAAATCCACGGCCTTGCTCGCCGGCTCTTGCCGCTTCGACTGCGGCATTAAGCGCTAAGATATTGGTTTGGAAGGCAATGCCATCAATAACGCCGATAATATCGGCGATCTTACGTGCCGATTCGTTAATCGATGCCATGGTTTGTACCACTTGCTGGATCAGTTCGCCCCCATCGACGGCAACATCGGCGGCCTTAGAGGCAAGTGCATTGGCCTGACTGGCGTTGTCGGCATTTAACTTCACAGTACCCGTTAACTCTTCCATACTCGCCGAGGTTTGTTCAAGACTCGATGCTTGCTCCTCGGTGCGGCTCGATAAATCGGCATTGCCCTGGGCGATTTCGGAAGAGGCGGTATTGATAGTATCGGCGGCTTTTTGGATGTCTCTTATCATGTAAGAGAGCTTTTCCGCGGTTTGATTTGAATAGTTTTTCAAATCATTAAAGGTGCCTTCATAGTCGTTGTAGATGCGTGTGGTTAAGTCACCTTCGGCGAGCGCCATCAATACCCGCGCCACATCCTGTAGACCGCGATCCGAAGTTTCAATTAAGGCATTGAGGCTATTGGCCAGCATCAAGAAGAAGCCCTGCTTACCTTGCGTCTCAGCCCGTTGGGAGAAATCCCCCGCCGCAGCCGCATTCACGATGCGCGAGATTTCCTGCTCGATTTGCACCTCGACCGTGCGGTCGAGCCATTCGACGACAGAGCCTAACCGCTCACCAGTTTTAGAAATAATCGGGCTGGCGGTTAAGCGGAAATGACAACTCGCTACTTTAATCTGCGATTCATATTTACGGTCGAGCTTGTCTAACAAACTGGCTTGATGGGCAGGATTTTTATGGAAAATATCCATAGAGCTGCCAAGAATTTTATCCACGGAGAAATGCGGCAGCGCTTGTCTGATCTCACTCTCAGATTGGCGCAGCATAGATTCCACCGAGCGGTTCATATAGATGATGGTGCGGTTGGCATCGGCGATCATCACATTGGTGCTGGTATTATTCAGCGCTTCTAAAATGCGCTGCGTCGCCCGCTCAGATTCTATGCTCTCAGTTCTATCAATCCATTCAACCCCCGTGCCTAAGTGTTTATTCTCGCGGGTGATAATGGGCGTCAGAATCAACTTAAAAGTCCGCTTCCCTATGGTGATTTGCGCCGTATGGGATTGAGTAAGGCGCTCGAGCATATTGCGTTGATGGGCCGGATTTTTATGGAAAATATCGATATTACTGCCCACCACCTTCGCCACAGAGAATTGCGGTAGCTCTTTACGAATATCCGCCTCGGCCTCGGATAACATATTCAATACCGCTTTATTGGCGTAGATAATATTGCGGTTGCTGTCGGCGATCATAAAGCTGTTGCCGCTGTTATCTAATAATTGGAAATAGCGTTGCAGCTCTTCTTCCTTTTGCTGGCGCGCCTCTTCATTTCCAAACACATTGAAAATACCCATTATGATTACTCCTGATCAGACAGACTATTTGCATCAATTAGACCCAGCTCATCACTGCTGATCAGAGCCTGTATATTTACCAAAATGATCATCTTGTCTTCTACCGTTGCCAGCCCCTTGAGGTAACGGCTATCGAAGGCCACACCAAATTCAGGCGCAGGTAGAATTTCTTCGGCGGCGAGTTTAATCACATCCGACACCGCATCGACGACAATCCCCACAATACGGTCAAACACATTCAACATAATGACGATAGTGAACTCGTTGTAGGTCGCACTGCCAACGGCAAACTTCATCCTTAAATCGACAATAGGTACGATATCGCCCCTAAGATTCAGTACGCCTTTGATAAAACTCGGCGCATTGGCGATTTTGGTGACGGGTTCATACCCACGGATCTCCTTCACCGACATAATGTCGAGCGCATAATGCTCTTCACCCAGCACAAAGCTTAAAAACTCGACCTCATCATGGACGCTGTACTCCTGCTTACTCACCGTGTTCGTGCGGTTATCCATTGCGACATCCTTAGTTAATTTTTGATATGCAGTGCAAGTGATTCAACATCGAGGATCAAGGCTACGCTGCCATCGCCCATGATGGTCGCCCCCGATACGCCGGGGATCCGCCGATAGTGTTTCTCAAGGCTCTTGATCACCACTTGTTGCTGCCCGACAAGGCCATCGACACACAGGCCAAAGCGTTTATTATTACTTTCGAGCAAGACCACTATGCCGTCTTCAGGCGTCTTCGCTTGGGGTTCGATTTCCATTAATTGATAGAGGTTTAGCAGGGGTAAATATTCTTCCCGCACTCTGAGTAACCGCTCTTTGGCCAAAAATTTAAGCTGCTCAGTTTGCGGTTGTATCGATTCGATAATGTGTACTAAAGGTAAGATATAAATTTGATTGCCTACGCTGACACTCATGCCATCGACAATGGCTAAGGTAAGGGGAAGCTGGATTTCGAAGGTTGCGCCCTGACCCGCAACGGAATCAATATCAATGCGACCACCTAAGGCCTCAATATTCTTGCGCACTACATCCATGCCTACGCCGCGCCCCGACACATCGGTGACCTCAGCCGCCGTTGAGAATCCGGCGGCAAAGACCAATTGCCATACCTGCTTGTCTGTCATGTTCTCGGGCAGCGCCATGCCATTTTCTCGGGCCTTTTGCAGAATGCGTTCGCGGTTTAAACCGCCGCCGTCATCGTGGACTGCAATCACAATGCTGCCGCCACGTTGACTGGCTTTAAGGGACAACACACCGGCTTCACTTTTGCCTGCTGCAAGTCTTTTTTCTGGTTTTTCAATACCATGGTCAAGACTGTTACGAACAAGGTGGGTGAGCGGATCGACCAGCTTTTCGATCATCCCCTTATCAATTTCAGTGTTACCGCCCTCAATCACCAGACTGACATTTTTGCCAAGCTGATCCGACAAATCCCGCACCAGACGATGGAAACGGTTAAACACAAAGGAAACTGGTAACATGCGCACCGACATGACCGCTTCCTGCATTTCACGAGTATTACGCTCTAACTCATTGAGCGCAGTTTTTAGCCGTTCCCCTAATTCGCCGCCCAGTTCATTACCGATAAGGGTGAGCATGGATTGGGTGATCACCAATTCACCCGCAAGATTAACTAGAGTATCTATCTTGGAGGTTTCAACCCTCAAAGTGGCATCTTGGCTGGCAGCACTGGCTTTTTTCGCTGCGGGTTGACTACTACTGCCAGATGCTGCGCCTATGGTTGAAGTAGAAGATTGCGGCGGCATTGCCTCGGCTTTAGCTGCCGATTTGGCGGGCTGTTTACTGACTTCTTGTGCTGGCTTTTTGGCTCGAGTCGATTGTGGCTTTGAAGTGTCTAGATCAGCTCGTGGTGCTAGCGCCTGATTGGTGATGGACTTCTCTTTTACCGATGTTGAAGTTAAGGCATCAATTTCAGTGGCGAATGTTTCGGGCGTTAATGATTCAAAAAAGCCGTAGCTTAATTCATCATCTAGCGCATCGTCGCTAACTGCAGCAACTTGATTGGCAGCCAGATCAGCAGCCGTCAGTTCTTGCGGTGTCGAACTCAGCTCAGTTGCAGTAGATACGGGAATATCCTCGGCGCGGATTTCCTTTGCGGTATAGGCCTCGTCAAAAAAGCCGAAATGTTCCGTTTCATCGACTAACCCAAGCTCCACTTCATCCTCAAAAAAACCGAAGCTATCGTCTACTGATTGAGTGGCTATGCTTGGCGTAACCGCTGCTTGTATGGGTTTATCTTCGCTCTGATTATTGGCATTAGCAGCACTTCCCCCATTTGCCGCATTGGCGGTTTGAGTAGAAAAGGGTTCGCCATTTAAGGCCGCCACCAGCTGGTTTTTGGCAAATTCCACCTGTTGCCAATCTATGGGTTCCTCTTCCCGATAGAGGTTTAAAATATGTGAAAGGGTATCGACGGTACGAAGCAAGAGATCAATGACAGAAGAGGAAAGCTCAAACGTGCCCTTTCGGGTTTTATCGAGCAAATTCTCCATCACGTGGGTCACACTGGTCAGTGCGGTAAAACCAAAGATGCCACTGCCGCCTTTTATCGAATGGGCAGCACGGAAAATGGTATTTAATTCTTCGGGATCGGGGGCGTCTAAATCTAATGCAAGGAGCAATTGCTCCATATTTTCAAGATGTTCGTGGCTTTCTTCAAAAAAAACCTGATGGAACTCTGCCATATTAATGGACATAGCACACCCCGACCTAGGTTAGCCCAACACTTTGGCTGTGATGGCTAATAGCTTCTGCGGGTCAAAGGGCTTGACCATCCATCCCGTTGCGCCTGCGGCTCGACCTTGGGCCTTCATATCTTCACCAGCTTCGGTGGTCAGCATGACTATGGGCGTGCGCATAAAGGCCGACATAGCCCTGAGGGATTTAATGAGCGTCAAACCGTCCATACGGGGCATATTTTGATCCGTCAAAATAAAATCGAATCGTTGTCCACCACATAAATCGAGTGCCTCACGACCATCCTTCGCCAGCACGACTTGGTAATTTGCCGACTTTAACGTCGCCTCAACCATCTGCCTGATCGCAGCCGAGTCATCAACAATTAATATTTTTTTACTCATTTACAATTCCATTATGACTTTAGTTTTATTTCCTGGAGCCACTAACTCATAGCTCTTAGAGAGGGATTTAACCAATAAAAGCCCACGACCCGAAATTTGAAACCAATCTGCTATTGCCTCCTGTTCTTTAGGTACATATCCCTCTCCGCTATCGGATACGGTAATCCGAAGCTCACTGGGTTGTGCATGCCATTCCAACTCTAGTTTGACCCAATCTTCGGCCTTAAGCTTTTCGATGCTGCTTTCACGTATACTGTGATATAACTCGAAACCTTCAGGATCATTTTTAAGACGAGAGTCTAACTTGAGCACACCATGGTCAACTGCGTTAGTAACTAACTCAGAAACAACAGTAAATACTCTCTGACTAAACGTAGTAGAAAACCCAAAAATATTCAAAAACTGATTCAGGGAATTTAAATAATCAGCATTTAATAACATGGCACCTATCATTTTAATGGCCCATGTAAACTCCCCCTTCATGCAAACTTGACTCGATTTATGTTCTCGTTCTCGATACCAATTATGTAATAACTCAAAATCGAGTACACATACGGCAATATCATCGGTAATCTCGTGTTCAAAAATTGTTTTTAGTTTGGTTTTTAGGTGTTCAGTTAAATCACGCCCATAAAAACTCAGCAGGGAAATCACGCTATCCATGCCAAAAAATCCGCCACCTTTACTCTTGCACTGTTGTTCAATCAAACCATCACTTAGTAAGCAGATCCTACCCGTACGAGGAATCGAAAAGGTAGCAATATTGGCCACAAATGCACTGGGAGATAAAATACCTAATGCCATGTTTTTAGAACGATATCTCTGTATATGATGATATTCAGCGCAACCCGCATCACCCTCAAACTCATCTTGGTAAAGTAGTGCGTCAGGCATACCGCCATTCCAAAGATTGATTTGATTTTTAAAGAAATCTATCTCTAATACGACAGCAGCAACAAAACGATCGCCAGGGCTATCTTCATAGACATTGGCATTGAGTTCATAAATCAAACTCACAAGATTAAAACCTTTAGCCACCATAGCTCTGAAGGTATTAGCCACCCGCAAAACCGGCATTGCCGCGCTTAATCCATGACCTGTTGAGTCCGCAATAATTAAAAAGAAATTACCGTTGGGCCCAACAGTATTGAGAATAATATCACCGCTGAAATTAGCACTCGCTTGAGTAAAGGATTTGACGAAATCAAAACTGACATTCCCAATATTGACAAGATGCTCAAATAAATGTCTTGCCATTTGTTCTTCGCGGGCCTTTTGATACAACATTTTTTCCAATATTGAACGTTGTTGCTTAACTTGTTTCTCTAAGGAAAAATGTGCTAATAGTCCTTCAACTTTATGCCAGAATAGTTCTAAATTAATCGGCTTAATAATAAAATCTAAGGCGCCTAATCGAAAGCAGGATAATATTTTTTGATATTCATTATCTGCACTGATCACAATTACAGGTACGGGTGATTCTCGATATCGCAATTTTTCTAATAAAGTGAGTGCGGTACCATCGGGAAGATAATAATCTAATAAAATAAGTTCGATATTTTGCTGGTTAATTTCATCATTTGCCTCTTCTAGATTACAGCAAGTAATCACACCCCAACCTTTACTGTGAATAAACGCCGTAATAATTTGGTTTGTGACTAAGTCATCATCAATGACCAGAATATAACGTTGGCTTTTAGGCACTTACACATCCCGTTCAACAAGATACAGACGTCCCATATTGGCAATCGTAATAATTTCTTCGGCTTGCCCATGTAATCCACGAATGGCTGTAGTGATCTGGCGCTCGAGCGCCTTACGATGTAGCAGCACCATCATCCCAAGCGCCGAACTATCAATGTAAAGCACTCGGCTAAAATCCAGCACTAAGTGCTTAACGTCCGCTTCGAGAAAGGCCTTTTGATAGTCGTTGGTGAATTTTTTATGATGATAAAAATCAAAACGTTCTGGCAAAGAGATATAAAAAATATTAGCCATCACAATCTTCCCTGTTTAGAAAAGCTCAATCTCACCACAACTGATTTGACTTGCGGATACTGGATTATGGGTGTTAGTTCGCCGACCACTGATCTGGGAAACTAGACCATCGCATTGCTCACCAAATTCTTCGGGCGACATTGCCATGACTCGATTTAAGGATTCTCGCAAATGTTTCAGGCTCTGATTGGTGTAAATCAAACTTTGAGAGGTGATGTCGCTAAATTGTAAGCCACGAATTGTGTCGGCTATGGCGCTCTCTAATTCATGGGCGGATGCGTCAATGCGGTCAATGACTACAGCGTCTTTTTCTGCTTTTACAATGATTTGTTTCAGCGCCGTATCGAGATCTTTTTTCGCTTCGATAATATAAGACATATCCTGAGCAGCAACTTTACTCACTTGGTGGGTTAATTGTTCAATTTGCACTTGAATAGTATGTAATTGTTTTTGAATGCTTTCGCTAAAACCCGCACTGCGGTTTGATAATGCCCGAACCTCATCGGCAACCACGGCAAAGCCCCTGCCCGCATCCCCTGCTCGCGCAGCCTCAATCGCCGCATTCAGCGCCAGTAAATTGGTTTGCGAAGAGATTTGGTCAATATCCTTTAGCGCCTTCATCGCCTGGGGCATTGCTTCATAAATCACATTCACTTTCTCGAGGAGATCGATATTCGATGCTGACATTTCAATGGTTGATTGAATGAATCGCTCCAGTGTTGTCGAGGTATTGTTAGCAAATAATTTCATCTGCTCAGAATGGAAAATCTCTTCATCATCGGTGCTATGCACCAGAGCAGAAATAAATTCGCTTTGCTCATGCATTAGCTTACCTAAGCCATCGAAGGCGCCGCCCAATAGATTGACCGCATCCGACTGCACCGACAGCACATCATCGATACTCTGCTCACAGGTTTTTAATGAGACTGACACTTCTTGGTAGAGATTAAGCTGATCTTGCCAATCAGCGCGGGCACCTGAAGTGGCATAGGCATGAGAGGCGGGTTGAGATGCTGAGGGTTGTCTATAAAACTGCCAAGCAAGCATGATTGTCACAGCAACTATGGTACTCAGCATAAAACTGGCTAAGCTGCCGATGAAATATCCTATTACTGCAGCAAACACTGCAACAATGCCATCCTTGTATGTCATAGAGACTTCGCAATTATTGATATGTGATTAAAAAGTAGTTTCATATTCAGGGGTTTTCAAACATCTAATCGACTTTTTTCACTAAAATCAGCACGGCATGCGCAAAAAAGATACAGCATACTGTCATTTGCCCTGTAGTCAGGCGAATGACTGATTAACTCATTGACTTGTCTTGTGGATACATAAACTTAGCTGTGCAGCCTTCACAGGCTGGGTTACACTGGCGATGTCTTCGACTGGGATGGGATCTTTTATGAGTCAACGTACATTACACTCCTTATTTAAACCCACATCCGTAGCCATTATTGGCGCCTCCAATAGTGAGAAACGCGCCGGTAATGTGCTGATGAAAAACTTGCTCTCGAGCGGATTTTCTGGCCCCATCATGCCCGTGACACCAAAATACCGCGCCGTGATGGGGGTGCTTGCCTATCCCAATATTGAGGCCTTGCCGATAAAACCCGATCTGGCGGTCATCTGTACCCGCGCAAGTCGTGTGCCTTCCATCGTCGAAACCCTGGCCCAATTCGGCTGTAAAGTGGCGATTATCATGGCATCCGGCATGGCGCAGGAAGTAAATGATGAAGGTGTCAGCCTACTCGATTTAGCCATGCAGCATGCTAAACGCTATGGTATGCGTGTCCTTGGCCCCAATAGTCTAGGCATCTTGTTACCGCCGTTAGGGCTCAATGCCAGCTTGGCCCATGCCAGCGCCCTGCCCGGAAAAATCGCTTTTGTGTCGCAGTCGGCCGCGATTTGCACCACAGTGCTGGATTGGGCGAACAACAAAGGCATTGGTTTTTCATCCTTTATCTCCCTTGGAGATGCGACCGATATTAACTTCGATGAATTACTCGATTTCCTCGGCCGCGATAGCCGTACCAGCGCCATCATGTTGTATATCGATTCGGTCAATGAGAAGCGCCATTTCCTCTCCGCAGCCCGCGCCGCCTCCCGCAATAAGCCCATATTAGTGATTAAATCCGGCCGCAGCGCCGAAGGTGTGCGCGCCGCCAAGCTGCATACTGGTGGGATTGGCGGCAACGATGCCGTATACGAAGCCGCCTTTAGACGCGCGGGTATGCTGCGGGTGAATGATTTGATTGAACTCTTTGCCGCGGTGGAAAGCCTCGCCCACTCCAATCCTTTGCAGGGCGAACGATTGGGGATCATCAGTAATGGCGGTGGTCCTGCGGTATTAGCCGTCGATGAACTGATCCTACGCGGCGGCAAACTCGCGGAATTATCCCAAGACACTATCGCCAAGCTCGATGCCGTACTGCCCAATACCTGGTCGAAACAAAACCCCGTCGATATTATCGGCGATGCCAACGCCAGCCGTTACGCCAGCGCACTCAATATCTTAATGGATTGTGAGGAATTAGACGCCATTTTGGTGCTGCATTCTCCCTCAGCCCTTGGCGAAAGTGTCGAGATTGCCGATGCCTTAATTAAGGTGATCCACGCCCATCCGAAGAAAAATCGCTTGAATATTCTTACCAACTGGAGCGGTGAAGACTCGGCCTATCAAGCCCGCAAACGCTTTACCAAGGGAGGTATATCCACCTATCGCACCCCCGAAGGAGCGGTCGGCGCCTTTATGCATATGGTCGAATATCGCCGCAACCAAAAACTGCTGCAGGAAGTGCCGCAGTCTATCCCCGACAATATTCCCACCGACAGCCAAACGGCACGAAAGCTGCTGCAAGCGGCGCAGGCCAAGGGAAAAGCGGTACTCGAAACCCACGAAGCCAGCCCGATTTTGCGCGCCTATGGCCTCAACACGATCGACACTTGGTTTGTCAAAGATGCCGATGAGGCCGTCGCCATTGCCAATGAGGCGGGTTATCCCCTCGCGCTCAAAGTGCAATCGCCGAATATTTTGCATAAATCCGATGTGCACGGCGTGATGCTTAACCTCACCTCGGCAGAGGATATTCGCCATGCCGCCAATGCGATAACCCAGAGGGTTCATCAGGCCAATCCCGACGCGATTATTGAAGGCATGATAGTACAGAAGATGGCCTTAACCGCGGGCGCACAGGAAATTCGGGTGGCCGTTATCAGCGATCCCGTATTTGGCCCAGCCATCTGTTTAGGTGAAGGCGGCTCTGAATGGGATCCCACTCAGGATGCAGCGGTAGCCTTGCCACCACTGAATATGGCGCTGGCTCGCTATATGGTGATCCAAGCTTTAAAGACCCATAAATTGAAAGATAGGCATTTGCCGCTCGGGCTGGATATGAACGCCCTATGCGTGATGTTGACGCAAATTTCCCACATCATTATCGACTGCCCAGAGATAGCATCGTTAGATCTTAACCCTGTGCTGGCGGCGGGGGAAAATATTACCCTGCTCGATGTGAATATTCGCCTGCATGATGCCAATGCAGATAATACCTCGCGCCTTGCCATCATGCCCTATCCCAAAGAGTTAGAGGAATTTGCCGAACTTAAAAATGGCCTTAAGGTGATGCTGCGCCCCATATTGCCCGAGGATGAACCCAAGCATTTAGCTTTTGATAATTCCCTCTCCGACGAAGATAGGTACAAACGCTACTTTGGCGTGCGATCTAAGATGACCCACGAGGAAATGGCGGTACTGACCCAAATCGACTATGCCCGCGAAATGGCCTTTATCGCCACCGCCAAGGGACCGGATGGTGATGACATCACTTTAGGAGCAGTGCGGGCTTCAATCGATCCCGACAATACCGAGGCCGAATTTGCCATGGCAGTACGGGGCGATCATCAAGGTATTGGGCTAGGTAAACTGTTGCTCGAGAAACTGATTAAGTACTATCAAGCCAATGACACCCAAGTGCTGACTGGGTTTACTATGTTTGAAAACCGTAATATGGCAAGCCTTGCGAAAAGCCTAGGCTTTAAGGTGACCTTCGATATGGAGGAGCATTTGATCAAAATGCATATGGATCTTAAAGCGCCCAACACCAATGCGAGTCAATAGTTCGAAGCAATCTTCGTCTCGTTGAGCACAATCAAAAAACGCCGCTCTGAAAAGATGCGGCGTTTTTCAATTTATCATGCATATAGAGCTTAGGTGACGCCCCTTAACCCCAACTTACAGCTCATCTTATGACTTTAGTTTTTTATGCACGCCTTTTAGTGGAAACACTAAGGGCACAAATGTAATCGGCAAAAACTGCATGATTCATCTGTGTGCTGGGCAAGAAACAATTCTGTATTAGCAGTTATCCGCTTGGGCGAATGGTAAAACTATGCTGACATAAACTGCCTAAAAACTTTACCGACATAGTTAACCGCGTACACAGTTACGACCATCGGATTTCGCTTCATAAAGTGCTTTATCTGCTCGGCTAAATAAGGTTTCCGCATCATCACCCTTTTGCAACGAGGCTAAGCCAATAGACACAGTAATGGCGCCCAATGAGAGTTTTTTATCTTTACCTATGGCCAAGCGCCGCTCGGAGATCCGCTCCCTTAAGGTCTCAGCCACTTGAAGTGCATCATGGAAATGGGTATTTGGCAGCAGCACCACAAACTCCTCGCCGCCATAACGGGCGACAAAGTCATCACCCCGTACACATTGTTTGAGTGCAAGCGCCACATAGGCTAAAACCTTGTCGCCCACTTGGTGGCCATAGGTGTCGTTAAACAGTTTAAATCGGTCAATATCAATCAGTAATAGGCTGCAACGTGTTTGCTGCTCCTCGGCGCGGTGGATATGATCTTGAATGGCGATCTCATAGGCGCGGCGGTTATGCAGTGAGGTTAATTGATCCGTCATTGCCGCCAAACTTAAGTTTTCCATTTCGGCTTTTAAGTTCTGCACCTCTTGGCCCATGGCCGTTAAGCTTTGCTCCATATTTTGGTTATTGAGTAATAGACTTTGCATTTCATCGATGACCCCATCCACCAATTGATTCAGCGTGCCTACATCGTGCTTGGTCTGTAGCTGTAGACCAAAGTCAGCCAAGGTGCTCGAAAATGCTTCTGTTCCTTGATTTAACTGGGTAATTTTACTGATCAGCGAGTTGATTAATATTTGGGTTTCGATTTGAACGTTTTCAATCACTTCTGGGGATTTTTCTTGGATAAAGTTCTTGTACAGACTGGTGTTCACTTCCTTGGTAAACACCACATTATTCGCCAGAAAACCATCGATGGCGCGATTTAAGTCGAGGTTCGACTGGGCAAAATACTCATACCAAACCGTGTAGTTTTCGGGGGTAACCGGGATATCGAGCGCGGACATTTGTGGTACAGCTAAACGCAAAATTTGCGCCGCAGAATCGAGTTCTTTATTTGCTGCAAAAGATGACATAAATTGCGCACCCAATAGTTGTTATATTTTTGTATTACTTAAGTTAACTCAACTACTCAATTTTGGATACTAGGCAAAATAATTATTATGATGGCGCGCATAAAACAAAGGAGGATGTTGCCATCCACCTTTGTTTATTCGCAAGCGCGCTGAACTTAGCCACGGCAACGGGCAAAAATATCCAACTTAGGCAGATACACTTGGGTCCGCACATTCATTAATCCGAGCAAACTGTCGAACAGATTGTCGTGGGAGAATCCGCCCTTCTCAGCCTCTTTGGCTAGACACGCCATATTTAAGTGGTTGTCTTGGCTAAAATCATCCGATACCCAGGCTAGCATGGGAATACTGGTTTGCTCAATCGGCGCGATGCTGTACGGCGCACCATGGAGATACATGCCTTTTTCACCGAGAGATTCACCGTGATCCGAGACATAAAACATGGCGGTATCAAACTTGGTTTGTTGCTGTTTAAGTTTATTAATCACTTCACTGATAATGTAATCGGAATACAAGATCGAGTTGTCATAGGTGTTCATCAGCTCTTCGGGGCTGCAGTTTTGAATGTCACTGCGTGGGCAATCCGGCGTAAATTTACGGTGCTCAGGCGGATACCGCAGGAAATAAGTTGGCCCATGGCTGCCAATGATATGCAAGGCAATCACAGTATCTTTCTGCTCCGCTTTGGCTAAGGCTTCGTCGAGTTTATTGAGCAGCACTTGGTCAAAACAATATTGACCTGAGCATAATTCGGGATCGCTATTGAGGTCGATAGTGATGTTTTCGACCTGATCGCACACCCCTTTACAGCCAGAGTCATTATCGAACCACTGCACTTTAATCCCGCCATGATTCAAAACATCGATGGCCGTGTCTTGGGCATAGGCGCGACGTGAGTCGTAATCCTCACGGCCCATGCGCGAGAACATACAAGGCAGTGATACTGCCGTTGCCGTACCGCAGGAATGGGTATCTTTAAAGGCAATCAAGCCTTGGCCCTGAGTGTGGGCATTAGTCGGTTTATCGTAACCATAGTATTGATAGTTCATCGAACGGGCAGTTTCGCCCACCACCAGGACTAACAGATTCGGTTTACCGTTGGCATTGGTCGTGACATTTTTTGCATCCAAGCCCAGTTGCTGATATTCCATCGGCGTTTGCAAATAATGCACATTAATGTACTTAGACGCGGCACCTATAAAATAGGTCGGCACTATATAGCGCTTTATCTCGTCGTTATTGCGACCAAAGGAAGCGTAATCTTGGAAATAGAAGAAGGCGATAATTCCAAGGCCAGCTAACATCGCCAGCATAAACAAGACTTTATGCAACAACTCCTTGAAAAATGGCTTGTATTGGATATCGACTTTGTAAATCAAATAGGCGGGCAAAATCCCCGTGAGCAGCATATTGAGTATGGAAGCAAAGTTCACGTACATCAGCGCTTCGGCGCTGTTAGTTTGAAAGGTATTTTCAATCATGCCGTAGTCGAACACGACATTGTATTTGAGCGCAGCAAAGAACACGCTCGATGACAACAGCGTGAGAATGATAAAAAAGGGTTTAACTAGGTATTTCACCGTAAACAGCGAAAACACAAAACTCAGCGCTAAGGTTAAAAATAAAGGCATGGTCGCGATAAAGATCGGATCCACATCGGGTTGTTTTTCAATACCTTTTTTGATGACCTCGAAGAGCGGGATATTAAAAACGCAAACGTAAAATAATGCGATGATAAAGGTGAAGCGATTCACAGTTAGAGTTTTAAATCTCGTCAACACTGGTAATGGTCTCTCAAATAAATAATGGGCCGAAGCTAACTTAGTTTTCTTAAGGTAATCTTATGCCTAAAAACGAATGTCATCTTAGCAACTGACCTAGGCCTACTCAATAAAATGATTAATATTATTAACAAGTTAGTATACGGATTAAAAAAACGGCCGAATCTCAATGAATTCGACCGTTTTTTGCTCCCCAACCTATAGGGACTTGCTCGGTATTAATCGCAAATTGTTAAAATTTTGCTGTCACACATCACGATTATTTTAACTGCTGTAATAAGTAGGCAAACGCCATCGAATTTAGTTCCGCAGCTTGATTATTATCTGCTGCGCCTGCGTGTCCACCTTCGATATTTTCATAGTAAAGCACATCAATGCCCATCTCCTTCATCTTAGCCACCATCTTACGGGCGTGCCCTGGGTGCACCCTATCATCACGGGTTGAAGTGGTGAAAAACACCTTAGGATAATGTGCATCTTTGTGCAGATTATGGTACGGCGAATAGGTTTTAATATAAGCCCACTCTTCTGGAATATCAGGATTGCCGTATTCCCCCATCCAACTTGCGCCGGCGAGTAACTTATTGAAGCGGTGCATGTCGAGTAACGGCACTTGGCAGACTACGGCATTGTAGAGATCTGGACGACGGGTAAAGGCGGCGCCCATCAGCAAACCACCATTACTGCCACCTTGAATGCCTAAATGCTTGCTCGAGGTAATTTTACGGGCGATTAAATCCTCGGCGATGGATTCAAAGTCCTCATAAGCCTTATGACGATTTTGCTTAAGTGCCGCTTGATGCCACGCAGGGCCGTACTCGCCACCGCCACGGATATTAGCTAACACATATACGCCGCCCTGCTCTAACCAGTTTTTACCTATGGTTGCGGAATATGCTGGACGCAGTGATACTTCAAACCCGCCATAACCATAGAGCAGTGTAGGATTGCTGCCATCGAGCTTAAGATCCTTTGCCATTACCACAAAAATACGGCACTTTGGTGCCATCCTTTGAGGTTGCAAAATACTGCTCAGTTTTAAATTTATCCGCCGCAAATTGCTGAGGCATACCTTTGATTTTGTGAGGCTTAAGCGCCTTAGCATTGACGGTATACAGGCTAGATGGCTCAAGGAAGCTAGTGTAATTGACAAAGAAATCATCACTGTCGCGCTCCATATCCATCACAGTTAGCGCGCCATTGGCCTCAAAGGGAACGGACGTACTTTGCCATGCGCCCTTTGCGTCTTGCTCGTAGCGAACCAGTTTGCTCTTCACGTTATCGAGCCAATTAACAAAAATCGCGCTCTTACTGAAACTTAACTGGGCGATTGATGCAGTTGGAGTCGGGCTCACAAATTCAGTAAAGGATGCTTTTTGGGCAATCAAATCCGCCACATTGGCGTACACCACGGCGCCTTGGCTGAATGTCGCCACTGGTGTTGCTAAGTCACTCTTGAGCTCAATAAACAACTTGCCTTGGAAATAGCCTTTAATCTCGGCATCTTGTGGTATCGGCAGCTTAATCAGTTTATCATCTTTATAAACATATTGGGTGGCGGTGTAAAAGGTATGCGCCTCGGTAACTAGGCTTAGCGGAGTTTTATCGTCAAACATCACCCAACCAGACACCGCAACCGAGGTTTTGTCGCCACTGAAAATGGTTTTCGCTTGCTCGAGCGGCGTACCACGTTGCCATAACTTCACCACGCGGGGATAACCCGAGTCCGTCATGCTTTGGCCATCGCCAAAGTCGGTACCGACAAACGCCTGATTGGTATCAATCCAGCTTAGGCTGGATTTCGCTTCTTTTAAGAAGAAAGGTTTATCTTTCGCGGGCACAAAGTCTTTGGTGGTTAAATCAAATTCACGCACTTCGACCGCATCGGCACCGCCACGGGATAAGGACACAAAGCAGCGCTGATTCTGTGGATACTGACAATCAATGCCCTTAAATACCCAGTTAACCGCTTCGGTTTTGCCTAAGGCATCGACATCGAGCACGGTTTCCCACTTTGGGTCCGCCTTGGCGTATTCTTCCATGGTCGTGCGACGGTAAATCCCCCGCACATGGGTATCGTCCTTCCAGAAGTTATACAGCTTATCGCCAATATGGGTAGCGTAAGGAATACGCTCTTTGTCATTAAGGATAGCGAGACTGTTGGCGACTAAGGTATCGAATCCCTTAAAGGCTTTAATTTCGGCGGCAGAAGCAGCATTTTGATCCTTGACCCACTCCATCGGCTTTGCGCCTTCAACCTCTTCGAGCCAAAGGTATTTGTCTTCTTCGGCGTGGAGTTGACCACTCATAGTGAGTACCCCTGCGATGCACCAAGGCAGTAATTTACGATTCATTTTATTCCTTTTTAAGCAGAGTCCATCTTGATTTCTGCTCTACATTACCTTAATTGACCTCCAGTTCAACCTTTAATCAAACAAGAATGTAACAAAAGGTAAGATATTGTAATCACGTATGATTAATCGAGAATGAATCAAAAATATTCGAGATGTTATGCCATAAAAAAAGCGCCCATCGGGGCGCTTTAATCAATGCTAAATGGCGAGTTAACTCTGCCATTAAAACTCTTGATTCATCCGCGTCAGCAGACTCAGCAGTAAGCTTCGTTCCTCTGCAGTCATCTTAGCGGTGAGATCGGTCGTTAATTGCAAATGCAGCGCATCATGCTCGAGGAATAGCGCCTGACCTTTCTCGGTGAGCTCAACCAGAATCGAACGTCTGTCACTCTCATGGGGACGGCGCACCACCCACTGGGATTCGACCATTTTATCGATTTGTACTGTGAGCGTGCCTGTCGTCACGCCGATTTTGTCGGCCAGTTCTTTCATCCGCATCGCGCCGTGCACACCCAATAATTCAATCGTGTGTACCTGCGATAAGCTAAAGCCTTTATCGCGCACGATTGCATGCTCCCATGATGATAATTTTTCATAAAACTCAATAATCACATGGTTCAGGGCCTGATCTGTAGAATGGGCGACCGAGGCTGATAAAGCATCATGCGAATGTGCAACTGTCATTAGGCTTCCTTAGCCACACACTCACGTTGACGGCAAGTATGCAACTCGATGGTAATATGGGATAACTCAGGGAACTTAGTCAGTAACTGATTAAAATAACTGGCTTCTTTCGGTGAGTGAGACACAATGGATACCATAATAGCATGGTGATCGGCACTCACGCGCCAAATATGTAAATCGGCGACTTGGTGGTCCGGTACCGCCTCAATGGTCTCACGCACTTTGCGCTGTAGCGAGGCTTTTACCCCACCGTCCAACAAAATCGGACTGGTCTGTTGGATAAGCCCCCATGACCAGCGACTGATAATAATCGCGCCAACAATCCCCATAATCGGATCGAGCCAAGTTAAGCCCATATATTTGCCGAATAACAGCGCCGCAATCGCCAGCACTGAGGTTAACGCATCGGCTAATACGTGGAAATAGGCCGCTCTCAGGTTATGATCATGGCCTGAATGCGCGTGGGAATGACCCTGTGCGTGGCTGTGTGAATGATCGTCATGGTCATGGTCATGGTCATGGTCATGGTCATGGTCATGGTCATGGTCATGGTCATGGTCATGGTCATGGTCATGGTCATGGTCAGCAGCATGATGATCGTGTCCATGGCAGCAATGATTATCTTGATGATCCTTATGATCATCCTCATCGTCATCGTCGTGCTCATGGCCGTGAGAGTGACTGTGCGAATGGCCGTGTGAATGTCCATGGTCGTGGGAATGATGATCTTTCAACAGGAACACGCTCAGTACGTTCACGCTTAAGCCAATCAGAGCGACAAAAATCGCTTCATTAAAGTGAATATCCTCAGGATTAATCAAGCGCATGCCCGACTCAATTAACATCACTAAGGCCACTAAGCCTAAGGCGATGGCGCTGGTGTAACCGCCAAGCACACTCACCTTACCAGTGCCAAAGGCAAAGGCCGGATCATTGGCATGCTTACGGGCATAGGAATAGGCAAATAAGGTGATCATAAAGGCAGCGGCGTGGGTGCCCATATGCCAACCATCGGCCAGCAAGGCCAT